>JADKCK010000105.1 GCA_016718845.1 Sphingobacteriales bacterium
TGGGATAATGGCACAGCAAGTGCAAGCATCACCCCAACCACCAACACCGCCGGAAACACCACCTACACCGTAACCGTAACCAACGCAAGCGGTTGTACCGATACAGAAAGTATAAGCGTAACAGTGAATAACTGGCCAACCGCCACCATCGCCGGCACCACTACCTATTGTGTAGGCGATGCTGCGAGTACCTTAACAGCAAGCGGTGGCGGTACTTATTTGTGGGATAACGGCACCGCAAGTGCAAGCATCACCCCAACCACCAACACCGCAGGAAGCACGACTTATACCGTAACCGTAACCAACGCAAGCGGTTGTACGGATATCGAAACGGTGAGCGTAACGATTAATAATTGTGGTTGCAACAATCCCGCATCGGCAAGTATAACGCCTGTTAGTGGGTCTGTATGTGGCACCAATCCACAAACGTTGAGTATTACATTAAGCGGCGGAGCAACATCTGCGACAATCAGCAGCGACGGTGGTGGTAGTTTATCTGTCACCAACATTAGTGCCTCGGGCGATGTAATTTACACACCAAGTGCTACCGATTTTGGTAATACGATTACCATCACCATCACCACCAACGACCCCGACGGAGCAGGTGTTTTGTGCAACAGTTTCACCACAACAGCGAGCGTAACAATCAATACATCACCCGCCGCGAGCATCAGTGGCACCACTACCTATTGTGTAGGCGATGCGGCGAGTAGCTTAACAGCAAGCGGTGGCGGCACCTATTTGTGGGATAATGGCACAGCAGGTGCAAGCATCACCCCATCAACAACCACTGCAGGAAGCACGACTTATACAGTAACCGTCACCAATGCAAGCGGTTGTACGGATACAGAGAGTGTGGGTGTAACGGTGAGCAATTGCGGTTGCAACAATCCCGCATCGGCAAGTATAACACCTGCTAGTGGGTCTGTTTGCGGCACCAATCCACAAACATTTACGATTACATTAAGTGGCGGAGCAACATCTGCGACAATCAGCAGCGACGGTAGTGGTAGTTTATCTGTCACCAACATTAGTGCCTCGGGCGATGTAATTTACACGCCAAGTGCTACCGATTTTGGCAATACCATTACTATCACAATCGTCACCAACGACCCCGACGGAACAGGTGTTTTGTGTAGTAGTTTTACGACAACAGCGAGCGTAACGGTCAACGCCACTCCGACCGCGAGCATCAGTGGCACCACTACCTATTGTGTAGGCGATGCGGCGAGTAGCTTAACAGCAAGCGGTGGCGGCACCTATTTGTGGGATAATGGCACAGCAGGTGCAAGCATCACCCCATCAACAACCACTGCTGGAAGCACGACTTATACAGTAACCGTCACCAACGCAAGCGGTTGTACGGATACGGAAAGTGTGAGCGTAACATACATAATTGTGGGTTGAATAATCCCACCGCCAAGTATAACGCCTGCTAGTGGGTCTGTTTGGGACCAATCCACAAACATTTATTACATTAAGCGGCGGAGCAACATCTGCGACAATCAGCAGCGACGGTAGTGGTAGTTTATCTGTCACCAACATTAGTGCCGGCGATGTAATTTCACACCAGCGACCGCCGGAAACACCATCCCTTCACCAACGGAACAGGGGTTTTGTGTAGTAGTTTCACAACAGCGAGCGTAACGGTCAACGCCTCACCCACAGCGAGCATCAGTGGCACCACTACCTATTGTGTAGGCGATGCGGCGAGTAGCTTAACAGCAAGTGGTGGCGGCACCTATTTGTGGGATAATGGCACAGCAGGTGCGAGCATCACTGCATCAACCACTACGGCAGGAAACACTACTTATACGGTAACGGTCACTAATGCAAGCGGTTGTACCGATACGGAAAGTGTGGGTGTAACGGTGAATAACTCGCCAACCGCCACCATCACCGGCACCACTACCTATTGTGTAGGCGATGCGGCGAGTACCTTAACGGCAACTGGCGGAAGTACCTATTTGTGGGATAATGGCACAGCAAGTGCAAGCATCACCCCAACCACCAACACCGCAGGAAACACCACTTACACCGTAACCGTAACCAACGCAAGCGGTTGTACGGATATCGAAAGTGTAAGTATAACAATGAATAACTCGCCAACCGCCACCATCTGGCACCACACCATTGTTTAGGCGATGCGGCGAGTACCTTAACGGCAACTGGCGGAAGTACCTATTTGTGGGATAATGGCACAGCAAGTGCAAGCATCACCCCAACCACCAACACCGCCGGAAACACCACCTACACCGTAACCGTAACCAACGCAAGCGGTTGTACCGATACCGAAAGTATAAGCGTAACGGTGAGTGCCTCGCCCACCACCACCATAACTGGCACCAATACCTATTGTTTGGGCGATGCGGCAAGCTCATTAACTGCCTCGGGCGGAAGTGTTTATTTGTGGGATAACGGCACAGCAAGTGCAAGCATCACCCCAACCACCAACACCGCCGGAAACACCACCTACACAGTAACTGTAACCAACGCAAGCGGTTGTACAGATACCGAAAGCGTAAGCGTAACAGTGAATAATTCGCCAACCGCCACCATCACCGGCACCAATACCTATTGTGTGGGCGATGCGGCAAGTACCTTAACGGCAAGTGGTGGCGGCACCTATTTGTGGGATAATGGCACAGCAGGTGCAAGCATCACCCCATCAACTACTACGGCAGGAGGCACTACTTACACAGTTACGGTCACTAATGCAGGCGGTTGTACGGATACGGAGAGTGTGAGCGTAACGGTCAACGCCTCACCCACAGCGAGCATCAGTGGCACCACTACCTATTGTGTAGGCGATGCGGCGAGTAGCTTAACCGCCTCGGGTGGAAGTACTTATTTGTGGGATAACGGCACAGCAAGTGCAAGCATCACCCCAACCACTAATACCGCTGGAAACACTACCTACACCGTAACCGTCACCAACGCAAGCGGTTGTACCGATACGGAAAGTGTGGGTGTAACGGTGAGCAATTGCGGTTGCAACAATCCCGCATCGGCAAGTATAACACCTGTTAGTGGGTCTGTTTGCGGCACCAATCCACAAACATTTGCGATTACATTAAGTGGCGGAGCAACATCTGCGACAATCAGCAGCGACGGTAGTGGTAGTTTATCTGTCACCAACATTAGTGCCTCGGGCGATGTAATTTACACGCCAAGTGCTACCGATTTTGGTAATACGATTACCATCACCATCACCACCAACGACCCCGACGGAGCAGGTATTTTGTGTAACAGTTTCACCACGACGGCAAGTGTAACAATCAATACATCACCAACCGCCACGATAACCGGCACCACTACCTATTGTGTAGGCGATGCGGCGAGTAGCTTAACGGCAAGCGGTGGCGGCACCTATTTGTGGGATAATGGCACAGCAGGTGCAAGCATCACCCCATCAACAACCACTGCTGGAAGCACGACTTATACAGTTACGGTCACTAATGCAGGCGGTTGTACGGATACAGAGAGTGTGGGTGTAACGGTGAGTAATTGCGGTTGTAATAATCCTGCATTGGCAAGTATAACACCTGCTAGTGGGTCTGTTTGCGGCACCACTCCACAAACATTTACGATTACATTAAGTGGCGGAGCAACATCTGCGACAATCAGCAGCGATGGTTCGGGTAGTTTATCTGTCACCAACATTAGTGCCTCGGGCGATGTAATTTACACGCCAAGTGCTACCGATTTTGGCAATACCATTACTATCACAATCGTCACCAACGACCCCGACGGAATAGGTGTTTTGTGTAGTAGTTTTACGACAACAGCAAGTGTAGTTGTGGGTGCATCACCAACCGCCACCATAACCGGCACCAATACCTATTGTGTGGGCGATGCGGCAAGTACCTTAACTGCCTCGGGCGGCGGTACTTATTTGTGGGATAATGGCACAGCAGGTGCGAGCATTACCCCATCAACTACTACGGCAGGAGCCACTACTTATACGGTAACGGTAACAGCTGCCAATGGTTGTACAGATACGGAGAGTGTGGGTGTAACGGTGAGTAATTGCGGTTGTAATAATCCTGCATTGGCAAGTATAACACCTGCTAGTGGGTCTGTTTGCGCACCAATCCACAAACATTTGCGATTACATTAAGTGGCGGAGCAACATCTGCGACAATCAGCAGCGACGGTAGTGGTAGTTTATCTGTCACCAACATTAGTGCCTCGGGCGATGTAATTTACACGCCAAGTGCTACCGATTTTGGTAATACCATTACTATCACAATCGTCACCAACGACCCGGACGGGGCAGGTGTTTTGTGTAGTAGTTTCACGACAACAGCGAGTATAAATGTGGAAGGTTTGCCCACTGCCGATGCTGGCGCAGAGGCAACTATTGATTGTATTAATACATCGGTTAGCATCGGAACACCAGCAATAGCGGGTAACATTTATGCTTGGTCGCCTAACATTGGCGGCATCAATCCAACATCGGCGATTACTACTGTGAGCGATTTGGCATCCACCCAAATTTATACACTAACGGTCACTAATGCAAGCGGTTGTACCGCAACTGACCAAGTAACCGTAGCGGTGATTGAACTTCCAACGGCTCCTTTGGTGAGTGGTTTGAACAATCCGTATTGCGTGGGCGAAGCGGTTGATGTATTAACTGCCACACCAAGCCAAGGCGGTACTATTACGTGGTATGGAAACACAGATTTAACTTTGGTTTTAGGAACGGGAACTAACTATACACCACCAACTGGGGTTCAAGCAGGTACTGTATCGTATTGGGTTGCCGAAGCGGCAAATGGTTGTGTAGGCACAGCAACACAAGTAGATGTGGTGTTTGAAATTTGTGTAAGTTGTAATGTGGCAGCACCAACAGGTATAACAACCGCCCTTACAACATGCGAAGGAACCGCCAATACAACGGCTTTTGAGGTAACAAACAACGACCCCAATGCAACTATTTATTGGTATGATGCAGATGGTACGGAAGTAGGAACAGGCAATACCTTTGTTCCGATTGTTGCTGGAAATTATACGGCAGTGGCAGTGAGCAATGACAATCCAAATTGTGTAAGTACAGCAATAACAACCATTTTAACCGAAACTAACTTGGGCGATGCAGGCTTTGTGTATGACAATGATACCTATTGTCAAGGCACAACCAACATTACCCCAACCATTACGGGTACAAGTGGTGGCACTTTCTCGGCAACAGGTGGCTTGGTAATAAACCCATTAACAGGCGAGTTTGATGCAACAATACCTGGCACATTTACCATTACGTATCAAGTTACAGGTAATTGCACAGCAACTAATACCTTTGTGGTGACAATAGTGCCAAGCATTGTTATTGCTATTAGTGGCGATGCGGTGTTAACTTTGGGTGAAAGCACACAACTAGTAGCCAGTGGGGCGACCTCTTATATTTGGTCAAGTGACCCAACGTTAAGTTGTACAAATTGTGCAAATCCGATTGCTACGCCCACGCAAACTACCACCTATACGGTACAAACAGCCGGCGAAGAATGTGCCGAACCAGCAACAATAACAGTTGTTGTTAATCCTATCGAACCTAAACTTATTGTACCGAATGCTTTTTCGCCAAACAACGATGGTACGAATGATGTATTCCGTGCCACTTCTACGGGCGGATTACCTGAAACCTTTGAACTGATGATTTACGACCGTTGGGAAACAAAGTTATACGAAGCAAGTAACATAACTTTGGGTTGGGATGGCACTTATAAGGGTTTTGATTGCGAATTAGGTGTATATGTGTTTAGTATAAAATACAATTTTACAGGCAACACAACCAAGTATTTATCTGGCAACCTAACACTTGTGAGATAAGCATAATTTGATTAGTGTTATTGTTTATTGTATGTAATTAGTGTAAAAAAACCATCGGGAAGCACCTATTAGGTACTTCCCGATGGTTTTTTATAGCAATACTAAACTAAATTTTGCCTGATAAACGTTTTGAGTGTTTATTTTTTTGTTTAATGGTTGATTATTGTGCTAAGTTAACTAATTTTGCTTCGCGTTTGGGGATGTGTTTTTATTAGCACCTATTAAATTGTTTAAAAAAAAATACCTAAACTGTTCGCTACTTTAAACCCGTTATACCGAATTTATTTTACTGAATAAGTTAATGTGGCAATGAAAGAAATGTAAGAATTAATATGCTGAAAAAATTTGTTAAATCACTGGGATTTATGTTAAAACGTCCCTTGTATGTATTTTTATTTTTTATGATTATTGTATCACTATTATACATCAATACAGTTATAAATAAATATACATTAGATGATAATTTTGTTGTAAATGATAAAACAGCACAAGGCATTGGCGCTATCCCCGATATTTTTACCTCAAAGTATGTTATTCGCGACAAGGTGGGTCAAGCGTATGGATACCGCCCCATTGTGCTAGTTTTTTTTGCCGCTTGAAGCAACCTTTTTGGGCAAAGCATCAGTAAGTCATATGCGTAAAACTTATTGCTATATCTTTTTACGGCTTTTTTATTGTATTATTTACTATTGTATTTTTGGGGCGATGAAAATCAATACATAGCATTACTAACTACCCTACTATTTATTGTTTTGCCCGTACATACCGAAGTAGTTGCAAGTGCCAAATCCCGCGACGAACTGCTTGCCTTTTTTTTGCCTTACTTTCGTGGCATACCTACAAGCAGTTTATAAACCGCACCAAACCATGTACGTACCATTAGCAGCTATCCTGTTTTTGTGTGCCTGTATGTCAAAACCAACCATGATCCCGCTAACTTTGCTTATACCATTTAGCTTTTATTGGTTTGGTAAAGCAAACAAAAAACAAGTAGTTACTATTACACTTAGTTTGTTGTTGATGTTTGTAACAATGTATGGTTTAAATAACCTAATAGACAGTCAAGATAACATTGCTGGACGAACATTTTTGTTTTTCGAAAACCCACTTTTTTACGATAAAAACATACTACATCGCACCGCTACCGGATTTTACTGTTTGGCTAAATATCTACAACTATTAATATTTCCACAACATTTACTATATTATTACGGATACAACCAAATACCCATTGTAGATTGGCGCAATTGGGTAGCTATTGGTAGTTTGTTTGTTCATTTCGGATTATTAATAGGCGCTTTTGTTTATCGCAAAAAACGCATTTTGTCGTTTGGCATTTTATATTACTTAGCCAATATTGCCATGTTTGCTAATATCGTAAAACCCGGACCAGGCATTATTGCCGAGCGTTTTTTATACATTGGCTCGTTGGGTTTTGTATTGTATTGGCTTATGTTTTTGTGCAAATTTACCAAAGATACGAGCTTACCGCAAAATAACTATCGCTACTATTGCGTTTAGTATACTTGTTGTTTGGCGCACGCACCATTATACGTAATGGCACCGGTACAACGATTTAACCCTATTTAGCTACGATATGCCACAACTTAACAATCGTTTAAAGCAAAATAGTTGTATGCTTTGGTGCTTTAGTAGCCACTAAAATGCCACTGACCTGCCCTTAGCCGAAAAACACTACAAACAAGCATTACTTATTTAAGATAAATATTATATTGTTTGGAATAATTTAGGCTACTTGCACCTACTCAAACCGCCCTAACGATGCCTTAACTATTTTTGAAAAAGCACTACAGATTAACCCCAATGCACACGAGGTAACGTATAATATAGCACAAACAGCCGAGCTATTACAAGACATACCCAAAGCCATTTCGTTTTACCAAAAAACCATACAACTCAACCCCAAAGCCAAACAATCCGAAGAAGCATTTACAAAACTTCACCAAATCTTTACAATAGATAATAATGTAGCCGCAATTATCCAAAACTTACAACAAGCCATACAATATTACCCCAAAAACCTGCAATTTTACGATTATTTAGCCACCGCATATTATGCCAATGGGCAACAACAACAAGCCGTAAACGTTTGGGAAACCATTTTCGCCCTTGCCCCTCAAAATCAAACACTTATCTTTAAATTGGCTCGTGCCAACGAAGAATTAGGAAACACCGAAAAAGCAACTTATTACAACAATCTAATAAAAAAATAAAACACATCAACAGCTCGCGCCCGCTTGACGCGGAAAATGTCTTTTGGGGGTGATGATTGGCTTACCCTGATGGCACAGCCTCTGGCACCCCACAGCACTATAAAACAGCAACCCCACATATCTACCTACTAGCAGTTCTTAATCACACTATCAAATACAGTTTAAATACATTAATTTATAACATAGGTTAAAATGATTACTACTTTTAAAAATACTTACGAATGAAACAACACTTACACTTTCATCCCCCAATCATTTCCTTACTACTGCTCTTTTACACCTCCCTTGCCTTTGCACAAGGCAACAACTGTCAAAATGCCGACCCATTTGTACCAAACTCAGGCGCTGGTTTCCCGGCAAGCGTAAACAACGGTACCGCCCAAAACGGCAACAACTATGGCTGCTTAGGCACCCAACCCAACCCTGCTTGGTACTACCTTCAAATCCTAGACCCAGGAGCTATTCATATCTCAGAAACAAATACAAGCAACACGGATGTTGATTTTGCACTATGGGGTCCTTTCCCAAATTTGACTAATGCCCTTAACCAATGTGGTAATTTAAATGCCCCAATAGATTGTAGTTACAGCCCACAAGCAAACGAACAAATCGACATACCCAATAGCTCGCAAACAGGTAATGTATTTTTGCTTTTGTTTACCAATTATGGCAACTCGGCAACCGATGTTATTGCCAACCAATTAAACGGAGCCGCCGGAGGACCAGGCTCTACCGACTGTAGTATTGTTAACAACTGCCCACCCGTTGTAGCTACTGCTGCTGCTAATGGTCCGTTGTGCAATGGCAGTACCTTGCAACTAACTGGCACACTAGATCTTAACCCCTACCCCTGGCGTACAGTTTGTCTGGGCAGGCCCTAACGGATTTACATCGAATTTGCTAAATCCTACCATACCCAATGCAACTAGTGCTAATGCAGGTACTTATACTTTTTATGCCGAAACGCCCAATGGTTGTGCCTCTAATACCGCAAACGTGCAGGTAGTTATTGGGCAACCTACTGCCATTGCCGCTAGTAATGCCCCGCTTTGCGCAGGGCAACAACTACAATTAACAGGCAGTACCAACATTAGTGCTAACGTTACTTACCAATGGACAGGTCCAAATGGATACAGCTCAAACCAGCAAAACCCAACTATTAACAATCCCGTAGCGGGTAACTATAACCTAATTGTAACGGCGCCAAGTGGCACTTGCCCTTCGCCCCCTGCCACAGTTAATGTAACTGTTGTCAGTATCTCGCCCAATATTAACTCGCAGGACCCCTCGTGTGCAGGTGGCAACAACGGTGCCGTACAGGTCAACCCAACACCCAACGGTTTGGCACCATTTACCTACCAATGGAACAACAATGCTGGCGGAGGCACAAGCAATACCGTTACAGGGCTTGGTGCAGGTGGTCCCTATACCGTATTAATTACATCGGCATCGGGTTGTACGGCTCTAGCATCGGCTACACTTACCGCACCACCGCCCTTAACCATCGGAACCAATGCTCAAAATCCCTCCTGTAACGGCGGCAACGATGGCGGAGCCTTAGTACTTTCCGCAGGCGGTGTTGGTGGATACTACCTATCAATGGTCGGGTAGGAAACCCAAACAGCAGTACTAGCAGGCGGATTATCGGCAGGGCACCTATACCGTAACCGTTACTAGTGGCACATGTAGCTCAACCGCAACTGTCGCTTTAACTAATCCACCACCAACAACTGCCAATATTGTAGTAACCAACCCCAATTGTGCGGGTGGCACAGGCAGCGCAACGGCACAATACAATGGAGGTATTCCTAGTACATATCAATGGTCGGCAGGAACAGGCAATGGCCCTACACCCAATAATATCCCTGCGGGTGCAATAAGTGTTACTATCACCGATGCCAATGGTTGCTCGGCAACAGCTACCAACAACTTGGTTGCTCCACCTCTTTTAACAGCCGCTATCACCACCCAAAACCCTACTTGTGCCAGCAACAACAACGGGGGCGTACAAGCCACAGCAAGCGGCGGAACATCGCCCTATACTTTTGCTTGGAATTGGCGGACAAACCAACTTTCAGGTGGGTAACTTAGGTGCAGGTACTTACACAGTTACTATCACCGACAATAAAGGTTGTACAGCTACGGCTAATGCCACCCTTACCGCACCGCCTGCTATAGTAGGTAGCATTACACCAATAAACCCAACTTGTAATGGCGGTAGTAATGGCTCGCCTACAGTAACCGCAAGCGGCGGAACAGGGCTTTAAGCTATTCTTGGATCTTCGGGTACGCCAAATGGTAGTAGTGTAACCAACTTATCGGTAGGAGCTATTACTGTTACCGTTACAGATGCTAGCGGCTGTACAGGTACTGCCACCAAACCTTACTGCTCCGCCACCCGTAACGGCAAGCATCACCCTAACAAACCCTTTTGTAACGGAGCAACAAGCGGCAGCTCGCAGCATCGGGCAGTGGTGGTACTGGTTCGGGTTATACCTATGTATGGTCGGGTGGCAAGCCAACGGCAGCAGTGTAACGGGTATTGTTGCCGGTAGCATTAGCGTAACCGTTAGCGATGCCAACAGTTGCACAGCAACCGCCACCGCTACACTTAACCCACCTACCCGTAACGGCAAGCAACACCCCAACAGACCCTTTATGTAATGGAGCACAAGCGGTAGTGCTATCGCATCGGCAAGTGGTGGCACGGGCGGGTATGCCTATGTATGGTCGGGCGGAACTGCTAACGGCAATAGTGTAACGGGTATTGGTGCAGGTAGCATTAGCGTAACCGTTAGCGATGCCAACAGTTGTACAGCAACAGCCACTGCAGCCCTTACTGCACCTACCCCCGTAACGGCAAGCATCACCCCAACAAACCCTTTATGCAATGGAGCTACTAGCGGCAGCGCGGTAGCATCGGCCCAAGTGGTGGCACGAGCGGGTTATACCTATGTATGGTCGGGCGGAACCGCCAACGGCAGCAGCGTAACGGGTATTGGTGCCGGTAGCATTAGCGTAACGGTTAGCGATGCAAACAATTGTACAGCTACGCCACTGCAGCCCTTAACCCACCTACCCCCGTAACAGCCAGCATCGCCCCAACCGACCCTTTATGTAACGGAGCTACAAGCGGCAGTGCTATAGCATCGGGCAGCGGTGGTACTGGCGCGGGTTATACCTACACATGGTCGGGCGGAACCGCCAACGGCAATAGTGTAACGGGTATTGGTGCAGGTAGCATTAGTGTAACGGTTAGCGATGCCAACAGTTGCACAGCCACCGCCACCGCAAACCCAGCGAACCTACGCCCGTAACGGCAAGCATCGCCCCAACCGACCCTTTATGTAGCGGAGCTACAAGCGGCAGCGCTGTAGCATCGGCAAGCGGTGGTACTGGTACTGGTTATACCTATGTATGGTCGGGCGGAACCGCCAACGGCAATAGTGTAACGGGTATTGGTGCAGGTAGCATTAGCGTAACGGTTAGCGATGCCAACAGTTGCACGGCTACTGCCACTGCAGCCCTTACTGCACCTACCCCCGTAACGGCAAGCATCGCCCCAACCGACCCTTTATGCAATGGAGCAACAACGGCAGTGCCGTAGCATCGGCAAGTGGTGGTACAGGACCAATTATACCTACACATGGTCGGGCGGAACCGCCAACGGCAGCAGTGTAACGGGCATTGGTGCAGGTAGCATTAGCGTAACGGTTAGCGATGCCAACAGTTGTACGGCAACTGCCACCGCAGCCCTTACCGAACCTACCCCCGTAACGGCAAGCATCGCCGCAACCGACCCTTTATGTAGCGGCGGAGCTAATGGTACTGCCGTAGCAACAGGCGGCGGCGGCACACCAACTTATACCTTTGCAGGGGGCAATGGACCCAACAGGCGATACGGCTAATGGCTTGAAGCAGGCTCGATAGATGTGGTTGTTACCGATGCCAAACGATGCCGCATCTGCCATGCCACTTTTAAACAATCCCGCACCCATGAGCGCGGCTATACCCCAACAAACCCCACTTGTAGGGAAAGCCGCCAGCGGGACAAGCCCTTGTTGCCGCCAATGGTGGTACTACGCCATACACCTATACATAGAGCGATGCCCAAACAGCTAATCCTGCAATAAACCTAACAGTAGGTGCTATTGAAAGTGTTACTGTTCCAAGATGCAAAATGGCTGTACCAGCAACAGCCACCGAAACACTTACCGAACCTACTCCCGCACCAGTAAAGCGTTACCCCAACAAACCCCACTTGTAATGGGTGCAACCAGGACAGGCATCGCAGGGGCAAGCGGTGGCACAGGTGCATACGCTTTTGTTCAGAGCAACGGACAATCGGGCAGTAATGCCAACGCACTGAGTATTTGCAGCATTACCCGTAACTGGTACCGATGACACCGCCGTACCGCAACTGCCAACCAAATACTTACCGAGCCCGTATCCGTTACCGCAAGCATTGCCTACTAATCCATTTGCAATGGTGGCAGCGATGGCTCGGCAACCGGTTACACCCGCCACGGGTTATCCCATTATCTATGCTTGGAACAACGGACCAAGCAACCAAACGGCTACCAATCTTGCAATAGGTAGTTTTGATGTTACTGTTACCGATGCAAACGGCTGCACCGCCATAGCTAACACGGCACTTACCCAACCTACGGCAGTATCCGCCAGTATCACCCCAACAAATGTTTTGTGTAATGGCCGCCGATGGTAGTGCAACCGCTACTGCAAAGTGGCGGAACAGGAACACTTGCTATATGAGCAGCAACGCGATAGCGGAACAATGCCACTAATTACCAGCAGGTGCCATTAGCGTAACCGTTACCGATGTGAAAAGCTGCACCGCTACGGCCTACCAATACTATTACAGGCCTACTGCCTTTGCAAGTATCGGTAACAACAACAACCTCTACTTGCGACAAAGCAACGGAACCGCCAGCGCCACGGGCAACGGTGCATCCGGAACTATTACCTGCCTTTAGCGCCGGAGGTGCCAATGGCAGCAATGTATCGGGGCTTGCCTCGGGTAGCTACAGCGTTACGGCTACCGGGCCAGGCTGTACGGCCGTTGCAAGTATTGATATATCGGACGCAGGCCACCAAGCATTACGGTAAATACTGTTACCGCCGCATCGTGCCAAACAACAACGGTGCAGCTAACCTACTGCCAGCGGGGACAAGGTAGCCAACTCTACACGGGGATCACGCCCTTGCAGGGGCTAGTAATGGCACAATAAACAATGTGGCAGGCGGTACTGGTACTGTAGTGGTAGAAGATACCAATGGTCGTCAAGCATCAAGAAACTATTACAGACGACACAACCCCACCCGATTAGCTGATGTATTATCTACTCCAAAATGCTACTTAAAGCAACAACAACGGACAGGTTAAAATTAGCGTGACGAGCGGCGGTGCAGGGCAACTTTACCTACACAATTGGTCAGATGTGGCATTTAATAACCAAACTAATGTAACTACCTCCGCGGCGGGTAACTATACCGTTACCGTTACTGACCAAAGTAGTTGCACCGATGTGGTCCCATTTAGCATCCCCGCAATACATTACCCCACGACCAATTAGATGGATAATACCACCAATTCCGGTTGCGGACAAGCCACCCGGAGCCATTAACATTAGCGTAGCCCGATGGCGATGGAACATTGATTATGTTTGGTCGGACGCAGCTAATAGTACAACCAAAGATGTAACCCAATTTAACCAACGGAACATACACCGTTACCGTTACAGACCAAAAGCGGTTGTACCGACACCGAAACAGTATCGTTAGACGACCTTAGTTCGCCAAATGTTGTGGTAGTAAAGGTATTACCGTGCCGTTGTGGATTGGCTAATGGAGCTATTACCGTTACCGCATCCCGGGTGGTACGGGCACACTCGGTTGCT
>JADKCK010000106.1 GCA_016718845.1 Sphingobacteriales bacterium
TATTTGTGGGATAACGGCACAACAAGTGCAAGCATCACCCAACCACCAACACCGCCGGAAACACCACCTACACAGTAACTGTAACCAACGCAAGCGGTTGTACAGATACCGAAAGTGTAAATGTAACGGTGAGTGCCTCGCCCACCACCACCATAACTGGCACCAATACCTATTGTGTGGGCGATGCGGCAACTAGTTTAACCGCATCGGGCGGAAGTACTTATTTGTGGGATAACGGCACAGCAAGTGCAAGCATCACCCCAACCACTAATACCGCTGGAAACACTACCTACACCGTAACCGTAACCAACGCAAGCGGTTGTACCGATACGGAAAGTGTGGGTGTAACGGTGGCTGATGCGGTTGCAACAATCCCGCGTCAGCAATGCCAACACCTGTTAGTGGGTCTGTTTGCGGCACCAATCCACAAACGTTGAGTATTACATTAAGCGGCGGAGCAACATCTGCGACAATCAGCAGCGACGGTGGTGGTAGTTTATCTGTTGCCAACATTAGTGCCTCGGGCGATGTAATTTACACGCCAAGTGCTACCGATTTTGTGAATACGATTACCGTCACCATCACCACCAACAACACGACCGACGGAGCAGGTATTTTGTGTAAAGCGGTTTCACCCCGACGGCAAGTGTAACAATCAATACATCACCAACCCGCCACCATAATTGGCACCTGTTTTTATTGTGGAGCTGATGCGGCGAGTATTTTGGCAGCAAGCGGTGGCTTACCTATTTGTGGGACAATAGCGCTGCTGGGTGCAGGGCATCACTGCATCAACAACCCACTGCTGGGAAACACGACTTATACAGTTACGGTCACTAATGCAGGCGGTTGTACGGATACAGAGAGTGTGGGTGTAACGGTGAGTAATTGCGGTTGCAATAATCCTGCGATAACCCAAGTATAACACCTGCAATTAAGATCTGTTTGCAGCACCTCCACAAACATTGGGATTACATTAAGTGGCGAGGCTGTATCTGCGACAATCAGCAGCAATGGTTCGGGTAGTTTATCTGACCCCAATATTAGTGCCTCGGGCGATGTAATTTACACGCCAAGTGCCGCTGATTTAGGCAATACCATTACCCTCACGATCATTACCAATGACCCAGACGGGGCAGGTGTTTTGTGTAGTAGTTTCACGACAACAGCAAGTGTAGTTGTGGGTGCATCACCAACCGCCACTATAACCGGCACCAATACCTATTGTGTGGGCGATGCGGCAAGAAATACCTTAACTGCGCTCCGGGCGGAAGTACTTATTTGTGGGATAATGGCGCAACGGGTGCGAGTATCACCCCATCAGCCGCTACGGCAGGAGCCACTACTTATACGTCCGGGTAACGAACCCATAATGGTTGTACAGATACGAAGTGTAAAGATAGCCAACGGTGAGTAATTGCGGGGTTGTAATAATCCTGCGTGGGCGAAGGATAACACCTCTTAGTGGGTCTGGTTGCGCACCAATCCACAAACATTTGCGATTACACTAAGTGGTGGAGCAACATCTGCGACAATCAGCAGCGATAAGTAGTGGTAGTTTATCTGTCACCAACATTACCAGTCCACTCAGGCGATGTAATTTACACGCCAAGTGCTACCGATTTGGTAATAAATTACTATCCTGTCGTCACCAACGGCCCCGACAGAGCGGGTGTTTTGTGTAATGGGTGCACGACAACAGCAAGTATAAATGTGGGAGGTTTGCCCACACCGCCGATGCTGGAGCAGAAGCAACTAATGATTGTAGTAATACATCGGTTAGCATCGGAACACCAGCAATGGCGGGTAACATTTATCCTTGGTCGCCTAACCGTGGCGGCATCAATCCAACATCGGCGATTACTACTGTGAGCGATTTGTGTTCCACCCAACTTTATCCGCTAACGGTAACTAATGCCGCTGCGTTTGAACGCCGCAACTGACCAGTAACCGTGGCGGTGATTGAAACTCCCAATACCGGCTCCTTTGGTGGCTGGTTTGAGGCAATCCGTATTGCGTGGGCGAAGCGGTTGGTGTGTTAACTACCACACTGGCCCAAGGCAGTACTATTACGTGGTATGGAAACATAGATTTAACCTTGGTTTTAGGAACAGAACTAACTATACACACCACCAACTGCCGGGTTCAAAGCAGGTACTGTATGTTTTTGGGTTCCGGAAGCGAAGCAAATAAGTTTGTGTAGGCACAACAACACAAGTAGATGTGGTGTTTGAAATTGTGTAAATTGTAATGTGGCAGCATATTAACAGGTATAACAACCGCCCTTACAACATGCGGAGAAAATTATGTCTGGCAAGCTTTTGAGGTAACAAACAACGACCCCAATGCAACTATTTATTGGTATGATGCAGATGGTACAGGAAGTAAAGATTGTTCAATACCTTTGTTCGGATGTTGCTGGAAGTCTCTGGCAGTGGCAGTGAGCAATGACAATCCGTTATTGTAAAAGTTGAGCAATAACAACCATTTTAACCAGGAAACCAACTTGGGCGATGCAGGCTTTGTGTAATAATAATGCACCTATTGTCAAGGCACAACCAACATTACCAACCATTACGGGTACAAGTGGTGGCACTTTCTCGGCAACGGGTGAAGCGGTAATAAACCCATTAACAGGCGAGTTTGATACAACAATACACGGCACATTTACCGTACGTATCGTTACGGTGGTACAACAAGCTAACCATACCTTTGTGGTGACAATAGTGCCAAGCATTGTTTATTGCTATTAGTGGCGATGCCGGTGTTAACTTTGGGCAGCTTTAACTAACGGCGGCCGAGTGGGGCGACCTCTTATATTTGATCACGTGACCCGGCGTTAGAGTTGTACAAATTTGTACAAATCCGATTGCTACGCCCACACAAACCACCACCTATGCGGTACAAGCAACCGGCGAAAAACCTGTGCCGAAACCAGCAACAATAACAGTTGTTGTTAATCTATCGAACCTAAACTTATTGTACCGGAATCGCTTTTCGCCAAACAACGATGGTTCGAATGATGTATTCCGTGCCACTTCTACGGGTGGATTACCCGAAACCTTTGAACTGATGATTTACGACCGTTGGGGAAACGAGATATAACAAGTTATTTATAACTTTGGGTTAGGATAAGCACTTATAAAAGTTTGATTTGCGGGAATTAGGTGTACTCTTGTTTAGTATCAATACAATTTTACAGGCAACACAACTAGGTATTTATCTAGCAACCTAACACTTGTGAGATAAGCATATTTGATTAGTGTTATTGTTTATTATGTATTACATTGGTGTAAAAAACCATCGGAAGGCACCTATTGGGTACTTCCCGATGGTTTTTATACAATACTAAACTAAATTTTTTGCCTGATAAGCGTTTTAGTGTTTACTTTTTTCTTTGATGGTTGATTATTGTACAAGTTAACTAATTTTTGCTTCTAGTTTAGAAAGGTTTTAGTAAGCGTTTCAAGAGGAAGTTTGTTTAAAAAATTCAAGTTATCAGCCTATTATCGAACTTGCAGATTGCCTGATTACTCACAAGAGGGATACGGATTTGTTTGAACACAGGATTTTAAAAAAATATTTAATTTTAATTTAAAACCTAAGCCTAAACAAAAAGTACAAAGTAATGGTCGTTTTTAAGATAACAAGGGTGCTTTATTGTTTGTTGAGCAATAGGTTGTTTAATAAATGGGCTATTTTTTGAGTACTAACAATGGTGCCATTTGATAAACAATGAAAGTGCTGGTCAGACGGGTTGCTTGCTTAACACCTTTGGGAGTAGCATAGGCTGTGCCAAATAAGGCAAGCTCCACCCCGAAAAGAGAAACGGAAGTAATATATTGATATGGATATGAACAGATGCTACTCACTAAAGTCAGGTATCAAAGTGAAAGATAAATTAATATAAAGTAAATTTTTATATATGACTAAGTAAAAAATCCACACTTATCCGTATACACAAAACAAACTCAATCCCAAAATACCTAATTGTACAATGTCTATAGAATTGTTGGTTTTTATTTTAAAACGCCCTTTGTACGTATTTTTATTATTATTACTTATTGTATCTTCTCTGTATGTTAATACAATTGCTAATAAATATACATTAGATGATAATTTTGTTGTAAATGATAAAACAGCACAAGGCATTAGTGCTATCCCCGATATTTTTACCTCAAAATATGTTATTCGCGACAAGGTGGGTCCGTATGGATACCGCCCCATTGTGCTAAGTTTTGTGCCGAAGCAACCTTTTGGGGCAAAGCGCATCAGTAAGTCAAGGTAAACTTATTGTATGCTTTTTACAGCCCTTGCTTTTTAACCTATTCCTATTTTGGGGCGATGAAAAACAATGGTTAGCAATACTAACTACCTTATGGTTTATTGTTTTGCCTATACATACCGAAGTAGTTGCAAGTGCCAAATCGCGCGACGAACTGCTTGCCTTTTTATTTGCCTTACTTTCGTGGCATACCTACAAGCAGGTTATAAACTGGCAGCAAAAAATGTACGTACCATTAGCTGCTACCTCGTTTTGTGTGCCTGTATGTCAAAACCAACCATGATTCGCTAACTGCTTATACCATTTAGTTTTATTGGTTTGGTAAAAGCAAACAAAACAAGTAGTTACTATTACACTATTTTGTTGTTGATGTTTGTAACAATGTATGGTTTAAATAACCTAATAAGGTAGCCAAGATAACATTGCTGGTCGAACATTTTTATTTCGAAAACCCACTTTTACGATAAAATATACTCATCGCACCGCTACCGGATTTTATTGTTTGGCTAAATATCTGGCAACTGTTAATATTTCCGCAGCATTTACTATACTACTACGGATAACCAAATACCAGTATGATTGGACAATTGGGTAGCTATTACTAGCTTGTTGTTTCATGTCGGATTATTAATAGGCGCTTTTGTTTATCGAAAAACGCATTTTGTCGTTTGGCATTTTATATTACTTAGCCAAATATTGCCATGTTTGCTAATATTGTTAAACGGACCAGGCATTATTGCCGAGCGTTTTTTATACATTGGTTTGGGTTTTTGTATTGTATTGGCTGATGATTTTGTGCAAATTTACCAAAGATACGCAAAACTACCATAAAATAACTATAGCCGCTATTGCGTTTGTATACTTGTTGTTTACGTACGCACCATTATGCGTAATACCAATAGCGCAACGATTTAACCCTATTTAGTACGATATGCCACAACTTTAACAATCTTTTAAAGCAAATATGTTGTATGCTAGTGCTAAGTAGCCTAAAATGCCACCGACCTACCCTTAGCCGAAAAACACTACAAACAAGCATTACTTATTTATGATAAATATTATATTGTTTGGAATAATTTAGGCTACTTGCACCTACCCCAAACCGCCCTAACGATGCCTTAACTATTTTTGAAGAGCACTTGCAAATTAACCCCAATGCGCTGAGGTAACGTATAATATAGCTCAAACAGCCGAGCTATTACAAGACTTATACCCAAAGCCATTTCGTTTTGCCAAAACCATACAACTCAACCCCAAAGCCAAAACAATCCGAAGAAGCATTTACAAAACTTCACCAAATCTTTACAATAGATAATAATGTGGCTGCTATTATCCAAACTTACAACAAGCCATACAATATTATCCTAAAAATTTGCAATTTTACGACTATTTAGCCACCACATACTATGCCAATGGGCAACAACAACAAGCCGTAAATGTTTGGAAACCATTTTCGCCCTTGTCCCTCAAAATCAAACACTTATCTTTAAATTAGCTCGTGCCAACGAAGAATTAGGAAACACCGAAAAAGCAGCTTATTACAACAATCTAATAAAAAAATAAAACACATCAATAGCTTGCACCCGCCCCGCTTGACGCGGAAAATGTCTTTTTTGGGGGTGATGATTGGCTTACCCTGATGGCACAGCCTCTGGCACCCCCACAGCACTGTAGGCAACAAACCCACACAACTAACCTACTAGCAGTTTCTTAATACACTTCAAATCCTTAATTTTAAATACATTAATTTAACTTAGGTTAAAAATGATTACTACTTTTAAAAATACTTACGAATGAAACAACACTTACACTTTCATCCCCCAATCATTTCCTTACTACTGCTCTTTTACACCTCCCTTGCCTTTGCACAAGGCAACAACTGTCAAAATGCCGACCCATTTTGTACCGACTCAGGCGCTGGTTTCCCGGCAAGCGTAAACAACGGTACCGCCCAAAACGGCAACAACTATGGCTGCTTAGGCACCCAACCCAACCCTGCTTGGTACTACCTGCAAATCCTTGACCCAGGAGCTATTCATATCTGCAGAAACAAATACAGGCAATACCGGACATTGATTTTGCACTATGGGGACCTTTCCCCAAACTTGACTACTGCCACAAACCAATGTGGTAATTTAAACCCCCAATAGATTGTAGTTACAGCCCACAAGCAAACGAACAAATCGACATACCCAATAGCTCGCAAACAGGTAATGTGTTTTTGCTTTTGTTTTACCAATTATGGCAACTCGGCTACCAATGTTAATGCTGCCCAAACGCCGGAGGACCCGGCTCTACCGACTGTAGTATTGTTAACAACTGCCCACCCGTTGTAGCTACTGCTGCTGCTAATGGTCCGTTGTGCAATGGCAGTACCTTGCAACTAACTGGCACACTAGATCTTAACCCTATACCCCCTGGCGTACAGTTTGTCTGGGCAGGCCCTAACGGATTTACATCGAATTTGCTAAATCCTACCATACCCAATGCAACTAGTGCTAATGCAGGTACTTATACTTTTTATGCCGAAACGCCAAATGGCTGTTCTTCTAATACCGCAAACGTACAAGTAGTTATTGGGCAACCTACTGCCATTGCCACTAGTAATGCCCCGCTTTGCAGGGGCAACAACTGCAATTAACAGGCAGTACCAACATTAGTGCTACTGTTACTTATCAATGGATAGGACCCAATGGATACAGCTCAAGCCAACAAAACCCAACTATTAACAACCCCGTAGCGGGTAACTATAACCTAATTGTAACGGCACTTAGTGGCACTTGCCCTTCGCCCCCTGCCACAGTTAATGTAACTGTTGTCAGTATCTCGCCCAATATTAACTCGCAAGACCCCTCGTGTGCAGGTGGCAACAACGGTGCCGTACAGGTTAATCCAACACCCAACGGTTTGGCACCGTTTACTTATCAATGGAACAACAATGCTGGCGGAGGCACAAGCAATACCGTTACAGGGCTTGGTGCAGGTGGTCCCTATACCGTATTAATTACATCGACATCGGGTTGTACGGCTACAGCATCGGCTACACTTACCGCACCACCGCCCTTAACCATCGGCACCAATGCTCAAAATCCTTCTTGTAACGGCGGCAACGATGGCGGAGCCTTAGTACTTGCCGCAGGCGGTGTTGGTGGATATACCTATCAATGGTCGGGTGGAAGCAACCCAAACAGCAGTACTACAGGTGGATTATTGGCAGGCACCTATACCGTAACCGTTACTAGTGGCACATGTAGCTCAACCGCAACTGTCGCTTTAACTAATCCACCACCAACAACTGCTAATATTGCAGTAACCAACCCCAATTGTGCGGGTGGCACAGGCAGCGCAACGGCTCAATACAATGGAGGGATTCCCAATACTTACCAATGGTCGGCAGGAACAGGCAATGGCCCTACACACAATAATATCCCTGCGGGTGCAATAAGTGTTACCATCACCGATGCCAATGGTTGTTCGGCAACAGCTACCAACAACTTGGTTGCTCCGCCTCTTTTAACAGCCGCTATCACCACACAAAACCCTACTTGCGCCAGCAACAACAACGGAGGGGTACAAGCCACCGCAAACGGCGGAACATCGCCTTATACTTTTGTTTGGAGTAGCGGACAAACTAACTTTCAGGTGGGTAACTTGGGCGCAGGTACGTACATAGTTACTGTTACCGACAATAAAGGTTGTACTGCTACGGCTAATGCCGCCCCTACCGCACCGCCTGCCATAGTAGGTAACATTACACCAATAAACCCAACTTGTAATGGCGGTAGTAATGGCTCGGCTACAGTGAGTGCAAGCGGCGGAACAGGGGCTTTAAGCTATGCTTGGTCTTCCGGTACGCCAAATGGCAGTAGCGTAACCAACTTATCGGCAGGAGCTATTACTGTTACCGTTACAGATGCTAGCGGCTGTACAGGTACTGCCACCGCAAACCTTACTGCTCCGCCACCCGTAACGGCAAGCATCACCCCAACAAACCCTTTATGTAACGGAGCAACAAGCGGCAGCTGCCAGCATCGGGCAGTGGTAGCACAGGTGCGGGTTATACCTATGTATGGTCGGGTGGCACAGCCAACGGCAGCAGTGTAACGGGTATTGGTGCCGGTAGCATTAGCGTAACCGTTAGCGATGCCAACAGTTGCACAGCAACCGCCACCGCTACACTTAACCCACCTACCCCCGTAACGGCAAGCATCACCCCAACAAACCCTTTATGTAACGGAGCAACAAGCGGCAGCGCTGTAGCATCGGCAAGTGGTGGCACGGGCGCGGGTTATACCTATGTATGGTCGGGCGGAACCGCCAACGGCAATAGCGTAACGGGTATTGGTGCAGGTAGCATCAGCGTAACGGTTAGCGATGCCAACAGTTGCACAGCTACCGCCACTGCTACACTTAACCCACCTACACCCGTAACGGCAAGCATCGCCCCAACCGACCCTTTATGTAACGGGGCAACAAGCGGTAGCGCTGTAGCATCGGCAAGTGGTGGTACTGGCGCGGGTTATACCTATGTATGGTCGGGCGGAACCGCCAACGGCAATAGTGTAACGGGTATTGGTGCAGGTAGCATTAGCGTAACGGTTAGCGATGCCAACAGTTGCACGGCTACTGCCACTGCAGCCCTTACTGCACCTACACCGGTAACTGCCAGCATCACCCCAACAAACCCTTTATGTAATGGAGCTACTAGTGGTAGTGCTGTTGCATCGGGCAGTGGTGGTAGTGGCTCGGGTTATACCTACACATGGTCGGGCGGAACCGCCAACGGCAATAGTGTAACGGGTATTGGTGCAGGTAGCATTAGCGTAACCGTTAGCGATGCCAACAGTTGTACAGCCACAGCCACCGCAAACCTTACCGAACCTACCCCCGTAACGGCAAGCATCACCCCAACAAACCCTTTATGTAATGGAGCTACTAGTGGTAGTGCTGTAGCATCGGCAAGTGGTGGTAGTGGTACTGGTTATACCTACACATGGTCGGGCGGAACCGCCAACGGCAGCAGTGTAACGGGTATTGGTGCGGGTAGTATTAGCGTAACCGTTAGCGATGCTAATAGTTGTACGGCCACCGCCACCAGCCTTACCGAACCTACGCCCGTAACGGCAAGCATCGCCCCAACCGACCCTTTATGCAATGGAGCAACAAGCTGGTGCCGTAGCATCAACAGGTGGTGGTACAGGACGCGTTATACCTACACATGGTCGGGCGGAACCGCCAACGGCAATAGTGTAACGGGCATTGGTGCAGGTAGCATTAGCGTAACGGTTAGCGATGCCAACAGTTGTACAGCCACAGCCACCGCAAACCTTACCGAACCTACGCCCGTAACGGCAAGCATCGCCCCAACCGACCCTTTATGTAGCGGCGGAGCTAATGGTACTGCCGTAGCAACAGGCGGCGGCGGCACACCAACTTATACCTTTGCATGGGGCAATGGACCGACAGGCGATACGGCTAATGGCTGAAGCAGGCTCGATAGATGTGGTTGTTACCGATGCCAACGGCTGTACCGCATCTGCCAATGCCACCTTAAACAATCCCGCACCCATGAGTGCGGCTATTACCCCTAACAAACCCCACTTGTAGTGGCGCCGCCAGCGGACAAGCCCTTGTTGCCGCCAATGGTGGTACCTACGCCATACACCTATACATGGAGCGATGCCCAAACCGCTAATCCTGCCATAAACTTAACAGTAGGTGCTCTTAGTGTTACTGTTACCGCTGCAAATAGCTGTACAGCAACAGCCACCGAAACACTTACCGAACCTACACCCGTAACGGTAAACGTTACTCCAACAAACCCCACTTGTAATGGTGCAACCAACGGACAGGCTATAGCAGCGGCAAGCGGTGGCACAGGTGCATACGCTTTTGTTTGGAGCAACGGACAATCGGGCAGTAATGCCACCGCACTGGGTATTGGCAGCATTACCGTAACTGTTACCGATGCCAACGGCTGTACCGCATCTGCCAACCAAATACTTACCGAGCCTGTACCCGTTACCGCCAGCATTGCACCTACTAATCCATTGTGCAATGGTGGCAGCGATGGCTCGGCAACAGTTACACCCGCCAACGGGTTATCCCATATACTATGCTTGGAACAACGGACAAAGCAACCAAACGGCTACCAATCTTGCATTAGGTAGTTTGATGTTACTGTTACCGATGCAAACGGCTGCACCGCCATAGCTAACACGGCACTTGCCAACCTACGGCAGTATCTGCCAGTATCACCCCAACAAATGTTTTTGTGTAATGGCACTGCCGATGGTAATGCAACCGCTACTGCAAGTGGCGGAACAGGAACACTTGGCTATATATGGAGCAACGGCGATAGCGGCACTAATGCCACTAATTTACCAGCAGGTGCCATTAGCGTAACCGTTACCGATGCCAAAAAATCGCACCGCTACGGCTACCAATACTATTACAGAGCCTACTGCCTTGCAAGTATCGGTAACAACAACAACCTCTACTTGCGGACAAAGCAACGGAACCGCCAGCGCCACAGGCAGCAACGGTACCGGAGCTATTACTTATGCTTTTAGCGCGGGTGTTGCCAATGGTAGCAATGTATCGGGGCTGGCATCGGGTAGCTACAGCGTTACGGCTACCGATGCCAACGGCTGTACGGCTGTTGCAAGTATTGATATATCCGACGCAGGCGCACCAAGCATTACGGTAAATACTGTTACCGCTGCATCGTGCCAAAACAACAACGGTGCAGCTAACCTTACTGCCAGCGGCGGACAAGGTAGCTTAACCTACACCTGGACACCCGCCATTGCAGGGGCTAGTAATGGCACAATAACCAATGTGGCAGGCGGTACTTATACTTTAGTGGTAGAAGATACCAATGGTTGTCAAGCATCGGAAACTATTACCATAGACGACACAACCCCACCGGTACTTGATGTATTATCTACCCAAAATGCTACTTGTGGCAACAACAACGGACAGGTTGATATTGGCGTAACAAGCGGCGGTACAGGCAACTTTACCTACAATTGGTCGAATGTGGCATTTAATAACCAAACCAACGTAACTACCTTAGCGGCAGGCAACTATACCGTTACCGTTACCGACCAAAGTAGCTGCACCGATGTAGTTACATTTAGCATCACCAATACATTACCCCCTGTTATTAGTGTGGATAATACCACCGATGCCAGTTGCGGACAAGCCACCGGCGCCATTAACATTAGCGTAGCCGATGGCGATGGAACATTAAGTTATGTTTGGTCAGATGCAGCTAATAGTACAACCCAAGATGTAAGCAATTTAACCAACGGAACATACACCGTTACGGTAACAGACCAAAGCGGCTGCACCGATACCGAAATAGTATCGTTGAACGACCTTAGCTCGCCAAATATTGTGGTAAGTAGTGTTACCGATGCCCGTTGTGGATTGGCTAATGGCGCTATTACCGTTACCGCATCGGGTGGCACAGGCACACTCGATTTGCTTTGGTCGTTTAACAACCAAACTACAGCTACCTTAACAAATATACCAACAGGCACATACACCGTTACTGCCACCGACGACAATGGTTGTACCGATGTAGAAACAATAAACGTGGGCGATAGTCCTAACCCCGACCTAAGTGTTGCCCAAAACAACGCAGCTACTTGTGGCAATGCCAACGGAAGTATTACCTTAGCCGTTGCAAGTGGTACAGGGGCAATGAGTTATGCGTGGTTGCCCAACGTATCGGCGGGTGGCTCGCAAACAGGACTAAGCCAAGGCAGCTACAGCGTTACTGTTACTGATGTCAACTCTTGTACCGATACGGTAACGTTTACGGTAGATAATTTACAAGGACCTACCATTAACAACATTACCCCAACAGCCAGCACTTGCGGCAATGCCAACGGACAAGCCCTTGTTGATGCCACAGGCGGAACTAACCCACTAAGCTACGCATGGAGCGCAGCAGGTGTAGGTAATAGTGCTACGGCTACTGGGCTTTTGCAGGGCAACTACGTGGTAACGGTATCGGACGCAAACAACTGTAGCACCACCCAAACGGTTACCATAGATAATGTAGCCCCACCAACCCTACAAATAGCAGGTGTTGAGGACGAAGCTTGCCAACAAAACAACGGCAGCATTGATACCAACATAAGCGGCGGCACTGCTCCGTTTAGCTACGCATGGAGTTTGGCAAGCGTAGGCAATAATGCCAACGCCGTAGGCATTGCTCAAGGCAATTACACCGTAACGGTATCGGACGGAAACAACTGTACGGCTACTGCTGCGGCTACCGTAGGCACTATTGCAGGTATTAGCATTGACAATGTACAAATTACCGATGCCAGTTGCGGACAAGCTACGGGCGGCATTGTTGTTAATACCACCGGAACGGCTGTGTCGTACAGTTGGAGTGCTGGAGGGTCGGTATCTAATACGGCTATTAACTTAGTAGCTGGCAGCTACCAAGTAACTGTTACCGATGCCAACAACTGCCAAACAAATACAACAGCCGTAGTTGCCGATTTACCCGCACCTACGCTAATCATCAGCAATCAACAAAATACTACTTGCAACAACCCCAATGGTAGCTTAACAGTAACGGCAAATGGCGGGGCAGGTGGATTTAGCTATGATTGGAGCCACGATGCTAATTTAACAGCAACAACTGCCACCAACCTCGATGCACTTAGTTATACCATAACCGTTACCGATGTAGCCAACTGCACGGCTGCAAAGCAACTTTAACCAATACCGCACCGCCCACCCTTGCCGAAGGTATTGTAAGTAATGCCAATTGCGGACAAAACGGCAGCGGCGCCAGCGTTATTGTAAATGGCGGAACGGCTCCATTTAGTTATCAATGGAACGACCCCAATAACCAAACTACCCAAACTGCCACAGGCTTGGCTGCCGCCGGATACGATGTTGTTGTTACCGATGCCAACGGCTGCACCGCCAATTTAGGTATTGCGGTTACTAATCTAAACGGACCCGTTATTGTGGTTGATGGCGTTGTGCCTTCGACCTGCGGCGCGGCTAATGGCAGCATTGGCATAACAGCAAGCGGTGGCACCGGAACATTAAGTTACTTGTGGTCGGATGGGGCTGTTACCGAAGATGTGGCTAACTTATTGCCCAACGATTATGGCGTAACGGTTAGCGATGCCGGCGGCTGTGTAGCTGTTGAGGTAATAACCATTGACGATAACCCACCGCCAACAGTAGCACTTACGGGCATGACCGAAGCAAGTTGCGGACAAAGCGATGGTAGCCTAACTGCCCTTGCTGCGGGTAATGCAACGCCATTTAGTTATGTTTGGAGCGATGCATCTGCCCAAAATACAGCATTAGCAACTAATTTAGCCACTGGCAATTATACCTTAACCGTTACCGACAACAACGGCTGTACCGCAACACTTAGTGCCACCGTTGACCCTGCATCGGGACCAACTGTAAGCCAAAATGGTAGTACAGCAGCAAGTTGCGGTCAAGCTAACGGCTCGGCTACTGTTACAGCATCGGGCGGATTAGCCCCCTTAGCATATAGCTGGCAGGGCAACCCCGCTAATAACTCGCCCTCGAACAATAGTATGGCTGCGGGCAACTACCTTGTTACGGTAACAGATGCTAATGGCTGCACCGCTACCGTTGATGTAAACGTGCCGTCGGAAAATGGACCCGCAGTAGTGGTTGATGCCGTAGTTGATGCCACTTGCGGACAGGCTAACGGCTCGATAACGGTATCAACATCGGGTGGAGTAGCGCCTTACGCCTATAACTGGAGCAACGATTTTAACAACAACTCGACCAACAACAACAACTTAGCCAACGGTACTTATACCGTTACGGCAACAGATGCCAATGGCTGCGAAGCAACCGTTACAGGCGAGGTGCTAATGGCTAATAGCCCGCAAATAACGGTAGATAATACCACCGACGAAACTTGCGGTTTGGATAACGGAGCTATTGAGGTAAGCGTAACGGGTGGTTTAGCCCCCTATACGTTTGCTTGGAGCAACGCATCATCTGCCCAAACCAAAATAACCTTAGCTGCGATACCTACACCCTTACTGTTACCGATGCCAATGATCATAGTACCAACACCAGCGTTACCGTATTGTGCTTTGATGCCCCAACGGTAAGTTTGGTTGCCAATGCCACCACTTGCGGGCTTGACAATGGCAGCGTAACGGCTACCCCAGCGGGCGGAACAGGTTTAATATCGTACAACTGGAACCCTGCACAACCCAATGCCAATAGCATTAACAACAGCCGCTGCCGATTATACGGTAACAATTAGCGATGCCAATGAGCTGCACGGCTACATCGAGCATAAATGTGGCAACAAGCACAGCACCCGTTTTGACAAGAGGGCAACATTGTTTTAGCCACCTGCGGACAGGCCAACGGACAGGCTACCGTAATTACCAACAACGGCACTGCCCCCTTATGGCTACGAATGGAACACCAGCCCCGCGCAAAACACCGCTACGGCAAGCAACATAGCATCGGGTTTGTATGGGGTAACAGTTACCGATGCCCTTGGCTGTACCGACGACCTAAGCGTAACGGTAGGTAATGCCAACGGACCCTAAGTGCTACTACCCTTGATGGGGCTGCCTTATGTGGCACGCCCGAAGGTAGCCTAACGGTAACAGCCAATGGCGGCTCGGGCGGGTATAGTTATCTTTGGAGCGACCCCAGCAGCCAAACAACAGCCGTTGCTATGGGCTTGTTACAGGTGTTTATACCGTTACTGTCACCGACAGTGCAGGCTGCTCTATTGTTACCGATGCCGAAGTAGTAGGTAGCATACCCGCAACCGTAGTTAGCTGCGGCACGGTGACAGACAACAGCATTGAGTTTGTTTGGACACCCGTTGTAGGGGCTACAGGCTACCAAATATCGGTTAATAATGGCACACCACAAAACGTGGGCAATGTTACCTCGTTTGATGTGACAGGTTTAGCCGAAAACGAAACCGTAACTATTGTAGTAATAGTAATTGGTGCCGCCGAATGTGGCAACAGCCCCGCTGCTAATGGCAGTTGCACCACCATAGATTTGGGTTGCCCACCTTTGGGCTTTACCGTTGTGGGTTTAAACAACACGTATTGCGTGGATAATGGCTTAGTACCGCTTAACTTTACGCCCGCAGGCGGCACATTTAGCGGCATAGGCGTTAGTGGTAACAACTTTAATCCGCAAACAGCAGGCGTTGGTCCCCACAATATTACCTACACCTACAGCCCCGATGCCGATTGTACTTACGACACCACCGTAGTTGTTACCGTAGCCCCACTACCTATCCCCGATTTTAACAATGTGGCGGGCGTATGTGTTGGCGAGCCTGTTACCTTTACCTACGTGGGCAATGCGGCACAAATAGCCTCGTTTAGTTGGAACTTTGGCACTGCCGGCACGCAAACAGGCGTTGGACCACACACCGCAAGCTGGACAACACCCGGCATACAAACCATTGGTTTGACGGTAGTGGATAACAATGGCTGCGAGGCAGCAACAAGTGGCACAGTGATGATGTCGAGCGTAACGGCAGGCATTAGCACCAACTTTAGCAATGTATTGTTTGGCACCGCAGCAACTTTGCAAGTAAATGCACAGTCGGGTAGTGGTAGTGCTTTAACCTACGAGTGGAGCCTTGCCGATATAGATTGTAACAACCCACTTTGTAGCAATGTAACCGTTGTGCCAACCGAGCCTACAACCTATATGGTAACCGTTACCGACGAGTTTGGCTGTCAAGTAGTTGTTAGCCAACTCATCAGAATACATTACGAAAACGCTTTGCTTATTCCTAATGCTTTTTCGCCAAATGGCGATGGCATAAACGATGTTTTCCGAATTACAGGAGTAAATATTACCGATGTGCAATTGCTTATTTATAACCGTTGGGGGCAAAAAGTGTACGACAAAGCCGATGCCACAAACCTTGATACAGGTTGGGACGGCACACAAAATGGGCAAGATGCCGAAATTGGCGTGTATGTATACTACGGAACTGTTACCTTTATTGACGGCAAAGAAGAAATAATAAAAGGCAATGTTAGCTTGTTGCGATAACTTTTTAGTATCAACAAACACACACACCGCTGTTTTATTATAGTGCTTTGAGGATAAAAAAAATTGGCTACCTTGTGCTTACAAGGCAGCCAATTTTTTATTTTTTTTACTTATTTGTTTTTGTAATTTAAAAAAAAGAAGAAATTTCTGCTCATTTTTTATGTGCCAGATAAAAGTAATAGGCAGCGCGTTTCCCAACGAGCCGCCTATTTGTATTTCATTCTCTTATAAAACAAACTATATTGTAATTTTGTATAGTTTAACAATGCAAAAGTACAACTTTTTTTTTAGTTCTATGATATTTGGAACATTTTTTTTGATAGAAAATAGATAAAAAAATGATGACAGCTTTTTTACAGGTTGTTTTCAATTGTTTTTTATGGATTTAGAACTAATTGACAATGTATTGTATGTATTTTTTTTAAGTTATATAGTTTAACAAAAAAACTGCGAAATATTGTTTTCACAGTTTTTATTTTTGCAACTCTAAAAATGACAGTTTGTTGAGAAGCAAACGGTCGCACAGTATTATTGGGTTATTTTTATAATACTTTGTTTTAGTAGTCGATGTAAGTAAATGCGATGCATTTGCGAGTAATGTGGTTTAAATCCTAATTTTGTAACAATGAAGATCAAGGCAGCAATAGACACTCATGGAGTATGTTTTTTGAAACATATTCGGCGGCGCGTTTCCCAACGAACCACCGGCATATATTCCGTTTTCTCAAGGCAAGACTTTCTTTTTGCTTATTTAATTACTTTATTTGTTTTTATTTTTTTTAAAAAAAAGAGGGTTATAGGGAACTTTTTCCCAAAAATATTGATTATTAAGGTTGTTGCTGTATTACAAACCAACAACGATACAATACGGTGTTTGAGTTGTTTATTGCACAACACAGCAAAACGTCAGGTAATGGCTACAAAAAAGTGATGATTTTGTGAAAAAAATAAATTTTGCTCCCCAAAAAATATTTTTTGCCTAAAAAACCTGACGTTTTATTCATAAAATGTTATTACCCATTAAGTTTATGTCTCCATACAACAATCAACAAATTCTTGAAGCATTTAATACTTCGGATAGCGTGTTTATAGAAAAAGTGTACAACGAAATGTTGCCTAAAATAGAGCGCTACGTATTAGCTAATAAAGGTAGTAAAGAAGATATAGGCGATTTAATTCAAGATGCTTTTGAAAGTATATTAATTATTTTCACAAAATCCGATTTTGAATTTAAAAACAAAGCAACGTATTCTACTTTTATTTTAAGTGTTGTTAAAAATAAATGGCTAAGTGTTTTACGAAAAAAGAAATTGCGTAAAATATTTGACCTAAACTCGCAGTACAATAGCACCGAACAAGACGAAACTGAGCACGATGCACAAATTGACCTACCCGACGAAGAACAAATTGAAAAGGGTATTTTTGAGGCAGAAGTTAAGCAAGTTATTAACTTTCAGATAGAAAAGTTAAATGAAAATTGCAAAAAAATACTTTTTATGCGCTATCAAAAAGGCAACTCGCATAAAGAAATTATGACCGAACTGATACTAAATACCGAAGGAACAAGCCGCGAAAGATTGAGGTCGTGTCAAGAAAAATTGTATAATAATATAATTAAGAACGAAGACTACATACAAATCATTGCCGAATATTATCCCTTTATTTTAAAAACCATCAACCCCAAATAGTTATGGCAAATTTAATTAATGCCGAAACAATAAACAAATACCTAAACGGAACCCTAGAAAGCGGATTATTAGGCTTGTTTAACGAACAACTTGAAAGTAATAAAGAGCTTGCCGAGCAAGTTTTTGGTCGAAAAATGATGAAAGAAACCATCGAACAATACGACAAGATAAGTCGTTTGAGAACCGTTATGAGCCAAATTCATCGCCGACACATCGATGCCAAAAAACGAGCCTATACCACCAAACAACTTACCGAACAGTTTAAACCCTGTGATTACTACGAAGAAGAACTACAGACAGTATCCATGCGCTCATCTTTAAAAACCACATTAAAACTGATAGAACCACCCAAAGAAACTAATTTCGAGGGTAGTCTTTTTTTTGTATTTGATGAACCTATCGCAATAACAGCCAATTTGATTATCGAAAATAATAAAGAAACAGTAATTGAACAACACGAATTGGCTGCGGGATGTACAAATTTTACCGTTTCGTTAAGCAATTATTTGCCGGGTATATATTATTGGAAGATACAAATACATAAAGAATCTATAATGGGGGTTGTATTTGTACAAAAAGAATTAATGCCATCATAGTAAATATTCAAACTAATAGTGTAGGGTAGGTGTTGTTTTTGAGTTATCCGATGCTTTTAACGGAGCTAAAAATGCCGACTTTTTATTAATCCTCGTGTTACGCACTGCTCTATTTTAGGGTATTTATTTAGCACACTGATTAAACACACTTAGACACGGATTAAGATGTATTTTTAGAAAGGTTAATGTTAGATTAATAGTAATTTTTAGAATAAAAAAAACCTTTGCAAAATATTGCAAAGGTTTTTTTTGTTGACATTTATAAATTTTTATTCTCCTAATAATACAAAACCTGCCCATAGCTTAGGATTAGGATTTGGGTGATTTAGCACAAAGTTGCGTTTTGCGGTACTAAGTGCTTGGTAGTTTGGTATATTGTTGAGCAATGCCGCAAATAATTGGGTAATAAGTTGTGCGGTTTCGGTATCGGGCACTTTAAATAGGCTGTGTAGTACGTTATCGGCGCCGGCAAACAGCAATCCTCTGTTCATGCTTATTGTGCCTTCGCCTTGTATGTGTGTGCCGCGTCCGCTTTCGCAGCAACTAAGCACTACCAAATGGGCGGCATGTAGGTTAAGTTGGTATGCCTCGTTGATGGTAAATAATTGAGCATCGCCGCCTGTCTCATCGGGCGAGAAAATGATACCCGATGCATCGCTTTTTTGTGGGTCGAAATAATTATGTGCAGCTACTAGCACATATTTGTAGCCTTTTGTTTGTGCTACAAAATGCTGTTTTGATGCCCTGGCATGTAAATACGACTGGGCGCGGAATCCTTTTTGCGTAAATAAATGGGCAATATTTTGTACTTCTTTTTCGGATTCTATCAGCTCGCAAAAATCTAAACCATTTATATTTACCGACCTAAGTACGCCTTTTTTTACCCGATAGCTTACCCATTTTTCAACGCTTGGGGCATCTGATGCTTGAGGAAAATCGTTGTTGTTTAAGGCATGCCATTGAGTTTGGTTATTGGGTACATCGAGCGGGCGATTGGCATAAACAGGTGCAAAGCCCACAAACGAGGGCTGGTTTTGTGCGATGTTGGTGTGTTTTTGTTGTGCTCGTGATTTGCTATACTGCCATAAGCTTGCCGAGTAATGATAGCTAATATTGTATTGATGTAATAAATAGGGTTGGTGGGCAAAACTTTGGGCATGGCTAACGGCATGGGTTAATAGGGCTTCGAAAGGCACTTCGGACAGTTTGGCATCGGGCAGAACGAGCAAATGAGTAATATTGTGTGTAAGTTGTTCAAGCAATGGCTCTATCAACAGTTCATACAACTGATGTGCCGCATCAAAATAAGCTTTTCGGTTGCTTTGGGTGTAGCCTACTGCATTTGCACAAAGTGTATCAAAATTACTTGGTTTTATAATTTGTTTAGTATATAATTGTGTTGTAGTTAATACGGCAACATACACATAATCATCGCCCACAAAATAGTTGAGCAATGCAGTGTGTGGAGCCAAATTGGCTATTAATTTTTTGATGCTAGGCGATTTGGTTTGGTATTTAAGCTGATAATAATCGGGATAATCTTTTTCGAGTTGTGTAATTAATTGTCGCCATTGTTCGGTGTAATCAAAGCGTTTTTCTTGACACTCGAGTAAAAATTCGGTGTTTTGTTGCTGTTGCGGTTTAGCCTCTTGGTTGGCAATAGTTTGGTTTAAGTTGTTTAGTTGTATTTTAATATCTTCTTCTGTTTGTAATAATTGAGCTGGAATTTTGCCCAATACTTTGGCTTCGGCATCTGTGAGTTTGGCTAGCAATACGGTTGTTTTACTTTTTTCTATAAAGTGCCAAATTGTTTCGTTTGGGGTTTTACCTTGTAATGCTAAGGTAATTTGTTGGGGTAAAGTTGCATCTTTAAATGTTTGAGCTACTTCGTAGAAAATTAACAATGCATATTGATATGCTTGCTTTAAGGTGTTGCCAAGTGTAAGTTTGCTTTCTTCTGTTTGATACGAGTGGCGCATCCGATTGGCAAGTTCGTCGGCTAAAAGGTATGTTTGCAAACAAGCGCTTAGGTCGGCAATCTGGTGGCTTTTGTTTTTATAGTATTGATATTGCGTCTGTGATTTGTAATCAAAAATATTTAATAATATTATTGGGTAAATAGGATTGTCTAATGATGGATTATCACGAAAATTAGTGCTGCTAAACGTTGGGCATACCGATTGTAGTGCAAGCTGATAATAGGTAAATGCTTGTTCGTAGTTATTTAAATGGCAATTGTTTTTTGCAAGATTATTATAGTTTTTTGCAATAATAGCGCTATGTTTGTTAGTGTTTTGCAGCAATATGTCTAAGGCTTTTTGATGATAAGATACGGCAAGTTGGTAATTGCCTTGATTGCCATAAGATGTCCCTAAGTTATTATAATTAATAGCAGTATTATAATGCATTTCTCCAAAAATTTCCAAACGCATATCCAACGATTTTTGTTGATAAGCTATTTCTTGCATACAATCATTTAAACCTGCATAAACAATGCTCATGTGGTTGTAGCTTGTTGCTATGCTTGAGTGTATGTTGCCAAAAACGGCTGTTCGTATAGCCAAGGCTTTTTGGTGATAAAACAAAGCAAGTTTATAATTGGCAATAATCCGATAACAATTGCCAAGGTTATCGTAAGCATCGCTGGTGTTTGGGTGATTTTCGCCAACTGTTTTAAAGTAAATGCTTATAGCTTTTTGAGTGCACTCTATGGATAATCTATAATCGCCTTTTAGTTTATGTATATTTGATATGCATAAATAGCTATCGGCAACACTACGCTGCATTGCCCCGAAGGTTTGTAGGCGCATAGCCAACACTTTTTGATGATAGCTTAATGCCAAATTAATAGCTCCTTTTTTTTCTTGACAGATGGCAATGTTATAATAAGTACTTATCGTATCTATGTGTTGTTCGCCAAATATTTGCGTGCGTATTTGCAGCACTTTATCTAGGTAAATTAAGGCTTGGTCAAAATTGCCCATCACATAACAGCAGCCAGCTATATTAAAGTAACTATTGGCTGTTTCGGGGTGTGTTTCGGTTAAATGTGTTAAGGCGGTACTTAAACTTTTTTGAGCAATATTTAATCCTTTGTTGTTGTTTCCGCTACACCACAAGCAATTGCTTTGAATGTTTAATACATGCACGCATTTGTCCCATTGTTTTTCTTGTTCAAAAAAACAATAAATTTGTTCGCAGATAGCTAATGCTTCGGGATATTTAAAGGTAGCTACTAATTGTTTGGCTTTTTCTAATAATTGTTGAGCTTGGTGTGTGTTTAATTCTTGCATTTTTTTTAAAGAGATAAATGATGTGGTAAACAACTATGCAAAGATACAACAAACTATCCGTTTAGGTACTTAATCCGAGAGAAATATACAATGGATAAGAGGATTGCTAAGAAGTGAAATAAATATTTTAGATTATTTTTATTATGTAGGGGTAGCATATATCCCCCAAATATGTCACTTGTGCTTTTTATAACTAAGGGCATATATGTTAATAGGCAGCTCGTTTCCCGACGATCTGCCTATCTGTATTTCATTCTCTTATAAAACAAACTATATGGTAATAGTGGTGCAATTTGTATCCCTTGGCAGTTTATTATCCAACAAACCACCAAGGCTACAAAATGTGCTGTTACTGATCAATAGAGCCGCTTGATTTTAATACGGTATCTAACTGAATAGGCTTGCAACAGGGTTATCCGCCGATGCGGTAACGCTAATAAAGAGGACAAGCAAGGAGTGAGTGTTTGGTAGATTAGTCCAATTTGTTTTGTTTTGTATCCCTTGGCAGTTTATCATCCAACAAACCACCAAGGCTACAAAGTGTGCAGTTACTGGTCGATAGAGCCGCTTGATTTTAATACGGTATCTATTTGAATAGTGCTTGCAACAGGGTTAGTACCTGCCGATGCGGTAACGCTAATAAAGAGGGACAAGGCAGCAAGGAGTGAGTGTAGTGATTATTTTGTGGGTAAATAGTTTTTTTTTGTTTTGTATCCCTTGGCAGTTTATTATCCAACAAACCACCAAGGCTACAAAGTGTGCTGTTACTGATCAATAGAGCCGCTTGGTTTAACAGTATCTATTTGAATAGTAGTTGCAGTTGGGTTAGTACCCGCCGATGCGGTAACGCTAATAAAGAGGGACAAGGCAGCAAGGAGTGAGTGTAGTGATTATTTTGTGGGTAAATAGGTTTTTTTTGTTTTGTATCCCTTGGCAGTTTATTATCCAACAAACCACCAAGGTTACAAAGTGTGCTGTTACTGATCAATAGAGCCGTTTGGTTTTACGGTATCTATTTGAATAGTGCTTGCGGCGGGGTTAACACCTGCCGACGCGGTAACGCTAATAAAGAGGGACAAGGCAGCAAGGAGTGAGTGTAGTAATTATTTTGTGGGTAAATAGTGGCTATACCTTTTGGGGTTTTGTATCCCTTGGCAGTTTATTATCCAACAAACCACCAAGGCTACAAAGTGTGCTGTTACTGGTCGATAGAGCCGCTTGGTTTAATACGGTATCTATTTGAATAGTGCTTGAGCGGGATTAGCACCGCCGACGCGGTAATGCTAATAAAGAGAGACAAGGCAGCAAGGGAGTGGAATAGTTTCATGGCAAAAAATTTTTTGTGGGTAAATAATGGGTGTAAATTACAAGGCAAAGATAGCGGGTAACAAAAAGATACTAAAATACATTTTTGGGCGATTATCATTCCAAATTTGTTTTGTTTTGTATCCCCGGCAGTTTATTTCCACACGTTCGACACTTTGGTTTTACGGTCTTGGGTTAGCGTGTTGGTTTTGTATCCGGCAGTTTATTATCCAACAAACCACCAAGGCTACAAAGTGTGCTGTTACCGATCAATAGGCCGCTTGTTTTACGGTATCTAACTGAATAGTACTTGCAACAGGTTAGTACCTGCCGACGCGGTAACGCTAATAAAGAGGGACAAGGCAGCAAGGAGTGAGTGTAGTAATTATTTTGTGGGTAAATAGGGTTTTTTTTTGGTTTTGTATCCTTGGCAGTTTATTATCCAACAAACCACCAAGGTTACAAAGTGTGCTGTTACTGATCAATAGAGCCGCTTGATTTTAATACGGTATCTAACTGAATAGTACTTGCAACAGGGTTAGTACCCGCCGACGCGGTAACGCTAATAAAGAGGGACAAGGCAGCAAGGAGTGAGTGTAGTGATTATTTTGTGGCAAAAGCTTTTGGTTGGTAAATAATGGGTAAATTACAAGGCAAAGATAGCGGGTAACAAAAAAATACTAAAATACATTTTTGGGCGATTATCAGTTACACCCAAATTTGTTTTGTTTTGTATCCCTTGGCAGTTTATTATCCAACAAACCACCAAGGCTACAAAGTGTGCTGTTACTGATCAATAGAGCCGTTTGGTTTTACGGTATCTAACTGAATAGTGCTTGCAACAGGGTTAACACCCGCCGACGCGGTAACGCTAATAAAGAGGGACAAGGCAGCAAGGAGTGAGTGTAGTGATTATTTTGTGGGTAAATAGGTTTTTTTTGTTTTGTATCCCTTGGCAGTTTATTATCCAACAAACCACCAAGGTTACAAAGTGTGCTGTTACTGATCAATAGAGCCGCTTGATTTTAATACGGTATCTAACTGAATAGTACTTGCAACAGGGTTAGTACCTGCCGACGCGGTAACGCTAATAAAGAGGGACAAGGCAGCAAGGAGTGAGTGTAATAGTTTCATGGCAAAAACTTTTTGTGGGTAAATAATGTGGGTAAATTACAAGGCAAAGATAGCGGGTAAAAAAAAGATACTAAAATACATTTTTGGGCGATTAAGAGTTGTCGCAAAAGATTTTAGAAAGTTATAATACTACAGCCAAACCAATTAAAAGTAATAAAATCATACTTACACTAATAGATAAACCCAAAATGGCGGCTATTTTTCTAGGATTTTTTAATGCTATAATACTACTAATAAAACCTATAATTGTAAAAATAAGCCCTAATAAGGGTATTATGGGTGCGAAAGCAATACCCAAAGATGGTGCAAGCAAAAATACAGCACCCAATATTGCAGAACCTAATGCCAAGCCACCTATATCATTGGCTTCTCCTTGGTTTAGCATATTAGTACGCGGCTTAGATATTGATTTTTTTACAATTTTCAATAAATTTAATTTGCTCCACAGGGTACTCTGACGCTTACTTACAGCAGGGGAGTTAATTTGCCTACCGGTAAGCATTTGCGAAGGTTTGTGATACACACTCGTTGGTTTTGTTGGTGTGTTGATAAAAAGAATGTTAGACACATCAGCCGTTGTCGCATCGGGTATCGTTTGAATGGGCATCAATGATGGGATGCTAACCAACTCTTTGGTATAAGACGGCTCACCAATTGATGAATTTTGAGCAATGCTTATAGCAGAATTTGTAATAAATAGAACGATGTACAGTGTTTGTTTTTTCATGGCAAAAGCTTTTGGTTGGTAAATAATGGGTGTAAATTACAAGGCAAAGATAGCGGGTAACAAAAAGATACTAAAATACATTTTTGGGCGATTATCAGTTACACCCAAATTTGTTTTGTTTTGTATCCCTTGGCAGTTTATTATCCAACAAACCACCAAGGTTACAAAGTGTGCAAGATTACTGGTCGATAGAGCCGCTTGATTTTAATACGGTATCTAACTGAATAGTACTTGCGGCGGGGTTAACACCTGCCGATGCGGTAACGCTAATAAAGAGGGACAAGGCAGCAAGGAGTGAGTGTAGTGATTATTTTGTGGGTAAATAGTTTTTTTTTGTTTTGTATCCCTTGGCAGTTTATTATCCAACAAACCACCAAGGTTACAAAGTGTGCTGTTACTGATCAATAGAGCCGCTTGGTTTAACAGGTCTGAAACTTGCGGTTACGCGCGGTAACGCTAATAAAGAGACAAGGCGAAGGGGAGTGTAGAATTTTTGTGGGTAAATAGTGGCTATACCTTTTGGGGTTTTGTATCCCTTGGCAGTTTATTATCCAACAAACCACCAAGGCTACAAAGTGTGCAAGATTACTGGTCGATAGAGCCGCTTGGTTTTACGGTATCTATTTGAATAGTGCTTGCGGCGGGATTAGCACCCGCCGACGCGGTAATGCTAATAAAGAGGGACAAGGCAGCAAGGAGTGAGTGTAATAGTTTCATGGCAAAAACTTTTTGTGGGTAAATAATGGGTGTAAATTACAAGGCAAAGATAGCGGGTAACAAAAAGATACTAAAATACATTTTTGGGCGATTATCAGTTACACCCAAATTTGTTTTGTTTTGTATCCCTTGGCAGTTTATTATCCAACAAACCACCAAGGCTACAAAGTGTGCTGTTACTGGTCGATAGAGCCGCTTGATTTTAATACGGTATCTAACTGAATAGTAGTTGCAGTTGGGTTAACACCCGCCGACGCGGTAACGCTAATAAAGAGGGACAAGGCAGCAAGGAGTGTGAGTAATAGTTTCATGGCAAAAGCTTTTGGTTGGTAAATAATGGGTGTAAATTACAAGGCAAAGATAGCGGGTAAAAAAAAAACACTAAAATACATTTTTGGGCGATTATCAGTTGAGGCAAAGGGTGCAGTGTAAGAAATTGGCAGTGTGTTTTGCAACACACTACCAATTTTTTGTTGCCAATCTAAAAAGATTCGATACCTGCTCCGGATATCTTGATGTCTATTTGCTCTAGATTTGCAATTGGAGCAATATGAGCCGATGCTGCAAAATGGCAAGTTAGACACAAGCAAAAAAATGCGATGCTAAATAACTTTTTCATGTTAAACGATTTGAAAAATGAAGAATACACAATGTCTGATTAAACAATGCAAAGGTAGCTGCCTTTTAAAAAACGGGCAATTACATTTTTTGCCCATTATCAGTTGCTATGCTGGCAGTTTTTTATTTAAATAGATACGATTAACAAAACAATCCGTATCTTTGCACTACATTTTTATTTAGTAATCGTTTAAACACCTTCTTAGTATGCTCAACACCCAATTAGTAACCCTGTTAAAAAGCTTTTCTACCGCCGAGCTAGCCCAATTACGCCTTTTTGTGCAATCGCCGTTTTTTACTACCCTTAAGGATATGCCCTTATTGCTCGATTTTATTACCAATTTAATCGAACAAGAAAAGCAAAAAACACCCGTAGATACCGAAAACGAAACTCCCAAACAAAAATTACAACGACTAGAAGCCGAACAACAAGCCAACGAACAACATTATATTGATGCTTATAACTACCTAAATCCCCAAAAAGCAACCAGCACCCCCAAAGAAGTAATTACTAAAAAAAATGCCGAATTGCTTAAGTTAGCCGAGCAATTTATTGAACATAATTATCTAAAAAAAGAAATATGCAATCGTAAATACGCAGCTAATATACTATTAGAACACTGCCTTGTGCATGGATTGAAAGATAAATTTAAGAACGAGTATAAAAAAGTAGAGGCAGAAAGGGCAGAGATAACTACAAAAAATGCCCATTATCACTTCAAAAGCTTTGAACTTGCCGAAATTTTAGGGGCTTATAATTCGCGTTTTGAGGATAAATACATGAGAGATGAACTTAAATTAGCACTGATAAACGAAGAATTAGACACTTTTTATTTGGCAGAAAAACTCGAGTATTTGTGCCATTGCCGAAACCGTATGCGTGCTGTAAATTTTAAATATGAATTAAACCTCGAAAAAGAACTGCTAAACTATCTGCCCCAAAGCCCGTATTTGCAAAAAACAGTAGTTAAAATATGGTACGATACCTTAATGTTACTCATCGACCCTACTAACCAAGCACTACACACACAACTCAAAAACAGTATTGTTGATGCTACCAATTGTTTAATAGGCTCCGAAAAGAACACTATATTTGCTATTCTTGTCAATTCAATTAATCAGGCTTACCCAATCGGTCCCTACTCGCCTACCGATCGGTATGTGCAGTATTTTAATATATATAAATTACAGTCAGAAAATCCTGATGCATTGTATCTAGAGGGAAATTTAGATTTGAAGACGTTTCGTAATATAGGCATTGCAGCCATGCGCCTCAACGAGTTGGACTGGGCAGCCGAATTTATACACGAACACAAAGCCAAAATTTTGAACGGTAACAACGATAGCGAAGACACCTATTACTTATTACTTGCTGAAATTTCATTAAGTAAAAAAGAATACGAAAATGCACGAGATTTTTTACTAAAGATAAAAGGCGAAAATGTAGGACTTAAGATAGATGAACGACGAGTGAGTCTAAAGGTATACTACGAATTGAATGAAGGTCTTTTTGATGTGACAGTTATTAATTTTAAAAAATTTTTAAAACTTAATACAGACATTATAGAGGATAATTACAGAATACAAAACCAAAATTGCATAAATTTTGCTAAAACCTTATCCAAAATTAAAAACGAGGAGATTAGGTGGGGCGAAACAACAAAATACCCAATGGCGTTTCTGAACGATTTAGAAGCCGAAATCAAAAACGAACCAATGGTATCGGACCGTTTTTGGCTGCTCGAAAAACTAGAAGGGCTAAAAACAGCACAAACGCTAAAAAATAATCGCCCCAGATAATTAAACACCCTTTTGTGCTTTACGGATAAAAAAATAATCGTACCTTTGCGGGCATAAGTACTTGGCTGCGACCTTAGGTCAAAACCATCTGCCCAAAAAATTTATAACAAACAATATAAGGCTAAAATGAGCGTTTTAGTAAACAAACATTCTCGTGTAATAGTACAAGGCTTTACAGGCAACGAAGGCAGTTTTCATGCCTCGCAAATGATTGAATATGGCACCAACGTAGTAGGTGGCATTACACCCGGCAAAGGCGGCACCATGCACCTCGACCGCCCCGTGTTTAATACCGTATCCGATGCTGTAGCACAAGTAGGTGCCAACGTATCTATCATTTTTGTACCACCCCCCTTTGCCGCCGACGCCATTATGGAAGCCGCACAGGCAGGTATTGGCGTTATTATCTGTATAACCGAAGGTATACCGGTTCAGGACATGATTAAGGCTAAAACTTTTGTTAAAAGCCGCCCTAACTGCCGTTTGGTAGGGCCAAACTGTCCTGGCGTAATGACACCCGGCGAAGCCAAAGTAGGCATCATGCCCGGCTTTATTCACCGCCCTGGCACCATCGGCATTGTGTCGCGCTCGGGTACACTTACCTACGAAGCCGTAGACCAAGTAACCAAAGCAGGCTTGGGGCAATCAACTTGTATAGGTATAGGCGGCGACCCCATCATTGGCACAACAACCCTCGAGGCAGTACAACTACTAATGGCAGACCCCGACACCGAAGGCATTATAATGATAGGCGAAATTGGCGGTAGCATGGAAGCCGAAGCCGCCTACTGGATAAAAGAACACGGCACAAAACCCGTAGTAGGCTTTATTGCCGGGCAAACCGCACCAGCCGGACGTACCATGGGACACGCCGGAGCTATTGTTGGCGGAGCCGAAGATACCGCCGCTGCTAAAATGGAAATTATGCGCAAATGCGGTATATTTGTTGTCGAAACACCTGCTATTATAGGTACTACTATGTTAGAAGCACTTAATAGTAAAAAAATTAAAAGCAACTAATATAATAATACGTACACGAAACGCTAATTTAGCTCATCAAACAAATTATTTGATGAGCTAAATTTTTGCTTATTTACTTGTATGTTTGTGGCGCTATTTTGCTTATTTGGGGATGGTTTTATAGAGCTATATTATTGCTAGCACCTACAAAATAACCTATTTATTGAACAATTTGTTGCTCAACAAACAAATAAACCACCGTCATTATCTTAAATCACCATTATCCTAGATTTTTTGTTTAGATTTTGATTTTATAAGTTAATCTTTTCTAAAATCTCCACCGCGCCTCCTGTAACATCAGCTACAAAATAATCGGTCAATATATCTCCCCCAAAACTTTAAGTACAGCAGCAAAAAAAGTTTGGTTATTAAATTACTACTTATAATTTACAGTTTATAATTTACAATTAAAGATGAAATTATTATCAAAAAAAGTAGCCATAGTTACTGGTGGCTCGCGCGGTATAGGCAAAGCAATTGTTGAGCGTTTGGCAGCACACGGAGCCTCGGTGGTATTTACGTATCACTCGTCGGCAGCAAAAGCAAACGAATTAGTGGCAAACTTGAGCGAACAATACCCCGAACAAAGTTTCAAAGCCTATCAATCCGATGCATCGGTATTTGAGCAAGCAGCCGACTTAGTAAACAATGTAGTAAAAGAATTTGGCACCATAGATATATTGGTTAACAATGCCGGCATTGCCCGCGATAACCTACTACTACGCATGACCGAAACCCAATGGGACGATGTGCTGTCGAACAACCTAAAATCGGTTTTTAACCTAAGTAAGCACGTTGCCAAACCTATGCTAAAACAACGCTCGGGTAGCATTATCAATATTACCTCTATTATAGGCTTAAAAGGCAATGCAGGGCAAGCCAACTATGCCGCCTCAAAAGCAGGTATTGTGGGCTTTACAAAATCGGTTGCCCAAGAGTTAGGCTCGCGCAATATACGCTGCAACGCCATTGCCCCCGGCTACATCGAAACCGACATGACCGACAACCTAGGCGAAGGCATCAAAGAATCGTTTGTAGAAAATATCCCTATGAAACGATTTGGTAAAGCCACCGAAGTAGCCGATGCCGTAGTATTTTTAGCATCAGACATGGCAGCCTATATATCGGGGCAAACCTTAAGTGTGTGCGGCGCTTTGACTATGTAATATTGTCATCTAATTGCCATAAATGGTATGTTTATAGTGCATGTTTTTATTTTGTACCTAGTTATCTCCAAATTGTACGCCAAAGGATTGTTATACCTTTGGCGTACAAACTTTTTTGGACACCAAACAATAGGTATAAAGTAGCAGTATACTGCAAAAATAAGATTCGGTCACACTTTTTTTGCTTTTTTTTGAAAAAAACACACATTTTTTTTTAAATAAATTATTTGGCTTCAAAAAAAGCTATATAGACTGATTATCAACGCTTTACGAATAGTCATGACTAAAATTTAATTGCCTAATATACACTACTATCCATTAATCACTTTCTGTTTCAAAGTAAAAAAAGATACAACCTCAGTAACTATTCGTACCTTTGCATTGCATTAGGTACTTTTCGGGTTTATTTAGAAGCGATTACAACACCATATTACCGTTAGTTTCGCCCTTTCGGTAGCATTATCAACAACATTTTTTGTCAAAAAAGTGTTTATTTTTTCACTGTTTTATCAACAACCCGTTGCTATGAAATCAGGTATACGTTCTTTTATATTTACGACTCTCTTGGGTCTTATTAACCCATTTAACTCTCAAGCTCAACAATACGATGCATCTGTTGTAGATTTGCTATCCGATGTTGGGGTATTTGAAACCACAAACGATGAATTATTATCGACAGAAATAGTCGAAATGCCACTTTCTAATCCCATTGTTTCTACGCCACTTGCTCCCATTCCGCTATTATCCAATCCGTTGGATCCTTCCTACACCGACCGAGAATATCAGTACAAACTCTCCTTAATTCGCTCGGCTGTTCCATTAACTTACAATGCCTTAGTTCGGTCGTACATCGAAACCTACACGGTTCGTCATCGCTCCTCATCCGAAGAAATTTTAGGCTTAAGTACCATCTACTTTCCTATCTTTGAGCGCTACCTGCTCGAATACAATTTACCCACAGAACTTAAATACTTAGCCATTCCCGAATCTGGCTTGCTTAATAACCGATTCTCGTCGGCAGGTGCGGCAGGTTTGTGGCAACTAATGCCCAATACCGCCCGCAACTTTGGCTTAACCGTCAACGACCAAATTGACGAGCGTCTCGACCCTTATCGCTCGTCGGAGGCAGCAGCAAAGTACCTAAAAATGTTGTACAACAAATACCACGATTGGACCTTGGTAATTGCAGCCTATAATTGTGGAGATAACGCCCTTGACCAAGCTATTAAAAAAGCAGGTGGTGTGCGCGATTTTTGGGCAATTACCGATTTTTTACCGCGCGAAACCCGCTCGTATGTACCCCTTTTTATTGCTTGTAGCTACTGGACAAACTACTATTTCGACCACTACCTTAATTTCCGAAAACCCGAAAATCCGTATCTGTATAGTAGCTCTGATGTCGTAAATGTTAAAGGTGGCTTATCGTTGCAAACCGTTGCTCAATATACCGGCGTAAAAATAGAGCAATTAGTGCAACTTAATCCAGCCCTACGACAAAAAGTAGTGCCTGCTAACTACAATACCTATCAACTACGTCTGCCCCTTACCGAAGTCTTTGCTTTCCAAAACTTTCAGGAGGCAATGTATGCTTTTCAGCAAACCAACCCACTGCAGCTAATAACCACCACCGATACTAAAATTGCCGATAAACCTACCGCAAAAATAACCGACAAAGCAGTAACTGTAAATTATACAGTAAAAGATGGTGATGTGCTAGGGCATATAGCCGATTGGTACGACTGTAACTCGAGCGACCTAAAACGTTGGAACAACCTAAAAGGAGATGTTTTGCAAAAAGGAGATAAATTGATAATATATGTAAAGCAAAGCCAATTAGCTAAATACAAAACCATCAATACCAATTCGTTTGCTACCAATCAACGCATCGATAAAACAAAAGATGCACAAACTACCAGCAAAAAAACACCCGCTAATAGTGTAGCCCTACAAACTTATACGGTAAAAAAAGGCGACACCTTGTCCGAAATAGTCCAGAAATTTCCTAAAAATAGCATCAAAGATATCCAACGTTTAAATAACCTTAAAGATAAAGACAGCGTTGCTCCTGGGCAAAAACTGAAAATTAAAGTAGGCTAAACTAACTTTAATTGATGCCATTAGTAAAAAAAACAGTACTGCCAGATGTGGCAGTACTGTTTTTCTTTGTTCAAACAATGATATTTTTGTTTTATTTGAATGTGATTTTGTTTTTTTTAAGCTAATTTTAGTTTTAGCATTTCAATAAATTGGCATTTTATTAAGGCAAAGTTAAAAAAAAAGTGAACAGAATAGTAAAAAATGCAAAAAGTAAGTTTAGTTGATGTATCTTTGTGCTCAAAACAACAAAATAGTAAATTTACCTTCTTTTTTAGCCCAAAACAACATTTTTTTGCTTGGGTAAAATGGGTAATAAATGGCTATGAAAACATGTATGAAATTTAAACAAAAACAAAACAACAATGAACTATGAAGTTATAAATGGGGTTTTAAACCTAAACAGCAAGGGTTTAACCGAAGTGCCAGACGAAGTTTGGGAATTGAAAAACGTAAAAACGCTGGTGTTAAACAACAATCAACTAACAACAGTATCGCCAGGTATAGCTAATTTAGGCAACAGCTTAACCCGATTGTACTTAACCGGAAATAAATTGCTTAGCCTGCCACCCGAAATAAAAGAACTAAGCAATTTGGTAGAGTTATACTTAAACCATAACCAATTAACCACCTTACCCAACGAAATTTGGCAGCTAGAAAGCTTACAAATCCTCGATTTAAGCCAAAATCCACTGGGGCAACTACCACCACAAATAGAAAATTTAGCCGACAGCCTTACCCAACTATGCCTAACCGAAACTAAATTGCTTACCTTGCCCACCGAAATAGGTAAATTACACAATTTAACCAAATTGCAGCTAAACAATAACAAACTAACCGAACTACCCAACGAGTTTTGGCAGCTAAATAATTTAGTAAACCTAGATATACGCAAAAATAAACTAACCTATATATCGCCACAAATAGCTAATTTAAGAGACAACTTAAAAGAGTTACTATTGGCAGGTAATAAACTAAATTTACCTTTTAAACCCGTACAGTTTACTACAGGAACGGTTATCAAAAAAATGATTGCCCATTTCGAGCATTTTTAAATATTGCTAAAAAAAAACCCTAATCTGAAAATAATATTGCAAAACTAACATGTCATATGCGAATGAAAAAACAGAAAAAATAAACAGTTTTACGCACGTTTCGCTCCTTTTTTGTAATCACTTGATTGTAAAAAGATAATATAGCTTTTTTGTGTAAATCTTATGAATGTTTTTTTCTGTAAAATTCCTGCTTCTAACGGATTGTGTGGTTTTAAATTTAGCCGTTTTTTCTTGAAATAATGGGCTTGCCAACAGTTTGTATGAATTTTAAAAAGTGATGTAGGTATTTAAATCTTGTCAATCCTGCAATCCTGTTGACTAAATTTTGTTTTTGTGTAAAGTCTAAATTGCGTTTAACTTACGCCATTGCTTTTAGTTCAGGAACGTGGTGTTGCCATTGGTATTGTGGTGGTGTAGGAGCAGCCTCTTGTGGCGTTTTGACAGGATTACAAGATTAACAAGATTTGATTTTTATTCTTCCTGCTTCTAACGGATTGTGTGGTTTTAAATTTAGCCGTTTTTCTTGAAATAATGGGCTGCCACAGTTTGTATGAATTTTAAAGGGTGATGTAGGTATTTAAATCTTGTCAATCCTGCATCCTGTTGACTAAATTTTTTTGTGTAAAGTCTAATTGCGTTTAACTTTTACCGACGCCAAAATGATAAGCAATCCGAAATCAGCTTTTAGTTCAAGAATACGTGTTGTTGATCCTTTGTAGTGTAGGGTGGGGTATAAACACAATATTATTTGGTTAGTTCTTCGTGTTGCGTGTTTTGACAGGATTACAAGATTAACAAGATTTGATTTTTATTCTTTCTGCTTCTAATGGATTATGTGGTTTGAGTTTCAAAGTTTATTTTCGGGTTGAAATGCAGCTAAATGAAGCAATTTTATCAAATAAATACTCAAAACTTGAACTATCTTTGCTAAAAAACGAAAATTAAGTTATTTGCCCCCAAATACAGGTACTTTGAGTTGCAAACCACACAATCCGTTAGAAACAGTAAAATTCTAATTACCAAACCTTTTTGAAAAATTCGCTAAAAGGAGGAGTCCTATTTTTAAGATTATTGGCTACACTTAGTAGCCATTCAATCTAATAGTGTTGGGCAAAAGCGGCATTTTAGCTCCTCATTAGGAGACGTAAAAATGCTATTTTTGAATACAGCTAGCCATCGAGTAATTATATATATAATATATTTTTACATCTCTATCGTTTACAAAAATATCCGCAGTTGGTACTAAACCAACTGCGGATATTTTGTTGCTTTATACCGTTTCTAAAACGGGTAATGGGCGTGGCAGACAATGCTGCATGTGTTGTGCTATGTGGCGTATGTGGTTGGGTGTTGTGCCGCAACAGCCGCCCACAATATTTACAAGATGATCGTTTGCAAAGGTTTCTATGATGTGGCACATGTGTTCGGGTGTTTCGTCGTAGCCACCAAAGGCGTTTGGCAAGCCTGCATTGGGGTAGCAGCTAATATAACAAGTAGCTATTTTGGACAGTTCGGCTAAGTACGGACGCATTTCTTCGGCTCCTAATGCACAATTTAGCCCAACGCTAAACAAAGGCGCGTGGCTAATAGAGTTGTAAAATGCCTCGACGGTTTGCCCCGATAGGGTACGCCCACTTTGGTCAGTTATAGTAAACGACAACATAATGGGCAATTTGTTGCCTGTATCCTCAAACAAATCGAGTACGGCATAAAGTGCAGCCTTGCAATTTAGTGTGTCGAAAACCGTTTCTATCAAAAAAATATCGGCTCCGCCATCCATCAAACCACGTGCTTGCTCGTAGTAGGCATTGCGTATTTGGTCGAAGGTAACGCTGCGGTAAGCAGGGCGGTTAACATCGGGCGATAGCGATAAGGTTTGATTAGTAGGTCCAAAGGCACCTGCCACAAAACGCGGTTTAGCGTTTGGGTGTTTTAACATAAACTCGGCAACGGCTTCTTTGGCAATTTGGGCAGCGGCTCGGTTTATGTCGTATGATAGGTGTTGGAGTTGATAATCAGCTTGCGAAATAGCTTGAGCGTTAAAAGTATTGGTTTCGATGATGTCGGCACCTGCTTCTAAATATTGCGTATGTATTTCTTTGATGATATGGGGCTGTGTTAAACAAAGTAAATCGTTGTTGCCTTTTACATCAATGGGGTGGTTGGGCGGTATTAGGTTTCCGCGAAACTGAGATTCGGTAAGGCGGTAGCCCTGTATAAGGCTGCCCATTGCCCCATCTATCACTAAAATACGATTTTGCACGGCTTGGTGCAGTGCCAAACTTATGTTGGCGTGTTGGTTGTTTTGCATGTTTCTTATTAGTTTAGGTGGATAAATGCACACAGATAAACAATAAGTAAATCCGTCTGTATGCGGTATTTATGTGTTGATAAAAGCACTATCTGGTACTTTTAATGCCGCAAAGATACAAACAAAATGCGGTTAAAATGCCTTTTGGGCGATAATGATTGTACAATAGTTTTTCTTTCCGCTAATTATCGTTAGCACCTGCAAAATAGCCCTTTTATCACCCCAATATTTACTCAACAAACAAAAACCACCGACTATATCTTAGATGACCATTATCCTAGATTTTTTGTTTAGATTTGGATTTTTAAATCAAAATGAAATAATCATTTTTAAAAATCTGTATCTAATCCCTAAAACCCGTGTACTATTGTGCGTAACACAAGGTAAATAAGTGTTTATAGCCCAACCTGCACAACCTAGCGTTAAAAATAGGTTAATCTTTCACTATTTTTGTTGTAACTATTTCCTTATTGGTTTGGAGGCTAATTATATAAACCCCCTTAACATAATTCGATAAATCTATTATTTCGTTTTGGTTGATTTTTGTTTTTTCAAACATTGTTTTACCTTCAATGCTTTTTATTGCTAATTTTTGAATGTTATTTTCTGTAAAATCAATATGTAAAATATCGTTGGCAGGGTTTGGGTAAATGGATATTCCTTTTTGTTGAAGCGTTTCGATACCGACAAACGTATTAACCGTAACCACAAAACTGCAAGTTTGGTTATTGCCAGCATTATCGGTAATTGTCCAGTTTATAGTTGTATTGCCTTCCGGAATTTGTGCGCCCGCAAGTGAAAATGCGACATTGTATAAATTTATAACGCTCGCAATACCGCAATTATCCGACGTTCCGGTAGGGTCAAATTGGGTGCCATTTACGGTATAAAAATGTGATTGGTCTGCATCAACGGTTTGGTTTCCTACACAACTTATTGATGGATTTGTTACATCATCAATCACCACATTTTGGGTTTGGGTAGATGAGGTGCTTCCGCTGTTATAAACCCATATAACTGTGGTGGTGCCTTGTGAAATAATAGGCAATGATACGATGGGCGTACCAATAACGGCATTTCCGCAACCGTCGGTGGCGGTAGGTGGTGTAAGGCTTGTTACTGCGCACTCTGCCGTAACATTGGGCAGGGTTGCAAGATTAGGAACCGGCGGAGTATTAATGTTACATTGTTCGTACACCCTTACATGACCGGCAGTCTCTCCGTTTCCGTTGTTGTAGGGTGCGCCAATAGCAAGAATGTTACCAACGGCATTTAAACTCACAGCAATCCCCGGATATTGGTTGAGTGGTTCGCCCATAATCGTGTTGCCTGTTTGCAACCAACTGCCCGAAATATTTTCATATACGCGCACACTTCCATCAATGTTGACACCACCTTCTATACCTCGCGACCCAATAGCAAGGATGTTGCCATTAGCATTTAAACTCACAGAACACCCCGATTCGTCGAAGTCATTTTCGCCATAAATATCTTCGCCTATTTGTGTCCAATTGCCCGAAATGTTCTGAAATACCTGCACATACCCGGGAGAAAAAAATCCCGGAGCGCCAATGGCAAGGGTGTTACCATTGGCGTTTAAACTGACGGAATATCCAAATAAATTTTCCTGAAAATAGCCATTTATATCCTGACCTATTTGTGTCCAATTGCCCGAAACATTTTGATATACCCGTACCTGACCAGCGGCGATGGCTCCGTTATCGTTACTGGCGGCAAATGCTCCAATGGCAAGGATATTGCCGGTTGCGTTTAAACTAACAGAGCAGCCCGATTGGTCGGATTGATTTTCGCCCACAATATCTTCGCCTATTTGTGTCCAGTTGCCCGAAACATTTTGATATACCCGCACATCTCCTGCCCATGCTTCGTTTCTCACCGACCCAATTGCAAGGATGCTGCCATTGGCGCTTAAACTTACAGATTCGCCTGAGCGGTCGTCGGCAGCTTCGCCGTCAATATCTTGTCCTATCTGTGTCCAGTTACCTGCAATATTTTGATATACCCGCACGTGCCCGGCGTCGCTTCCGTTTCCGTCGTTTCGGGGGGCGCTAACAGCAACAATGTCGCCGCCTGCACTCAAACTTACCGCGCTGCCAAATCTATCGCCGGCAGCTTCGCCAACAATATCGCTGCCTATTTGTGTCCAATTGCCGTCATTGTTCTGATATACCCGCACCTGCCCGTCATCTATTCCAGTTTCGTCGGTGAGAGGTTCGCCTATGGCAACGATGTTGCCGTTAGCGCTCAAACTGACAGAGTAGCCCGAATAGCAGTCTTCAGTTTCGCCGTCTATGTCAACGCCTATTTGTGTCCAGTTTTGCGCTTGCAAATCAAACATTGCTGTAATCAGCAAAAGAACGGATAAAAAGATTGTTTTTTTCATGGTTAATTTTTTTTTTGGGGGTAGATAGGTAGATGATACGAAAGAGTACTATTTACACTAATTTTTATTAAAACAGTGTTGTGTGTTATTGTATTTTATTTATTTTGTTTCCAAAATCCCCACCAATTATTTCTGGGTGTTTTTTGGCTGTTTTTATTTATATCATTAATTAGTTCTTCTGTTTTTTCTTCACCAATTTTTTCTTCCAAAATATCTTTTGAAAAAGCTTTAATTTCCTGATGAGGGTCTTTCAATCCTTCTATTAGTAAATTTATTGCTTCTTTTCCGTCGCAATTTTTCAAGCCACGTATTACATGGTATCTAATTGGCGCAAATTTATCTTGTTTGGGGTCGTAATTATTGGTTGTTGTTAGCCCTATTTTAGATAGTCGTTCTAAATCGGTCATGGCTTCGTTTCCAATTAATTTAGCTAACACTTCTATTGATAATCCTACAGTTATAATTCTGTTTTTATTAAATGGATTATCTCCTACCGGATTTGCCAATGGATTAAATTTAACAATTTGTTTTAGTTTAGGTACAGCTCTTTTTTCAAGTAAAAGCCCTATCTGAACAATAATTTCTTCGTCAAGGCTTCTTCCAGCCGGATATTCATTAACTGGTGTTTCTTCTATTTTTTCAAGAAGTTCAACAAGTGCCAATCTTGTTTCTTCATTATCAGGTGCGTTGACTAATAATTTTCTATCTTCTCCGGTATAAATACCTCCTAACGGAACACTTATTTTAGTAGGGTTATGATGAGGATGATTTATACAATAGGTATAAAATGGATCTGATATTTCAATATTTCGGATAGTGCATAGTACAATGCCTTTTTTGTTTGAATTATGGTATCCTGGTTTCCCTTCGTTTTTTGAATTAAACCAGCATGTTCCACAACAATCAGAACCTCCGTTTGGCATAGTTTTTATTTTTTTAGATGATAGGGTAAAAATGCAAAATACTCAATTATTGAAATGGGTTGCGTAACATCAGTGATTATAGTAATGTAATTTGTTTTAATGGTGTTTGCTGGGTGTGGTATAAACTTTTACCAAGCACAAAAATACAAAATTATTTTAAATCGAACAAATTTTAGGGGCATTTTTCTGCATTTTCTTTTTTATCTGGCAAAATATTTTAAAAAACACGCCAAACTTGCGATACTTGCAAGTTTGGCGTGTTTTATTTGGCTTTTGGATAATTAAGCGTGTTCGGCTTTAAAGCGTTTAACGGCTTCGGTTAGTTTGGGTAGTATTTCAAAGGCATCGCCCACAATGCCATAATCGGCGGCTTTAAAAAATGGGGCTTCCGAATCTTTGTTAATAACCACAATTACTTTGCTGTTATTAACGCCCGCTAGGTGTTGTATGGCACCCGATATGCCAATGGCTATGTATAAATTGGGGCGGATGGTGATGCCCGTTTGCCCAACATGCTCGTGATGAGGGCGCCAGTGTACATCGGCAACGGGTCGCGAGCAGGCAGTTGTAGCACCTAATGCCGTAGCAAGGTCTTCTACTAGGTACCAGTTTTCGGGTCCTCGCATACCACGCCCTGCCGACACTACTAATTCGGCTTCGGGCAAGGGTACGGCATCGCCGCTTTGTTTTTCGACAGATACTGTAGTTATTTTAAAATCGGCGGCACTAACCGATGGCGAAAATGCCGACACCGAGCAGCTACCGCCACCCTTAGCAACCGAGTAGGCATTGGGGTTTAGCGAGATAATATTGGTGGCTCCGGCAAGCACACAATCGGCAAAGGCTTTGCCCGAAAACACCGACTTGCGCACCACCAAGGCACTACCATCAAGGGTAGGCAAGCTAACGGCACCTGCAATTAGTGGGGCTTTTAGGCGTACCGACAAACGCGGAGCAATGGCTTTGCCCCTGCTGTTGTGCGACAAAACAACTAAGTTTGCCCCAGTTTGTGCAGCAGCTTCGGCAATGGCTTTGGTAAAAGCACCCGAATCGAAATTGTCGAATAGCGGGTTGTTTGCCCACAAAACATGGGTGGCTCCATAAGCACCTAAGCCAGCTACTGTGGCATCGGCGGCACTACCCAAAACAAGGGCAGTAACGCCCGCCGCGCCAGTAAGCTCGGCAACTTTGGTGGCATAACTAAGTGCCTCAAGGCTAACTTTTTTGATGTTGCCCCCAGCGTGGTCTATATATACTAAAACAGACATTTGTTTAGGTTTTTTTGTAAATACCTTAGGTTACGAGTAAGTGATAACCCATTGTAGCCCAATATTAGGTATTTGTTTGTTTTTTAATTTTTTTGATTGATGCTAATTAAATAACTTTTGCTTCTTCGTGTAGCAAACGGATAAGGTCGGCGGCGTTATCGGGGTCAATCAGTTTTACACTTGAGCGTGGAGCTGGTTTTTCGAACACTTTTACGCTTGCCAAATCGTTGATAGCAGCAGGTGCAACAACCGTTAAAGGTTTGCGACGCGACAACATAATACCTTGCATATTAGGTATTACTTGCTCTGCCATACCTTTTTGCGAGCTAATAACAAGGGGTGTAGCTGCGCTAAGGGTTTCTATACCGCCTTCTATTTCGCATTTGGCAATGGCGGTATTGGCATCGGGCATGTCTAAATGGCTAGCCCCCGACAAGTAGGGCAGGTCTAACAATTCGGCAATCATACCGCCAACACTCGAGCCGTTGTAGTCAATCGTTTCTTTACCTGTAAGTATAAGGTCGTAGTTTTGCGAGCGTGCATACTCGGCAATTTGGGCAGCCACGCCATACGAGTCGGCTGCGTTAGTGTCAATACGCACGGCATCGTCGGCACCAATAGCCAAACCTTTACGAATGGTTTGTTCGTTTTCGGCACCACCTACGGTGATGGTGGTAACAGTACCGCCGTGTTGTTTTTTCAACTCAATGGCACGTACAAGGGCATACCACTCATCGGTGGGGTTCATGATAAACGTTACCCCATTTGCATTAAATTGGGTATTGTTGTCCACAAAATCAATCTTGGCAGCGGTGTCGGGTGTCTGACACACACAAACTAATATTTTCATGTCTTTTTGAACGGTTTAAAAATGCTTTCGTCTGAAAAATCGTGCAAAGTTACGTAAATTTATTTTCAAAAAAAATTGAAAGTTCAAACTAATTTTGTTTTAACGCACAAAAATAAGCAAAATGGCTTTTTTTACGTTTAACACAACACAAAAAAGGCGTTTTTGTTTGATAACTTACGCAATTACTATCTTTTGTAAAGCCCAACAAATATTTACTAGTGCTTACAAATGCAATACGTTTGGTAAAGTGTTGTTTTATTACTACTTTTGCAGCTTCAATCTATAAATGCCTTTATTGGCAGATAATATCCAAACACTTCAATTTGTTTATCACCACACAAAAATATATTATGAGCGAGCGACTTGCGCAACTGCAAACTTTTTTGGCAAAATCGCCCAACGACCCTTTTTTGCAATACGCCACCGCCTTAGAGTACCTAAAATTATTGGATTACGATGCTGCCCTAAATATATTTACTACTTTAGTGACCAATAACCCAAATTATGTAGGTACTTATTACCACTTGGGTAAATTGCAAGAAAAAATGGAGCAATTTAATCAAGCCTTGGATACCTATAAACAAGGTATGGAAGTAGCTACACGCCTTGCCGACCGCCACTCGTACAACGAACTACAAGGCGCGTGGAACTTGCTAACCGACGAACTGTCGGATGATTGGTAGTTTAAAAAAAACACGCCCAATAAATTAACTGTTTTTTAGTAATTTATTTAAAATTTCTGTTAAAATGAACATCAACCTAAACCATAAAAACGCCCTTGTTTGCGGCGGCAGCCAAGGCATTGGCAAAGCTACCGCCATAGAATTGGCACTAATGGGCGCAAACGTAACCCTATTTGCCCGCAACGCCGAGCGACTACAAACCGCACTTGCCGAGTTGCCCAATAACGGACACCAAGAACACGATTATATTGTTGCCGATTTTGGCGATACCGAACTAGTAGTATCGGTGGTTAAAAACTATATGCGCGAGTGTAACAAAACTTTTCAGGTGCTGATAAACAATACTGGCGGGCCGGCAGGCGGAGCCATTGTTGATGCCACATCTGCCCAACTTTTAGCCGCCTATCAAGCACACCTATTGGTTAGCCACAGCCTATCGCAGTTGCTCGTCGAGGGTATGCAAACATCGGGTTATGGGCGCATTATCAACATCATCTCCACTTCTGTCAAAGAGCCTATTGCAGGTTTGGGCGTATCTAACACCACCCGTTGGGCAGTAGCAGCATGGGCAAAAACCCTATCGGGCGAGGTAGGCAAATGGGGCATAACCGTAAACAACGTTTTGCCGGGCTTTACTGCCACACAACGCCTCGAAACGATTATTGATAATAAAGTGCAAAAAACAAAATCCGATAACCAAACCATCATCAAGCAAATGTATGCCGAAGTACCCCTGCAACGCTTTGCCGAACCACACGAGGTAGCCGCCGCCGTTGCGTTTTTGGCATCGCCAGCCGCTGCCTATATAAGCGGTATAAACCTGCCTGTTGATGGCGGACGCACAAAATCGTTGTAAAAATTGGGATAGTTGATTTGGGAGTGTTAATGCTTGTTTTTTTCGGTAAAAAATTAGTCCGAAAAAGAGATTTACTCCATGTTTGCATTAGGCTTTTTTAAGTATTATAAATTTTGTTTTTCAAATTTAAACAAAAGCTAAAACAATGACGTGGTTTTTTCTTTTTGAACAAAAGATTGTCCAGTAAAATGGCTATTTGGTGTTAACAGGCTTTTGGTGGGCAACTCAACATCAGCAGTAAAAACTAAATCAATAATCAACAAGTAATACAACACACCTAAGCCCCAAAGCTTAGGTGTGTTGTGCATAAAACTATACTACTCAAATGTATTAGGCGTATTTTACAAATTTTTTTGGACATCTCAAAAAAAAGTTGTACTTTTGTGCTAAATTGCTGTTGATTTGGGCAGCAACATTTTTTCATTATAGCCTATTCTCTACCATGACTGTCATCAAAGCATTTAAAGCCTTTAGACCCACCACCGAACTTGCCCCACAAGTAGCGGCACACCCCTACGATGTGCTTAACCGCAAAGAAGCCAAAGAACAAGGCTCCGAAAATTCGTTTTTGCACATATCGCGTGCCGAAATTGACCTGCCCGACACCATCACCGACTACGACCCGCAGGTGTACCAACAGGCTAAGCAAAACTTTGACACTTTTGTTGCCAAAGGTATTTTACAACAAGATGCCACCGATTGCTTATATTTATATGCCCAAACCATGAACGGACGGCAACAAATAGGCATTGTGGCACTTACATCGACAGAAGATTACGAAAACGACACCATAAAAAAACACGAGTTTACCCGCTACGAAAAAGAACTTGACCGCATAACACACATGCAAACCACCCGTTTGCATTCCGAGCCTGTGTTTATGGCTTACCGCCAAGTACCCGCCATTGACCAACTGCTTGCACCTATTATAGCTCAAACGCCACTATCCAATTTTACTACCCCCGATGGTATTGGACATACGGTTTGGCTGATAAACCAAGCACCCCTTATTGAGCAATTGATAGCTTTGTTTGCTCAACAAGTGCCTGCCATTTATATCGCCGATGGGCATCATCGAGCGGCATCGTCGGCAAAGGTGGCAGCAGCACAGGCAAAAGCCAACCCCTCGCACAATGGTACCGAAGCATACAATTATTTTCTGTCGGTTTTGTTTCCCGATAATCAACTGGCTATTATGGATTATAACCGCGTAATAACCGACCTTAATGGCTTAACAAGCGAGGCTTTTTTTGACCAAATAGCCCAACATTTTATAATTGAACTTGCCCCCGACCTTTGGAAACCTAACCAAATACACACTTTTTCGTTGTATATCAACAAAACATGGTACAAGCTAACCGCCCTACCGCATACCTACAACAATGCCCACCCCATTGATGGTTTAGACGTAACGGTTTTGTCGAACTACGTTTTGGCACCCATATTGGGTATTGCCGACCAACGGAAAGACAAACGAATTGATTTTGTAGGTGGCATACGCGGTTTACAAGAGCTAAAAAAACGGGTTGATAGCGGCGAAATGCGATTGGCTATTGCTTTTTATCCAGTTAGTATTGCCCAACTGCTGCAAGTTGCCGATACAGGGCAGGTAATGCCACCAAAATCTACTTGGTTTGAACCTAAGTTGCGCAGCGGTTTGTTTGTGCATCAGTTTTAAACTATGCTCCAAAAATCCCCAAACTACTTTTTGTGGTTTGGGGATTTTGAGGGTGTAAAAATGGCTTAAAATTTATTTTTTACTAAATATAGTAATAATAAAATTTATTTACCTTTCCCAAAGCCTTGCGTAAAATAAAAAAAATGTTTTATATTTGCCGCAGATAAAAGCTTTTGCTATCACATAAACGTGGTTATGCAAGAGATGTAAAAGTTTTATCAAGGTTAGGATTAAAAACAGAACAACAACAAGATATATCAATAGGTTGTTTAATTATTTATATATAAAATGGTATCGGAAAAATTAGCTGACAATTTTAAAAAAATAGCAACTAAATTACCTATAATCAGCGACTAAAATGAATGAACAACAACACGACAAAAAATAAGAACGAACATACAATAATGCTTTGTTTCAATTATAGTCTTTTCCATTTTAGCCAAATTGCAGCATCGCCTCAAAATAAACACCAAATTTGCAAACCTCGCAAATTTGGCATATCTTTGCCTTAAAATTAGTCTATCACGCTCAAAAATACTCTCTTTGAAGAAATACTAACTTCAAAGGGAGTATTATTATTACCACATCGCCCATGAAACAAATTTACCAATACATATACCAACACTTTAAAACCGACTATAGCCCGCTGTATTATGCCCTAACAGCCCTTTGCATAGGTATTTTTGTGGCACTTAACTACACCTTTGGCATCGAGCGGCAACTGCGTAGCCATTATAGCGGCGTTTGGCAAGTGGCATTGTATGTGTTGTTTTATGCCCTGCCCTATTTTACGGTTATTGCCCTGCAAAAACTAACAGGGCAAGACGTTAGCTATGTAAAAAAACGCAGCTTTTGGGCACAAATAGCCTTTGTGTTGCTCTTGCTTTCGTTCGATGCCACTTATATTGTATCCGCACAACTGTATGCTATTTGCAAAAGCCACTACACAGGCAAAGATTTATACTATGTTAGCAGGCTATGTGTTGCCTTTAATAGTTTGTTAGCCATGGGTGTGCCGCTGTTGCTGTATTGGCTACTGTGGGGGCGTAAAAATACACCCACCTTTTATGGGCTTACTTGGCGCGGTTTTAAAGCCCAACCTTACCTAATTATGTTGGGTATTATGTTGCCTATTATTGTGGGAGCTTCGTTTTTTAGCCAGTTTACCAACTATTATCCAACCCTAAAACTATACGGTATACAAACGCTGCGCATTGCCCCGCCTGCCTTAGCCATTGCCTTCTACGAGTTTATATATGGTCTTGATTTTGTATGGACAGAAGTAGTTATTCGTGGGTTTATGGTAATAGGTATGTATAGGCTAATGGGACACAAAGCGGTTATGCCTATGGTGGCATTGTACGCATTTAGGCACTTTAACAAGCCTTTGGCAGAAACCATCAGCTCGGTTTTTGGTGGATATTTGCTTGGCAGCATTGCCTACCGAAGCAACAATGTGTTAGGCGGCGTATTTATTCATGCAGGCATAGCCATTTTAATGGACTTGGTGGCTATGGCACAATGGTTTGCGGTTAATTAAGTAATAAAAATTAAATTGCAGATGATTTTTTATTATTTGTATAATAAAAAACCGAAATTTGATAATTTTTGTTGTAATTTTGCAGAAATAAAGCCCAAATACATTACAAAATATAACAATACGAAAATAAACCATGAAAATACTTTTAACTTTACTTGTGCTTATCTTTAACTCTTTATTGGCGTATCCTCAAATAAAAATGCGTTCATTAGACGAACTAATTAACAAAGCCGATCCGGGTTGGGTATTTGTAAAACAATGGATAGACTCGGCAAAGAATAAAATCGAGGTTTTACCGGTTAATGCCGAAAACGCAACCGATGCATTGTACAAAATGCAAGTAACAACACGTTCGCCAATGGGCGCTATTGTTTATATGACAGGCGGAATTTTGGTTGATAATGGTTGGATAAGAATTTTGGGGTCGGGTAGTGCCAAATTGCCTAGAACTCTTCCTGATTGGAATAAAGGAAAAGCATTTGAAGAATTTGGTCAAGCAGCACCATTTTTACTTATTGCAGATGATGCCATGGGTGGTTTTTTTCTTCTAAATGGCGGCGAATTTGGTGAAGACATTGGCAAGGTGTACTACTTTGCTCCCGATAATTTAGAATTTGAGCCACTGGGTATTTCATATTCCGATTTTTTAGAATTTTGTTTTAGTGGTAATTTAGAAGAATTTTATGAGGGCTATAGGTGGAAAAATTGGGAACAAGAAGTTTCTGATTTAGCTGGTGATAGGGTGTATAATTTTTTTCCGTGTTTATGGATAACAAAAAATAAAGACATGGACAAAATTTCAAGAAAAAATGTGTCAGTTGAAGAGCAATATAACCTAAATCTTGATTTTAGAAAACAACTTGGATTTGATTAGCTGTGTTTTTACAGAACACCTACATACACGGCTAATGCACTTTCAATTAGATGTTTTTTGCTTCAAATATTAATTGTTATAAAAAAAAATGCAATAATTTTTCTCCCAAAACTTGCTTAAACTAAAAAAAACGTTTTATATTTGTTCCCGATAAAAGACACCTGTTATTTTTTGATAGTGGGTGTGGGTGATTGCACGAATTATAGAAATGAGTAACCATACTATTCAGCGGGTTAAAAGCCCGTTGGATAATCTTTAAACAACACAAACTTTCTAATTTAACTAAAGAGTGTGAACTTTAGTTCGTGTAAATAGTAGTTAGGGGTAATAAAAATAGACAAGACAATGGATATAAAATTAATACAGAATGCTATAATTATTGAGATTAGTGTTAATGAAAATCATTACAATTTTTTTCTTGATAGTGGATTTCCTTTTAGTTTTTCAAAAGATTTAACTCATATTTCAAATTTAGATTTAAAAATTGAAAATGAATTTAAACTTGATTTACAAAAATCAACAGTAGATACAAGTGATTTAGAAAAGCATTTAGGAATTAAACTTTCGGGATTTTTAGGTTTAAATTTTATTCAAAAATTCGAGAATTTTTCAATAAATCTCATCGAAAATAAAATTGAATTTAATGCTTTAATTGACTATGATTTTTCACTTCCAATGTTAAGTGTTAATCCTATAATTACGAATTTTTCAATTGAAAATATCGATAAAAATGGATTTGCGTTATTTGATACAGGAGCATTTCAATCTATGTTCTTTGATTTAAATGATTTATCTATTAGGTATAAATCAAGTAAAGGTTGGGCATTTCCATCTGCATTTGGCAAAATGCTAATTGATTATTATGCAGAAATTCCTATATATTTTGAAAAACAAAATCTTGGCAATTATACTTTTGGTTATCCATCTAATCTTCCCCGAATGCCTTTTAAATACGTATTAGGTCTAAATTTCATGAGCGAATTTATCGTAAATCTAAATTTTAAACGCAAAACAATTGATTTTAAAAAAAATAGTATAAAAAACAATAAAATATTTAAATTAAATTCTGATATATATTCAATTGGCATTCAAGTAATTTTTGAAAATAATGCATTCATTGTTTCAAACATACTCGCAGGTTTTGAAAATAAATTTGTGAACGTAAATGATAAAATTATTTTCAATGAACCAGTTGATATAAATTCGTTTTATAATTCAATAACCTCAAATAAAACAAGTAGAAACATAGAATTAAATATTAACGGCAAAAATGTAATGTTACAAACAATGCAAATCTTCAAATAAATGTAAAGTAATATTATTTAATATTATAATAAATATTTTAATTTTGAATTAGCAAAATTTTGTAATGAAAAACTTCGCCCAATAACCTACCAAGAAGCACAAGAAAAACATTGGGCTTGGGGCGAACAATTTGGACAAGAGTATAACCACATAATCAAACAAATAATGGAAAAAGAGTGTGTATTTTGCAAAATAAGCCAAAAAGAATTGCCAGCGAGTATTGTTTTTGAAAACGAACGAGTTATGGTAATAATGGATATACAGCCAATCAATGAAGGGCACATTTTAGTAATGCCTAAAAATTGCTATCAGTTTTTACACCAAGTACCTGCCGAATTAAGCCAAGAACTGTTTAGGGTAGTCACCGAAGTAGAAAAAACACTCTGGCACATAGAAGGTATTGTGTGCGAAGGAACAAACATATTGCAAAATAATGGACGATGTGCGTGGCAAGAAGTTAATCATGTTCATTTTCATATTATTCCTCGTTTTGCAGGAGATAATTTCAAAATAAAATATCAGCCCAAACGTCCTACAAGGGAAGCATTAAATGAATTAGCTGATAAAATCAAGTCGCAAATTGAATTTTTTAAATAAAATACCTACAACAAAAACATTACTGTCCATAGCCGTTTTTTTCAAGCCGACTGCACGAAGCCAACGCACCCCAAAACGGCTACGTCAGTAATATAACCGTTATCCGCAATAAACAAATTCATCCCCCCACAAAAACCTTACGCCAAATTTGCAAACCTCGCAAATTTGGCGTATCTTTGTATTAAAACTAATTGATATAAAAATAAATGTGTTATTTTTCCTCCAAAAGCTTGAGTAAAATAAAAAAACGTTTTATATTTGCCTCTGATAAAAGGTACTTCACTATATACCGCAAAGTTTGGCGGTGAGTATGGAATGCGAAAGCTATACGCAGGTAAGCAATCGCACCATTCAGCGGGTTAAAAGCCCGTTGGATAATCTTTAAACAACACAAAATTGCTAATTTAACTAAAAAATGCGAACTTTAGTTTGCGTAAATACAGTTAGTGGCTATCTTCGTAAAAATGCCACCGCCTAATCCGAAGAGCGATAACGGTAGGAAAAAACTTAAATTTATTTACTATGGCTAATTTCACAGTAGATATTCCAGTAGGACCTATCTGGAATAATGATGACGCAAAAGTAAAATGCCCCATTGTATGTGCGGCGCATTTGGGAACTTGGAATGGACAATGGACTACAGTTGTTGAAGGACAAATGAGCGTTTGTGGTTGTACAGTCGAAATTGATAGTAATGGTGATTCGGAGTATACGATGGATGTATTGGCAGGTCCAATTTGGGATAATGATGACGCAAAAGTAAAATGCCCTGTTGTTTGTGCATCTTATGGTGGTACTTGGAACGGCCAATGGGCTACAGTAGTCGGAGGCAAAATGAGTGTTTGTGGTTGCACTTTTAAATTCTAATCGTATGATTTGGTCGGGAAATAATGTAAAATATTGTTCCCCGACCATTTTTAAATTTTAACCTCTCAATTTACAGAAAATCGTTAATTTGGGCAGAAAGTTCAGCCTTCCAATTTACGGAAAATCGTTAATTCGGGTAGAATTTACCCCCAAAATCACAAGAATATTCAAAATTAACCTAGTAAAAATCGCTAACAATACACACACATCCTGCGTAGATGCCACCGTTGTGCCCAATAAACAAATTCATCTCAAGTAAAAAACCTTTACGCCAAATTTGCAAACCTCGCAAATTTGGCGTATCTTTGTATCAAAATTAACCAATTATGCAACCAATATTAACCATAGACGAAATAAAAGCCCAATACCCCGACCAATGGGTGTTGGTGGGTAATCCTATCTTAAAAGATTTAGACACCCTCGAAGCCATTATCAATAAATTAGTGCAAGGTGTCGTTTTATTTGCGAGTAAAGACAAGCGCGAAATTGCTTGTTAGTGCGTATGACTTTTTTGCGTTCAATATTGTAGCAGACTTTGACGGAGTTTTAGGTCTTGACTTTTTTAAAGGCGTAAAATTCTGTATTGACCTCAAACAAAAAGAAATAAATATTCAATAATACAAAAAACACCCAACAATACACACACATCAAGGCTACCGCCCTGCATACCAACAGCGACCAATGAATATACTTTTTTAAACTTTTTATAATTATAAGGTATGATTTTAAAAAATATTACAGGCAATTGGTTTTCAAAGGCACGGACTTTCGACAAGGAAAATGAAAGCCTAAATCATTTCTGGTGGCGGCACCACTTGCTCTCCATTCAGGCTGTTAAACGCACTTTCGGCTTGGGATTGGGCTTGGTCAAAGTATCGATTCTCCATACGCTGTGGCGCGGAATCATCATGCTCTTCATGCAGCTTGACAAGGTTTTCTATCCAGCTTGGAGTCGCACAACTATTGATAGACCAGTATTCATCATCGGTCATCCGCGCTCCGGAACCACGATGCTGCACCGCAGTTTGACTTCAACTGGCGACTTTGTGGTCTTCAAATTCTGGCACTTGGTCTTTCCATCTCTTACCCTACGCAGGCTTTTGAACCCACTGATATCCTATCTTATTCGGCATGGAAAAGATGTCATCGTACCCAAGGAGGTAGGGCATTTTGCTGCATTGGGAGAAGTGGATGAGGAAGATTTTCTTTTTCTTTTTCAGGCATTGACACAGTTCTATCCTCCTTTGAGTGGTTTGGCTTTCGCCGAGAAAGACTTCGACGAAATGGTGTTCTGCGATGCACTTCCAGCAAAACTACGTCGCCAGAGTATGGCGTGGTTTGATGGGTGCATCCGCAGACAAATGCTGTTCACAGGGCGTAAGCGCATAGTGACTAAAATGAACTACTCTGCCATGCGCGTCCGCACCCTGCTCGAAACTTATCCCGATGCACGCATCGTTTATGTGGTTCGTTCCCCACTTGATACAATCCCTTCGCACCTGTCGCTTCATCAAAACGTGTGTTACCACCAATGGGGGAAGGACAGAATTCCTCCGGCTGTACTCAACCGATATATTTTACGCCGTTACAAGCACAACGTTAGTCTTTACCAGTACGTCGAAGACTTGCTTGCGACGGGCGCGCTGCCATCATCAAAAGTTATCACCATACAATACGAGGACATGATGAATGATTTGGAGGCGGAAGTTGCCCGTGTGGCGACATTTTGCGAACTTGACATTTCTGACTCATTGCGTCACTCTATTGCCGACCAAGCTGGCGTACAACGTGGCTACAAGCGCGACCACAACAATCAAAAATTGGAGAACTTTGGGCTTACTTCTGCCGATATAGTGCGTGACTTGAGCTTTATCTTCGACCGATACGGTTTTGACCGCGAGGTCTAACGAGAAAAACTTACTATAATATGGACTGCCAGCAATATTGAATGCTCGCGCCAAAAACTTGACTAATTCCGAAAAATTATAGACAAAGGGGGACAACATCATTAACGGAATTTTTCGCAAAATCCCTCTTTCGTCGCTTTTTATCGCTTATTTTCGTGGCTTAACTTAACGAAAATGAAGAGGTGTTGGGCGAAAAAAAAACTAAAAATAAAAGGGGCTTAAACCTGAACACCCCTCCGTTTTGGGAAAATAGTAGGGCGCGACACTGCCAAATAAAGCGTATTTGTGGGCAAAAATAATATATGGCACAAGGAACTGTAAAATGGTTTAATTCAGAAAAAGGCTTTGGTTTTATCACCCCAGAGGATGGGTCAGCCGACGTATTTGTTCATTTTTCAGCAATAACAAGTGATGGATATAAGGCATTAGATGAGGGGCAACAAGTTGAATTTGATGTTACACAAGGACAGAAAGGGCCACAGGCAGAAAATGTATGCAAGATCTAATGGCAACCACAAAACAAAAAAATACAACCATTTTTGGAAAATGCCGAAAATGGTTGTACTTTTTATGCCCAATACCTACTCCCAAAAACAAAAAACACCCCTTTAAAGCAATGCTTCAAAGGGGTGTTTTTTTTATAAACCGCTTATGCCAAACGCTCGAACAAACCGGTAAAGGTCATCATTTCGGCAAGATTGGTAATTTTTATTTTGCCAAACATAACCGCCATTTGAGCATTCTCTCGCCCAAGTTCAACACCTTCGTAGGTGCTGTCGGTGGTTGTTACTTTGCAAGTAGGGTCGCCTACAAAGCCTTCGGTTACAACGCAGGCGTTGTCTTTAATGTGTACGGTAAATTGCCCGCCATTGCCACCCGAAATATCCAACTGAACATTCGACTCGTAGCCCGGTGCAAGTTTGTGTGTTTTAAGACGCGATGGTAACGAAAGTACAATTTCGCGCGCAGTTTGTGGAGCTGCCATTTGTGTTGTTTCTTGATTTTGAGAAGATGAAGAAATATTATTATTTATGTTGTTTTCTGTATTGCTTTCTGGTTGTTCAACAGCCATTGTTTGGGTAACAGCCGCCTTTGGTTGAGCATTAGCGGCAACGGGGCGCTCGTAGCCCGATTTAAAAGTTACGTTGTCAATAATTATCTTAGCTAATATCTCGCGCATAATTGCCGACGTGCCACCCACAATAGTACCTACGCGGGCATCTCGGTACAGTCGCTCAATAGGATACTCTTCCATATAACCAAATCCGCCAAAAAATTGCAAGCACACATCGGCGGCTTTTTTGGCAACTTCGGTGGTTAGCAATTTCACCATCGAGCATTCTTTAACAGCCGTTTCGCCTTGTTCGTATAACCACGATGCGTAATAAGTTAGCTGTTTAGCTGCCTCTACTTCGGTGGCAATATCTACCAAATCGTGGCGTATAGTTTGGTATTTGGCAATAGGTTTGCCAAAAGCTTGGCGTTCGTTAATATATTTAAGGGTTAGTTCCATGCCTATTTCGGCACCCGCAATAGCGCCAATACCTGCAATTAGCCGTTCTAACTGAAAACTTTCCATGATATAGTAAAAGCCCATGCCCTCTTGTCCAATCAAGTTGCGGGCAGGTACTCGCACATTATCAAAAAACAGTTCGGCGGTATCCGACGAGTGCCAACCCATTTTACGCAATTTTGATGCCGAAAAACCCGCACACTCGCGGTCAACAATAATTAGGCTAACCCCCTCAACACCTTTTGTATTAGGTAATCGGCAGGCTACTACCACAAAATCGGCATAACAACCATTGGTGATAAAAGTTTTTGAGCCATTAATTACATACTCGTCGCCCTCAAGGCGGGCTGTTGTGCGCAAAGCTGCCACATCCGAGCCGCCACCGGGTTCGGTAATAGCCAATGCACCTACTTTTTGCCCGCTAATAGCAGCCGTTAAATATTGTTGTTTGATATATGGGCTACCTGCTTTGGCAATATGTGCCACCGACATATACTGGTGCACCCCAAGTGCCGCCGCAAAGCCGCCCATCATCGAGCGAGCTACCTCTTCTGTCCAAACCACCGAGTAGAAAAAATCGAGGTTCGTGCCGCCGTACTCTTCGGGCAAATTTAAGCCCAAAAAACCTAATTCGCCCATTCGGTGCCAAATTTGGCGTGGTATTTCGCGTTTTTCTTCCCATTCGGTGGCGTATGGCAATACTTCGGCTTCTATAAATTGTCGTGCCGATTGACGAAAAAGTTGGTGATCGTCGTTAAAATAAAGCGATTTCATAAGTAAATAGGCGGTTAATAGGTGAAATATTGGGCAATTTTGATGTTTTTTAGAAAGATTTTCCCAAAACTGCCAAATTGAGCCGTAAAAATAAGCCAAAAAATTGACATTAAGTAGGTATTTCCACAACTTTCAGAAAATTTTGAAAGTTTTGTAACAAAAGATAAGAACTAAATTGTAAATTGTAAATTGTAAATCACCTATAAATTGAACTTTTCTTAGCTTGGTAGCACACTATTTTTTTAGTAAATGCTACTTTTTGCAAAAAATGTCGTACTTTTGTCCGTTAAAAGTAAAAAGTAGCTGGCAGATACCTTTAGCAACACAAAAAATACTTGCTTTTGTCAGGTAGGTAGTAAACCAATCAGCCAATAAAATACATTTGCTTCGCGCAGTTCCATATTCGGTGCTGATGGCACCTTTTGTCTGCCCATAAATCAAACGGTTTGCGCCTAAAAACGGGCAGCTCCTTGTAAAATAGCAAACACACCCCAATATCAAAAATAAAGACACCTTAAATATGTCCCAACCTTCATCTTCGCCAAACAACAAAAAACAACTTATCCAGCATTACAACAAACTAATGTGGATGGGATACGCCGCTTTATTGGGCTTTATTGTACTATTTTTTATGGGTGTATCGTGGGGTTTGTTGGGCGCTATGCCTACCTTTACCGAGCTCGAAAGCCCCAAAAGTGCCTTAGCATCAGAGGTGTATGGCATAGACGGTACCTTAATAGGCAAGTTTTTTGTAGAAGACCGAACTAATACCAACTTCGAAGAACTACCCAAAACAATGGTAGATGCCCTTACCTGTACCGAAGACGTGCGCTTTTACGAACACTCGGGTATTGATTATCAAGGCACAATAAGCGCTTTTACCCAATTTTTTGTAGGCTCGGATAGGGGTGGAGCAAGCACACTAACGCAACAGCTAGCCAAAAATTTGTTTCACGACAAACCAAGCAGCACTATTGGCAGGGTAAAACAAAAATTTAAAGAATGGATAATTGCCATTCAGTTAGAGCGCGCCTATACCAAAGAAGAGTTAATTAATATGTACCTAAATACGGTGTCGTTTAGCAACAACGCACATGGTATAAAATCGGCGGCACGTACTTATTTTAACACATCCCCCGATTCGTTGCAACTACACCAAGGGGCAATGTTGGTAGGTATGCTTAAAGCACCCTCGTACTACAACCCTTTGCGCCACCCCGACCGTGCTAAATCGCGCCGCAACACCGTTATCGAACAACTACAAAAGTACAACAAAATACCCGCCGACACCGCATTAGCATACAAACAAAAAGCACTTGAGTTAGACATAAATTTGCAAGATAGCGAAGGTACATTTGCTCCGCATTTTTTAGAATACATAAAACAAGAAGCAAAAAACTGGGCTAAAACCGTAACCAAAGTAGACGGCGAGCCTTACGATATTTACCGCGACGGGCTAAAAATATACACCACCCTTAACTCGCCCCTGCAAAAATATGCCGAAGAAGCCGTACACGAACACATGCGCGACCTCCAAAAACAATTCGATGAGCATTGGAAGGGCAAAGACCCATGGAGCGATTTACCCAAGGCTGTACTTGGCAAAAAAGATGTTTGGTATGGCGAAAACGAACTGATTTATAGGGCGGTTAAAAACTCGGAGCGATACCTAGAAATGAAAGCCGCTAATGTGTCGGAAACCGACATTAAAAAGGCATTTACTACACCCACTAAAATGAACCTTTTTACGTGGAAAAATAAAAATAACGAACAATTAGATACCCTTGTATCGCCATTAGACTCTATTAAATACGTAAAACGATTTTTAAACACGGGTTTCTTAGCCCTCGACCCTACCACAGGTTATGTTTTGTCGTGGGTTGGTGGTATTAACTTTAAGTATTTTAAATACGACAATGTTCGTATTAGCTCGAAACGACAAGCAGGCTCTACCTTTAAGCCTTTTACATACGCCGTAGCCATTCAAAATGGTTGGTCGCCGTGCCGCATGGTGCCTAACTTGCCCGTTGTTTTCGAGGAATACCAAAACTGGAGCCCACAAAACGCAAGTGGTTTTATGTCGGGCAGCATGGTGTCGCTTAAAACAGGTTTGGCTTACTCTATTAACCGCGTAACGGCTTATTTAATGAAACAAGTGGGTCCCGAATCGGTTATTGACCTGGCTCGCCGCATGGGTGTCGAAAGCCCCATGAAACCCGTACCGTCTATTTGTTTAGGCTCTATGGATATGTCGGTGGTAGAAATGGTGGGGGCTTATGGCACATTTGCCAATCGGGGCTTTTATGCCAAACCTATGGCTATTTTGCGCATCGAGGATAAAAACGGCAATGTTATCCAAAACTTTACCACCACCAAAGCCGAAGCCATGAGCGAACAAGTAGCTTATGCCATGGTAAGTATGTTAAAAGGCGTGGTTGATTTTGGTACCGCCAAACGCATACGCAGCACCTACGGCTTACGCGCCGAAATTGCAGGTAAAACAGGTACTACCAACGACAACTCGGACGGCTGGTTTATTGGCGTTGTACCCCGAATTTGCGCAGGAGCTTGGGTTGGTGGAGACGAAAAATCTATCCGTTTCAGAAGCACCGCATTAGGCTCGGGTTCTAATATGGCACTACCTATATGGGCAAAATTTATGAGCAAAGTATACAACAACAAAGCCACTTCCATTACCCAAAACGACCGCTTTATTAGACCCGTTGATATGAACATTGAGCTCGATTGCTACAAATATACAGGCGTTGGCGGATATACCTCGGTGGTTGGTGCAACCGTCGACTCGGCAGGTAATGTAATTGTAGATACCACCAAACAAGCACCCAAAGAGTTTGATTATAATAATCAGTCGGAGTAGGTAACGAGTATTATACATGCCTTATATTTTGGCATTTTTAACTATGCTTGTATAACATCCCGAAGGTGCTTTTATTACAACAAGAGGCACAGAGTACATGGAGATTTATTTTCTCTATGTACGCTGTGCCTCCTGTTTTTTTATTTAATTGTATGTAATAAATCAATAGGTTGATATAGTAAATCAAGTAGCAGGTATTTTTTGGGGGCGGGCCGGGTCATTTTTTGTAAAGAAACCATGATTCTCTCCTATCAGCAATGTATGTCCAACTTTACGCTATTGTCCATATTAGATGCGCTAAAAAAACGCCCAACTTGCAGGTAACAAGTTGGGCGTTTTTTATGTTTAAAACAAAAAATACTAAGTTAATGCAGGCATTTTAGGTGCTGCCGATAGTATTTCTTGGCTGGCTTTATCGGCAAATTGTTTAAAGTTGTGGGTAAATAGCCCAGCTAATTTTTCGGCTTGTTTGTCGTAGGCATTTTTATCTGCCCAAGTGTTGCGCGGATTTAAAATTTCGGTAGGCACATTAGGGCAACTTGTTGGCATGTTAAAGCCAAAAATGGGGTCAACTTCGTAATGCACATGTGTTAGCTGATTGTTTAGGGCAGCAGTAATCATGGCGCGGGTGTAGCGCAGTTTCATGCGCGAGCCAACACCATAAGCACCGCCGCTCCAGCCTGTGTTAATAAGCCAAACCGATATGTTGCTGTTTTTTAGCTTGTTACCCAACATTTGGGCGTAAGTGGCGGGGTGCAAGGGCAAAAATACCCGACCAAAACAAGCCGAAAAAGTACTTTGTGGTTCTATAACACCCGCCTCGGTGCCTGCTACTTTGGCAGTATAACCCGATATGAAGTGATACATGGCTTGCTCGGCGGTAAGGCGTGTAATAGGAGGTAGCACACCAAAGGCATCGCAAGTCAAGAAAAAGATGTTTTGTGGCACATTGCCCATTGAGTTATCCATTATATTGTCAATAAAATGGATAGGATAACTTACGCGGGTGTTTTCTGTCACCGATTTATCGGTATAATCTACTGTTCGGGTATTGGGGTAAAAGCGCACATTTTCGAGCAATGCGCCGTGTTTAATAGCCTCGTATATTTGTGGTTCTCTTTCGGCTGATAAGTCGATGGTTTTGGCATAGCAACCACCCTCGAAATTAAATACCGTATTCTCCGACCAGCCATGTTCATCGTCGCCAATAAGGGCGCGGTCGGGGTCGGCAGACAAGGTAGTTTTGCCTGTACCCGATAAGCCAAAGAACAAAGCGGTATCGCCATTTTTGCCCACATTAGCCGAGCAGTGCATAGATAATACGCCATGTTCGTGGGGCAATAGGAAGTTAAGTACCGAGAAAATACCTTTTTTAATTTCGCCGGTATAGCCTGTACCGCCAATAATAATGGTTTGGCGGGTAAAATTAAGGATAGCAAAATTGTTTTGACGGGTTCCGTCTTCGGCGGGGTTAGCTAAAAATCCGGGGGCGGCAAGTATCTGCCAATCGGCGGTAAAGGTGTGTAGTTCGTTTTGTTGTAAACGAATAAACATATTATTAGCAAATAGTGCTTCCCATGGTTTTTCGGCTATCAGGCGCAACGACAAACGATATTGAGGGTCGGCACAGGCATAGGCTTCTTGTACAAAAACCTCGGGTTGTTGGTTAAGGTAAGCCAATACTTTATCGTATAGTAAGTCAAACTTTTGAGGGTCAAATGGAATGTTTACTTTACCCCAATCTACGCTATCGGCGGTTTTATGGTCTTTTACAATAAAACGGTCTTCGGGCGAGCGACCTGTAAATTTACCTGTGTCGACGGTCACAGCGCCTGTATCGGTTAGTTTGCACTCACCTAAAATAAGGGCACGTTCGATAAGCTCTGCGGCTGGCAGATTCCAGTAAATAGTGGGCTGTGTTAGACCCAATGAAGCTAAATCGGTTGAAGGGTTTTTGATGCCGAATTGTTGCTGCATGGTAACAATATTTTGTTTAAATAATTTTAAGACAAATAGATGAATGTAGTGGTTACCATAAGAGTAGGTAGCCTTTGGTGGGTATTTAATGTAGACGATTATTTGGCAATGGGTCAAACGTTTTATGTTGAATATTGCCCAAATTAGCTGTTCTACCGGCGCAAAGATACGGGTTTTTTGCGATTTTGCGAAATTTCGCTAAAAAATTATTTTCTAAACCTAAAAAACTTGCCGCCTTAGTTGTAGGTAATGTTTTTAAAAATGGTGTTTATTTTGTTGCATAAATGCCGCATTATCAGCATTATTTAATAAAACAAACACCCACAAAAAGTGTTTTAAACTTTTTGGGGTGTTTGTTAATTTTTTTTTAAATTATATTACTAACGAATAAAAACTTAGTGCTATTCGGGTGTTTTCTTTTTATTGGCAAATAGGTTGCTTTTTTTAAAATTTATAGGTCGTTCGTTTGCCGATGTAGCCGTGTGTTCTTTTTGTAAAACATTCGCTAATTTTTCAGTGATGGCGGCTTGTGTTTGTTGTCGTTTTTTGCCTAAATTGTAAAAATATTGCATCACTAAAAACAAGGTTAAACAAGCCATTATGCTTACAACAGATTGGGTATATGTCCAGGTGTTGTGTAAAAAATGTTGGCTGATAAATAATACGGCAGCCACAGACAACAGCGATAGCAACAAAAATACACGAGCTACTTGTTTGTCGGTTAAGCCACAGTATACTAAGTGGTGTGTGGTGTGGTCGCGTCCGCCCTGAAAAGGCGATTGCCCGCGAGCTATACGGCGTACAAAAACGGTGGTAGTATCGGTAATGGGCAATAAAAAAGCTACGGCAGGTAAAATAAACTGTTGGAGTGCAAAATTAGAGTCGGGTGATGGACGAAACGACCACAAAAATTTGATACTAAGAATAGACAAAAATACGCCTAAAAACTGACTGCCCGAGTCGCCCATATACATACGTGCCGGATGCCAATTAAAGTACAAAAAGCCCCAAATACCCCCTAAAACGCCCAATGCTAGTATGCTGTAAAAACTAGTTAACAAGCCATTGGCTACCAACAACAAAATAATACCTGCAATAATACTTGCCGAAACGGTAGCTGTAATGCCGTCCATGTTGTCGAGCATGTTTATTGAGTTCATGATGCCCACTACCCAAACGATGGTAAATAGGGCATTTACCCAAAAATAATTGGAGATAGGTATGTAGGTATTGCCCATAATAAGCAATACAGCGCACAACAATTGCCCAACAAATTTGGTAGCTGGCGATGTGTGTCTAAGGTCGTCTATCAAACCTAATATAAAACCAAGTGTAACACTAACAAAAAGAGGCAAGAAAGAAAGCAGTAATTGCTCCATTGGCTCGCCTTTGCGATAAACCCACGAAAGCCCCGCTATTACTGCTGCCACAAAAACAGCATAAAAACTAATGCCGCCAACGGTAGGTTTGCTTTGCGATGCCCAACGGATAATTTCTTTTTGTTGTCCTTTGGGGGTGTGCATACCCAAATGTGTAAGCCATTGTAAAAAATAGCGATTGGCTACCACCGATAATAAAGTGGCAATAGCCAAATACAAAACTAAGGTAAGCCATATATAAGTAGGGTAGGCAGCCAATATATTCATGAAGGAGGGCAAAACGGGTGAGTAAGAATGGATAGCTATTAATTAGCTATTGCTTGATTAAAACATCGAAAATAAATCAACTTGATGATGAAATGAAAAAGCAACAAAAAGCTAATTACTTAATAGGCGCGCAAATTTACGCAACAAATTTGTGATAGCGGGCATTTATGCAAATTATTTAATCAATACATTGTCAATAAGGCGCACATCGCCCACTTTTAGGGCAATGCAAGCAACTATTTCGGGGGCATCGGTACAGTTTGTTATTTTTTGTAGTGTGCGGGCATCGCATACCTCAAAATACTCAACAGCAAAATTGGGCAGGGCATTTATTTGCTCGATGCCTTGTTGCACCAATTGAGCTATGGGTTGTTGTTCGTATTGTTGTTTAATGTGCTGCAAAACGGTATGTATAATGCCTGCTTGTTGGCGTTGTTCGGGGCTTAGGCGCACATTACGCGAGCTCATGGCTAAACCGTTTTCTTCGCGCAGGGTAGCACAGCCTACTAACTTAATGGGGCTGGCTGTGGTTTCGAGGTAGCGCCTAACAATGGCTAACTGCTGAAAATCTTTTTGCCCCATAAACAATTGGTTAGGTTGCACAATATCCAACAACCTACTTACCACTTGTATCATGCCCGCAAAATGTCCTGGGCGCTGTTTGCCCTCCATCGGCAAATCTAAACCGCCCAAATCGTAGGTTTGGTAGGGTGTTTTGCCGTTGGGATAAATTTCGGCTACATCGGGCAAAAATAGCACATCGCAATGTTGCTCTATCAACAAACCACAATCAACGTTTATGGTGCGCGGGTACTTATCAAAATCCGAAGCCTCGTTAAATTGTGTAGGATTTACAAAAATGCTACATACCACACAATCGGTTGCCAATTGTGCGGCTGCTATCAACGATAAATGTCCTGCGTGCAAGGCACCCATTGTAGGTACAAAACCAATGGTGTTACCCAATTGGCGCTTATTAGCTAAATGCGCTTGCAAATCGGCAATGTGTTTAAAAATATACATTATGTAATGATAAATAAGCGTAAAGTATGTAATTTTTTATTTTAATTAAAACTACCCCCTATACTCTGCCTTAAAAAAGCTTGGTACACAACAGTTTACAACAAAACGGCGCAAAAATAGGTATTCTTTATGGTTTAGCCATACTTAAAGTGCCTAAATAGTACAAAACAAGTAAAAAAGTAGTTATTACGGTTAAAATTGCGTAATTTTGCACCCTCAAACTCGGTGATTATACTTATTTAGGCAAAACAAGGACAAATGTAGCTACTAAGTGTTTATTTGTGTGTTGTTTTGCCAAACTTTGTGTGTTGATGGTTGTGTTTAACATAACTCTAATTTCTAAATTTCCTAATCTGACAAAAGTTTTTCCAATAACATGGTGAATAAAAAAAGAGTGCTGATTATTACTCACGAGATGGAACCCTATCTCGAAATCACACCAACTGCTCATACAGTATTAAAAACGACCAGCTTTTTGAATAACAATACCACCGAAGTGCGCGTATTGATGCCTCGTTTTGGAAACGTTAACGAGCGCCGCCACCGCTTGCACGAAGTAGTACGTCTTTCGGGTATCAATATTATTGTTGATGAAGATGATTATCCACTTATTATTAAAGTTGCCTCGTTGCCAGGTGCGCGTTTGCAAGTTTACTTTTTAGAAAACCAAGAATTTTTTAAACGCAAAAACGACGTTAGAGACGACAAAGGCACGTTTTACGAAGATAATGCCGAGCGGATGATTTTCTTTTGCAAAGGCGTACTCGAAACAGTTCGTAAATTTGGCTGGGCACCCGATGTTATTATCTGCCACGGCTGGATGAGTAGCCTGATACCGTTGTATGGCAAAACTGCCTATAAAACAGACCCCATCTTTACCAATTCTAAATTTCTTTACAGCATAGATGCCCCTATGTTCGACCAAATGGCTGTAGATTTATTTAACCAAAAGGCATCTATCAAACGTGTGCTTACCTCCGAACTAGAACCCTACGGAAACGTAACCAACAACGATTTGCATAAAGGTGCTATCTATTACTCGGATGCAGTAATGGTACAAACCGAAAACCTAAGCCCCGAACTGCAAGCCGCCATAGATAGCAGCCCTACACCAAAACCATTGCTTGTTTATGATAACGACGAACACCTTGGCGAAACCGTGAAAGATTTTGTAAAAGCACTAACAGACAATGAAGACTAAACAAAGTAACTGTTCAAAAAGTGCTATGTTGTAGTAAAACTTGTTTGAACAATTAACCCAATGGGCTAAAAAAAATTTTGTTGCACACAACCTAAAGAGCTACTTTTTACGTTATAGTAGTCAAACAATCATTTACTATCTTTTATGCGTTTATCCCTATCAAAATTATACTTCTTTTTACTTGTAGTTGCCAGCTTATCTTTTGTAACAGCTTGTAACGACTCAACTTTTATCGGCTCAGATTTGATTGACGACTCTGAGTTTTATGGTAGCTATACCACCGATACCTTAACACTTACCACCAATAGCTTTAAAGCCGACTCTATCATCACCTCTAATGTGCTAGCCAATGGCTCGCATATTACCTATTTGTTAGGCGGATTAGACGACCCCACCTTTGGGCGCTCCAAAGCAAGTATCTACGGGCAGTTAAGCCTGCCAAACAGCAGCCTTAATTTGGGTAGCAACCTACAACTCGACTCGGTGGTGCTTACCCTGCAATATACACCCAACACAACACCCTATGGCGATACCATAGACAATAAAGTAGATGTGAACATTTACGAAATGGCAGAAAGTATGTCGTATGGCAAACCCTATTTTGCTAACCAAACATTTGCTTATTATCCAACACTTTTAGGTCGTATTGCCCAAACAACTTTTGCTGCCGCCGATAGCGTAACTATACAAAAATATGGCACTAAAATAGATACCATAAATAACGTACCTACTCAGGTAGATGATATAACAACCGAGACCTTAGCTCCACAAATGCGCATACGCCTAAGCAACGAATTAGGCTACCGCTTATTGGCACAATCGGGTACCAACAACTTTAAAGACAATGCCAGTTTCCGTGATTTTTTTAAAGGTCTCTACATCACCACCAATACCGATGCAAAAGTAGTGGCATCTATCAGCCCATTTGGGTCGCAAAGTGGCATAACTTTATATTATAGCAATAGCTTAGGCAAAGGTAAATCAACCGATTTTGTGTTTAACGGAGCATGGGTAGTTAATAGCTTCGAAAACAACCACACCAATACCGAAGTAGGCAACGCCTTAACCCAAACAACCCCAACCGAACAAGAATATGTGTATGTGCAAGGCATGAGTGGCGTGGGTTTTACCTTAAACATGCCTTATCTAAGCAGCCTTGGCAATGCAGCCATTAACCGAGCCGAACTTGAACTAACCGTTAAACCAGATAGCTATAGCCTTTTTACGCCACCAAACAAAATAGACATCCTATCTGTTTTAAACAACAGACAATACGGCGGGCTTAAACTAACCGATGCCACCAAACAAACAACATCAGACGGTTTTGTTAAATACAAACTAATTTTTGCAACAGCAGGTGTAGCGGCAGGTTTCCCGGTAAGTATCCAGTATTTGCAAGACAAATTAATGGGCGAATATACCGACCGCAACGACCGTTTGCTTATCAACTTTTTGCAAGAAACACCAAGCCGTGCCATTATCTGCGGACCTAATCACCCCGAACACCCCATGAAACTAAACCTGATTTATACACCTATTACCGAATAAAAAAACAAAAAACATTTAGGTAAAGCCCCCAAAATTGAACTTTTAACCTACCTAAATGTTATACAGCCAACACCATACACCAAATTTCTCACATCAATCTGTCATCACTTGTTCACAGGTATCATCGAAACCATAGGTACGGTAGTTGCCCTAAACCACGAGGCACAAAATTTGCACCTAAGTATAAAATCTAGTCTATCAAACGAGCTAAAAATTGACCAAAGCATAGCCCACAACGGCGTTTGTTTAACAGTAGTAGCCCAAAGTAACAACATACACATTGTAACAGCTATCCACGAAACATTGCTAAAAACCAATCTAAACCAACTAAAAACAGGCGATTTGGTTAACTTAGAGCGATGTATGCTTGCCAATAGCCGCATAGACGGGCATTTTGTACAAGGACACGTAGACAAACTGCCACCTGCATACACATCAAAGAAACAGGCGGTAGCTGGTACTTTACCTTTGAATATACCCCAAATGCCGACAATATTTTGGTTAAAAAAGGCTCTATCTGTATCGATGGAACCAGCCTAACATTGGTAGAGGTACAAGACAACACCTTCTCCGTGGCAATTATACCCTATACCTACGAACATACTACCTTTGGCCAATACAAAATAGGTAGTGTTGTAAACATAGAGTTTGATATAGTAGGCAAATACCTAACTGCACTGTTCAATCGTCAAAACCAAAACTTAAAACCACAAACTAATAAATCATGAGCCCGTTTCAACAATTGATTGGTCTTCTTCAATCGCCTTCGTTTTTGATGATGTTTTTAGTGGCATGGGGCGTTATGTATGCCGTATATAAATACTATGTGGTAGGACACTCGGGTAGCTACGAAGAAATTAATTACTTTAAAGACCAACTGCAAAAAGCAGGTTACAGCCTAATAAACGCCGATTTGATACCCACCGAAAATCCCGAAAGTAACACATCTATGTGGAGCATATCAGCCACCGATGCACAAGGTAACACCTCTCAACTATCGGCATACGTTACCTATACCGATGGCAGTATCAGTAATATAAACTGGACACCAGCCATAGCATAAACCAACATACCCATAAAACAAAAGCCTACAAACTGCATTTATTGCGGTTCGTAGGCTTTTTTGTAATTATTATAAATGGGTGTTTTGTTTAGTTTCCGTAATGTTGCACCAAAACTTTGTGCGTATAGCTGCGTTTGTTGTTGCTCATCTGCAAAAAATACATGCCCGCAGGCAGGTTTTGGCAAGGTATATTAAACGGCAATACAACATTTTGACGGTACCAAACCAATTGCCCATTTAGGTTATACAATCTCATATTGGGGATAGTATCGGTAGGACAATTACGACACACCAATTGTATTTGCTCGTTGGCAGGCGATGGATAATGTAAAAATGGCGAGTTGGGTAACTGATACGGTGCGGAGCTAATCAAATCCGATTGTTCTAAATCAATCATTTCATCGCCAGTTTGGTAGGTGGTAAAAAAGAAATACACTAACATCATTTCGTTGGTTGTCGACTCGCCTGCTAATATATCTTTTAACGGAAAATTAGGATTGTTTGGATTGTCAAGTGTGTTGTCGTACTCTGCCACCGCATACAAAGTGCTGCCACCTACTAACTTAATAGGATGCTTGAAAAAATACGAACCCTGCCAATGAAAATCCCAATCGGGGATATTGATAAGGGGTATGGTATCGGGGTTGCCGGGCGATAGGGCAAATACTTTTATTTTTCGCCCAATAAGGTGCATGTGCGGATTTACTGCCAACAACGAAACATCAAAGCCATCAGGCAACGTAAATCGCTCAACAAAAGTGCGTACCGTATTAGCCGGAATATATAAGGGTCCGTTTTGTAACGTAGCATTGTTGTGGCTTAAAACACGCTCAATATTAACTGTTCGGTTTGGGGTATCATCATCTGCCCAAAAAACATTAATTTTGGTGCTATCTTGTAGCCCTGCTGTGCCAGCCGGATAATGTATTTGCAGCACAAAATCGGCATTAGCTGCCAAGGGCACACTCATGCCAGTTGGCAGCACATAAGGCATTGCACCCGGTACCCAGCTACCAACTAGTTTGGCTCCGTTGCCACCCACGCCGCCAAAGTTAGCATAACCTATTTCGGGGGTAGCATTGTCTAAGGCACGGCAGCTACCCGTCGAATCCTGAAAAACCAATACATGATGTACTATTGACCGATTGCCGGGCACTACCTCTAAGGCGGTAATATGGTGTTGTGTCCATAAGCCCGATGGCAATACAAAACATTGATATACGTCGCTTGTGGTGGCGGTGCTGGTATAAGTAGGTATTTGATAAGTGGCATTGGGTGTTGTGCTTAGTTGTGTGCCGTCTATAAAAACAGGTGGAGATGGTGCTTCGGCGGGATTACCTAGGGGCGTGCCGCCTTGTATCCAGGCACTAATGGCGTTTTTTTCTTCTTGGCTAAGATTGCGCTCGTGGGCATATTGTTGGTAACTAACATCGGGCGGATAAGGAGGCATTCTGTTTGCCTCTACTTCTTGCAAAATATGGTCGGCAACAGCCACCGTTTGGGCATACCCCATCAACGAAAAGTTAGCAATGCCTCCATCTCGGTGGCACGACGAACAATTGTTGTAAATAATAGATGCCACATCTGCCGACCAAGTAGGTGTTTGGGCAATACTAGCGGCACTATGTAATAAAAATAGTACAAAAAATAAACAAAATTTGATGCTTAATAAGCGCATAAAATGGTTTAAATGGTTTGGTAGAAATTGTAATGCAAAGATACAACACCTTATGGTTGTTTCAAAATACAAAATAAAGAAAGTTTTAGCACCAATAGAAAAAACTACCACTACGCAATGTATTGTTTAATTACAAGGCATAGTAGTAGTTAACTTTTGTGTTTTGGGATTAGTTATTTCTCGTTTATCAATTTTACGATATCGTCAATAATGCTCGGGTCGCTTGGGCGTTTAGCATTGGCATTAGCAACCTCGCCTTTTTTGTTGATAAGCATATAGCGCGGAATACTTTGTATGCCAAATTTTGCGCAAGCAGGCGAGTTCCAGCCACCGGGCGATAACAAATTAATGCCTTCTATTTTGTTTTGTTCAATACCGCCTTTCCAGCGCTCTTCGGTATCATCAATAGATATGTACAAAAAAACCACGTTTTTAAGCTGTTTCTTGCTCAATTTAGAGGGCAGTTCGTGCGAAAAAGGCATTTCTTTTCGGCAAGGACCACACCACGAAGCCCAAAAATCGACATAAACTACCTTGCCTTTGTAATCCGAAAGGCTTACCTCTTTGCCATTTATGTCTTTCATCGTAAACTCGTTGCTTGAGCTTGCTCCGCCTGCCGAGCCAGGGGTAGCCGCCACCATAGGTGCGTCGTATTTTTTATTGATTTGGTCGCCACATTTAGCAAAAATAAGTGGAGCATACGTATTAGTTTTATCGCTATTTTTGATACCTTCGTACACTTTTTTAGCTGTAGGAGGTATTATTTTGTCGCATTGTTCGTACAAAAACGAAGCTGCCACAAAACTCATCATGGGTTCTTTAAATAATTGGCGGATGTTGTTGTACTTCATCTCCAACGATTGCGATAAATCGGCAAATTTATTAAAGTTATTTTGTTTAGAGGTGGTGTAAGTAGTATAATAAACCAACAAACCACGGAAAGGCTCGTTAATCATAGCTTGGGCATTGTCGAGTATTTTTTCGTCAAAACCATCGAGCATCGAGTAAGGTATGGGCATTACTATTTTAATATCGGTGCTGCTGTTGCCCGTAACAATCGGGAAACCAAATATCCAACGCCAATAGTTATAGTCAATTTGATTGTTTAAGTATTGTTTAAAATCGGCACTTAGCTCCGATTGTGCGTTTTTGCAAAAATCGGTTTGTTTTTGTTTGGTTTGGTATAAATCCATCTCAAACGGGTCTATTTTTGTTTTTAAGATGTACTCGGTAATAGCCTGAGTGTTGTACCATTTACCAAATTGCAGGTAAAACTGGGCTAAGGTGCGGTTATCAGCGGCGGCGTTGCCCTCAAAAGTAGCTGTTTTTAGCAATGAATCGGCGTTACATTGCACCGACAGTTTGCCGTTGGGCGTTAAAAACAGCGGCAATTGCTGATTGTTATAGATAAGTGCTACGGGGCGACTGCGGTCGAGGGTGATATTGCTGCTAAATTTACCATTGTTAAGTGGCACAACCGTACTATCAATTAAGGTTTTACCCAAATAAATACGGTCAATTTTTACAACTACATTACCCTCGGCTCCGTTTATGGTGCCAGATAGTTGTGCATCGTTGTTTTGGGCAAATGCGTTGCTACCAAAAAATAAAGCGAAAAAAAATAAGATAGATGAATATAATTTCATGGTTTTAGGTACGTGTTTTTAATAAAAACAGTTTTAAGCCAAAATGGTTTATGGCAGATTTTTAGACAGTAAAAAAACACCAAAGTTAAAACGAAATAAATAGATTTTTGGTGTACGACGGATAAAAAAATCCCCTCGGGCGCGGTTTGGCGCTTGAGGGGATTTTTGTAGCGAAAAAATATTTTTTAACCTTGCAAAGCTGCTGCACCGCTCACAATTTCGCTTAGTTCGGTGGTAATAGCTGCTTGGCGGGCTCGGTTATAGCTAATATTTAAGGCTACCAATAAATCTTCGGCGTTGTTCGTGGCGTTGTCCATCGAGGTCATACGGGCACCATGTTCGCTGGCATTGCTATCAAGCAAAAAGCGATAAAAGCGTGTTTTTAATATTTTAGGCACTAGCTCTGCGATAATATTTTCTTGGTTAGGCAAAAAGATAAAATCCGGTCGAGCGGCATTTTCTTTTTCGGGCGTTGATGCGGTATCCAGTTTTTCGATAGGTAAAAACTGCTCGACGGTAGGTAGTTGGGTAATTTGATTTTTAAATTGGTTGTAAATTACCTCTACGGCATCGTATTTTTTGTCAACAAATTCTTTCATTATCTGTTCTGATGCCTGCATGGCTTCTTCGAAAGATAAACGGCTGAAAAGGTCGATATGATTGGTAATAAAGTGCAACGATTTATCTTTTTTCAAGGCTTCGTAAGCTTTTTTGCCCACCGATAAAACCGTAATATTGCCAGATTGATGTGCTTGTTTATATTTTTGCTCAACAGTGCTTTTAAATAACTTGACCATATTGGCATTAAAACCACCGCACAAACCACGGTCAGAGCTAATAACCACAATCAACACATTTTGTATAGGTCGAGCAGCGCCATAGCCTGCACTCAGGTTGCCTTCGCCGCCTGCCATAATATTGCGGAGCATATCGTATAATTTGGCAGAGTAGGGGCGCATTTGTACGATGCGGTCTTGAGCTTTGCGCAACTTAGAGGCAGCCACTAGTTTCATGGCTTTGGTAATTTGTTGCGTAGATTTGACCGAGGCGATGCGGTCGCGAACTTCTTTTAATTGACCGGGCATATATGATATTTTTTGTATTTAATAAAACAAGTCGTCAGGTGCTTTTGGGTGTTTTAGTATCGCTCTGTTAGGGACAAAAACCCTTAACCGACTCCAAATATGAAGGACACAGCGGTAGGTTTTGGAAGTCAGATTGCTGGATATTGTTCGTAATTTGGTCTAGCAATAGTTGGTTTCTTCCTTTTTGCTCAAATCAACCAAAATTTTCGATTTTTGTGGTTTCTGTACTTAAATGAAAATAGTTATAGATAAATAAAAATAAATTTACAAATAGATGCTTGACTTCTTTTTGTTCGTCAGGAGCTGTAATTTGAAAATTATATCCCCAATAAATTGTTCCTTTGGGCGCTTGGGGCTTTGCGTGTGGCGGCAAAATAAACTGCGGTCCAAGTAGTTGTGTTTTGCGAATCGCTATCTTCATTGTTGTCATAAAATAGCTTGTTCTCCATGTGACATCACAAAGCTGTTTCGTTTCCTTTTGTTTTAATGTGCTTTTTTTTTCCTCCGTTGCGTCCGGTTCTGCCGTTTTAAAAGGGTGTGTTCCCTTTTGCGGGGTTTTGTTGATATTTGTCTTCGCCTAATAATTCACCTATTCGTATTAAAAAATATTTCAATGACATTGATCTTGCTACCGCTTTTTCTATATTTATAGAAGAAATACTATCCATATAATTGTTTTTCGATACACCAAATACAGTATATGCTATTTTTTTAGCATTTTGTATTTCATCAGGCATAGGAAGTGATTTTATTATTTCTTTAGCGCTTTCATTTTGAGCCATTGTTATTGCAATCCCGGTAAAACCATGATTCAATTCTTCGGTGCTTCCTGCGGATTTTGTAAATTCTTTGGTATTATTGTCCAATAAAACAGCCACTACACAATCTAAATTTGTGTTATTTTGTTTTTGGCGTAATGCCTTTGCAACCGCCATCTGCCATGCTTTATTTTAGGAATCATTTTTCTTTTCTACTATAATCCTATCCACTTCTCCTTCGACAAAAAGCATTATTTTTTCAATATCGTTTTTCATAGCTTCTATTTTTTAACAAGCCAATATTTATCAATAATAAGTGCTGTAAAATTTCAAGGCAATATTTTTTTGTAAAAATTGCGAATATTAATTTTATATAACTCGCAAGTACAAGTATTATAAAGTATTTTAAAATCTTACAGCACCTAATAATCTAAGAAAACATTCAATAATACATCTTTGCATCAATACAAAATATTATTGCTAATGCAAAAACTTACATTTATTAGTTATACTTTGCAATCAACTCGTTAGCCAAATCGACTAAAGTTTTGGTTACATCAGCTTCTTTTTTGAGGTCGCATTTAGGTTCGCGCAAACGAGCTAATACCTGTGGGTGGCGTTTTTCGAGGGTCAACAAAAAGTTGTTTTCAAATTCGCGCACTTTATTTACAGGCACATGGCGCAGCAAGTTGTTGGTAGTAAGGTAGATAATAGCCACTTGTTTTTCGACGGCAAACGGCGAATATTGAGCTTGTTTTAATACTTCTACACTACGAGCTCCTTTGTCGAGAACGCCTTTTGTTGTTGCATCAAGGTCCGAGCCAAACTTAGAGAAGGCTTCTAACTCGCGATATTGAGCCAAATCGAGTTTAAGCGTACCTGCTACAGCTTTCATTGGTTTAATTTGGGCATTACCACCTACACGCGATACCGAAAGACCTACGTCGATTGCAGGAAGGATACCCGAGTTGAACAAGTTTGAGTCCAAGAATATCTGTCCGTCGGTGATAGAGATAACGTTAGTTGGGATATATGCCGATACGTCGCCTGCTTGGGTTTCGATGATGGGCAATGCTGTTAGCGAGCCGCCACCTTTTACCATATTTTTAAGGCTTGGTGGCAAGTCGTTCATTTGTTTTGCAATGTCGTTGTTGGCGGTTACTTTTGCAGCACGCTCTAATAAACGAGAGTGAAGGTAGAATACATCGCCGGGGTAAGCCTCGCGACCTGGTGGGCGGCGCAACAACAACGATACCTCGCGATAGGCTACGGCTTGTTTCGATAAGTCGTCGTAGATAATCAATGCGGGGCGACCCGTGTCGCGGAAAAATTCGCCAATAGCACAACCTGTAAAGGGAGCAAAGAACTGCATTGGAGCAGGCTCTGATGCCGATGCGTTAACGATTACGGTGTATGCCATAGCGCCGTTTAGCTCTAAGGTACGCGAAACGTTAGCTACGGTAGATGCTTTTTGTCCGCAAGCCACATATATACAGTATACGGGTTCGCCGCGGTCAAAAAATTCTTTTTGGTTGATGATAGTATCTAAGGCAATAGCGGTTTTACCCGTTTGGCGGTCGCCAATGATAAGTTCGCGTTGTCCGCGACCAATCGGTATCATAGCATCAATAGCCTTGATACCTGTTTGTAGCGGTTCGGTTACGGGCTCGCGGAAAATTACACCGGGTGCTTTACGCTCCAGGGGCATCTCAAAACGCTCGCCTTTTATAGGACCTTTACCATCGATAGGCTCGCCGAGTGCATTTACTACCCGACCAATCATGCCTTCGCCTACCTGAACAGATGCAATGCGACCTGTACGACGAACCGTAGAGCCTTCTTTAATGCCCTCCGATTTACCCATCAATACCGTACCCACATTGTCTTCTTCGAGGTTAAGCACCACTGCTTTTGTACCATTGTCAAAGGCTACCAACTCGCCTGCCCGAACTTTGTCTAAGCCATACACACGAGCAATACCATCGCCTACTTGTAATACCGTACCTACTTCTTCGAGGTCGGTGTTGGAGGTAAAGCCCGATAGTTGTTGTCGTAGTATCGCCGATATTTCTTCTGGTCTTACTTCTACCATGACGTATATGTAGTTTATTTTTTATTTTGTTTAACCTTTAGCCTTTGGCTTGGGTTTTTTGCAATTTTTAGATATTTTTTTTGGGGAAGTAGTTAATCGAACCACAAAAACAAGTAGCTAAGGGCTATAAGCCAATAGCGGTGATTAAAACTCGCGCACATATTTATTAACCATAAATTCTTTGCGGAGATTGTCAAGTTTGTGGTTGATACTGGTATCGTACAGTTTATCGCCAAACTGTAGTATAAAGCCGCCTAAAATGCTTGGGTCTACTTTTACTTGCATAGTTACGTCGTTTTTACCGGTATCTTTTAATATAATAGCTTTTACATCGTTTAAGATACTATCATTGGTAAGTGCGACGGCTACGGTTAAGGTGGCTTTTACTATGCCTTTGTGCTCGCCGTATTGGTCGCGGAAAGAGCTAACAATGTCGGGCAGGTAAAATTCGCGATGTTTTTTTAGTACAATGTCAATGAACGACGAGGTGACAAGGCTTAATTTATCGCCAAAAATTTGTTTAAGAACAGATGCCTTTTTTTCGGGATGAATGATGGGGCTTTTGATAAAAAGAGATAAGTCGCGGCTTTTTAGGGCAGAGTTTATCGTTTCTATGTCAGTGTTTATTTGCTCTAACAAATTTTTTTCGATGCCTAAGTCAATCAAAGATTTGGCATATCGAGATGCTAAACGTATTGCAGACATAATTGGATGGATAATTGATAAAGATAATTGATAATTATGGATGGCGAACAAGCAACTAACTCGATATACATCAATGTTTTATGAACTATTCGCTGTCTAATTTACTTCAATTATCGGTTTAGTTAAGTCTGATTTTTTTGATTTCGTCGGCAACAAAGGCTTGGTGTTCGGCGGGGGTGTCCAATTCGCGAGCCAATACTTTTTTTGCCAAATCAATAGCATTAGTACCTATCAGGTTTTTCACTTCGGTAATGGCTGCCATTTTTTGATTGGTAATTTCGCTAGCTGCACTAGCAATAATTTTGTCGTATTCAAGGCGTGCTTGCTCTTTGGCATCGGTTATCATTTTATCTTTGATATCCTTAGCTTCTTTTAGCATACGCGAGCGTTCTTCTTTTGCTTCGTTGAGCAATTGAAGGTGTTCGGATTTAAGGTTTGCCATATCTGCCCGTGCTTGGTCGGCTTGTTTAAGGGCGTTTTCGATATTGGTTTCACGGTTTTTTAATGCCGAGGTGATTGGGTTCCAGGCGGTTTTACCCAATATAAACCAAAGAATTAAAAATACCACCGTTGTCCAGAAAATCAGACCCAAGTCGGGGGTCAAAAGTGCATTCAGCAGTACCATATCTGTAATTATTGTTATTTTTTTGTATTTAAAGATATTTCTGTTGACCTAACAACAAATTTCTTCAGCCTAAGAAACTGCCCTCCTAACCTTTTGTTAGGAGAACAGCTCTGATGGTTCTTACGCGGCAAATTATAGTACCAAGGTCAACAGACCTACTACCACACCGAAAAGGGCTACACCCTCGATAAGAGCGGCAGTAAGAATCATGTTGGCACGTATGTCGCCGATAGCTTCGGGCTGACGAGCAATAGACTCAACAGCACTGCCACCAATACGACCAATACCAACGCCTGCACCTAAAGCAGCTAAACCTGCACCAATACCGCCACCAATACCGGCAACGTTACCTGTAATTTCCAAAAGCATAGGTAAAAAATCCATAGCTAAAAATAAGTTTAAAATATGAAACGTTTATTGTTTTTTTTTGATTTACTACAGGCTTGTAATTATTAACAAACACTGTGTAGTGTAGGCATTATTAATGAGCCGCCTCGTGCTCGTGATGATGCTCTTCTATTGCCTGACCAATAAATACCGCCGACAAGGTAGTAAAAATATAGGCTTGCAATATCGCCACAAATAACTCTAATACATTTAAGGCTATCATAAATGCACCCGACAACAAACCTACGCCAAAACCTGCCGCACTGCCCGCCAACGAATTTACAATAAATATAATGCCCACAAAGCTTAGAATAATAATGTGCCCTGCCGTAATGTTGGCAAACAAACGCAATGCCAAAGCAAATGGTTTGATAAAGATAGATAAAAACTCGATAACTATCATCAACAACTTAATAGCAAAAGGCATGCCTTGGGGGTTAAAAATGTGTCCCCAATAATCTTTATTGCCCGAAAAAGTAGTAATGATAAACGTAATAACTGCCAATGTAGCTGTTACGGCAATATTGCCCATTACATTGCCACCGCCCGGAAAAAAGGGTATTAAGCCCAAAAGGTTGTTAAACCAAATAAAGAAAAATACGGTAAGCAAAAATGGCAAATAACGTGGTGCTTTATCGCCTAAATTAGGCACAGCAATATCGTCGCGGATAAACTGAATGATTGGCTCAAAAAATCCACGAACACCTGTTGGAACTTGGCTTTTTTTGTAGCCACCCGCTATTGCCGGAAACAACAACAACATAATTAAGGCAGTAAGCAACATAGTAAACACGGTGCGCGTAATCGAAAAGTCGTAGAAACTACTACGGCTGATGGGTAAATGTTGCCCCTGATAATCAACACTAAATTGTTTACTGGCTTTGTCTTCGGTAATATGCCCTACTGCCACGTTACCTTCTTGCGGAAAACTTGGCGAGTCAACATAATTTAATACACCATGATTCATCACATAGCCATTGTGCGACTCGTGTCCGTGATGAAACGCCGACGACATGAAAAAGTCGAAACCTTTTTCTTTATGGTATACTATACAAGGCAACGGAACAACCAAACTAGGTGTCATGTGAAACTCATGACCATCGGTAATGTGACCCATGATCATGCCGCCAATATCTAACTTGCCTTCACCTTCTTCTTCGCCATGTGCGGCTGCTTCGTGTGGGGCATTAGCTACTGCGCCGCCGCCCTCGTGTTGGGCGTAAACGGCATTAAAACTACCCAGAAGGGCTACTAAAAATAGTAAATTTAAGAAACGGTTGTATATGTATGTTGTCACTTTAAAAACTTTTGATTTCGCGGTGCAAAGGTACGAACTTATAAAACAATAAAAAAGCAAAAAACAAAGATTCTTTGAGTTATTTTGGGCGAAAAATCTTTTTTGCCCTTTTTTATCGCCCCAACACCCATTCTAAACCCATCGACAAGCTAAATTGCGCACTTCGCCTGCCCAAATACTATTTTTATAACCCTAAATAGCCTATCTTTGCGGCAGAAACGACCATACTTCAATGAAAGATAAAATAATATACCAATCGTTAGTAGATGGTAGACAAGCAGGACAAAAAAAATTAGCCGTACTACTCGACCCCGACAATGGCTCGGAGGCGGTGGTACAGCGCCTCGTGTATCTTGCGGTAAAGGCTAAGGTAGATTATTTTTTTGTGGGCGGTAGCTTGGTAACTAATGCCACTATCGGTAATTGGATACAACACATAAAAACATTGTGTAACATACCTGTTATCATTTTTCCGGGCAGCGTTTTTCAAGTATCGCCACAAGCCGATGCCTTGTTTTTCTTGTCCTTGGTATCGGGGCGCAACCCCGAGCTACTTATCGGGCAACACGTTATTGCCGCACCCCTTATCCGCCAAATGAACATCGAGGTAATGCCTACCGCTTATATGCTTATTGATGGGGGCGTGCCTACTACCGTATCGTATATTAGCAATAGCACCCCCATACCCGCCGACAAACCTCAAATTGCCGTTTGTACAGCTATGGCTGCCGATATGTTGGGTATGCGTATTATATACATGGACTCGGGTAGCGGCGCCCAAAAACCTATATCCGATGCCATGATAACCGCCGTTAGCCAAAACATTAACCTGCCACTTATTGTGGGCGGTGGCATACGCACCCCAAAACAGGCTGCCCTTAGCTGCCAAGCTGGTGCCGATGTAGTGGTAGTGGGCAATGCCCTCGAAAAAGACCCCACACTGATGCTCGAACTGGCTGCCGCCGTACACGAGTGTAGCTTGCCCATCATTAAATAATAACCTCTGCCTATAATAGCCCATTAAAAAAACATAGGCATGCATGAACTTACAAAACAACCACATTTTTACTACTCTTTGAAAAAATGCTATTTTGCCACAACAAAAACCACTTTCTCGTACAAATTGTAACACATGGGAACCACCCAAATTTAAAGTTTAACCACACCGTTTCTATTTTTAAAAAACTACATAGTTCCCTTTTTTTAAAACTCTAACCTTTTTTGATGAAAAAATACATCGCGTTGCTCCTTGCAACATGGCAAATAACATTTGCATTTGCCCAAAATAATTTTTTGGCAGTTGTTAAGGATGCCGCCAATGGCGAAGTCCTAATTGGGGCAAAAGTTGCTGTAGAAAAAAGTAACTTGGGCGGAATTACTGATACAGAAGGGCAAGTTGAATTAAAAAACCTGCCAAACAGCACAACAAACATCACTTTTACCTACGTTGGCTACGTCCCTCAAACAGTCCTTTTTGTCTTTCCAAAAGATGCAAACAAACTACACGAAGTTTTGTTGGAAGCAAATATCGAAGGACTAGACGAAATTATTGTCGAAAGCACAAGAGCAAATAAATCAATTGCTAATACCCCAAGCCGAATTGAAGCATTAACCGACGAGATAGATGAAGCTGCAAGCATGGAACCAAGCCGAATTTCGCACCTCATCACGCACACAACCGGCGTACAGGTACAAACTACCTCGGCAGGTAGCAACGGCTCGGTAGTTCGAATACAAGGCATGAATGGTCGATATGCTAAACTTTTGAAAGATGGTTTCCCGCTTTATGGTGGCTTTTCGGGAAGTTTGGACGTACTCCAAATCCCTCCCTTAGACTTACGACAGGTTGAATTTATCAAAGGCTCTTCATCTACTTTACACGGCGGTGGTGCAATAGCAGGTGTGTTGAACTTGTTGTCTAAAACCGCCGATAAAGAGGAAACCCTCTTACATTTTAATCGTTCAACCATCGGTTCAAACGATTTGAACGCTTTTGTTGCCCGTAAATTTGGTAAATTTGGACTGACCAACTTAGTCTCCTTTCAACTGCATAAAGCCTTTGATGCAGATAAGGACGGATTTTCTGATTTACCCAAAATCTCAAAATTCAATTTCAATCCAAAACTCTTTTTTTATCCCAATAAAAAAACAACCCTATACTTTGGCGGAACCATCACCCGCGAGTTTCGGCAAGGTGGCGATATGAAACTGTTAAAAAATTTCCAAGCGTCTCCCCAACATTTCTATTTAGACAGACAAGAAACAAGCAGATACACCACCCAATTTAAACTTGACCGAAAAATCAACAACAATCAAACTTTAATTGTCAAAAACAGTTTTAATGTTTTTGACCGTTATTTGAACATTCGTCAAGATTCCATAGGCACGCAAGCCATTATGGGAGGAAATCAAAAAGCAAGTTTTTCGGAACTGACTTACAGCATCGAAAAAAACAAACACGAACTGATTTTGGGAGCAAATTACATCTTAGACAATTTTAATAGGCAAAATTTGGGCGAAACAGATTTTGTACCCATCGAAGAAGAACATCAAACCGCCAGCCTTTTTGTAAACCACGTTTGGAAAGCCGCACAATTTCTGGATATAGAAAGCGGCTTACGTGCCGATTGGAACAAAAATAAAAGTAACATTAGCACCGACGAAGGACGCATCTTTGTGATGCCAAGAGTTGCAGCATTGATAAAGTATAACCAACATCTAACTACCCGATTGAGCGGCGGTTTGGGTTATCGCCCATTGACAATTTTTAACGAAGAAGCCGAACCCTATGGATTCAAAAACTTTGTAGCAATAGACTTTGCCAATGCAAAAGCCGAAAACTCAATCGGTCTGAACGGCGATATTGGCTACAAATCAACATTTGGCGAAAATATACTCCTTTCATTAAACCAAATGTTTTTTTACAACAGCATCCAAAACCCAATCGTGCTGCAAACAACCGCTAATGGTCAGTTTCAATTTGCTAATGCCAGCAATAACATAAAAAGTCAAGGATTTGAAACACAAATAAAACTTACCTTCTGGAAAATCACTTGGTTCTTGGGCTATACCTTTACAGATGTATTTTTTGATAAAACCGAAAAAGAAACCCTTGTCCTAAACCCCAAACACAGCGTGAAAGGTGACTTTTTGTTTGTAGAAGACGGAAAATGGCGAATTGGGCTAGACTATGAATACAAAAGCGGACAGCGTTTGTCGAATAACCAAACAACAAGGGGCTTATTTACAACAGGTTTAGTAATCGAGCGAACACTCGGTAATTTTGTGCTGTTTGGCAATGCCGAAAACATAACCGATGCCCGCCAAACCCGATACGAAAGCCTAATCTCTCAACCCAACAATACCCCACAGTTTACCGAAGTGTGGGCTCCGCTCGATGGCAGATTTTTCAACTTTGGGCTAAAAATAAAACTGGACTAATAACCGCAGCTACTACAACGCATCTATGCCAATTGTCGCCAAAGCCTAACCCTCCAAAGCTAACCCAAATGCGTTATGCCTAAGCGCTATCATTGTTTGCTAAACATCTACAACAAACATTAAAGTGTTAGCTGCCTACTAATACTTCACACCAAAATAATCATCGCCCTTTTTATCCACCAAAAATCCCCCAAAAACAAACGTTTTTGGGGGATTTTTGCAAACAATACCTACCTATTTACTACCTTTGCTATACTAAACAAACAACTTATGCGCAACATCATACTATACACAGCCCTTAGCCTCGACAACTACATAGCAAAAACAAACGGCGGCATCGATTGGCTTTTTAACGACCAAGATTATGGCTACACCCAATTTTATACCCAAATTGATACCCTTTTGATGGGTAACAACACCTACAAAACTGTGTTAGGTTTTGGTAATTTTCCGCACAACGACCGCCGCTGTATAGTGTTTAGCCACTTACCTAAACCCCATACCGACACCGAACCAAGTGTAACCTTTATCAACCAAAATATTGTTGATTTTGTACAACAACTTAAGGCACAGCAAGGTAAAGATATTTGGTTGGTTGGTGGCGCACAAATAAATACACTGCTGCTAAATGCTGGTTTGATAGACCAAATGGTGTTATCTATTCACCCCGTTTTATTGGGCAATGGCATACCCCTTTTTTATAAACCATACAACACCACCAATTGGGTATTAACCAACTGCCAAACTTTTGACAGTGGTTTGGTGCAGCTAACGTATAAACCGAACTAATTTTAAGCAACTGATGTTGCGAAATACGCTATTTAGCTTTATTTAGGACACAGATTTTTACAGATTAGACACGGACAAGATGGATTTTTATTAATGACCGGTGTTTACGTAGCGGAATGTTGCATACACGCTTATTTGCAAAAGCAACAAAAAAATCCCCCAAAAACGCATTTGTTTTTGGGGGATTTTTTACCTAAAAAAGGGCAATTCAATTTTGTTTATTAGCCAATAAAAAGCCATAAACAAGGGCATTGGGTTGGGTAATAGGCTACATTCTAAACACCCCAAACTCGCCTGTGCCTTTAATGGCTTTGTTGTTTACAACAGCAAGGCAAAAGCCCAGTACGTTGCGGGTGTCGCGGGGGTCAATGATGCCGTCGTCCCAGATTTGGGAGGTGGCATAAAAAGCGTTCGATTGTTTGCCAATTTCGTTAATCATATAGGCTCGCATTTGGGTAGCTTGGTCTTCGTCTATGGTAGCGCCCATTTTAATGGCGGACTCGCGTTGCACCATTTCCATAACGCCTGCTAATTGCTCGGCGCCCATAACGGCAATTTGGTGATTGGGGTACGAAAACAAAAAGCGAGGTTCGTAGGCTCGTCCGCTCATGCCATAATTACCAGCCCCATACGAGGCGCCCATCATAATGGTAATAGCTGGCACTTCGCTGTTCGATACGGCATTGATTAGTTTAGCGCCATGTTTAATAATGCCCTCTTGCTCGTATTGTTTGCCTACCATAAAACCAGTAATATTTTGTAGGTAGATGATAGGTTTGTTGTTGCGGTTGCAAAGTTGAATAAAATGAGCACCTTTGTTCGATGAGTCGGAGAACAATACGCCATTGTTTGCCAAGATGCCCACTTCGTAGCCATGTATGTGGGCATAGCCACAAACAAGGGTGCTGCCCCAATCGGGCTTAAACTCCAAAAACTCCGAGCCGTCGGTAATGCGTGCTATTACTTCGCGGGCGTCGTAGGGTTTGCGTACATCTGCCGACACAATGCCCAACAACTCTTCGGGGCTATACAGTGGTTCGGCAATGCTGTTGGCATTGGGCAGGTGGTGGGTGTTAGGGGCTTTTAGGTGTGCCACAATATCGCGGGCTTTTTGTATGGCTTCGGGTTCGGTGTTGGTTAGGTAATCCGACACGCCCGATATGCGGCTGTGCATTTCGGCACCGCCCAGTGTTTCGTCGTCTACAATTTCGTTGGTTGCCATTTTAACTAAGGGCGGACCCGCCAAAAAAACTTTGGAGTGTTGTTTAATCATAATCACATAATCCGACATGCCGGGTATGTAGGCTCCGCCTGCCGTGCTGTTGCCAAAAACAATGGAGATGCTGGGTATGCCTAGTTTTGAGCGGCGTGTTATCTCGCGGAAGTTAATGCCACCTTGTACAAATATTTTGGCTTGTTCGGGTAGGTTAGCCCCCGCCGATTCGACGAGGTTTATCATCGGTAGTTCGTTTTCGAGGGCAATTTGGCTGATGCGTAGGGCTTTTTGAAGCGTAAAATAGTCTATGGCACCGCCTTTGTTAGTACCAACATTGGCAGACACGGCACACAAACGCCCCGACACAAACCCAATACCGCAAACTATGGTACCGCCTGCGCCAAATCCACCCTGCCCTAATCCTGCCAAAGGCATTAGTTCTATGAATGGCGAGTCTTGGTCGAGCAACAGTTCAATGCGCTCGCGGGTAAGCATTTTGTCTTGTTTGCGGGCTTTGGCTATATGTTTATCTTCACCCTGATACAAGCTTTTTTGCAATTCGGAGTTTAGTTTGTCAATAAGTTGTTGCATTTGGGCAAGATTATCGTGGTAGCTTGCCGCGTTGGGGTTGATGCGAGATTTTATGATAGGCATTTTTGTACTGATGAATTATTGGTTGTTAAGGATAAACGCATGGGTTTTGTTTTTCATCTGCAAAAATAGCATTTTGGCGCGATATGGTGCATAAAAGTTAAGGAGATACACGGTAAATAGTGTATCTCCTTAACAAAGGATAAGAGCAGTACGCCCCAATGTTGGTAGATGTGGGTTTATTGCGGCGGCGGCGGTGCGGCATTTGGCGTACTTGGGGCGGTAGGTTCGGCAGGGAACATTTTTTTTAGGCGGTCGTCGAGTTCGTCAGCCCACCATTCCATGTCCGATACCATGTTAAAAAACTCAATGTAGTCCATGCCTACAATATCGCGTTCAAAGGCGGCAAATACAAAATCCGAGCCTTCGCGCATGGTCATTTTTACACACAAGCTACCATGCGACAACTCGAGCAAATAACGATAGGCTTGCTCGCGGTTATAGGGTGGTAGTTGCAATAAAGGCGAAAAGATGCGCAAATAATGGCGAGTAAAGCCGCTACCTGTCACAAACTTAGTCATAAACATTTCGAGCCTTGCCGAGCCGCGCATCCAATAATACGCTTCGGCTTGTGCATCGTATACTTGGTCTTTGGTTAAACCAATGCCCAAAAAATACTGTTGAATGTATTGATGGACAATTTCGGGAGTGATGTTTTCTGCCATAAGATAAGTTTGAAAGAGTTGATGTTTTTGTGGAAGAAAAATACTTGTGATTGGTTTTAGCTTAAAAAACTAAAATGCACATTTAGAAACGCGAAGATACCGAAAAAAAACGAGAATTAGCCTCGAAAAGAAAATTTTGTGAAAAAAAAAGTTTTTAGGGCAGATATAGCCTAAAATATACGCTACTTTTGTACCTTTGCACCCACAAAATTACACAACAATGGCAAAAAAACACCACAAACCACAACAAGTATCTCCTAAAAATTACATTATTACCAAAGGGCGCACCTTGCCTATTATTAATTGCTATATCACCATCGATTGGAAAGAAATGGGCATAGCAACCGTGTGTATAGTACGCCAAATGCCAAGTGGCAAACTGCTCATTGGCTCGTATGTAGTAGATATTTATTGCTTGGGCGTAAAAGATACGCTTTTTTTCTTTGGTATAGAACCCGACAATATTTACGAAGAGGTATTGAACAGAGCTTATGGCGGAGACAACTTTGAGGAGATAGACGCTAATTTAGCCCAAAACATTGTTTGGGGTGCCTTAGAATATGCCGAAGATTTGGGCTTTAACCCTCATCGAGATTTTGAAGTAACCGAATATTTGCTAGACCCCGCCGACAAAATTGAATACATAGAGGTAGAGTTTGGCAAAGATGGTAAGCCTTTTTATTTTAGCGGTCCCTACGATGATACGGATAAAATTTTAAACAAATTAGTTAACAAACTAGGCGTTGGTGGGTTCAACTTTGTTTTGAACGAACACGTTTATGACTGGGAGTTCGAAGATTATGACGAGGATGATGATGACTGGGACAAGGACTGGGACCATGATGAAGACGAAGACGAAGACGAAGCTGACGAATCATCTAAAACAACCAATTTTGGCGATTACATTGATTTTGAAGAAACTAAATAAAACGCAAAAAGCACACTCAAACCCATTTGAGTGTGCTTTTTTACAAGCTATTTTGATGCCAATTTAGTGGCAGTGACCACAACAAGTAGCTATACCTTTGGCTTTGTCAAAACATTCTTTGCCTTCTATCACCGAAAAATAAATAATGCCCAACGAGCCAATGGCATCGGCATAGGCAAAGCCGGTTAGCTCGTAAATGGCACTTGATGCCAACAATACCACCGACATATAAATGCAGGTGCGGGTACAAGCTGCATCTGCCAAAATAGGTTTTGATTGTAGGGCGGTACCAATGCGCACTTTGCTTTGCAATAGCCACCACATAACTGCTATTGATACCACCGACACCACCACACCCCAAAAGGTGGTTTGTGGGCGTTGATGTGTGTATAGGCTAAGGGCTACACTAACCAATAAACCCGCCGACAGTGCATAAAAAGCCCAGCCTGTTATGCGCAAAGCCTGCACCTCGAAGGTAGAGCGCGGGCTGTTGGGTTGGCGTTGTATGCGGCTAATCATGTACAAAATACCTGCCCCCGAAATTAACTCAATAAAACTATCTACCCCAAAACCAAATAGGGTAAGTGTTTCGTCTTCAAAACCCATAATGGTAGCTACCAAACCCTCTACAAAGTTGTATACTATAGTAAACACCGACAACCAATAAATGGCAGTAAAGTGTTTTTGCTCTTCGGGGTGGCTTAAAGTTGTTGTTTGCATAAGGCAATTGATTGATTGATTAGATAAAAAAACACCGATTTTTACACCCTATGGGCGCAAAAATCGGTGATAATGTGCAACTAAGTTGCAAAAAAATAATAAGTAGTGCTGCTGCAATGTGCTGCTAATACCAACAGCAACAAACCATAACTAACTAATAAGAGGGTGTGTTTTTTCATTGCGGTGCAAAGGTAGGTGTAATAGACACCCGTATAGTAACAAAGTTGTGGTAAAAAATAACGTTATTAAGCAGATGCGTTACTTTGGATAAAGCTACAAAACTAAAGCATTACTTACACTTTGCTACGAAACAGTTTTTGCAAATCGTCGGCGTGCATAGGTGCTTCAATGTCTTCGTCTATGTGTGGCACAACTACGCGATAGCGGCGCCATTTGTCGGTAACTTGTAGCATATCTTCGGGCAGGTCGGCTTCAAAATACATGTCTTTGCCTGTTGTAGGATGCACAAAACCCAAAACGCGGGCATGTAGGGCTTGGCGTGGAATAATTTTGAAGCAATTATCTACAAATTGTTTGTACTTGCTGTAAATGGTTCCTTTGCGAATGGTGTTACCGCCATACTCGGGGTCGTTAAAAAGGGTGTGGTTGATGTGCTGAAAATGCACCCTAATTTGGTGTGTACGCCCGGTTTCTAATCGGCACTCTACCAATGTAACATAGCCAAAGCGCTCTAAAACGGTATAATGCGTAACGGCATGTTTGCCTATGTCGCCATCAGGATAAACGTCCATTAGTTTTCTAAAACGTTGGTGTCGGTCAATGTGTCCGGTTATGGTGCCTTCGTCTTCGGCAACATCGCCCCAAACCAAAGCCACATAACGGCGCACAACGGTGTGGTCGAAAAACTGTTTGGCGAGGTGCGTCATGGCATATTCGTTTTTGGCAACAACTAGCAAGCCGCTGGTGTTTTTGTCTATGCGGTGTACCAAACCTGGGCGCATATTGGCATCCATGCTAATGCCACTACCCGATTTGTTGATGGGTAATTTTTGCAGATGATGCAGCAAGCCATTAACCAAAGTACCGTCGTAGTTGCCACTGCCCGGGTGTACTACCAAACCAGCAGGTTTGTTGACCACCAATAGGTCGGCATCTTCGTACACAATATCGAGGGGCATTTCTTCGGGCAGTACTTCAAAGTCGTGGCGTGGGCGGGGCAAAACTAAAGTAATTTCGTCGAGGGGTTTTACTTTGTAGTTCGATTTTACGGGCTTGCCATTTACCAAAATTGCTCCGGCAGCAGCCGCATTTTGGATACGGTTGCGACTGGCTTTCTCCGATATGTTAGCCAAGTATTTATCTATTCGCAAAAGCGATTGACCCTTATCAACCACTTTGCGCATGTGTTCGTACCAATTTTGTTCGTCTTCGGCTTCTAATTCAAGCTCTGTGTTTTCCGTCGATTCGGTATCTTCTATTTCTATATTGGGTAATTGGTTATCTACTATCAATTGCTCGTTTTCGGTGTTCATTTTTTTTTATTTTTTATAGAGATGTTGTAATGTGGAGATGTGGTGAATTGTGAGGTGGTTTCTTGTTTTTTGTGGGGCTTTTTTTGGATAGTTTTGCTATATTTTGAAGATGCAAATTTGATATAGCTTAGTGGTTTTAGCTGAAAGTTTTCGAGGCTCAGCAAATGAACCGAAAAAAAAAAGGGAAAAAGGCAATTCCGAAAGGGGCATTTTGAAAATCCCATGGTTAACAAATCAGCGGGTGGGCGAATTTTTCGGGTGGGAGTCGGCAATCTATAAAGTTTTTAGTTTCCATAGTAGCCTATTTTTTTGCAAAGGTAATATTTTGGTGGCGATAAAACGAGTATCCCCTGCCCAAAAACTTGAGTAGGGGAGTTTTCATCTTTAACACCATTAATGTTTATATAATCATGCCTGCACCAACGGTTTCGTTTGTGCCTTCGTCTATGATAATAACGCTGCCTGTTATGCGGTTGCGTCGGTAGCTGTCGTAAAAAAACGGCACGGTTGTGCGCACCGTAATACGCCCAATGTCGTTCATGCCCAACACATTATCGTCTTCGAGGCGGTGTAGGGTATTGATATCTACTTTGTATTTTATTTCTTTTATTATACAGCGGGCATCGCGGGTAGTGTGTTTAATGGCATATTTGCCGTTTAGTTTTAGGGGTGTTCGGCTCATCCAGCACACCATCATTTCAATGTCTTGCGATACTTTGGGGGCATTGCTTGACCGTACTAACATATCGCCGCGGCTAATGTCTATGTTGTCGGCAATACGAATGGTGACAGACATGGGCGAGAAAGCTTCGTCTATTTCGCCATTAAAGGTGTCGATGCCTGTAATTTTTGAGGTAAAGCCCGAGGGCAACACCATTACTTCGTCGCCTACTTTAAATACGCCACCTGCTACACGCCCTGCATAGCCCCTATAGTCGTGGTATTCGTTCGACATGGGGCGGATGACGTACTGAATTGGAAAACGGCAATCGATGCGGTTGTGGTCGCTGCCAATATGTATGTTTTCGAGTAGGTACATAAGGGTTGGTCCCTCGTACCAGTTGGTTTTAGTAGAGCGTGTTACTACATTATCGCCCTCTAAGGCACTAATGGGTATAAAGTGCATGTCGGGTATTTGTAGCTTCGACGAAAAATCTTCGAATTCTTCGCGTATGGCTTCAAATCTTTCTTTCGAGTAATCTACCAAATCCATTTTATTAACACAAACTACCACGTGTGGCATACGCAACAACGAGGCTATAAACAAGTGTCGTCGGCTTTGTTCTACCATGCCATGGCGGGCATCTACCAACACAATAGCTAAGTTGGCAGTTGATGCGCCCGTAACCATATTGCGGGTATATTGTATGTGTCCGGGGGTATCGGCGATAATAAATTTGCGTTTGGGTGTGGCGAAGTATCGGTAAGCTACATCTATGGTAATACCTTGTTCGCGTTCGGCGCGCAAGCCGTCGGTAAGTAGGGCAAGGTTTACGTAGCCTTCGCCGCGTTGTTCGCTGGTGCGTTTGATAGACTCGTATTGGTCTTCAAAAATTGATTTGCTGTCGTACAGCAATCGCCCAATAAGGGTGCTTTTTCCGTCGTCGACGCTGCCGGCTGTTGTAAAGCGCAGCAAGTCCATATCTAAGTAGCCTTTGGCTGTCATGCTAAATAATTGATAATTAATAATTGGTGATAGGTAATCAAAAGTTAGCAGTTACCGCTCATCAGTTTATTTTTTATGATAGGTATAGATGATTATTAGGGTATATGTATTGGGGGTTTATGCCCGTTGGTTAACTTTTTGAGGAGTAATAACACAGTAGCTGCGCTAAATTTGGCTGCAAAGGTACGCTTTTTTTCGACAAAAAAACAAAAAAAGCGCTTTAGGTATACAGTATTGTCAATTATACCTATATTGTTGCCCAAAACAAATACACAAACTATGTCACATACTCTTTTTTTATTAAATGGGGCTTTATCTAACAAACATAAAATGTTGCAACGCCTGCACCAAGCTTTTGCTAAGGGCATTGAGTACACGGTTTTAGAAACCCAGTATGCACAACATGCCATTCAGTTGCTGTCCGAGGCGGCACAAAGCCGCAAATACACGCATTTTATTGCTATTGGCGGCGATGGCTCGTTGAACGAAATGATAAACGGTATTATGCAAGGCTACCGTTTATCAACCGACCTAAACCTGCCCGTTACCGACCGCTACGACTGGGACGCTTTGGCTGAAATAACTATGGGCATGATGAAAGCTGGCTCGGGCAACGATTTTTCGCGCTCGATAAACGCACCCGAAACCTTCGAGGAGTTGCGCAAAAGTATTGAACAAAATAAAACCAAAACCATTGATATTGGTTATGCTCAATACACATCAACAACCATGCAGCTAACCGAGCGCTTTTTTATGAACATAACCGATGTGGGTTTAGGTGGGGCTGTGGCTGTGCGCATCAGCGACCGCAAAACAAGGTGGTTAAGCCCCAAAATGATGTACAATACGGCTATTGTGCAAACCTTTTTTACCTACAATAAAAATACCGTTGCTTGCACCAATACCGATGGTTTTGAGTGGAAAGGCAAAGCCATGAGCGTTATTGCGGCTAATGGTAAATATTTTGCCAGTGGATTGGGCATTGCCCCCGATGCCGAACTAGACAGCGGCAAACTGCAATTGGTTATTTTGGGCGATATTACACTTTTCGATTATTTTATGCAATTGCCTACTGCTATGCGTTGCAAACACATTAAACATAAACAGGTGTGGTATCATACCGTTTCGGACATTACCATATCGCCCGTTGATGCCCCCTTGCCCATAGACATGGACGGCGAATTTGTGGGTTATGCACCACTTAGTATGCGCAAATTTAAACAGTGCTTGCGGTTTGTGGTGCTATAAAAAGCACGGCTTACTGGGATAAGGCAGGTCGTATTTTCAAAGCTATGCCGTTGTTTGTGTCGCACAAACAACAATTATTGCCTGTAGGACACAGGCAATGGCGTGGAAACACCCGATAAATGGCTGTTTTTACCCATATCACGCTACAAACGGAGCTAAAACACAAAAAATACTAATCCACTAACTTTTTGACTTTGCCCTTACCAAGGTAAAAACACCCTATAATTACACCCGTTTAAATACTTTTTCTTCGATGGTTAGTTGGTGCCGCCGGTGGTCGACGGCAATAGGCATTTGGGCGTAGGGGATAAAGGTGTCGTTTTGTTGAATGTTGTATAGCTCTAAGGTTAATAAGTTTTCTAGCTCGCCAGCAATTTTGTAGTTGCCTTTTATGTGCAGATGTGGGTCGGCAAAAACTTGAAAGGTGTCGTCCTCGAAAAGGTAACGTATGTACCATGCCTTGCCTTGTTCGGTAGCACCTTTGCGCTCCCAAACGCCTTTAATAAAATCGGCGTACTTAATAGGCACTTCGCGGCTGCGATTAACTAAATAGATAATACCCACTACCATAAACACAAAAAAGGTAAGTATCATCAACGATTGTTCTGCTGCATCTGACATAAATGTATAAAAATGTAAGTTATTTAATAGGTGGTTTGTATTTTGATACAGACATGGAAAAGTGCTGATTGGGTGTTTGCGCTTGCTTTGCTTTGGGGGTGCCATAGGCTGTGCAAATAGGGTAAACCAATAATCACCCCCAAAAAAGACCGATTCCGCGTCAAGCGGGGTAGGGTTGTGCGTTTAAATAATTTATATAAAATTAATTACTAATATTGCGCAGGCGTATTGTCTAGTTAAGTGGCTTTTTAGATAATTTGTTATTAGTTTGCTACTACTTACCACCCATTAAAAGTTTGTTACTTTTTTGCTTGATCAAAAAAGTAACCAAAAAAATCAAGGCTGTATAGTAATTGGCTAAAATGTGCAACATTCCGCTAAAAGATATAAACTTGCACGCCAAACGCTTTGCTTGTCGGTTTTATTTCTTGGTTTGCTGTGGCGTGCTTCAAACAGTATATCTTTCTTAACGCTACATTTATGCCCCAATAAATTTCTTAACGCCAATTCCTATAATGCCGGTCCCGAAGAAATGAGCTGCACAACTGGGTATAAAAATGCAAAATATTCAATTTGGGCTGCGTAATATCAGTTACCTAAGTCGGTATCAAATTGTGCAAAACAAATGCACTATAGCCCAAAAAGCACTGCAAAAGTTTATCCAAAACTTTGCAGTGCTTTTTTTGTGTCAAAATGGCAGTTTTTAATAAATTTTGCTACCTAATTGGCGGTAATTACTTTTTAAGATTATACCAATCTATGTTGCGCGATAGGTACATAATGGCTGCCAATATGCTAAACAAACCAAGGCTGCCCATTAGCAAGGCGTAATCTTGTAGTTGTAGCAACGAGTATAAAAACCCATATAAAGCCAATAAGGTAATACAGATAGAGATTGTTAGTTTTTTGCTTCGGAAGATGGTGCTGCTGTAAGCCGTAATAAGTATTACCGTAGCAGCGGTTGATACCCAATAGGCGGGGTTAAATTTGATATGCTCGGATAGCGAAATGAGCAACAAATAAAACACACACAAGGCAGCACCTACCAACAAATATTGGGCAGGATGTATGCGCATTTTGTTGAGTATCTCTACAAAAAAGAAACCCAAAAAGGTTAAGAAAATAAACATAATGGCATATTTCGACGAGCGGGCTGTTTTTTGGTACTCGTCGATGGGCGTAAGCAGTTTAACACCAAAGGCAGACTCTTGTATGTTTTGCCCATTGCCTAACCATTGTTGCGGAAAATTGCGGTTTAGGTGCAATACTTTCCATTGTGCGGTAAAGCCTTTGCTATCAATGTTGCGCGTATCGGGCAAAAAGGCACCGTCGAAACTTGGGTTTCGCCACGGCGAACTAAGCGATACGGTTGTTTCTTTGCCTAATGGTAAAAATTTTAGGCGTTCGCTGCCATTTAGGTTTAGTTGAAAATCGAAGGTAAAGGTATCGCCCTTTTTGTCGGCTACTAAAGGCGTGGCTACACTAACCCCCGAACTTACTACATCGGGCGATTCGATGCCCGGCTCGAAAAGCATTTTTTGGCTGTTCCATGCCAGCTCAATTTTATCGTTTATGCCCCGCATATCGGGTATGCCTACCGACAAAAAGGCTTTGTTCCACAAAATATCTTGTTTGTCAATTGCCCAATCATCGAAATTTGGGAACGAAAACTGCCCGCCAAATTGCAACGTACCGGTGTATAACACCGCCTCGTAGATGCCCCTGTAGCGCACTTCGGGTTGTAGGTTACCTTTTACGTCCAGTTTGTCGGGCAAAAAATGGGCATATTGGGTAACATTGCTAATATTGCCTGCCTCGTCTTTGATGGTAGCCTTGTACGGAACCGTTAAAATAGGACCCGCCAAGGTTTGTTCGTTGCCCCATTTACTGCTAATTTCTTGTACGGCTTCGTTGCGGCGATACTCGCGGTCTTGGATAACCATCTGAATCATAAATGCCGGAATGAGCAAAATAATTGCCAAAAACGCAATCGAAAACATTTTGAATGTCACCGATGTCCTAATCCAACTTTCGCGCTCGGCATAGTTTGCCGTTACTTCGTCTTGTTGATTACGGATTTCGTTGCTTTTTTCGTTAGATGAATTGTTGTCCATAAGAAAATATTTTTTTTTGAGCAAATTTTACACTATCGCCTTGTTTATACAAGATTAGGTATTAACTAATAGACTAATATTGCCCGTTTGGTCACCGTTAATAAGGCACTAAACAGCAGGCATTTGCAAGACGCAAAATAAACGCCAAAGGTTGCTTGGTGAATGGTATTTGACAAAAAATGTCCCCAAAAAAACCTTTACCAAAGGCAAGGTTTTTTTAGGGGCAGTTATGAGTTTATTAGTAGCTTAACCTAATGTAGCAATAAGGTCGTGGTTGCTAATAAGTGCTTCTATTTTAGCTTTGATTTGGTCGTAGTATTCTGATTTTACCATGCTAAATTTCTTGATAATTTTCGTCTTTTCAATTGTGAAAAGTTTGTGTGTTTTCACAACAGAACTTTCGGGCAAAACACCTATTTCTAAATCTTCATTTTCCAAATTTACAGAGTACGTATCGCTAAAACTATTGCTAGTAATCACACAAACTAAAACGTCAGAAAACGCATTATTATAATCGTTGTTTGATACAATCAAAACGGGTCGACGTTTTGTTGTACTCAAATCCGAATAAGGAATACTAACACCACTTCTCTTTGTTTATAAATTGTTCCAAGCATTTGTATCCTCCTTTTTCCAAGCATTATTCACAGAATGCGCTGTTAAATCTTCGGTATAATCTTGCATAAATAAGCCGTATTTTTCTTGAAAAAGTACCTCTATCAAGCGGTTCATTTTTGCAAGTAATTCAGTGTCGCGCAACAAAGCTAATTCTTCTTGCATAAATCTGTACTCGGCTAATGATATTTGTATTGTGTCCATAACTTTAAGATTATTTATCTGCGAAATTAGGTACTTTTAAATTGCTTGTTTGTACTAAATCGCTACAAAGTGTTTGTAAATTATCCAATTCCGTTAATCTGCCTTTTATTGGTTGCAAATATAAGGTGTTTTTTTAAATTTACGCAAGTTTTTGGGATAAATAATTACACCTTTTTTTTACACTGAAAATCCCCCTAGCCTCTTTTACTAAAGGCAAGGGGGATTTAGTGCAGTTATGAGTTTATTAGCATTTTAACCTAATGTAGCAAATTGGCGAATAAGGTCGTTGTTGCTAATAATGCCAATTACTTTGTTGTTGGCATCTACAATGGGCAAGGCTTGTATGTTTAGTTGTACAAACAATTCGGCGGCATTACCAATGGTATCAGAGGGGGTAAGTGTGGCTGGGTTAGCCGTCATTAGTTGTTTGATAGACAAGTGGCTGTCTAAGGTAGCGTCGTCGTAGGCGGCAAGGTCGGGTACCGAGTAGCGATAGGCTTTTAGCACATCGTATGAGCTAATAATGCCAATAATTACATTGTCGGCATCAACAACGGGTAGGTGGTGCATACCCATTTCTAAAAACAAACGACAAACCTGTGAGAAGGTGTGACCCGGAAGAGCAACAATAACATTGTCGCTCATTATCTGGGATATTTTGGTACTTTTCTGCATTTTATTTGATTTTACGATTAGTAAATAATTTGTTGCAAAGATACGCCCTATTTTTAACTTGCATACTGATAGTCATCAGCTAAAAGCATGATAAATATCAGTAAATTTGGGTTTATGGGGTATAATTTTTAAGTTTTTATTATTTGCTGCTTATAATGTGGCTATTAGTTCGCGTATTATTTGGGTTAGATGCGGTTCGGTGGCTTGTGCAATGCGTATTACATCTTCGAGCGTTGTTTCTTTTATTCTTTCGGGTGGGTATCCCTCGTCGGTAATAACCGATGCGGCAAATATTTTTAGCCCGCTATGTACGCCTACCAATACTTCGGGTACGGTGCTCATACCTACGGCATCGGCTCCTATTCGGTTCATATAGGTATATTCGGCGTGGGTTTCTAGGTTAGGACCCGTTACGGTGGCATATACACCTGTGGTGTGTTGGATGTTGTTTTGTTGGGCAATTTTTAGGGCAATGGCAATCATTTCGGGGTCGTAGGGGCGGCTCATGTCGGGGAAACGCGGACCCAGCTCGTCGTAGTTTTTACCTATTAAGGGGTTAGCTGGGTGTAGGTTAATGTGGTCGGTGATAATCATTACGGTTCCGCAGCGTGTTTTTTCCGAGGTTCCTCCGGCGGCGTTTGATACTATTAGGCGCTCGATGCCTAGTTTTTTCATTACCCGTATCGGAAAAGTTATTTGCTGCATGGTGTAGCCTTCGTAGTAATGAAAACGCCCTTGCATGGCTACTACGGGTTTGCCGCCAAGTGTGCCAAATATTAGTTTTCCGCTGTGGCTTTCTACCGTAGATACCGGAAAATGGGGTATGTTGGCATACGATAGGGTGTATTTTATGTCAATGTCTTGCACTAAACCGCCTAAACCTGTGCCTAATACAATACCAAATTGTGGGGCAAAGTTATTAGTTTGGCTTTGTATGTAGGTGGTGGTTTCGTGCAATTGTTCGATAAGGTTTTGCATATAAATGGTTTATTAATAGTAATGGCTAAGATGTTTGAGACGTTAGGTATTACGACAAAGATTGTGGATAGGATTATAGCCTCGTCTTGCCAAGTAACGGCTACCCACACAATTTGTTGTAGTATCAGAAATTATAATCAATAATTAATAATCAATAATTAAAATTTATTCTCCTTTAAATTGTGCGGGTCGTTTTTCGATAAAAGCAGCTACGCCCTCTTTATAGTCGTGGCTATAGCCGGCTAATTCTTGGTAATAGGCTTCTTCTTGCAGCATAGTAGCAAGGTCGGTTTGCATCGATTTGTTGAGCATTTTTTTGATATAACCTATTGCTTTGGTGGGTGCTTTGGCAAAATAATCGGCAACGCGTTTTACTTCGGCGTCAAGGTCGTTGTGTGGCACTACTTTGTTGACCATGCCTAATGTTAAGGCTTCTTGTGCCGATACTTTGTTGCCCATAGTGCATAACTCAAAGGCTTTTTTGGAGCCTACCACGCGGGGCAAAAAGTACGACGAACCCGAATCGGGAACTAAACCAATATTAACAAACACCTCTATCAACGAGGCATTTTCTGAGGCAATAACCATGTCGCAAGCCAATGCCAACGAGCAACCCGCACCTGCTGCCACACCATTTAGGCGGCAAATAATAGGTTTGGGCAGGTTATACATAAATTTGATAAGTGGGTTAAAATGCTGTTCAACTGCCTCGCCCAAATTACGGGTACCAATAGAGGCTTGTGTATTTTTCAAATCCTGACCCGAGTTAAACGCCTTGCCTGCGCCTGTAATTACTATTACGCGCACGGCATTGTCTTTGGCACATTTTTTTAGTGCATCGTGTATTTCGGCAAGCATTTCGGGTGTAAAGGCGTTGTATCGGTCGGGTCGGTTAAGGGTAATAGTAGCAACCCCATCAAATTGCTCAAAAAGTATTGTTTGATACATGGTTTTGTTTTGATTGTTTTTTATTGAACATGGCAAACTTGCAAGTGTTTGTTTTATCGCCAATAATGCCGCAAAAATAGCATTTTGTTTAACGAAAAACAATTTTTTAGCCGCAAAACAATATTTTTTAAACAAACAACCGTTAATATGTGCTATTATTGCCACAATAGCTGTACTTTTGTACCAAAATAAGTAAACGTATTAGCCAAATTTTATTTATTGATATTTGCTTATTTATATATAATGAATATATACAAATTTATTTTTTCTTTGCTTCAGTCCTTAATTATATTGCTTTGGATTTCTTGCGATAATAATCAGGTTGTGTATACAGGCGAAAGCGAGTTGATACAAAGCCCTTTGGGTGTGCTTAAAACAGATACCATAAACAACGAATATAGCATAGAAATACCTGAAACTTGGACAGTAAAAAGGGTATCTAACGAGGCAGTTAAAATACTGAACACCTCTACAGTAGATAATGCTGCTAATAATTATGTAGAAAATATATACATAGAAAAAGTAAGCAAAGGCTTGCCTTATAAAACAGATACTATAGTTTTTAGAAAAGACAGCCTGAAAATAAACCGACATGTTGATTTAGAGCAATTTGGCAAACAATATGTTAATGGTTTTTTAACTGCCTATAACGAAGTTAAAATTATTGAAATAGGCGAAACAAGAATAAATAAAGTTGTTGCTAAACAATATTTATTTGGCTATAAAGATGTGGCAGCCTCGCAAGAGCAACTAAAAGCATTGGTTTATATAATACCATCGGGTACTGCCGATGTGCATGTGGTACAATGTACCGAATCGTCAAGTAACTTTGTGCGAGCCCGAAATATTTTTGAAAATGCCATTAACAATCTTAGGTTTTTGTAAAAAAACACCTATTTAATTTGACCGGTGCAAATAAACCATACTTGCATCGGTAATTGTTTTATATTTAAAAAAAACATAATATACTGTGAATATATTATTATATAACGACCTTAATACTCAAAGTGTAAAAAAAGTTTTTGATAAGGTTGTTAAACAACTACAAAACAACGATTTTGCAGGTGCCGAAGTCAAAAAAATGCAAAATACAGGCTATTATCGAGCCAAACTAGATTACGAAAACAGGTTATTGTTTAAATTTGCAAAATACAACAATCAAGCCTATATTTTACTGCTCGAGGTTATTTTAAACCACGAGTACGATAAATCGCGCTTTTTGCGTGGTGCCGAAATTGACGAAAATAAAATGCAAATACTTGCTAAACCCGAAGCAATACCTACCGACGACTTTACCCCAATATCGTTTATTAATCCTAAACAAGCAGGCTTTCATCTGCTCGACAAAGTACTCTCGCTCGACGACGACCAAACCAGCATACTACATCTGCCCACACCTGTTATCATTATTGGTTCGGCGGGTAGTGGCAAAACGGCACTTACCCTCGAAAAAATAAAACAGCTACGGGGTAATATTTTGTATGTTACGCTGTCGTCGTTTTTGGTCGAAAGTGCTACCAATATCTACTACTCGCACAACTACGAAAACAGCCACCAAGAGGTGGATTTTTTATCGTTTAAAGATTACCTCCAAACTTTGCGCATACCCAACGGGCACGAAATCACTTTTCAGGGTTTTGATGGCTGGTTTAATCGCCACCGAAATGCCGTAAAAATACGCGACTCGTACAAACTATTCGAAGAGTTTAGAGGCGTTTTGACAGGCAACGACATCAACAAACCCTATCTATCAAAACAAGATTACCTAAGTTTGGGCGTGCGCCAATCGGTGTTTTTAATCGAAGAGCGAGAACAAGTATACAGCCTGTTCGAAAAATATTTGCAATTTTTACACGACAATAATTACTACGACCTAAACATCATTGCTCATCAATGGCTACAGTATTTGTCGCCAAACTACGATTTTGTGATTGTAGATGAAGTGCAAGATTTAACAAACATACAACTATACCTTATCTTAAAATCGCTCAAAAATCCATCGGCTTTTATACTCTGTGGCGATTCAAACCAAATTGTGCATCCCAACTTTTTTTCGTGGACAAACGTAAAAAGCTTGTTTTATAAAACCGATGTAGTTGGGCAAGATATACACATACTAAAAACAAACTATCGCAACTCGCCCGAGGTTACGCATCTTGCCAACACTTTACTAAAAATTAAACACCTGCGCTTTGGCTCTATCGACCGCGAAAGTACCTATTTGGTCAATTCTATCTCAAGTAAATCGGGCGAGGTAGTGTACCTCGAAGATACCCCAAAAATAAAACAAGACCTGAACCAAAAAACCAAAAACTCAACGCAATACGCCGTTTTGGTGATGAATAATGCCGACAAAGCCGAAGCTCGTAAACTTTTTCAAACCCCGCTGCTTTTTTCTATTCAAGAAGCAAAAGGCTTAGAATACGAAAATATTATTTTGGTTAACTTCATCTCGCAAAACGCCACCGCTTTTCGCGAAATTTGCAACGGCGTAGCAAAAAGCGAAATAGACGAAACCGAAGAATTGGCATATAATAGAGCAAAAGACAAAACCGATAAGTCGCTAGATGTGTACAAATTTTACGTAAACTCGTTGTATGTGGCATTTACCCGCTCGATACGCAATTTATACATCGTCGAAAACAACAAAAAACACGAAATGTTGCAGTTGTTAGATTTGGTAAACACCCGACAACAAGTGGACATAAAAGAACAAAAATCGTCGTTGGACGATTGGAAACGAGAAGCCCAAAAACTAGAACAGCAAGGCAAACAAGAGCAAGCCGATTTTATTAAACAAAATATCTTGCACATCGAAAAACCAAACTGGACACCCATCGCTACCACCGACATAGACGAACTGAAAAAAACAGCACTCGACGAAAATAACTTTAACAAAAAAGCCAAAGACCAACTGTTTGAATACGCCCTTATTTACCACGACCTAGAAAGTATTAAACAATTGGTACAACTTAAATACCGCCGAGCCGAAAAACCCGAAAACGAGTACAGCTCCCTGTATCGAAAACACTATCAAGCCTACAAAACCGACGACATAAAAGCCCTAATGCCTAACCTTAATAAATATGGCATTGACTACCGCGACATATTTAACTACACCCCCCTAATGGCAGCTACACAAGCAGGTAGCTTGCGCATAGCACAGTTTTTGATAGAAAACAATGCCAACAAAAACCAAATTGATAACAAAGGACGAAACCCACTGCAAATAAACATCGCCCAAGCCTATACACAACCCGACTACCTGAAACTAAAATTTGGCAAACTATACGGCTTACTTGCCGCCGAAAGTATAAAAATAAAAGTTGATAATCAGCTCGTGAAAATTGACCGACACAAAGCCGAGTTTTTACTCATCAATGTGTTTATTGCCCTACAAACCGAAATATTAATACCTAAACATAAAGACAAAAAAGGCATACAAATGGACGATTTGCTGTCTGTCATGGAGCCTTACCCAAGTTATGTACTACCCGATTATCGCAAAAAACGAAGCTACATCAGCGCTATGATGTCGAAAAACGAAACAGGTAGTACCGACAAATACAGCAAAAAACTATTTTTACGCCGACAAACAGGTTATTACGCCATTAACCCCAACCTCGAAATAATGATTGGCGATGATTGGATAAACGTATACAACCTAATGCAAACCCCAAAGCTGTATAAAGTACCACAACTGCCTGCTATCTTAAAAGATATGATTAGTTTTACAGGCGATAAGGAGTATGATATGCCTATCAGCCATTTGCACAAAAACGGCGTATTACGCAACATGCTTATACACGATGTGGATGCCGAAATAGTAAATAATAACATCGAACTTCGAACTATTAAATGCCGTACATCTCAAGGATTACAAGAAACCAATGTGTTATCAGTACGGTGTAAAATGCCCGAAAACATAGGCGGCGGGCAGGTTTTGGTAGATATAAGTGGCATTGCCGATTGGCAAAATCAATACAAACATACCACCAAAACAAAAGTAAGGTTTGACCTTAGATTGGGAACCTATGCCTATGCCTATATTGTGGAGTAACAAAAAAGCGTATCACATACAATGTGATACGCTTTTTGCATTAAATGTCGGTAAATTTTTTGTTCTGATAATAATATGTTTGCAATAAGGGGCAAATGCGGTATCGCTCGTTGTGTGTATCGTTGTAAACGGCGGCAAGTAGCTCGTATACATAATTTATGCCAATCTTATCAGCCCATTCAAACGGACCATAAGGGTAGTTAGTACCTAATTTCATACCTTTGTCAATATCGGCTATGGTGGCAGTGCCTTCTTGCAGGGTAAAACAGGCTTCGTTAATAATCATGGCAATAATGCGCGGCGTAACCATACCTACGCGGTCGGCAACCCAAGCGGGCGTAACACCCCATTTTTCAAATAGTTGTTCGGCTTCGGTTTTGTTGTTTAGTGTTGTAACT
>JADKCK010000107.1 GCA_016718845.1 Sphingobacteriales bacterium
ACGAGCCAGTAATAGTAACACAAACTTGAGCAGTATCTGTACCGTAAGGTGTATTAATAACATTACTTAAAGCAATCAACAACAGGGCATGTTTGTCCAACATAATTGGCTGTTACAGAATACCAAATAATACTCATCATAAAAGTTAAAAATCCCAAAACCTCATAATTAAAACCATCAACTAAAAGGTAGTATAGTAACGTTTCCAGATCCCATGCAATAAGTCGTTATTAATTACATTGATAAGGGTAGAAGTATCAGTGTTAAATGAGTATTGTTACAGCATCATCGTTAGCTACTATAACGCAAGCTTGAGGTAACAGTTACGCAAACAGTAGCAGTAGCGTTAATTATTCCATTACTTGTGTGTAGTTAAAACAATCTTCTCCTACAAAATTACTATTAGGGCTGTAAATAATTTCAACACCTTCATTTATTGAAATACTGCCATTTTTCAGGGTCAGCAATACCAGTAATAGCAATATTTTCACCAGCTACTATCCACCTCGTAGTTGCCAGATGTGTTAAAGGTGTGTGCGGGGTTGCTGTCGTTGCTTTGTGTGCCGTCGCCAAAGGTCCAGTTGTAGTTGGTGGCGTTTTGCGAGGTGTTGTTGAAGTAAACGGTTTGCCCTTGGCAGATGCTAAGGGTGTCGGTGGTGGTGGGGTAGGTGTTGAAGGCGGCAGTGGGTGGAGTAGGGGAGAGCGGAGGAAGGTAAGATAAAAGGTTTTCGTACCATGCTACTTTGTTGTCGATAGACGAAGCTGAGGCGAGGTCTAAGTCGCCATCGTTGTCTAAATCGGCGGTGGTAATGGATGTTGTAGTTACAACATTGGTGGTAATTACTTCTTCGGGGGCAAAAGTGCCGTTGCCGTTGTTGCTAAACCACACTATTTTGTTAGCAGTAGTAAGCGGATTGCTACTTGAGTATATAGAAGCAGAAAGTACATCTATATCTCCATCATTATCCACATCAGCGGCTAATACTTTTGCGGCATGAGCAGCTTGGTTAGATATGATTTGAACATTGCCAAAAGTGTTGTCGCCATTATTGGGTATCCATGTTACAGTATTAGTGGTTACCCAAAGTATGTCTGTGTTGCCATCGTTATTTAGGTCGGCGGTATAAATACTACTTGCAAAATCAAGGTCTATATCAATATATGGTTGAGGAATAAAAGTTCCATCACCATTATTTTTGTACCATATTATAACAGAACCATAATCAGTAACAAAAAGCAAATCTCGATAACCATCATTATCTAAGTCGGCACTATTTAGGTTTTGCATTGCTAGTACCAATGTCTATTATTTGTGAGGTTGTAAAATTACCTGTACCATCGTTTAAACGGCAATGAATAGTGCTATAATCAGGTACTGTAAAAACATCAATATCGCCATCGTTGTCTAAATCGGCAATATTAAAATCGTGTCCAAAACTTTGTGTATTGTAGACGATATGCATGGTGTTAAAATTACCTGTACCATCGTTTTCTTTCCACACTATTTTGCCAGTAAAATAATCACCATTGTTAATTGAATTAAGATACACCACATCTACATCGCTATCATTGTCCATATCAGCAGTATAAACCAACGAAGCACTGTAAATATTGTCGGTAATAAAGCTTGGCTCGTTAAAGGTATCATCACCCTTGTTTTTAAACCACACTAATTTATTAGGGTAGAAACCAGCAGAAACAATGTCCATAAAACTATCGTTGTCTACATCGGCGGTGCAAACAACTCCGGGAAAAGTTAGCAATGCTTGTATAACAATTTGCTCGTTGTTAAAATTAGCCGCACCATCGTTGGTATAAGCAGCAATTTTATTATCACCAGCAGAGGCAGAAAGCACATCGGCATCGCCATCGCCATCTAAATCGGTGGCATAAACAGACCATGCTCCAATAGCATTAGTAGTAATAATTTGTTGGCTGCCAAAGTTGCCTGTACCATCGTTTGGGTACCAAGCAATTTTATCATCATTCCACGAAGCAGAAAGTACATCGGTATCACCATCACCATCTAAATCGGTGGCGTAAACAGAATATGCTCCATTAGCATTGGTAGTAATAATTTGTTGGGTGCCAAAGTTACCTGTTCCATCGTTTGGATACCAAGCAATTTTATTATCAGCTAAAGAGGCAGAAAGTACATCAGTATCGCCATCGTTGTCTAAATCCGTGGCATAAACATCGCTTGCATAATTAGCATTGGTGGTAATAATTTGTTGGGTGCCAAAGTTGCCTGTACCATCGTTTTGATACCAAGCAATTTTATTATCATTCCTAGAAGCAGAAAGCACATCGGTATCGCCATCATTGTCTAAATCGGCGGCATAAACAGCGGTTGCATAATTGGCATTGGTAGTAATAATTTGTTGGGTGCCAAAGTTGCCTGTACCATCGTTTTGATACCAAGCAATTTTATTATCACCAGCAGAAGCAGAAAGTACATCGGTATCACCATCATTGTCTACATCGGCGGCATAAACAGAGCTTGCCACAGCAGCATTAGTAGTAATGATTTGTTGAGTGCCAAAGTTGCCTATACCGTCGTTTGGGTACCAAGCAATTTTATTATCGTTATAAGAAGCGGAAAGTACATCAGCATCGCCATCGTTGTCTAAATCGGTGGCGTAAACAGATTTTGCTCCGTTGGTATTGGTTGTAATAATTTGCTGCTCGCCAAAGTTGCCTATTCCATCGTTTGCATACCAAGCAATTTTATTATCACTTTCAGAGGCAGAAAGTACATCTGCAAAGCCATCGCCGTTTAAATCGGTGGCGTAAACTGACCATGGAGTGTTAATAGATTGGGTTAGGGCGTTCTGTTGCCCAAACAAGGGAGTGGGTACTTGGGCTTGTGCGGTGTTGGGGGCTGCCAAACAGAGTATTGCACCAATTACGAGGAGGTAAAAACGGGCAAAGGGGTGCTTTGCGTTAGGGCGTTTTGTGTACATCATAGTAGTACGTTTTTAAGTTTTTGAATGATAAAGGCTTATGGAGCAAAGTTAATGAGTTATTTTGTAATAACCAAATAAAACGAGGGGAAATGTGGAAATAGTGTTAGTATTTGGTGTGTTTAGCCCCCCTCCAACTGGGGGCGAGGGTTTGGGGGGGGGGGCGGGAAAGTAAGGGTTGGTGGTTGGCCCGGGGTAGCTCCCCACGCCGGAGGGAGAGCTATCATTATTTGTGCGGTTGTTTGTGTCTGCATAAACAACTATTGTAATAGTAATAGCACAAAAAAAGTCCGCGTAAGTAACAGGTATGCCTGCTGCTTACGCGGACTTTTTTGTGGTGTAGATAGACAATATTATTTGGCTATTGCTTGTTTTTGATAGCTAAGGCAATAGCTTGGCGGCAGTTTAATGGGGGTGTTGGTTAAACACATCTTACAAAATGGCTCGGTTACCTACCCAAACAAAGCGTTTATTAACATAAGCGGGGTCGGTGAAAGAGGCGTTGCCTGCCGGATTACCGCCCGTTACATGAAAATCGGAGAAGGCGGCGTGTTGATTAACCCAAATAAAACCGGTAAGGTTAAACGACACAGGTGCAAACGCCTGGTTCATTTGGTCGGTGATGTAGGCTTTGGTGTCGGGGTTGGTGGTGTAGGCGGCGCAGGTGATAGCACCATGTTGTTCTGCCATTTGGCGGGCAAGAGCTACCGAGTGTTGGGTATCGCGGGTTTTTACCACTACCACAATAGGACCAAACAACTCTTGTTGGTAAATATCGGTTTGGGTGGCATCAACGGCTAAAATGGTGGGGGTAATAATGCGCGAATCGGGGAAGACGGCATCTTTTACATCGAGGGGTGCTAACACCACCGATGCACCTAAATTAACGGCATCTTGGGCGCGTTTAAGCGTATTGGGATTTTGGATAGCCCCTAATGTGCCTGCACCCATTTTAGGGTTTAATACCAAAGCCGATACTTCGTTTTTGAGCAACTCAACAGCCGTATCGTAGTCAATTGTTTCGTTGTCGGTGGTTTTAATGCCTGTTTCGGGGATAAAGAAGTTTTGCGGAGCAGTACACATTTGCCCCGAATAGAGCGAAACAGAAAAAGCTAAGTTACGCATTACCTCGCGTAGGTCGCGGACAGAGTCGATGATAACCGAATTTACGCCTGCTTTTTCGGTAAAGGTGGTTTTGTTGGGCAATGCCTCGATATAATCGCCAAAGGCATTACCGCCTGTGTAATCGATTAGTTTTACGGCGGGGCTTTCGGCTAATTCTTTGGTTATTAAGTGGTTGCTGCTATCAACGGCAAGCTGCACGGTGTTGGCATCGTAGCCCGCTTCGGTCAGTACCTTTTGTATTTCGGCAACAAACACGGCTATTGGCAACACAGACAAAGGGTGGGGCTTAACGATAACGCTATTGCCAGTCATAAGGTCGGCATACAAACCCGGTACGGTGTTCCAGGTAGGGAAGGTAGAGCAGCCGATAACCAAACCAATGCCTTTTGGCACGGGAGTAAAGTTTTTGTCGAGTGTAATGGCAAATTTGCCCATTGGTTTAACCCAAGTTTTTTGAGCAGGATAACGCGTAAGCTCGGCATAAGCCATAGCAATGGTTTCCATAGCACGGTCGGCGGCATGAGGACCAGATGCCTGAAACGACATAACAAACGATTGCCCTGTGGTGTGCATGGTGGCGTAAGCAATCTCGAAATAACGAGATTTAACCCTTTCTAAGCTTTCGATGAGAATGCCTGCACGCTCGTTGGGGGTGGTTTTTCGCCATTGTTCTTGGGCTGCTTTGGCGTTGGCAATTAAGGTGCTGGTGGGGGCAGTAGGGTAGCTAATGGCTAAGGCGTTGCTGGTATAAGGCGATACCTCGTCGCCGGCGGTGGCAGTGTTTCCGGTTTGTAGCAGTTGGGTAAAGGCGTTGCCCAACTGGTTTTCGAAGTCAATTTTACCTTTTTCGGCAGACTCGGCACTGTAAGCGCCGGGGTGTTCGGGGTGGTGGGCGTAAAAAGTACGCTCTTTGGTAGCTTGGATAGCTTTTTCCAAGCTGTCTTTGTGTTTTTCAAAAAAGGACATGGTAATTATTGATTATTGATTGTTAATTATTGATTATGGAGATGATTTTGCGTTGGTGTTAGTAGGGTTTGGGGCGATGATAGCCATTTTAGCAGCTAGATTAGCACTGGTAGTAGCGATACTTTTATCGCTTTGCAATGTCTGTTTTCATCTATCCAAAAACAAACAGGTTTTGGGCGATGCTTGGTGTTTTAGCAGTTGGGTTAGCACTGGTAGCAGCGATACTTGTATCGCCTAAGCAATACGATGTAGTGATGTAGCGATGTAGTGATGTAGCGAAATGTTAGCACTGGTAGCAGCGATACTTGTATGGCAATTGGTATTACTGGTTAAGGTGCTTAAAAAAAAGACCAGCAAATGGATAAGCAATACATTTACTGGTCTTTTATGGGGTATGTTAGATGTCTAAGAACAATTTAATGGGGTCTTCGAGTAGTTGTTTGATGCGTACTAAAAAGCTAACTGCCTCTTTGCCATCAATGATACGGTGGTCGTAGCTAAGGGCAAGGTACATCATGGGGCGTATTTTCACTTCGCCGGCAACAGCCATAGGTCGCTCTTGTATGGTGTGCATGCCTAATATAGCCGTTTGAGGTGGGTTGATGATAGGCGTAGATAACAACGAGCCAAAAACGCCTCCGTTGGTGATGGTAAACGTTCCGCCGGTCATTTCTTCCATTGACAGTTTACCGTCGCGGGCTTTTGTGGCAACGTTTTTAATAGCCAGTTCAATACCTTGTAAAGTTAGCCCCTCTACGTTGCGTATTACGGGCACAACCAAGCCTTTATCGGTCGATACGGCAACGGATATATCGGCATAATCGTGGTATTCGATGCTATCTTCATCGGCTAAGGAGGCATTAACAGCAGGGAACTCGAGTAGGGCAGTGGCGGCGGCTTTTGAGAAGAAGGACATAAAGCCAAGCCCGATGCCGTGTTTTTTCTCGAAGGCTTCTTTGTATTTTTTGCGAAGGCTCATTATTTCGGTCAAATCTACTTCGTTAAAAGTAGTGAGCATGGCGGTTTGGTTTTTAGCTTCTACCAATCGTTTGGCGATAGTTTTGCGCAGGCGGCTCATTTTTTCGCGTCGTTGGCTTCTTGCTCCGGCTTGTGGTGTTGGTGCTTGTGGTGTAGTTGTTTTTGTTTCGGGCGTGGTTATTTTTGCTTCGGGCGTAGTTGTTTTTTCTTGTGGTGCGGGTGTTTTTTGTTGTTGTTCGATGTAGATTTGTACATCTTCTTTGGTAATTCGTCCGTCGGGACCTGTGCCTTTTATGTTTTTGGGGTCTATGTTGGCTTCTTCCAACATTTTAGCGGCGGCGGGCGATGCGTGTCCGGTGGCGTAGGTTGTTTTTGTTTCGGTGCTGGGTGTTGTTGTTGTAGTTGTTTCTACAATAGTTTTTTGTGCAGTAGGTGGTGCGGTGTTGTTAGCTGCGGCGGCATCGGTGTTTATGGTACAGATGATGCTACCCACTTTCACGTCGTCGCCTTCGTTGGCTAAAAACTGGACGGTGCCGGCTGCTTCGGCGTTTAGTTCAAAGTTTGCTTTGTCCGATTCGAATTCGCAGAGCAAATCGTCCATAGCTACTACACTTCCGTTAGGTACTACTAATCGGGATAGGGTTACTTCGGTGATAGATTCACCAACGCTGGGAACTTTAATTTCGATGATAGGCATATATTGACTGTTGTTGTTGTTAGGTAGAAAGATAGCACAGAGTTGGGCGTAGGTCGTTGTTTTGTAGGGATAGCTACTTATTTAAGTTGGATTGAATGCTATTTGGGCGCGAAGTTACGAACTATTGGGCAATTTTTTATCTCTTAGCCCTATTAGTTTTGTAAAGATTGATTTGTACCTTGTAAACAAAACAATAACTGCCTGATTATGTGTGCAGCAAACGGGTAATTGTTGTTGGATTTAGTTGGCACACAAGCATAAATTTGAGGCAAAGATACCCCAAAATGGCAAATAAACAAAAATAACGACTCGAAATAAGTGTTTTGTTGAAAAAAAGAGGTAACTTTGTATTGTTTAAACACGCACATTTGCATTGCTTTTTGTAAAGTAGCCTTTGTGTGTGTTATCTTAATTAGCTAAACAACAAAAAGCATGAAACAGAAGAAAATAATAGGCAAGATAAAGTACGAAAACCTCGAAACGGGCGTTTGGTACTTGGTAGATAAACGCTATAAAAAATGGCGGATTGACGATATTCCAACTGCATTAAAGGTCGAAGGTCTTAAAATTGAGGCTTTAGTAGAAAAGATAGCACCAACATTCTCTATTTTTATGACGGGCAGTTCGATAAAAATAGTGTCGTATACGCTGCTATAATCCCAATTTAATAATCCTATTTTTGTAACCTAAAAATACAACCATGTTTGCTACACTTTACGCCTTATCGTTTATAGCGCTTGCCATTTCGATAGTACTTTGGTTTTTCTTTCAGAAAAACATACTGGGCAAGAAAATCCCACAATATTTATTTGCCTTTTCTTTGGTGTCCTATCTAATTTCGTTTGTTTTTGTAGAAGATGTACTAAGCCATAAATTACTGTGGCTATTGCCCCGCGAGTTGTTGGGCTTGTTGGTAACTACCTATTTGTCAAAAAAAATGTCAAGCAGAGGCATTAATCACTTGTATTTGGTGGTAGGCATTATATTAGGTAGCTATTACAGCTATTACAATACCCTTAAAAGTAGTTTCGTTTCATCATCATCTGCCCCTAATATAGAGGTAGCTACTAATGCCGAGATACTGTTTGATATTAAAAACCCCGCCGAACTTACTGAATTAACAAAGATGTTGTCGGTATATGAAGTGAAGGTAAAAAAAGCTTTCCCAGAGGTGATAAATACCGAAATTACAGAATTAGACGATTATTATGTGGTTGATGTGCCAACAAAATACGAAGGTAAACTAAACGAAATACTATCGTTGTTGCACAAAAGCGGTAAAACAGACGATGAAGAGCTAAACGAAGTGCTTTCGTTAGACCCTAACGAGCTAAAAACACAAAAACGAGCTAAATTGTTGTCTACCTCAAATTATGCCATTAACGACCCTCATTTAGATGAACTTTGGGCATTTGACCAAATGAATTTCAAGGAGTTTTACAGCTATGTAAATACGGCTAAGATAGTACCGCAAAAAAAAGCCAAAGTTGCTATTCTCGATACAGGTGTTGATGCTAATCACGAGGACATAAAGGACAACTTTTTTTCGATAAATAGCCAATACGATATTGATAAACAAAGCCACGGAACCCATTGTGCAGGCATTGCGGCGGCTACCTCTAACAATCAGTTGGGTATTGCATCGTTTGCTACAGCAGGTAATTTTGTGCAAGTAACCAGTATAAAAGTTTTGGACGATAATGGTATGGGTACCGAACAAAGTATCATAGCGGGCATCATAGAAGCAGCAGATAACAAGGTTGATGTTATTTCCATGTCGTTGGGTGGTCCCAAAAGGGCAGAAAAACAACGAGCTTACGATGTTGCCATTAAATATGCCAACGATAAAGGTGCTATTGTGGTAGTAGCAGCGGGCAACGAAGGGCAAAATGCTAAAAAGGTAGTTCCGGCAAGTTGCAAGGGGGTAATTACTGTTTCGGCTGTTGATAATCAGCTTAAAAAAGCTAGTTTTTCTAATTGGGTTACGGATATTAGTTATGGCATAGCGGCTCCGGGTGTAAATATATACTCTACTATCCCCAACAATCAGTACAAGTCGAATAGCGGAACCTCGATGGCAACGCCTTATGTGGCAGGTATAGTAGGCATCATGAAAGCCATAAACCCATTGCTTACTACCCAAGATGTGTATGAAATACTACATTCAACAGGTATCGAAACACAAAACACCAAAGAAACAGGGCGATTTATACAGCCTTACGAGGTGTTGAAAAAGTTTAATAATCCCTAAATATAAGCGCTCGGTTGCAGGCTATATATTGCCATTTTGATGTGAATATTGAAAAGTGCTTTATTTAGCCAGAAATTTCACTTCTGAGCTGTAGCGGAGAGTCGAAAATCGATATCAAAAACACCTGTTAGGTTTTAATCCCAACAGGTGTTTTGGTATTTTTAGCTACTAAGCAAACGTTTGCTGTATGATGTCGGCTTGTTCGGCGGCGTGTTTTTTGGCGAAACCTGTGGCGGGCGATGCACTTGCTGCCCTGCCTATGTAGCGCAGTTTTAGGTCGGGTAGGTTTTGGTTGATGAACGACCATGCCCCTGCGTTAGCGGGTTCTTCTTGCACCCAAACAAACTCGGTTTTTTTGGGATAACGGGCAACAATGTCGTTTAGTTGTTTGTGGGCGATGGGGTAAAGTTGTTCTAGGCGTACTAAGGCTATGTCGGTTATGTTGTTTTCGGTGCGGTATTTTTGTAAATCTTGCCAAATTTTACCAGAGCATAACACAACACGGCGCACTTTTTTGGTATTTTCGATGGTGTGGTCGTCTATTATTTCGCGGAAACGGGTATTATCCATCACGTCAAAAATGCTTGATTCGTAAACCCTAAGCATTGATTTGGGGGTCATGATTATCAATGGTTTACGGAAAGGGCGGTGTTGTTGGCGGCGCAGTGCATGAAACAAATTGGCGGGTTCGGTGATGTTAGCTACGCAGATGTTGTCTTCGGCGCAAAGTTGCAAAAAGCGTTCGAGGCGTGCGCTTGAGTGTTCGGGTCCTTGCCCTTCGTAGCCATGTGGTAGCAGCATAACAATACCGCTCATACGTTGCCATTTGCTTTCGGACGAGGCAACAAATTGGTCGATGATGATTTGAGCACCATTGGCAAAGTCGCCAAATTGGGCTTCCCAGATTGTTAGGGTATCGGGCGATGCGAGGGAGTAGCCATACTCGAAGCCTAAAACGGCGTACTCGGATAAAAAGGAGTTGTAGATTAGAAACTTACCTTGTTTATCTGCCAAGTTGTTTAGTCGGTTGTATTCTTGGGCGGTTTCTTCGTCGAACAATACAGCGTGGCGGTGCGAGAATGTACCGCGTTTAACATCTTGTCCGCTCATGCGCACGTTTTGACCTTCGAGCAACAACGAGCCGTAAGCCATTAGTTCGGCGGCAGCCCAGTTAAGGGTTTTGTTGTCGCGCATGGTTTTGCGGTTTTGCTCAATTTGGCGTTGTGCTTTGGGTAGTGGATGAAAATCGGTTGGGATAATTGATAAACCTTCGGCAAGTTGATTAATTGTTTCTTTAGACAAACCTGTTATGGGCGATTGCTCAAAATCGGTTGGTACAGAACGGCGCAGTGCTTTCCATGCCAATTCGGGTTCTTGGTAGGTATAAGGCAGTTGTTTTTGTTTGGTTAGGTCAAGGTCTACTTGAAGTTGTTGCCAAAATTCTTTGTCCATTTCTTGGGCAATTTGGGCATCAATTTCGCCGCGTTGTGTTAATGTTTCGGAGTATAAGTCGCGCGGGTTTTTGAGTTTGGCAATTAGTTTATAGAGTGTGGGTTGGGTAAATTGTGGGTCGTCGCCCTCGTTATGTCCATATTTGCGGTAGCACACCATGTCGATAAACACATCGGTATTAAATTTTTGGCGATACTCGGTGGCTAATTCGCACACAAAAATAACGGCTTCTACATCATCGCCATTGACATGAAAAACGGGTGCTTTGATAATTTGTGCCAAGCTGGTCGAGTAGTCTGCCGAGCGTGCATCTTCGAAGTTGGTGGTAAATCCTATTTGGTTATTAATTACAAAATGAACGGTACCGCCTGTATAGTAGCCTTCGAGTTGTGACATTTGCAATATTTCGTACACTACACCTTGCCCTGCTACGGCTGCATCGCCATGTATTAGTATGGGCAATATTTTGTTGCGGTTGTGTGCATAAACGCCATCGGTTTTGGCTCTTGCAAAACCTTCCACAACGGGGTCGGCAGCCTCTAAGTGCGAGGGGTTAGGCACTAATTTTAGGTAAATTTGTTTGCCTTTATCTGTTTCCATCAACGATGAGTAACCTAAATGGTATTTTACATCGCCCGAGCCCATGGTAGAGTTTTGGGGTACATCGCCTTCAAATTCGGTAAATACATTTGAGTAGCTTTTGCCCATAATGTTTACCAGCACGTTTAATCGTCCGCGATGAGCCATACCTATTACTATTTCTTCTACCTCGTTTTCTGATGCTTTGTTGATAATGGCATCAAGGGCAGGAATGGTGGTTTCGCCACCTTCGAGCGAAAAGCGTTTTTGTCCAACAAACTTTTGGTGTAAAAAGCGCTCAAACACCACGGTTTCGTTTAGTTTGTGCAAGATGCGCATTTTTTGTTCGTTTTTAAATCCGTATCCTTTTACGCGGTTTTCAAAACGTTCTTTAAGCCATTGTTGGGCTTCGGGATTGGTAATATAACCATACTCAATGCCAATAGAGCCGCAATAGAGTATTTCTAATTGTTCGATAATTTGGGCAAGTGTGGCATTAGCTAATCCAATTTCGCTACCTACGGCAAATGTTTGTGGTAGGTCGGCATCGGTTAAGCCATAATCTTTTAGGGCTAAGTGTTCGTTTCTGTTGCGGCGGGGGCGTACAGGATTAGTTTTTGCCAATAAGTGTCCTTTGTGGCGATATCCGTTTATTAGGCTAAATACTTTTAGTTCTTTTGCTAAGGTTGCTGCATCGGTGGCATGGTTTGCTGTTTGATTGCTTGCTGTGCTGCTACCGTTTTGGTAGTTTGTGGCGAATTCAAATCCCTCAAAAAAGCTACGCCATTGGTTATCTACCGAGTTAGCGTCGGTTTGATAATCGCGGTAAAGGGCATCTATGTAGGAGGGGTGTGCGTTGGATATGTACGAATAACTGCTCATGTGTTTGGGCTAAATGTAAATTGATTGGTTAGATAATTAGGGCATGACTAAAAAACGTGCAAATATCGGAGTTTTTTGTTAAAATTGGTGTGTTTGTCAAGTTTTTTTTACTTAAGATAGCTGTAAAAGGGCTACGGGCTGCAAGCTACTTACTTTGCACAAGATGTTAACTTACCACCCCATTTTAGTTGTCAAGTTTTGTATGTGTGCCAAATGATGATTTGAGTGCCAAGCATACATGGCAGTAGCTATATCGATGGTAAATAATTTTGTGTGTTGCGGATGTTTAAAGGTGCGTTGTCGTTGGGTGGCATTTAGGCTGTTTAGCAAAACCGTCCAGCGTTGGTGTAAACCTGTTAATATTTGCAGCGATGGCTCTATGGGCATAGTTTTGGCATCGGGTGTTTCTGCCCAAAGTTCTTCGGGGTAGGGTTTTATGGTAGGTTCGGTTTGGGTTAGGGCAAATTTAAAGCGGCAAAACGAGTTGATGTGGCTATCTGCCAAATGATGTACTACTTGTCTAATTGTCCAACCATCGGGGCGGTAAGGGGTATCTAACTGTGTGTTGTTTAGCGGCAGCACTAATAACTCAAGGCGCTGCGGCAATGCCTCAATATCGGCTACATATTGTTGATATTGTTGGTCGGTAATGTTTTCGGGAAAAACAAATGTACCAATCGGGAAACGTAAATGGGCTATCATAGACGATGACTTATTGATTGATGAGGTGGAATTAATCTTCCAAAAACTGCAAAAGGGCGTTGTAGATGGGGCTTTGACTTAGTATTTCGGAGCAACCAACTATAACTAAATGCTCGCGGGCGCGGGTAATAGCCACGTTTAGTTTTTTATCTACCGTTCCGTCGTCGTTTAGTACGTGTAGGTTTTTTAGTTGATACGCATTGTTAACTGCCATGGATATGATGATGATTCGGCGTTGGCTACCCTGATACCTTTCGACGGTATCAACCGTAACAAGGTTGTACAAACGGGGCGATTTTTCTAATAAACGGCTTCGTATTTCGGCAATTTGCGCCCTATAAGGGGTTATTACGCCCAATGTTTCGGTGTCAAAATCGGCTTCGAATAGTTCGTAAGCCTCCATGATTAGTTGCACTACCGTGTCGGCTTCGCTTAGGTTAACGTTGCGTCGGTTTTCGGCTTGGGTGTTGATAAATGCCATGCGCGATTTCCCAAAAATATCGTGTTTTATGTCTAATGGCTCATGTTGCCAATCGGCAAGGGTTTGTAGGTTGTTGTTGTAGTATTGTTTGTTCGGGAAAGTTAGTATATCGGCGTGCATCCGTCCTTGGTCTTTTAGCATACCGTAGGCGTGTGTCCAGCCGTTTTTTTGGCAGTTTTCTAACAGCCGTTCAAACATAGAGCGGGCTAAATTGTGTATGCCAATGGCGTGCAGATGCTCGGATTGTGCTGGTATAACACTATCGTTGGTGCTTGGGTCGTTTTGGGTGACAACAGCGGGTAGTTGTTTTTCATCGCCAATAAGCACAAATTTATCTACACTACCCAAAATGCCAATAATTTGGGGTTCTAAAAGTTGCGATGCCTCGTCGATGATGGCGGTTGTAAAATGCAGGTGTTCGTGTAAATCGGGGTTGCGCTGACAGGTTAGTACAGTGCCTACAAAAATACGGCAGGTTTCTATCAGGCGTTTAATATCGTTGAGGGGTTTGTTGCGGGCATGTTTCGACAGTAGGGCTTCTTTATAGTCGGTGGTTTCGGAGTGACCTAATCGCAAAAAGAAGGGTTTATCGGGTATTAGTTCTATTGCTTCGCAAATTTCATCGACGGCGCGGTTGGTATAAGCCAACAAAATAATTTTTTCGGATGGATTATTTAGTAAATTTATGACCAACTCTTTTAGCATTACTTTTGTTTTGCCAGTGCCGGGCGGACCTTGCAACAAAAAGTAATCTTTGGCTGCCAAAATTTGGTTAAGCAGATGTACTTGTTGGAGTTTTAATTCTTGGGCGGTTACGGGTATGTGGTTAGGGTTATATTTGGGTGCTTGTAAACCTAGCAGTAGGTTGCGTTTTTCGGGTTGTTTGCCCAAAAAATCTAGTAAAGAAACGTACATAGCGCCAAACCCTATTTCGGCTAATTCGGGTTCAACTGCCCAGTATTCGTATTGGGTAAAATAGGTGGTGTCGAAATAGGGGTTAAAAGGTGCAATAATTAGCTCGGTGCTGTTATTGTCTTTTATGCTACACTTTATAACTTGGTGTTGGGTGGGCTGTAGCGATTGGTCGGTGTTGTGTGGATAAAGCAGTATAAAATCGCCTGTTCGGAAGGTAGAGATGGGCAGTGTTCGGTTGGGTGTTTTAAAAAGCGGAGTTGTTTGTTGCCGTTATCGTCCAAAAAAAGTTCGTTAAATTGTAAAAAAGCGATAATGCTGTGCGATTGTTCTTTGGTTGACAATGAGTTGTTCCAGAGTGCTGCAAAGCCTTCGCTGTTGCGCTCGTTGTTAGCACCTACCTTGGCTACTCGTTGTTCGCGGGCGGTAAATCGCACATACTCGTAAAAATAATCACGTTCTAGTGGCGTTGCATCGTCGAGATTTTTGCGAATTTGACTACATCATTAATTTGGTTTTGCCACAAACCGTTGTCTTGGAATTTACTAATTGATATAGCATCGAGTACTTTTTTAGGCTCGATGGTTAGCTGGTGTTCAAAAAAAACGATGTAGTTTCTTATTTTCAGTAGGCTTCGTTTGGTGTTGGTATCGTTTGGCGAGTTGCGCAGGGGGTTGTGGTTTGGTGCCGATGCCGAGTACAAGATAGAGCTTGTACCGGTACGTTGCGGGTTGGCACTTTCGAGCAATAAGCTGTAGCAGGCGGCTTGATAGGCATCTTTTTCGTCAATATCTTTACCAAAATTTTTAGGGTCGCGGCTTGTTTTTAACTCAATAACGTCTTGTCGGTTGGGTTGGTCTTCGTATTCAACAAGCAGGTCTAAGCGTCCGCGCAAACCAAAGACCTCGGACAAAAAGGTAGGTTCGAGCAGTAGTTTATGGTTTTTGTATTGGGTTAAAAAGTCGTTGTGAAGGGTTAAGAAATGAGCCTGAGCCTCGTGTATAACTTGGTTTTTCATTTCTTGGGTTAGCACCAAGGCATAAAAAGGGCTACTAGCTACTTGGTTGTCAAATATCTCGGCGGCGCTTAGGCTTTCGCCCATAAAGTATTGGTCGAGGTAGATGTTAACCATGTTTCCTTTCACAAAATGTATGTTGGTTGATTGTCCTCCCTGAAATTTTTGCACTAAATAATATAAGGGGTTGGCGCTAAACCTAAGCCTACAACCGGCAATGGTAGAGGCATCAATCAGGTAATCGGGGTCGAGGACAACTAAGGTGTCGGCAGATGCGGTATAAACGGGTATTTCTTTGTCGGCATCGGCATCATCAACAATTGCTTCTTTGGTTAGCAGTTGGGTAAAATTGATGCGGGCATATTGCCAAAGGATAGATTGAAGGTAGGTAAAATCTTGCCAAAGATACACGTAAACCTTAGTATAGTTGTCGGTTGAGCAGGTTAATCTAAAAAACGAGCGGTTGTTGTGGGTGCTTGTTTTTACTTTGCCAATGTGTGTTACTACGGCTTTTAGCAGGGGTATGGTATCGGCATCGTTGATTTGTTCGGTGGCTAAATCTGCCAAAACGTCTTCGTCGGTGGCGGCGGAGGCGTAGTAGGGCAGTAGTACATCGGGCAAGTTTTGTTGGGTAAAAAATGCAAAAGCCTGACAGATGGTTTGCAAAAAATATTGATAGTGTTTGGGCAATACCTCGTAGCGGTTATAGGCAATGTCGGTAATAGAGCGTTGCAAACTATACAAGCGCCCCACCAAACGTTTAGGTACTTGGTAGTGGTCGAAAACAAAAACAGAGCGGGCATAGCTGCTCGGGAAAGATTGGGTTTCGGTTTTAGTTAGTTCTTTGAGTAAAAAGCTGTACCATTCGCCCAATTCTAAAATACCTTGTCGGGGTGTTTGTATGGCTTCGTGGGTGCGCAGCGCTGTGCCATGCAATAGGTTTACTAGGTATTTGCTAATATCGGGGGCAAGTGGTGTCATGGATGTGGAGGTGAAGTAGGTTAAGAAACTTTGGGCGGCTATTAATTATTTATAGTTTAGGTTTTGGGTAAAAATCAACGATAGTTTGCAATACGCCAAGCAACAGCGGTATGTTGTTGATAAAATACATATCGGTATCCACATACACCATATTACCTTCGAGCAACATAAATTGCCAATCTCTACCAGTTGTTACACAGCCATAAATGGTTTCGATGAGGGTATCGTTTTTTTGGTTGTAGATGCGTGCGCCCAACATTTGAGCGGCGCATTGTTCTAAACCTAAGTCTATATCTGCCTTTTTAGCTTCGACGGTGGTAAAGATGGGCGGGCTAAGTCCTACAACTTTGGGTTCGTTGCCCAACAAAAAATCACATTCGCCGCTTAATCCGTTTTTTTTATCTGCAGGTAATTCAACACCCGAATACAATGTAAAAGATTGATGATTTTGTTCAACTAATTCAACCAATATTGGTTGAACTATAGCCTCTGAACGAGCTTTTTCGGACAGCAACTGCACATGCGAATTACGCTTTAGTAATTGCAACAGAAAATCGGAAGGGGTAACAACCGAAACGTTGTTAAATAGTTGTCGTTCTTGAGATTTTATACCAAATTTATCTTTCAGTAGTTTCCAAGTAAATTTGCTGTATGCCATAGTAAGGGGTAAATTGTAGATGGTAAATAGTTTTTGCTATCACTAATAAACTTCGATTACTTTTTAGTGTTGATAACGTTCATGGTGCGTTCTATGCCAATCAGTCCAAAGTCGAGGCAAGCATTAGCGGCTTGCTCTATGGGTATTTGCAGTTCTGCCCACTCGTTGTTGGTCCATTTGCCCAATACAAACTGTACCTGTTTTCCGCTATGAAAATTATTGCCAATACCAAACCGCAGGCGCGGATAGGCATTGTTGCCCAGCAGTTCGGTGATACTTTTTAGCCCGTTATGTCCGCCATCGCTGCCTTTTGCTCTAAGGCGTATTTTGCCTAAATCAAGGGCTAAATCATCTAGCACCACCAATAAGTTATCTTGTTTAAGTTTTAACTCTTGCAACCAATAACGCACGGCTTTGCCACTTAGGTTCATGTAAGTGGTGGGTTTTAGCAGATGAAAAGTATGACCTTTGTGGTTAAATTGTGTTTTGTGGGCATGGCGTTCGAGTAACCAACTAACGTTTTGTTGTTTGGCTAAAAAATCCATTACCTCAAAGCCAATGTTGTGGCGGGTGTGTTCGTACTCCGAGCCAATATTGCCCAAGCCAACAATAAGAAATTGCATTAAAATAGGTATTTGAGATGATGTTCTACAATTAACTTCCGAAGTCAAACTTAACTTCGGAAGTTGGTGTTTGGGTATTTATTTTTCTTCGTCGGTATCTTGTTCTCCCTCTTCGTCGGCATCTTTTTGCTCATCAACTACGTTGGTGGTATCTTCCTCGGGTTCGTATACGCCTTGGTCGCGCAGTTGTTGCTGTTGTTGTTGTTCTTCGTTGCTTTGCGGATTACCGCCGCCGCAAGCAGATAAGTTAAAAACTACTAAAAGTAGGGCTAATAGCCAATGTTTTTTTGGTGTCATGGTTGATGATTTTTAATGATGTATAATGTTTTTCGCTGTTGGCTGTCCGCTTCTGGCTATCCGCTGTCCGCTGTTAGCTGTCCGCTGCTCATCAATACCAAAATTTAAGTAAGTTTGGATTGTTGCACGGAAAGCCAGTAACCGAAAGCCCAAAGCTATCCCGCCATATCAACGGGTATTGTGCCAGAGCTATGCGTGTGGGGCTGGTCGTGTTGATGATAACAAACGCGGCAACGTGCCTCGTAGATGTCGGTAGCACCTAAGGCAATTTGCTCGGCATTAGCCGATTTGCGATACGAATGGGTAGCCAATTGCCCGCAACACACACAAATAGCGTGTAGTTTGGTAACATACTCGGCAGTAGACAATAAATGTGGCATAGAGCCAAAGGGTTTGCCTAAAAAATCCATGTCCAAGCCTGCCACAATTACGCGCACACCACGTAGGGCTAAGGTTTCGCAAACGTGTGGCAGTTGGTCGTCGAAAAATTGGGCTTCGTCAATGGCAATTACTTCGGCGTTGCCTGCATATTTGAGTATATCAGCCGAGTTTTCGACCGGAAGCGAAGGGATAGATTTTGAATCGTGCGATACGATACGTGTTTCGTCGTAGCGTGTGTCTATTGAGGGTTTAAAAATTTGCACCTCTTGATTAGCAATTACTACGCGCCGCAAACGCCTAAGTAACTCTTCGGTTTTGCCCGAAAACATAGAGCCACAGATAACTTCTATCCAACCCTTTTTTACAGAAGGTTCTAAAAACATGTGTGTTAGTGTTGTTGTTTATTTGGGGCGTAAAGATAGGCAAAATTTGGCAATTGGCGTATCAGTTGGCAATGCTAAATAATAAATTACTGCTCAAGGGGGATGAAAACCACTCTTCAAAACATTTTTTCTACCCTAATCGGCACAAATATTGTACAGTACCCAAAATATACCTAACTTAGCCCCTTTAAATGGCTCATTTTAACCAATTTACCTTTATGCGCAACGATTTTGTTTATTTTACCCTCGTATCACTTGCTGTTATAGCCCTTTTAGGCTATTTATGGTATCCGTTTTGGTATCTGTTAGTGCCACTAACGCCCATATTGTTGCTGGGCTGGTACGATATGATACAAGGAAAACACGCCATTATGCGCAATTTCCCTGTCTTGGGGCGCGGGCGTTATATCATGGAAGTACTTCGACCCAAAATGTACCAGTACTTTGTTGAATCGGATATTGACGGACGACCTTTTAGCCGCACACAACGCTCGGTGGTGTATCAACGTGCAAAAAAAGAACTAGACACCGCAGCCTTTGGCACACAACTAGATGTGTACGAACAAGGCTACGAATGGATGAACCACTCTATTGGCTCCCTCGACCCGCACCACATCAACCAAAACCCGCGCGTTGTAGTAGGAGGTCCCCACTGCAAACAACCCTACAGCGCTAGCGTATACAATGTATCGGCAATGAGTTTTGGCTCGCTGAGCATTAACGCAGTATTGGCTTTAAACGGAGCCGCTGAATTAGGCGGCTTTGCACACAATACCGGCGAGGGTGGCATAAGTCCGCACCACTTAAGCCAAGGCGGCGACCTAATCTACCAAGTTGGTACAGGTTACTTTGGCAGCCGAAGTAAAGATGGTAAATTCTCGCCCGAGGAGTTTGCTAAACGCGCCAACTTGCCGCAAGTAAAAATGATAGAGTTAAAACTATCGCAAGGGGCTAAACCAGGGCATGGAGGCATCTTACCCGCCAAAAAAAACACCCCCGAAATTGCCCAAATACGCGGTGTTGAGCCATACACCCAAGTGTTATCGCCGCCTTACCACACTGCCTTTAGCACCCCCACCCAAATGATGCAACTGATAGGGCAAATGCGCCAATTGTCGGGCGGCAAACCTATTGGCTTTAAATTGTGTATCGGCTCGAAATACGAATTTTTCGCCATTTGCAAGGCAATGATACAAACAGGTATAACCCCCGATTTTATTACCGTTGATGGCGGCGAAGGCGGAACAGGTGCCGCCCCTATCGAATTCTCCGACTCGGTGGGCATGCCTTTTAAAGAAGGCTTGGCTTTTGTACACGATGCCCTAACTGGCTTTGGATTACGCCAAGATATCAAAATATTTACAGCCGGTAAAATTATTACCGCTTACCACTTGTTCAGAGCAATGGCATTAGGCGCCGATGCCTGCTACAGCGCCCGAGCCATGATGATGGCATTAGGCTGCATACAAGCCCTTGAATGCAACAAAAACACTTGCCCAACAGGTGTTGCTACCCAAGACCCCGAATTAGTAAAAGGCTTGGTGGTAGAGGATAAACGAGCAAGAGTAGCAAGTTTTCATAAAGAAACCGTTAAGTGTTTTGTAGAACTACTGGCTGCCGCAGGTTTAGAGAATCCCCAAAAAATAAACCGCAGCATGATAAACCGCCGCGTAAATATGCGCAATGTGTTGCGATACGACGAAATTTATCCCTACATATCTGCCAATTGCTTGCTACAAGCCCAAACTGTACCCGAACACTACCGACAAGATTGGGAACGAGCTAACCCAAATAGCTTTTTGCCAGATGCTATTCAAAATCTAATTGCTTAACAAGGTCGACATCAAACTAATGTGACAGTATATAGACTATCAAACAACAATTTGCAAACACACTAAGTAGTCATTCAACTTAATACTGTCGGGTAATTTTTTTTTGAGTTTGACACTTAATTTTTACCACTAAGACACTAAGTAGTTGCTCAACTTAATACTATCGGGTGCAAATAAAACTGATAGCTCTCCCCCCGTGGGGGGAGTTGGAGGGGGGCTAACCCACCAAAAACGGACAATGTTGGTAGTTTGATGTTGGCATTAAAGTAGTAGTTGGCTGCTCAATTCACCCGACAACATTAAATAGAATAACCACTAAGTAAGCCTTAAAATAGATACTGCCGCATACCACTTTTTGAACCCAATACGTAGTATTAACCGCTAAGGCACTAAGAAACATGTTGTTCTCTTAGTGCCTTAGCGGTTTTATTTTAGCACTGCTCTTACCCAACACCATTTGCTTAAACAACTACTAAACACACAAATAGTATAAATGGTGTATTTAGTGCCTTTTTTGTGGAAGATGAGCTACATAGGCAGCTTTATAGGGTATCGTAAGCCCCAAAAACAACCAAACTAATGCCTAATAGCACAAATTAACGTCTTATTAACACCCTAAACCCAATAATTAACATTTAATTGGCAACCCTTAGCTCGTTTTTGTCGTTATCTTTGTGTTATTGGTTTGTGCGGCTTATCCTTATTCCGTCATCAACCCAAAATTATTCATCACTCCATAAATTTTTGCTATGAAACAGTACCTTGTTATTTTATTTGCGTTAGTATTTGTTGTTGGTTGCAATAGTACCAGAAACGGAGAGGACGCTTTGATGCATTCTTCGGCACCCGCTATGGTATCCGAACCGACCATTTTGTACGACAAACTATCCAAACCGGCAGTAACACCTTTGCCAAACGATGGTATGCAAGCCCAACCCGAGTCTTTGATACGCGAAGACGAAGACGAAGAAATGAACACCGAAGCCTACAACATCATCTACGAAAACGCATTTACTGACCCCCGTAGTCAAGCCTTGTCTACCTTTTCGATAGATGTAGATAGGGCTGCTTATGCCAACATACGCCGCTTTTTGAACGATGGACAAGCACCCCCTGCCGGTGCTGTGCGTATCGAGGAGATGATTAACTATTTTAACTACAATTATCCGCAACCCGCCGACCAACACCCGTTTTCTATCAACACCGAGCTTGCCGCCTGCCCCTGGAACGCACAACACCAATTGTTGTCTATCGGTTTGCAAGGCAAAACAGTAAGTAATGCCAATCTGCCACCCAACAACTTAGTGTTTTTGTTAGACGTATCGGGGTCTATGAACGATGCCAATAAACTGCCGCTGTTAAAACAGGCTTTTAGAATGCTAACCGATGGTTTGCGCGAGCAAGATGTGGTGTCGGTGGTGGTATATGCGGGTGCAGCAGGCTTGGTTTTACCGCCTACACACGGCAACGAAAAAACAAAAATCCTTGATGCTTTGTCTCGATTAGAGGCAGGCGGCTCGACAGCAGGCGGCGAGGGTATTGCATTGGCTTATAAAGTGGCAGCACAAAACTTTATGAAAGAAGGCAACAACCGCATCATCTTAGCCACCGATGGCGACTTTAACGTAGGCACCTCGTCAGATGCCGAAATGGAACGCCTAATAACCGAAAAACGAAAATCGGGGGTGTACCTTAGCTGTTTGGGCTTTGGCGGCGGTAACTACAAAGACTCTAAGATGGAAACCTTAGCCGATAAAGGCAATGGTAATTATGCCTATATAGACAACGAAAACGAAGCTAAAAAAGTACTAACCAAAGAAATGGGCGGTACATTATTAACTATTGCCAAAGATGTAAAAATACAAATAGAGTTTAACCCAACCAAAGTGCAAGGCTACCGATTGATTGGCTACGAAAACCGATTGCTTGCCGCCGAAGATTTTGAAGACGACACCAAAGATGCAGGCGAATTAGGGGCAGGGCATACCGTAACGGCGCTCTACGAAATTATACCCGTAGGCGTAAAAACCAATTTGGTTAGAAAAAGCCCCAACCTAAAATACCAAACTACCGACACCCAAGCCACTGCACAACAAACAAACGAGCTATGTACCGTAAAATTTAGGTACAAACCGCCACAATCGGACAAAAGCATAGAAATGGTGCATACCCAAAACAACCAACCGCAAACTTTTGAGCAAGCATCAAACAATATCCGTTTTGCATCGTCGGTGGCTTTGGCGGGTATGCTGTTGCGCAAGTCGGCGTATAAAGGCACAGGCACTTACAATATGGCACGCACCATGGCTACCAACGCCAAAGGCGAAGATGCCGAGGGCTACCGAGCCGAGTTTATAACATTGATTGACAAAGCTAAAAATGTTAGTAAAGATTAATAGGTTTGCACTGCATCTGCCCTAAATTTTTAGTATTTGGGGCAAATGTTTGTTGTTATCAAGGTTCAGGATTTGAGTAAATAGACAACAGAAACCGCTGTTAAGGTACAATACCCTAACAGCGGTTATTTTTTATCGATTACCAATCAGCAATAAACAACAAGCAATGCTTATTCTTCTTCGCTGTTATCCAACACGGTAATTTCGTATTTGCCGGGCGTTTGATTGTTGTCGTTGGCAACAAACAAATTACCTGTTTTGCCGTCGGTTATTAAGCTGGCTTTGCCTACCCATGTTTCGGTGGGGGCAACAAGACGGGCGGCGGCGGGGCGTGGGTCAGATACTTGCTCGCCTGCCCAAATCATGATAGGCACAGTGCCAATATTTTGTACCGACAAAAGGGCATCGGCGTTGATGTTAGACAAGGCTACGCGGGCAGTGCGGGTAGCAATAAGTGCATCTTTGTTGCTGGTTCGTTTGATGGGTAATAGGTACAAACTCAAACGCGTTTCATCGTTTTTGTACACCCTATGTGCCGCCTCGCGAGTTTGGGCGGTAAAATCCCAAAGCGTTTCGAACACTATGGTGCGGTCGGCGGTGCTGATAAGGTTGCCCGACCCACCTAAACTTTTTTGCGCCACCGAGCTATCTAATTCTTTTAAGTGCAACGCCATATTGTCGGTGTGGGTTTGTGTCCAACCTTGCTCGCTAAACAAGGCTTGGTCGGTAGATAATAGCACCAACAATTGGCGTACAAACTTGGCAAGTTCGGCATCGTTGTAGGCTATCTTGCCATAAGTGTCCAAGCCGTAGGCATTCTGGCGGGCTTCGTTGGTTGGATACACTTTTTTTACAAAATAGCGCAAATCGCGGTAATCGTCGCGCAATGCTTTCATGGCATTTTCTACGTTTAGGGTGCGTGCCGATTGCAAATCAATGAGCGTTTCACTATCAAGGGTGTTTTGGCAAACAGTAATGGCATCGTTAAATGCTATTAGGTAAGCTGCCGTAAAGCGCACCGCGTCGAACTCGGTAAACGACGTAAGGTTGAGCGATAAAAGGTCGTAAATGCCTTTCGCCCACTTGGTGAACTCGGCTTGAGGCCAGGAATTTACTAAATCGAGCCATAATAATACGGTTTTAATCGTTTAAAAGTATAAAGATAAAGATGTTGATTGGGTTCGGCAAGAAAGAAAACCTTAATTTGTTTTTAAAGCAGCAAGACGCGACAGATGAGCAGCAAGACGCGACAGATGAGCAGCAAGACGCGACAGATGAGCAGCAAGACGCGACAGATGAGCAGCAAGACGCGACAGATGAGCAGCAAGACACGGCAGATGAGCAGCAAGACGCGGCAGATGAGCAGCAAGACGCGACAGATGAGTAGCAAGACGCGACAGATGAGCAGCAAGACGCGACAGATGAGCAGCAAGACGCGACAGATGAGCAGCAAGACGCGACAGATGAGCAGCAAGACGCGACAGATGAGCAGCAAGACGCGACAGATGAGCAGCAAGACGCGACAGATGAGCAGCAAGACGCGACAGATGAGCAGCAAGACGCGACAGATGAGTAGCAAGACAGCTATAATAAAACACTTTTTTTTTGTAAAAATACACACTTAACAAGCAAAAATAGCCATGTAATGTGTAAATGTGCTATACAAGCCGCTTTTAAGCTCCTAAAAAGGTAGCAGGATTATTAAATGTGCTTAATTTTTTAGTAACTATTTAGTTTAAGCTATCAAAACCAACATACTCTGTTGTTTGTGTCCCCACAAACGATTTTATTTGCCCAAATTTGCTTGTCCGTAGAGGCACGGACAAGTGGAGGAAGCCCCCCTCCAACTCCCCCAGTGGGGGGAGAGCAATCAACTGTACTTAATTTTCTCCCCTTTGGGGAGAGAATTAATGTCTTTGTATTTTACTCTCTCCCCTTTGGGGAGAAAGTTAATGTCTTTGTATTTTAATCTTCCCCCAGCGGGGGGAGAGCAATCAACGGTACTTAATTCTCTCCCCTTTGGGGAGAAAATTAATACTTTTGTGTTTTACTCTCTCCCCAAAGGGGAGTAGAGTAAATGTCTTTGTATTTTACTCTCCCCCCTTTGGGGGGAGTTGGAGGGGGGCTAAAACCAAAGTTGCACTTTTAAATTAGTTGGTTGCATAGATGTTGCTTTTTAACGTTTTTTTTGTAGGATTATTACTTTTGTGGGGATTAACCGCTGTATTTTTTACTACAAAGCCCGCAGTTCAGCCAATTTCTCCTCCCAAACAGCTATTTGTGGATGCCCATTAGGGAAGGTTTTTTGGTAAATGGCTAATGCTTTTTGTTTTAAGGCAATGCAGTGGGGTATATTGCCCTCGTGGTAGTAAATATCTGCCAAATTGTTGTAGCGACCGGCAGTACTCGGGTGGTCTTCTCCAAAGTTTTTTTCATCAGATGCCACTGCTTTTTGGAACAAGGTTTTTGCTTGGGCATAGTCGCCTAAATCTTGTAGTACGCTTGCCAAATTGTTGTAGTGTGTGGCAGTAGTCGGGTGGTCTTCTCCAAAGTTTTTTTCATCAGATGCCAATGCTTTTTGGAACAAAGTTTTTGCTTGGGCATAGTCGCCTAAATGTTGTAGTACCATTGCCAAATTGTTGTAACGTATGGCAGTACTCGGGTGGTCTTCTCCAAAGTTTTTTTCATTAGATGCTACTGCTTTTTGCAGCAATATTTTTGCTTGGGTATATTCGCCTAAATCTTGTAGTGCCAATGCCAAATTAGAGCAAAGAGTGGTAGTAGTCGGATGGTCTTCTCCAAAGTTTTTTTCATAAAATGTCACTGCTTTTTGGTACAATATTTTTGCCTCGGCATATTCGGCTAAATGTTGTAGTGTCATTGCCAAATTAGAATAGATAATAGCGGTAGTCGGATGATCTTCTCCAAAGTTTTTTTCATAAAATGTCACTGCTTTTTGGTACAATATTTTTGCCTCAGCATATTCGCCTAAATTTTGTAGTGCCATTGCCAAATTAGAATAGATAATAGCGGTAGTCGGGTGGTTTTCTCCAAAGTTTTTTTCATAAAATGTCACTGCTTTTTGGAACAAGATTTTTGCTTCGGCATAATCGCCTAAATTTTGTAGTATGGTTGCCAAATTGTTGTAGTAGGTAGCAGTAGTCGGGTGGTTTTCTCCAAAGTTTTTTTCATAAAATGTCACTGCTTTTTGTAGTAACGCTTTTGCTTGGGCATAGTCGCCTAAATCTCGTAGTACTAATGCCAAATTGTTGTAGCGGGTGGCAGTAGTCGGGTGGTCTTCTCCAAAGTTTTTTTCATCAGATGCCACTGCTTTTTGTAACAAGGTTTTTGCTTGGGTATAGTCGCCTAAATCTTGTAGTACGCTTGCCAAATTGGAGTAGCTATCGGCAGTACTCGGGTGGTCTTCTCCAAAGTTTTTTTCATCAGCTACCACTGCTTTTTGTAATAGAGTTTTTGCTTGGGCATAATCGCCTAAATGTTGTAGTACTATTGCCAAATTGTTTTGTAAGTGGCTAATTTGGGGTGTTTCGTTGTTGTCAAAAAGGCTTAATAGGGCTTTGCCGTAGTCCGCCCATTTAAATTTGTGGGTGGGGTTGTCTTTGGTTTCGTCTATGCTTAGTTTTTTAGTAATGGTGTCTATTAGTGGGGTGGCATTGTTTAGGGTAATAGGGTGTTTGTGGTGTATTGCTTGGGCTATAATGGGGTGCATTTTGTAGGTGTCGGTGGTGGTGTTGCTTGTTAGCCAGCCTTTTTCGCTTAATTGCTGTAGTACTATGGGCAAGGGGGCTTGTGTTGTAGGCGTGTCGGTTTGTAGTATATCGCTTAGGGTGTCGTAGGGTATAAAGTTGGGCGGTAGGCAGGCAAACTGTTGTAGTAAGTGTAGTTGGTCGGGGTTTAGTTGGCTTACATCAAAGATGCTGCACAAATAAGTCAACACTCGGTCTATCTTGGCGGTGAGGTTTTGTTGGTGGTCTACGGTTATGTAGGTTTGGGCATTGTTGGGCAGGGCTTTGTGCAGGTCGTTGGCACTTAGGCGCATTACTTGGGCTGTTTTAGCCAATAGTTCAATGGTTAAGGTGTGGTATTCTATGTTTTTGAGTAGGGTTTCGGCGTCTTGGGTGCTTATTTGTTGGCGGGTGTAGTGTGTGTAAAACAAAGCAAGGGCATCGTCGGCGCTCAAAAAGCCAAGGGCATAGTGTTTGTAACCTTCTATTTGCTCGCGCGAGGCTATCAACAGGTGCCAATTGGGTTGTGCGGGCAATAGGTGTTTGTAGTGTAGTAGGTTGTTGTTGGCGTTGTCAATTATTAGTAGCTTGGGGCGCTGCTCTATGCTTTTTAATTGGCGCAATATTTCGTCAAACCAATCTTTTGGCTCTATGGCTGTGGTGTTTATGTGTAGGTTGTCCATCAAACCATTAGCTGTTATAAAGGCGCTGCCTAAATCGGTATTGTCTTGTTGTGTTACCCACAATAGGTGCTTATAATGGTCGTAGTATTGGTGTACGTACAGTTGCAAGAGGGTGGTTTTGCCTACTCCTCCAATGGCGTTTACTAATACTACCTCTTTGTTGGTGGCAAGTAGGGCGTGTAAGTTGGCTATGTCTGTTTGTCTGCCTACAATTTTGTTGGGGTCGGTGTGGGGTAGGTAGGTGCTTAGTTCATGGGGGAGGGTTTTTGCGGTGTTGGTGTTGTAAATTATTTGCGAGTTGTCTATAATGGTACTATCTTTTATACCTTGGTAGTTTTTATTGTTATCGCCCGTTTGTTGGCTGTTGTTTTTTAGGTAGGTATCGTAGGTTTTTTGGTACTCTTCGTACACTATCGGTTGGTATGTGGGGTCTATTGTTTTGCGCAAAGCAACAACGGTATCATAAAAGCCTTGGTTAGGGTCGTTGTATTGGCTAATGGGTTTGGCGGGTATGGCAGTTATGTGTCCCCATTTGGCATCGTTCCACATACAAGGGCGTGCTATTATAGGCACTACGGTTTTGTTTTGTTGTAGGGCTTGTTGGGCATACCCAAACTGTTCGTCGGAGTGCAAAAAATCGGCGCTTACCAACAACAGTACTATATCGGCTTGTTGTAGGTAGGTTTTCATCTCCACATTGGTTTCGGAGCTTGCATTTATGTTGTTTTCGTGGTAAATAGTTAGCACGTTTTGGCGTTTCAAAAGGGCTAAATGTTTATCCAATTGCTCAAAAATGGGGTAATCTTCGGTGGCGTATAGCACTAGTATATTCATAGGTATGTATTTTAATGCAAAGGTAGTGATTTGGTGCAAATGTGTGCTTAAAATGGCTAAATTGTTTTGCATTTTTGCCGTTTTGTGTGGCATGGTTGGGGCGTTTGGCATGGCACTACCACAAAAATTGTGGGTAATGCCCTTATTTTGTTGGTAGGCATACAAGCTCAACCTTATTTGGGGTGTAGTAAGCACAAAAACAAACGCCCCAAACCATAAAGGTTTGGGGCGTTTGTGCTTTATAGGGTTATCTGTTTAATTACCCACTACGCTAACGGTACTTGTGGTGCCGCTTGTCCATTGCACGGTAATAGAAGTGCCTATGTTACTGCCTACAATAGTGCCACCTGCGCCCACTGTCCAGGTATAAGTGGTTCCGCTTATGGGTGTTTGCACGGCGTAGGTATAGGTGTTGGCTGTACAAACCGAGGCATTGCCTGTAATGGTTGGCACAACGGCATTTTGTACGGTTACAGGCACGTTAATGGTGGCGGAGCAAGTGCCGCTGTTCCATTGCAAGGTGTAAATTTTTATACCTGCGGTGGTTGGGGTTACGGTAACTAAGGTGTCGGTGCTAAGTACGGTAGCTCCGTCTTTCCATTTAAAAGCCCCTAAGGTTGCCCCCGATACCGATAAGGTAATCGATTGCCCCAAGCAAATAGTTGGGTTAGCGGGCGATATGGTTAAGACAGGTATGGTTTCGGTGTATTTGCGGGCAAGAGCGTCTTCTTGTGTGGAGGCGGTTTCGGTCGTTCCAACCACATAAATATTGTTGTTGGTGCCCGAGCCATAAATGGCTATATCGTTACCTACGTCGTCGAGGTTGCTACCGGTGTAGGTATCTAACCACATTTGGGCGCCTGTTTTGCCGTTGTATTTAATGGTTAGTAAATCGTCGGCTAAGGCGGCATCTTGTTTGCGTCCGGTAATCCAAACATTACCTGCGCAATCTACGGCTAAGGCGTTGGCTTGGTCGTATCCGGTGCCGCTGTCGTAGGTTGATAGCCATTGTTGTACGCCTGCGTTGTTGTATTTTATCACCAAAACGTTGTCGTCGGTGCCATCGTTGTCTTGTCCGGCTACGTATACAAAGCCAAGGCTATCGGTGGCAATATCGTAGATACGGTCGTTGCCTATGTTGGTGTATATTTGTGCCCATTGTTGCACGCCGGTGCCGTTGTATTTTATGGTAACAGCATCGTCTGTTCCGCCGCCGTTGGTGCGTCCGCCAACATAAACAGCATTTCCTCGCACAGCAATAGCATCGCCACGGTCGTTGCCGGTGGTAGTGCCATAGCTAGCTGTCCAGCCTAAAGTGCCGTTTAGGGCATATTTTAGGGTGATGATGTTTTCGGTGGTGCCAACGGTGCTACGTCCGGTAATATAAATGCCATTGGCGTCGCCGGTCATGGCTTCGGGGCGGTCGTTGCTGTTGGCAGTGCCGTTGTAGGTTTGTGCCCAAAGTTGCGTACCTGTTGAGCTAAGTTTGGTAACGAGGATATCGTAGTTGGTATTGGGCGAGCTATCGGTGTCGGTACGTCCGGCAATATAAATGCCCGATGCATCGGCGTAGCAAGCAATACCTTCGTCCAAATCGTCGGCTACATTGTTGTAGCTTTGTACCCATTGTTGTACGCCTGCGTTGCTGTATTTTATTACTACTAGGTCCGAGTTAGCCACACCTGTTACATATATATTACCTGCGGGGTCGAGGGCAATGGCGTTTCCTTCGTCGTTTTTGTTATCGTTTAGTATGCTGTTGTATATTTGTTGCCAGCCCAAAGTGCCGTTGGCATTGTATTTTGTGGTGATGATGTTTCGTCCTTCGGCGGTATTAAAACCGTAACCTGTTGTGTACATATTGCCTGCTGCATCTATAACAAGGTGTCGGTATTTGTCGGTATTATCGCCTTGTCCGTTATAGTGTTGTAGCCATTGTTGGGTGCCTGTGGCGTTGTATTTAATCACCAATCCATCGGTTTGGTTAGCGGTTAATCCGTAGCCAACGGTATATACGTTGCCCGATGCATCTATGCCAATGGCACGTCCGCCGTCGTCGCCGTTACCGGTATCGGCATATACACGTGCCCAAACTTGGGTTGCTCCGCCGGCGTTTATTTTTAGGGTTATTACGTCGCCAATGGTGTCGGTGGCGCTATAGATAGATGATTCGGCGGCTACATAAGCATTACCCGAGCCATCAACGACCATATCGTAGGGGCGGTCTTCGCGTCCTAGGTTGTCGTAGGTATTAAACCATTGTTGTGTGCCTGCGGCGTTGTATTTTATGGTAACAACATTATAAATAGCATTGGCATCTTCCGACCTGCCCGATACATATACATTACCCGACGCATCGGCTTTTACCTCCGAGGCTCGGTCGTCGTCTCCGCCATCAAATATTTTGTTCCAAACAACATTACCTGCTAAGTCGTATTTTACGGTTAGGTAATCGTCGTTGGTGGTGGTAGAGGCGTATTCGCCGGTGATATAAAAGTTACTGCCCGACACTTCAATATCGTTAGCTACTTCGTCGCCATTGCCGCTGTCTATTAGTTTGGCAAATTGTTGCACGCCCGATGCGTTGTATTTTAGGGTGATGATGTCGAAATCGGCAATATTTGATGCTTTGCCTGTTACATAAACGTTGTTCGAGGCATCAACGGCAATATCGTAAGGTACATCTTCGGTGTTACCGCTGCCGTTGTAGCTTTGTGCCCATTGTTGTACGCCCGATGCGTTGTATTTAACGGTTACATAATCGTAGTTGAGTATTGACGAGGCATCGCGGTCGCTTTTACCGGTGATGACGATGTTGCCGCCGCCATCAATGGCTAAGGCAATGGCTTCGTCGTAGCCGCCGCCTGTGCCGTTGTATCTTCGCGACCAAACGGTATCGCCTGCGGCACTTAGTTTTAGCAACAACATATTGCGGTCGGCAACACCTGCTACGTATACATTACCGCTTGCATCAAGTGCAATGGCGTTGCCTTCGTCGGTGTTGTCGCTTGGGGTGGTGTAGGTTCGTTGCCACACTACGGCGCCTGTGGTGCTGTATTTAACAACTGCTACATCGCGGTCGTTGCTTGTTCTAAAGGCGTAGCCTGCGGCAAAGGTGTTACCGCTGCCATCAACTACCGCTGCTACAAAGCGGTCTTTGTTTTCTATTGTTCCGTTGTAGGCATCTGTCCAAGCTACTGTTTGTGCAAATGCGTTATGGGTAAGCATTAAGGTTAATGCTAGTACAATAAACTGATTTTTCATGGTTGTAAAAATTGTTTGCGTAATATTATTTTGATTGTAGATGTTGGAGCGAGCTGAAACAAGATTAAAGTTGCTTGATTTGGTGGAGATGCTGTTTTGGGTGGGGTGGTTTAAAAAAAGGAGACATCCGTGGGTTTCTACTCCCTAAGATGCCCCCTTTACATTTACCCAAATCAAAACACCACTATCTGAGTGCAAAGGTAGGGCTAATTTGCTTGCTACCAAGTACAAATTTAGGCTAATCTTACGTCTTCAAATCAACATATTTAGCCAGTCGTTGTATTTAATGATTTCTTTATCGGTTTCTTCCTCGCTTCTGCCTTGTTCTATAAATGCCTTAATTTGGCGTTTTACTTTATCGTCTTTTTTGATGTTAAAAGATTTGAGCATAGCTTTTAGCAGTTTTAATAATTCTGTTTCGCGTTTGTTTTCGGGTTCGCGGAGTAGTTTTCTGAAATCGCGTTTTGTTTGTTCAATTTTGTAATCCAACACTTCCAAGTCGCCGTCTTGATACCTAATGATGAGTTCGGCGATGCCAATTTTCATTCTAAAGCTTTCGTCGGCTTGTTTAAAGCTGTCTTGTAGGGGTAGTTTTATGATGGCTTTTGTGGCTTTGTCGTATTGTTTGGTATCAAAATAAAGTACGGCAAGGTTTAAGAAAATAAATTGGGCATAATAGGGGTTTTTTTCGAGTAGGGTTTTCGAGTCTAAACCTTCGAGTATGCTAATGGCTTTGGGTTTGTTTAGTTCGGAGTAGTTAATGACCAACGAGTTGTAATAAAACAATAGGTATTTATCGTACAAAAAGGCATCGTGTTCGAGCATGGCTTCCTTTAGTTTTTCGGCATATTCGAGCGATTCTTGGTAGCGGTCGGTTTTAAACAAACAGTTGATGATATAAGTAAACATTTCGAGTTTTACGCCGTGTTGACCTTTGTTTTTCAAAAACTCTTTTTGGGTAAATTGCTCGTAGGTGTTTAGCAAATAAGGTAGTAGGGTTTGGTAGTCGTGTTTTTGTAATAATATGTTGGTAACAGCCCGATAGATGCGAAACTGAAATTGGCGGCTATCTTTTAGCTCGGGGTCGGCTATAAATTGGTTGATGGTGTTTTCGAGGGTAGTAAAGATTTCGGTATTGGATAGCGAAAAATTTTGTGTTACTTTTACTCGATAACTAATTACTGCCATTAGGTGTTCTATCTCGCGAATTTTGTTTAACTTTGCAGCGTTATTTTGGTGTTTTACAATGTAGGGGGCGGGGTCTATGGCGGTGTGTCGGATACAATTTTTGATGTACTCGTTGTAAATAACATCTAACAGTTGAAAATCTTCGGTTTCGAGTGCTTTTTTTTCGGCTTTGTGCAAAAAATAATGGGCAATTTCCATTTTGTTTTTTCGGGAGTATACCACACTTAACGACAGCCACCACATACATTGTGTAGCCGATACTTCGTCGAAATTGTTTAGTAACATAACTTTGCTTAAATCGTCGAGAAGCCTGTTTTTTAGCCTGTAAAAAGCGTTTTTGTTGGTGCCATATAATTTTTCTGCAATTTTATCGTCGTTATAATCATCGCTACTTTGCCTAATATAATCAAATAGGGCTAAATCTTTGCGCTCGCCTTTTATGTCCATACGGTTGGCATATAACTTAAAAGAGCGTATTTGCTCTTTGTTCATTAAGGCAATTATTTCGTTTAAAATGTTCATAGAAAAAGGTATTTGATGATTGTGCGGCGCAAAAATACGCCTTTTTTTTTACTTTTCAAAATATTGAACACGTAAGACCAACAAGAATTTTAACAGCCCTAAATGCCTCTTTTTTTTTACCTTTGTAGCAAATCTTTACCCAAATGTCTTATCCCCAAATTTGTTGTTGTTTTTTGTTGTTTACGGTTAGCCCTTTGCTGTCTGCCCAATATCCGTCTTTGGCTACTGTTGGTGGTCTAATTGGTTTTCCGGCGGTTATCAATAACGGCGATAATGTTACTTTTCAGTTCGATATTCAAAATGTAGGCGATGCCAATTTTGATGGAGATTTGTATGTTGACTATATCGTGAACGATATTTTCTATCCATACACCAACCCCGAAAGTGTATTTGAAGACTACGATGTGAAATTTGACGGAACCGACGAACCCGCATTAACGCCTACCGCTACCTATCAGGTATCGCATAGCCGAACCATTCAAATAAGCCCTAATCATTTTCAGATGGGCAAAAATATTGTGGTGCTTTGGCCCGCAGGCGAAATAAACGACGATGCCAATACACCCATAATGGACGGCAAAATAGCAGCAGATACTATTTTGCCCGCCGCCGACTCTATCCGTTTTGAGTTTGATATTTATGCACTAGGCAACAATCAACCCAATTATGCCAATGCCCCACAATTGGTATATGTGGCAGCACAGCAGCAAATTTTTGTTCAAACAAAGGCAGGCACTAGTATCCCCCAAGAAATACAACTTTTTGATAATTTGGGTAGACAAATAGCAAAATATACCCTACCTTTGCCAACCATAAGCGTACAAATGCTACCAAATGCGTTGTATATTGCCCAAATAAAAACCCAAGACGGCAAAATATACCGATTAAAATTTGTAAAACAATAATCAACCAATACACACCATCTACCACAAATATCCACCCAAATCAATTAAACATTTATTTAATGAAACACATCAGGCTTTTATTTTATTGCTTGTTATTAACCTTTTCGTATCCACTATTAGCCCAACCTTCTCTGTCCATACTTGGCGGATTAATTGACTTCCCATCGAACATAACCGATGGTCAAGATGTGATTTTTAAATGCTACGTTAAAAACGTAGGTAACGAAGATTTTGACGGCATATTGCGTTTAGATTACACCGCTAATGGCGAAGACTATTCGCACGAAGACGATGAAAGTATTTTTCATGATTTTGAACTAGTACTTGAAGCCGAAAACATAATGCCTGCAAACGATAGCATACGCATATCGCACATAGAAAACATACAGGTTGGCGTTGGTGGCTTTCAGGAAGGTAGCAACATTGTAGTACTGTGGCCCTCGGGCGAGGTAAATGAGGATGTAAATACGCCCGCAGCTAACGGACGTATCAGTGCAGGTGTTATTTTACCTGCCGCCGACTCGCTACATTTTCAGTTTACTATGCACACAGCCGTAGGTATAAACAATTTAGATAATAAAACTGCACCACGTTTGATATATGTGGCGGCACAACAACAGGTATTTGTTCAAAATAACGAAACAAATAACGCCCTCGAAAGCGTAAGTTTTTTTGATAATTGGGGTAGACAGTTGGCAAAATACACTGCACCTTTGCAATCGTTAGACGTACAAACGCTGCCAGCAGCTATGTACATTGCCGAAATGAAAATGCAAAACGGCAAAGTCTATCGAACCAAATTTGTAAAGCAATAACAATCATCGTTGATGTGTGTTAATTGCACATTGTTTATCTTAAATTCCAACGCTTATGTTCCGCATCAAAAAAACCATTGTTTGTAAAGACATTCACGAGTATCAAGTTAACGAAGCCCTTGTTACTACCTACACCCCCGTTGCTGGCGATGTAGCCTTGTTTGAAGTGGGCGAAATTGGACGCCACCGAAACATACAAGCCGACGACAAACGCAGTGTGCCTATTATGCCGGGCGATTTAATTATCGCCGCTTTCGCCGACAGATACGCCACATCGCAGTTCGAGGGCTATGTGCCTACCGAACCTATGTCAACGGTACACATTTTATCGGCAGGTGGTGCAATAGGTATTGTGCGTACCAAAAACTCATCGCTCGATGATGTAGAGCCAACTAACGTGCATTTGGTGGGCTATTTAACCGATGAAAATGGTAAAATAATTAACACCAAATTCAGAGAAACACCCCAAATCGCATTTAGAGGCGAATTGCCCAATAATGCCAAAGTAATGCTATCTATTGGCTCGACAATGGACAGCGGTAAAACTACCACAGCAGCACACTTAGCTCGCGGACTTAAATACACGGGCAAAACAGTAGCCTTTATTAAATTAACAGGTACTTGCTTTACCAAAGACAAAGATTATGTCTACGACTTGGGCGCCGATATTTCGATAGATTTTTCGGACGCAGGTTTTGCCTCGACATACATGAGCAGCGAAACCGAAATCCTAGACCTTTATCAAACATTGCTCGATAAATTAGCCCCCTACCAACCCGAATATATTGTAATGGAAATTGCCGATGGCTTGATGCAACGCGAAACCGAATTTTTGCTCAACAACAAAGCCTTTATGAAAACGGTTTACAATGTTGTTTTTTCGTGCGGTGATAGTTTGGCTGCCCTACAAGGATTAAAAATGCTCGACGAAATGGGTATTGAACCAGCTGCTATATCGGGGCGTTTTACCATGAGCCCACTGCTGATACAAGAAGTACACTCGCGCTCGGGCATACCTACTTACACCATAGACCAATTAATGACTGGCGAATGTAACGATACCTTTATCCACGAATCGGTGTTACATAAACAATTGGTCTGAAAATAAACGAAATTTATAGGCTTTTCTATTAAACAAAACCATTTTTAAGTGTTACTTATCAATGATTTACATTTTGGTAAATTAGCTGCTGTTTATTTACATAATTTTTGTAAATCAGAAAATAAATTTGACAGTTAAACCTATCCCGAACCTGTAAGGGTTCGGGATATTTGGCTTTAGTGAAGGAGTGAAGGGAGTGGCTATACGTGTATCGCTCACAACTATTTTTTTCGGTACATATACCGCGGCTTAGAGCCGGAGGGTTATTTTTGGGGTCGATGCAAAATTTACTAACAATTAATTACTAATAAAATGCTCATTTCTTTTTTGCGCAAACATCCTTATTTAGTGTTAGGTACTTTATTGGTGGCATTAGCCAACAATATTGTAACCATAACAATACCTGTGGCTATTAGTAAATTTTACCAAGTAGTGCTACATACCGAAGGACAGCGCGGTAAATTGTTGTCTTTTTTGCCTTTTAATTTAGATGAAATAAGCCACTTCTTTTACTTTTTTGCCGCCTTAATTTTGCTCAAAATGCTATTTACCTTTGCCGAAAAATACGGCATAGGCATAGCAGGCGAGCGTTTTACGAAAGAAATTCGCGAACAACTATTTCATCATCATCTATTATATAGTGTTGAAAAACACGAGCAAAAAGCGGTAGGTAATTATCTGTTGCGTTATAGCGGCGACCTAACAAGCTTGCAAAATTACTTAACAAAAGGGATTATAGTTTTTACAAAAGATGTACTATTTATTGTTTTAGCATTGATAGTGTTGTGCTTTTTTAGTTGGCAATTGGTAAGCCTTATGTTGTTGTTATTGCCTTTTTTTGTGCTAATGATGTGGGGGTTAAATAAAATTTTAAAGCCTATCTCTAAACAACGACGAGGAGCAAAATCAAACAATTTGTCGTTTGTAAGCGAGCGTTTGGGGCAGTTGATGACCATAAAAGTGTTTAATCGCGAAGCCATAGAGGAAAAAAGTTTTGTTAAACGCTCCGACAAACTTTACCGCCTGGGGCAACAATACCAGTTATGGTATAGTATCATTCAGGCGTTATTACCTGCGTTTTCGTACCTGCTTTTGTTGGCTATTATGGGGTATATTTATTACGCTTCTAATACCCAAAACAATGGCTCCACTTTGTTGGTATTTGTGATGCTGATTATTAGCCTAATGAGCATTATAAAACGTTTGCTAAATGTTAATACGGTTTGGCAGTCGGGGCACATCTCGATGGAAAAAGTACACGAAATGCTACAACCACCTAACATCAACAAAGAAAGTTTAACCGAACTTAATGAGCTAATAATAACAAACGGACAGGTAGTGTTTGACAACGTTAGTTTTGCGTATAACCCCAACAAGCCACTATTGCAAAACCTATCGTTTGAGGCACAGGCTAATACCTTGGTGTGGATAAAGGGCAAACAAGGAGCAGGTAAAAGTACACTGTTTGAGTTGTTGCTGCACCTATATACCCCAAACTCGGGTAGTATTTTAATTGACGGGCAAGATATAGGTGAGCTAACAGGTAAATCGGTTAGGCGCGAGGTAACATTGGTATCGAACGATGTGCCGTTGTTGGGCAATACCGTTTTCGAGGCAATATCGTATAGCCGAGCCGATGATAAACGCGAAAAAGCCCAAGCAATATTGCAAAAAATAGGCTTTGTTGATTTGGGCTTAGATGATAAAATTGGCGAATCGGGCAAACAATTATCGGCGGGGCAGCGCAAATTGCTGATTATTGCCCGAGCTTTGTTAACCAACAAAAAAATAATACTGTTAGATGAGCCTTTTGTTGATTTAGATAATAAAGCTCAAGCATTATTAGTAAAACAACTAAACAAACTAAAACAAAAACGCACCATTTTTTTGATTGACAAAAATCCCCCACAAAATTTACTCATCGACCAAATAATAGAATTGTAAACAGCTACAAACACCAAACATCGGGCATTGTTAACAATACCCGATGTTTGGCGTTTTATTGATTGATTAAGAAACGGCTAAAAATTAAAAAAGCGGCAAGAAATAAATTTCTTACCGCTTAGTAGACAGAAGTATAATATACTTAAGCTACACAGGATAGCCGATGGCTTCCGCTGCAAAGGTACGGGCTATTTTTGAACTGTCCAAATTTTTTTTGATTTTTTTTTGATTTTTTTCAAAAAAAGAAAAAAAAAGTCAGTTTATCGTTAAACGTAATAGTTTTTTAGCTTAGGGTCGTCTTCGTAAGCCGAGCCAATGGTGCAAAGATGGTCTAAAACCTCGGCAAATAGATTAAAAAGTTCTTGCAGAAGTGTTATGTCTTTCATCACACCGCGCACCCTAAACTCTACCATGTCTACATTGTCGTCAAAATCGGTGCCGCTAAACCAGCCTGCATCAGCCTTTACAATTTTTAGGTTAATGTCGGGTTGGTTTTTAATTAAACTGCGTATGCGGTCGTGGGCAAACATTTTCCATAGTTTATAGTGGTCGTTGCCTTGTATAATAAAATCGTAGTCCAAATCATCAAAGCCAACCTCTACATCTTCTACGCCAAGGTATTTACCTGCATCGCTAAAAAAACCTTTGCGATAGATGTTAAACCTAAAACCATCTTTGTTGATAAAAGGCGCACAGATGCGGGTGTAAGTAACAGTGGTTTTGCCGTATTGTTTTACTTGGGTGTCTAATGTAATTGCCCATTGCCGGTGTTTTGCTTCTACTTTATCTTTACCAAACCAGCCGCCATCTACAAAGGTGGCGTTTATTTTTTCGGATAGTTGACGCCAGATTTCTTTTTTACTAGGTCCAAAAAGTTGACGTAAAAGGCTCATATCGTTTGTTTTTGTGGTGAAAAAGATTGTTTTTTTGTTGGCTTTAGGCTTTTTTATGTCCGTTACAAACCAAAGCCGACAGCCCAAAGCCAATAGCCAAACTACGCTAGGTATAGTAATTAGTTAGGGTGGGGTCGTCTTCGTAAGCCGAGCCAATGGTGCAAAGATGATCGAGTACTTCGGCAAATAAATCGAACATTTTGCTTAGTTGTTTTATGTCTTTTAAAATACCCCTTATCTTAAACTCAATAACGTCAACATTGTCGTCAAAATCGTTGTAAAGCAAATGAGTGTTTGCGGTTTTTACTTTTAAATTTACGCTAGGGTGTTGTTTAATAATAATGCGTATGCGGTCGTGGGCAAATAGCTTCCAAAGTTTATAGTGGTCGTTGCCTTGTATTATAAAGTCGCAATCAAAATCATCAAAACCTAATTCTGCATCTTCGATGCCCAACAACCGAACCCCAATATCGCTAAAAAAGTTAGTGCGGTAGATGTTAAACCTAAAGCCGTCTTTGTTGATAAATGGGGCACGGATGCGGGTATAAGAGCCTTTGCCTTCTTTGGCATCTAAGGTAATTTTCCAGTGTTTGTGTTGTGCAATTACTTTATCTCTGCCAAACCAACCGCCATCCACATAATTGGCACCTATTTTATAGCTTAGTTGTTTCCAAATTTCTTCTTTGCTATGCCCAAAAATTCCGCGTAAAATGCTCATAAAACTAACAATTTATTGTTTGATAATTAAACCAGCCGCAAAGGTAAACACTCTTTTTACATTTATGCCATTTGGCTAAAAACTTATGTTGTTAGATGTATTTAGTTACTTACGATACTTAAATGCTTCATCAAACTAATAAACCTAATTGTTGCGTAGCTAAAAATGGCACTCCCAAATAATTTATAGTTATGCAACCAAGTGCCTTAAATTATTGTCAAGTTATGGAAAACACTTGAAAATGTTTTTGCAAACAAAAAAACTTGTTTGTAACTTTGCACCTAACTAATCCTATTTAAAGCTATTAGCCTACAATTTATCTAACCAAAACCAAAAATTATCTACAAAATACCTAAAATGCTATGTTTATGAAGAACTTTACACACTTTTTTTACTTTTTTGTTGCCTTTTTGTGCTACCTAAATCCAGCAAATGCGGCTGTTGAGCAACAATGTTACCTTTTTTGCGCCGATAATCAAACCGCTTTGGGTGCAGAATGGTGCTATACGCCTACCACTAAACACCACGTTACAGGAGCCGTTATGGGCGATAATGCCAAGTTTGTAAACGGCGAGCTATACGTAAAAGTTAAACCCAACTTTGCCACCGAGCTAATTGCCACTACGCCCGCATTACTCTCCAAATCGCCATTGCGCCATTTGGTGCAAACTTATGGTATTAGCAACACCGACCGACCTTTTAAACGTTTGGCAGCTATGCACCAATACTACAAAGTTAAATTTACGAACACCCATTTAACCCAACAACTAATTGCCGACCTGCAAAAATTGCCTTTTGTGCAGTTTGCCGAGCAGGTACCCGAGCATCGTACCTTTTTAACCCCCAACGACATTCATCCTGACCAATACAACGTTACCTTAACCAACTGCGAACAAGCTTGGGATGTTACCACAGGTAGTATGGCTATTAAAATTGGTATGGTAGACGATGCCGTAAGAACCGACCACGAAGACCTGTCCGCTAACATTTATACCAACCCCAACGAAATTGACGGCAACAATATTGACGACGACGGAAACGGCTACATAGATGATGTGCATGGATGGGACCCTGCATCGAACGATAACGACGCTAACCCCGAAGGTGCCGACAATTTTAGTTTCTCGCACGGAACCCACTGCGCAGGTATTGCCGCTGCTGTTACCAATAACAATATTGGTGTGGCATCGGTTAGCCATAATGTGTCGTTGGTGCCCATTAAAACCGCAACCGACGGCAGCGGCTCGATAGCTGCGGGCTTCGAAGGTGTAGAGTATGCCATTGTGCTGGGCGTTGATGTAATTAGTATGTCGTGGGGCGGCGGCGGTGCTTCGGCTACCGAACAAGCTTTTTCGACGAGGCTTATGCCGCCAACATTGTGGTAGTTGCCGCCGCAGGTAACGATAACGTATCCGACCCTATGTATCCGGCATCTTACAACCACGTAATTAACGTGGCAGCCATTGACGATACCGACACAAAAGCCAGCTTTACTAATTACGGCGAAACTATCGACGTGTCGGCACCGGGCGTGCAAATTTGGAGTTCGGTAGCTACTAGTACAAACTCTTACGAGTTCTACGACGGTACGTCAATGGCTTGTCCCTTTGTGTCTGGTTTATGCGCCCTTATGTTATCCTTCGACCCAAATGCTACAGTAGACCGAGTAGAACAATGTTTGAAGGAAACAGCCGACGATATTTACACCATAAACCCTACGTTTGTGGGGCAATTAGGTGCCGGACGCATAAACGCTTTCGAGGCGGTTAAGTGCATACCCTCGGAGCCTGTTGCGGCTTTTGCGGCATCGGCGGCACCCCCTTGCGCCAGCGAGGTAGTTACTTTTTTTGACAATAGCGCAGGTACAGACCTCACGTCGTGGCAATGGACATTCCAGAACGGAACCCCAGCCACCTCTACACAACAAAATCCAACGGTTAGTTTCCCTTCGTCGGGCAGTTATAATGTTACATTAACCGTTACTAATAATTAGGAAGCAGCACACTTACCCAAACCGTTGTGGTAGCTCCACCAAGTGCCACCATAAGCGGCGAGGTGGTCATGTTACTCGGTTATATTATCCCCGCAACCATTACTTTTACAGGTTCGCCACCTTATACCTTTACTTATACCGATGGGGTAACGCCTGTAACAGTTAGCAACATCACCCAAAACCCCTATTTGCTGCCATTAAGCCCCACCAACAACACCATTTATACTTTGGTCGAGATGAACAACAACTCGTGCGAGGGCACAGTTAGCGGTAGTGCCAGCTACATAGTTATTATACCCACCGAAACCAACGATTTATGCCAAAATGCCCTCCCGTTTCCGGATTTAACCATTGGGGTAGAGAGTTGCGTTAATGGAACAACCAACGGAGCATTGGCGGAGCTGCCCTTTATTAACCAGTCGAGCTGCGGAAACCAAAATGTGCCAACGCCAGCCGTCGATGTGTGGTACACATTTACAGCGGTAGCCAACATAGCCGATATATCGCTTACCTTTGACATGGATACAGCCGTTGTAGCCATTTACGAAGGCACTTGTGAAGGTTTGATAGGCAGGTATTGTGATATAAGCTACGACGGAACCCTTAATACCACCTTTGCACCCGCCGACCCAGGCGCTACATACTTTATACAGGTAAGCGGAGGCTCGCCGACAGACCAAGGGAATTTTACGTTGTGCGTGGATAATTATGGGGAGAGCATCGACGAAATTTGTATCTTTGGGCAATCACTTACGGCAATACCCTCACCCGTTCTGGGAACCTACGGACCCAACCAAGCAGTAACTTTTTGTTTAACGGTAGATGGATATAATGCAAATGCAGTAGATTGGTTACATGGGATAGTGCCAGAATTTGGCTCGGGATGGGACGTAAGTACTATTACAGGCACCATATCACCCCCAACCTGCGAATCGGGCAATGGGTATTGGGCGTGGTATAATACGATGATAAACGGAACAGGGGATAACTCGCCCGGACCCGTTGGACCCGGCTTCTTCTTCGAAAAAACGCCCGGAGAAAACAATCCAGCCAACAATTTTGGCGACTCGGGAGACGATGGATGTCCTTGGACGTTCTGTTTTACTATATCAACAGTGGCATCATGCCCGCCGGGTGTTGATGGAGATAATTTGACGGTAGAGTTTCAAAATTATTCCGACTCGGAAAGTGGCTCGTGGAATGCCCCAACAAGTATATGCCCCGAAGACCCCAATTTTGTGTTCAAAGCAAGGCTCTCGTGCTGCCCCATACCACAAATGGTAGGCGTTTTTCCATCTTGTGCCAGCCCCACAAGCGGTACGGTAACGGCTACACCCTCGGGCGGAACCGCGCCGTTTGAAATAAAATGGAGCACAGGCGATTCGGTGGTTATCAACAATGGTAATTCGGTCATAGATAGCCTTTCGGAGGGCTTTTATATCGTTACGATAACCGACAATAGTGGTTGTGTGTCCGAGGCATCTTTTACGTTAATCAACAACGGCTCTGGTTTACCCATTACAGCCACCGAGGACGCCGCAATATGCCCCGGCGACGAGATTCAACTACAGGTAACGGGCGATGATATTGTCGAGTATTTGTGGTATCCTTCATCGAGCCTAAACAATAATACCATAGCAAACCCCATAGCTACCCCAACAACAAGTACCGAGTATTTTGTGATTGTAACAGATGATAATGGCTGCACCGCTTACGAGCAGGTACTGATTGCAGTACTCGACCCACCTACACCTTATGCCGGACCCAACAAACAAATTTGCCCAGGCAGCAGTACGGTACTTAATGCGTCGGGCGGAGTAAGTTATGCGTGGTCGCCAACAACTGGGTTAAGTAATCCAAACATTGCAAACCCCGTTGCAAACCCTACGCAAACCACCGTATATACTGTAACAGCCACCGGAGTTAATGGCTGCACCGCTACAAGCCAAGTGAGTGTGGTGGTAGTTCCCGAGCCGTTCTTCCCGCTCGAAGATATAGACACCACCGTTTGTACGGGGCAAACAGTACAATTCCCGTTGTCCGACATTAACTTTATATCCAACTACAATTATCAATGGTTGCCCACCACAGGTTTAAGTAACCCCAACATACCTAACCCAATAGCCACCATAACCGACGATATAACCTACACAATAATTGTGAATAACAATTACGGTTGCCAGACCATAAGAACCATAACCATAGACGTACAAGCAGAACCTTTGTCGGTAAATTTAGGAGCCGATACGCTAATTTGTTAGCAATAATACGCTGCTTTTAGACCCCCAAGGCAGCTACGCAAGTTATTTGTGGCAAAATGCAAGTACCGATACCAGTTTTACAGTTACCCAAAGTGGCACCTATGCCGTAACGGTAAGCAACGCAATAGGTTGTAACGCCGTTGATACTATATTGGTAGACATGGCAACTGTTACGCCCGACATTACAGGTAATTTAAACATCTTTTACGGCGAAAATACTATCCTAAGTTTAACATCGCCCTTTGATACATACCTTTGGAGCAACAGCCAAACTACCCCAACAATTACGGTAGATACTAGTGGGGTTTACACAGTTACTGTAACCGACGAAAACGATTGTACAGCCACCGACCAAGTTACCATAACGCTTCAATACATCGAAGATTTGCTTATTGTAAATGCTTTTTCGCCCAACAACGATGGTATAAACGATATTTTTGGAGCTAAAAATGTAAACAACAATACTTTGCCAAGCTATTCGATGGTTGTGTATAACCGTTGGGGCAATAAGATGTTCGAGACTAAACAAATATCGGAGGGTTGGGATGGTAAGTATAAAGGTTTTGATGCCGAGATGGGCGTTTATGCCTATTACGTAACCGCCACATTTGCTTCGGGCAAAGAGAAGATTTTTAAAGGCAATGTTTCGTTAATTAGGTAGCCAACTTAATAAGCATAAAAAAGCAGTTTTTAGGGATAAACGTCTCTAAAAACTGCTTTTTTGTTTTTGGGCGATGCCATAATGGCTATAAAAAAGGCTAAGATGCGGTAACAAATTTTTGGGGTAGCTGCTAAAATAACTTTAATACCCGTCCAAAATACCCAATTAAAGGTAAAAACAGCTTAGTTAATAAGTCAAGTTATTTAGATGATAAACCAAGTACCCCAGACGATAAAAAAAAGTGTTTAGTTAATGCTTCAAGTACTCCAGATGACCAAAAAAAGTGTTTAGTTAATGCTTCAAGTACTCCAGATGACCAAAAAAAGTGTTTAGTTAATAAAAAAAGTACTCTAGTTAATGAAAAAAGTTCTACAGTTAATAATTTCGGGGAATATGTTAAGAGACTAAGGTATTTATTTGCTTCTCTAAAGTACTTGCTTATAAAACTGGCAAATTGGTATTATTACCGCCCAAACTTGCCTGTTTGTTTTTGTTTGTTAGATGAGTGTTGTAGTTATTTTTGGTATCATCGCTCCAAATTACTTGTTTGTTTTTGTTGGTTAGATGTGATGCTATAAAAAATGTAGATTTATAGTTTGATACTGATATTGAAAAATGGTAAATACCTGTTCGATTTACATAATGTAGTTTTTTGTTTTTTTAGTTTACAACCGAGACACAGAGAACACGGATTAAACAGATAAGACACAGATTAAAACAGATTTTTTACAGCCCTTTTTGTTAAATAACCATTGTTTTATCTCGCAAACACTGCATTATTACTCCGCAACGCTGTGGAGCATCTATAGCAATATCTCCGTGTTCTCCGTATCTCTGTTGTAAATATTGAGCAGCCATTTACCATTTTCCAATGTCGTTATCAAAGTATGTTTAAATGGTTGACAATAAACAGTTATTTCTAAATGCTGCTTTTTGAAGATGCCTAATTACTAGGCAGTTATATCTGGTCAATACGGTTTTTTAGAGTACCGTAAATTTTAACACTCTAAAAGTTGATTTATTTTTGCTATAAGCCAATTTTGTTCAAAAGGAGTGTCTTTTTGATTTGCTTTTTTCTTCTTTTAGTTTGTTTATTTTAACTGCATAATTTTTGAAACTTCTGTTTTGTAAAGATTTGACTTTATTTATTTTTCCTTTTATTTCATTGTCGGTCAAAAAAGCACTAAAAGCATCAATCCAAGAATGAATTGCATCATCGTTTAGTTCGTAGTAGCATTTAATTCCAAGTCGATATCTTTGGGTATCATAATTAATATTTATAGTGTATATTTGCCCAAGATAAACTTTTGTTTTGTCGAAATGGGCTGATTCAAACTCGATATAAGCGTTAAAAAAAGCATTGATATTTTCTTGGTATTTTTCGGCTATTTTTGTAATATTGTTTTTTACAAACTGATGGGCATTTAGCAAGGCTTCTTTTTTACCAATTTTAAGGTAAATTTTGAATTGATTATTCAGGTGATTAGGCGAAATAAATCCACTTGGATCTTTTTGAACCACTTCTAACATCTTACTTAATAATTGCCAATCATCTTCGGTACAAGATATTTTTTGGGCAAAGAAGTTTATTACTATTGTTTGTAAAGGTAAGACAAATTGATAGTTGTGGTATGCGATTTGGGTTATTGTGTTTATTAATGAATTTAAAGATTGTTCTTGTTCGGTTAAAGTGCGTGTAGGTAAGCTTAGTAATATAGCATAATAATAGGCTTTTATTAAAGGTTCTTTTTTATCATCACAGTTACTTGCTACATCAATTATTTCATTAAACCACAATATTTTATCAGGTTGTTCTTGAAGGTTAATTTTTTTAGTGGCTATTATGTTAGCAATATATTGTAGTTTAGTAAGTATGTATTGTTTATCAGAAATAAGTAAGTGCGTCTAAAAAAATATTGTTAAGTTTTGGGGGGTATTTTCGGGCAATAAAAATTCAGCTTCTTGTTCTTTGTGCTGAAACCAATGATAAAAACTAGTTTCGTTGTGACTTTGGGTTTCTTTATTTAAGATTTCTATTTGCCTATTTTGCCATTTATTTCTACCATCAATCAAGGCATTTTGGTGGTAATAATTTGCTAATAAAAAGGCTTGATTAAATTCTTGTTCTTTGTTATTAGTGATTAAATTTACGCATAGAAACTGCTCTAACACTTCGAGTAATTTAGAGCAATCGCTAATCAGATTGGTTGAATTAAATTCTCCTTTTCGGTAAGCATTAAAAACTGTTTTTTTTTGTAAACTTTCATTTTCCCAAGTAAATTTACCAAATTCTGTTTCTTTTTTAGTTTGGTTAAGATAATCGAACAATTTTTGTAGCCTATTGCTTTTTTCTGAATAATAGAGCAAAATATATTTTTGGGCATACGTCCATGTATGGGTATCAAATGTTTCTAGCAATTTAATGATTTTAGTTTCTTTTAAATGTTCTAGTGCCATAATTTAGTAGCAAAATTAAAGATAGTGATGAATGTTATTTGGGAAACGATTGTTTAGTGTTTTAGTAAAAGTCGATAACGGGCAAAAAATCTTTTGGAAATTTTGCTATTTTGCTATTACTTTTGTGCATTATTACTTACAAACAATTACTTTTGTGCATTGTTTACCGATAAAAGGTGAAAATTTTTTTTAAAAAATCCATTTCTTCAAAAATATAAAAATTTATAATCCTATTTTTATGATTAAAAATTCATTTTCTTTGGTGTTGCAATTAGTTATAATTGCGTTTCTCTCTTTCTTTACACCGTATGCAAATGCATGCGAGACACCTACTTTGGCACCAGCTTGCACTGATTCTTTCAATGATTGCTCCCATGTTGTGCAGAGTGGTTACTCTTATCATCTTGCTTGGTCGCAAGTAACTTGTGCGGGGTATCATGTTTGGTATAAATGTTACAGTAATGGGGAGCAAATTTCTGATAATCCAGATGGATGGTGGAAAGTAACGGTGTATGGTGATAACAACAATTACAAAGTGTTATCATTACCTTATAATACCGACTCTATTGTAGCAAAGGTAAGGGCATTTTGCGGAGTTTTCAATAATTCTCTTACTAATGTAGGTGCTTTTACAACCGAAGGAACGTATAGAGTAGTTAAAGGTTTAATTATCGAAGATTTTTTAGAAGTAGCTATTGGTGGAACAGATTTAGACTTATCTTGGACGCTATTAGCGAATGTTAATCCAACAAAAGTTTGTGACGAAAACAGCACTGCGGTTAATTCGTTTAACAATTTTGTTATTAATAATTTACCGTCTACTAACTACAGTAGTCGTCTTATACAAATTAATTTGTTGCGGAAAAGCAGTAGTGGGCAGTTATTTTATTTTGCTTATTCAAACGAACCCACTGAGGTAAAAGGGATTGCTTTCAGTGATACAGCTAGTTATGACACAATAAGCAGTGCTTTGTTTGATAGGTTAAAAGCATTATTTACTGTTCCTAATCCTACTTATGCTTTCAATACAATTACCTCTATCAAAAAAACTTTTCCAGCAGCAGCTATTTATGTTCGCTTAAGGCGTGTAGCGGTTAGTAGTAGTAAAATGGCAATGCCCGAAAACAGTTTGGCAGAGCCGTCTGTTAAAATCTATCCTAACCCTGCTAACAATTTAATTACTCTACAAACGCCAAATTGCGAAACAAGTGTACTTATGTTGTACGATACCTTTGGTAATTTGGTAAAAACAGCAGACTTAATTGATACCTGCTCTACCCAGCTGGATATTAGTGACTTAAATACAGGTATTTATGTTGGCATATTAGTTACTAATGGGCAAAGAAGCAAACCTTTTAGGCTTGCAAAGATACAATAGTCTAAGCTAAAAAAAAAACTTTCTTGCCGAGGCAAGAAAGTTTTTTTTTTTAGTCCATTGATAAACAAACAGTGTTTTGATTATCTTTTCAAGGTTTATCACTATCTTTTATTAACGTAAAAAAAAACGGTATTGTATTATCTAAAAACTAAAAAATTTTGCACTACAACAATTTATCTGGATTTTGTTTGTAGGTTTAAACGCTATGCTACAAACAAAACGAAGGTAATTACATACAATTGTTGCTGTAGTAGCCAAAGTTATTTCTTAAAAACTTAATAAAGACAAAATACAGTGGTTTTTATACCCCAAAGTATTAGTTTATGCTGTGTACCTGAAAAACAAAAATTATTTTCAGTTAATGAGTCGATAATTGGGTGTTTTCCTTTTGGGTAAATAATTCAAAACACAAGAACTTTGCGTTGTTGAAATTGCTATGCAAGATACTTGTTTTTTCTAGACTATTAGCGCTGATAGCTTGAATAAGCAAAACAACAAGGAGTGTATCCGAAAATCCTTAACAGAGTAGGAACGCGAAAGCCGAAAAGCGAATAGAGTAGGCAAACAATTTTACATTTTTTTTACGATGTTTCAAGCAAATTTTTCTTCAGCATTTTTAACTTTCACAAAAAAACTGCTCTTTGTGTTACTATTGTTTACTGTTTCAGGGCAGTTTTTAAAAGCCCAACCTTTACCTGATATAGCTACAAGTAGTTTATCTAACATGTTTACCGCCACAAATACTTCACCATTTGATTACCAAAGGATAAAAAGGGCAGTTATTATCAACGCTACAGGGGCAGACCTATCGGCAAAGTATGTGGCACAACGTGCAAGTATTGCAAGTAAAATTCTAAGCAACTTTAACGCAATGAAATCTGCTAATGCTATAACCAATACGACTACCACTTATGCATATTTAGGTAGCCCTATCTTGGTTTTACGATTATAGCAGGCAACGATTATTGCAAAAAATGCCCTCAACCATACTACAACAAGATTACGCTTTTTCAACAAATAGGATTGAGCCAACCATATCCTTAAACATGCAGTTTAAACAACGAATCATTAGCATTCGTGACAAAAATCAACCAAATACCGCTCCAACTATTATGGTGTCACACGGCAATCCATTTACAGATTATACAACTATGTTTAATACCATTGCCGATTTAGTAATGAGGGGATATAATGTAATTTTTTACGAAACATCGGCTAGTGAGGGCTTATTTTTATCACCTCAACCAGTGGTACCTTGTGGTGATGCAAGTGCAGTTACTTTTCAACGAATGGCTTATACTGGTTATCAACATGCTTATGCTGCAACACAATACGTAAAACAAAATGCAACTACATACAATGTAGATGTCAATAAGTTGTTTCTTTTAGGTGGAAGTTTTAGCGGTTTTGCATCGCTTACGTTAGCATATGCAGATTCAGGTAATTTTACCCACAACATTTTTCATAACTCGGCTTACGGTACCGATTTAGGCACTAAAAGTGCTCTTGTAAAAACAGGTGTCCCCGATTTAGGAGAACATACATTTAAGGGTGTTTGTGTAACAGCAGGCGGATTTCCGGGTACAAAAACGATGGCGACCCATGGAATGATAGCAAAATAGGAACTATTTTTGATACAAATGTTAGAACAACGCCTGTTGCTTTTTTACATGGTGGCAAAGATACAGCTATTCCAGTAAAGGGAAGTATGCTATTATCATGTACTGGTGATATTGACACTTTGGGAGATGATTTAAACTATGAAGGACCCTTAAAAATAAGGCAATATATGAATGCTTTAAGCTCGCCAATTTGGAACAAAACAATAGTAAACTGTTATGGAGGGCATGGCTTCTTAACGGAATTTACAGGGATAGGGGCTGGCAATTATAAAGAAAAGCAAGAATTAAACTTTGGCTTTATAGCCGGACATTTTTTTAACTTTATCCTATCAAATACAAGTTTAACCTTTTATACCGACATTGAGAGTATCTCAACACAAACATCGCCTAATAATCCTACTGCTGCTTGTACAGCCCCTTTAACCTTTAGTACTTTTTACCCCAATGGTTTATATACCGACATAGCAAATTGTATTTGCGATGATATAGGAACTAATCCTGGTGATTACAAGCAACAATTTGCTACAACCACTCCCCTAACCCTATCCCCCAACCCAACACGCAACAACCTAAACTTAGCCTACAACACCACCACCACCGAAGATGCCACCATTACGCTATACGACCTAACAGGCAAAGCCGTACTACAAACCACCGAAACTGCTACCGAAGGAACCAACAACTACAACCTACAACTTACCGACCTACCTACGGGTATGTATATTGTGCAACTGCAAACTGCTACACAACGCCTTACTCAAAAGGTGCAAGTGATACGATAGTTTGTTAGGTATCAATAAAAAAACAGCGTCTTCTTTTAAAGATAAAAGGAGGCGTTGTTTTTATTATTGTCATCTTGATTTACTTTTGCAGTTGCTTGATTTACTTTTGCAAGTATCGGCACTTCCAGTTGAATATCGGACAAACAAAAACGCCCACTTTTTAATAAAAGTGGGCGTTTTTAGCCATTTTAGAACTTAATTAAGATTCTTGCATTTAGCAGTCGGGCAGTTAAGTAGTTAGGTACGGCGTAGTAAGCTTCTTCTTGGTAATTTGGGGCAATAGCTTTTATCCAGTTGTACGAAACGGTGTTTTTTATGCCCAGCACATTAAATATTTCGAGGCTTGCCCACACGCTTTCGAAATGTCGGAGGGGGTTTCGGCTGGCTAATTCCTTTTTGTTTTTGTCGAAGAGCAATGCCGAGAAGCCAATGTCTAACCTGCGATAAGGAGGTATGCGCAATTGGTTGCGCCAGCGTTGGCTGTTTGGAGGACCAAAGGGTAATCCCGTGCCAACTAACAAGGTTAAATGTACTTTAAAGTTAGGGTTATTGGGTAATTGATCTTGGAAAAACATGCCAAACGTAACACGTTGGTCGGCAGGGCGAGGTATGTAACCAATGCTTTGTTGTACAGTATCTACTACGGTAAAATCGCGGATGCTGGTGTCGCCCAACACAATAAATTGCCCTGCGGCGTTTCGGTATCGGTTATAAAAGTCGCCATCGAGGTTTTCGTTGGTTTGCATTACAGACAAGCTTATCCACGAGTCGGTACCTTTTACAAACTCGCCAAACAAACGCATGTCAATGCCTGCAGCGTAGCCTTTCGAGTCGTTTGTTCCGGAGTAGCGTATCAGCAGGTTGTCGTAGCCGTAGGACACCATATCCCAGAGGTATTTGTAGTAGAGTTCGGTGGTTAGTTTAAAGGGGCGTCCGTTGAGCATGGTAAAGCTATAATCGCTACCCAATATGGCATGGAGCGATTTTTGAGCTTTTATGTTGTTATTTACGGTTCCGTCGGGTCGGCGCATTTCGCGGTAAATGGGTGGTTGGTAGTAGGCTCCGAGTGCGCCACGTAGGGATAAGGTGCGTTCGTATCGGGCGTTGCGGATAGAATCTTGTTTTAATTTGGGTTGCCAACCAAACTGAAATCGGGGCGAGATGATGGTTTCTTTGTTAAAATCCCAGTAGTTGATACGTGCGCCGCCTACTATATTCCAGCGTTTTTGTTTGCCAAAGGTTATTTCGTCTTGTACAAAGGCGGTATATCGGTTGCTATTTACCTGTACGTTGGTTCGTAGTACGTCGTTAAGGGTTAGTTGTGGGTTGGTGGTTGGCAGGGTAAAATCGGCAGAGTCGGCACGCGACCATTCGTAGAGTTTGTCGTTGATTATGTCGCGTTGGAATTTAGCTCCCCAGCTCAAAAAGTGTTTATTGCCTTGCCAATATCCGCGGTGTTCGGTGTTGGCAATGTTTACGTTTAGTTTGTTTCGTGCCCAGTCGTGGCTAGTTCCAACGCCCAATATGGTGGTTACGTCGCCAAAGTCGTCGCTGCTAAAATCTTTTTCTACTTCGCCTATGTAATAAAAACCTAAGATGTTGTAGGCTTCTATTTCGCGGCTGGCATAGGTAGATGCTAGCCATTTTAGGGTTAGTTTGTTGTTGGGTGTGTAGATGAGCGATGCGCCCGCCATGCCGTTTTCGTAAGAGTCGGCTTCTTGTCCTTCGTAGGCGGTGGTTAATCGGTACGAGGCATCGAAAGTACCAAAGCCTACGGCAGATTCTTCTGGGAAGAAGGTATATCGGTTGCGGGCATAGTTACCAATTACTTGCAGTTGCAGGTTGTCGGTAAATTGGTGGGTAATAAATCCCTGAAAATCGGTGAAAGAGGGGGTATATTGTCCTTTGGTGGGCAACGAATTGAGCAAATATCGGTTGGCGCGTTGCCTAATGCCTAGCATAAAGGTGTTTCGGCGATTAAAAGCAGTGCCTTGTACAAAGCCCGAAAAGCCCAACAAACTAGCAGCAATATTGCCTTTAAACTCGGAGGGTTTGCGGTATTTAATATCTAAGACAGACGAGAGGCGGTCGCCGTACTTTGCTTCGAAGCCGCCTGCCGAGAAAGAGATGCCGCTCACCATATCGGCATTGATAAAACTTAGTCCTTCTTGTTGCCCCGACCTGATGAGGAAAGGGCGGTAAATTTCGAAGTCGTTTACGTAGATAAGGTTTTCGTCGAAGTTGCCGCCGCGCACCGAGTATTGCGAGCTTAACTCGTTGTTAGATACTACGCCGGGCAAGGTTTTAATGGCAGCCTCTACGCCACCCGTTACCGAGGGTAAAGCTTCGATGGCTTTGGGCGATATGCTGGTGATGCTTACTGCCGAGCGTTTGGCGGTGATATTGGCGGTGGGTAGCGATAGTTTTTGGGAGGTCATAGACACATTTACTTCTCGTTCGTCGCCTTCGCGGGGGCGCAGGGTGCGTTTTTCGGGAAAATAGCCTACCAATCTAAATTGTATTTCGGTTTGTAAACCTGCTCGCATACGCATGGTATAGTCGCCGTTGGCATTAGAGTAAATGGTTTCGCCGGTTGTAGAGTTGTAAACGGCAACACTTTCGAGTGGTTGGTTTAGCTCGTCGGTGATGTTGCCATATACCGATGCTCCGTAATATAGTTGGGCATAGGTTGGTGTATTAGCGAGGATAAGAAGAAGTACTATGAAAAAGATAGATGCTTTGGGCTGCATGAAATTAGTTTTTGATGGATAGTTGTGCTAAAAGACATAGCTACACGAAGCAGCTAAAAAATGCGTAATTTAATGAATAGCAAGGCGGCGGATTTTGTTTGTTGTGTGTAATGTTTTGGGGGTTGTTTATTGGCTAACTTGCCTTATAAGTATTAGAAGGGTAAGCAAGGTGGTTACTTTAGAGGCGATATTTTCGAAGGTATCGTTTGCACTTGGGCGTTCTTTGGGGTGATATGTGTAATACTCTTTGAGTAGTTCGTCTTGTTCTTTTTTGCGTTTGTGTCGGTCGCTTTCGTCTACAAAAACAGTTGAGCCGTTTTCTACTTTGGGGTATTTTTTGAAAAACAAGAAGCGGCGTGTTTGTTTAATTTCGCCATTAGCTTTTTTTACGTAGGTTCTCGATTTTTTAGCATATCGTCCGTATCCTGCGCCATAATTAATTACGTAATCTTTGGCGTTTTGGTTAGGTTCAAAAGGTACGCTAACTTGGTGTAAGCTGGTGTCTACTTCAAAGTGTCGCATGGCACCCGTAAGTGTAACCATGTTGCGCACTTTGGGTATAAATATAGAGTCGCCTGCTAACAGTATGTAATTGTAGTTTAGTTGTTGTAGCAATGCCTCTTGTCGTTTGCGTTTTTTGTGTGGTAGTTGGGCTTTTTGCATAGCTTTGCTTATGTCCATTAGTACATAGCCGGTGCTATCTTCCCAGCGATACAGTTTGGCACCTGTTTGAAAAGCGTAACCACTTAAACCGCCAGCTCTGTCAATTAGTTGCGTAAGGGTTTCGTCTCTGTTTATCAACGAGTATTCGCCGGGATACTCTACCTCGCCGTATATTTTTACCATTAGCTCATCTTGGAACAAAGCCGATTTTCGCACGTATACATGGTCGTAGGGTTGTAGTTTAAACTGTGCGGCGGCATTATCAACCAAAAGTTGGTCGCTTACATCGGCGCGTTTTACAACTGTGGTGTTTTGCGATTTTTGACCGGTGTTTTCGTCGGTAAAAGTAATGACGCGCAAAACTTCTATTCGGTTGTTTGCGGCTTCTAATTTCATGCCGCCTGCCGAGTATAGCACATCGGCGAGGGTCATGCCTAATGCAAAGGGGTATTCCCCTTCTTCTCGCACGGCGCCCGACACCTTTATAGTAGTACCATCGAAGGCAGATATTGCCGACATGATGCGAATGGTATCGAGGTTTTGGAGCATAAAATTGTTGGGCGATGCTGGATTTTTTAGTACTTCATCTACATTAAAAGGTATTAGTTGTTTGGCTTTGTCTTCGGGGCGTAGTCGTTCAATAAATGCTCGGTTTGCGTCGGCATGTTCGGTTATGCCTTGTGCTTTTTGTAAAATGTCGCTAATTCGGTCGCCTGATTTTATTTCGTAATAGCCGGGTATTCGGGCGGCACCTACTAATTGTACATGGTTAAGCAATGTGTTTGGTATTTGGGCAACAAAAATGGTGTCGCCCTCTTGCAGGGCAAAGTTAGTGCCTTTTATTTTATCAATATCAACATCAATTACAATAGCTTTATCGTTTTGATAGCGTTTAAGGTGTAAGGCAGCCCGTAGGGCATCGCCCTTTAAACCTCCCGAATATTTAAGTAATTCGGTTAAGCCTTCGTTTTCTTTTAGTTCGTAATTATCGGCTCGTTTGCTTTGTCCGTTAATGTTTACAATTTTGCCTTGCGTAGGTACAACTATATAATCGTTGTTTTCCAAGAAAAAATCTTGTTTGCTATCGGGGTTCATCAAGTACTCGTATAGGTCGAGGGTAATAATCGTTTGCCCATTGCGTTTAATGTAAATATTGCGCAACGAGCCCAAATTGTTTGGACCCGATATGGCAACTAATGCATTGTATGCCGATGTAAATGCCGGAAAACGATAAGTACCTGGGCTAATTAGTTCGCCTACCAAATTAACCGAAATAAGGCGCACAAAACTCAACGAAATGGCAATTTCCGATTTTTTTATGTCGTAGACCTTGGCAAAGCGTTGCTTAATTAAGTCGCGGGCTTGTGCGTATGTCATACCTTTTAGCGATATTTGCCCTACCAAAGCAGGCTTAATGTACCCATCTTTATTTATAGTAAACGATTGGTTGTAATCAATCATACCCCAAATGGTAACGGTTATTTCGTCGCCGGTGCTAAGGGTATAATTATCGGGTGCTCGGTGGTCAATTTCGGGCGAAAGTTCGTTGATTTTGAGCAGACTGTTTCTAAAAAAAGCCTGTCCATAAACGGTAGGAGCGGGGAGGGATAGAGCTTTTTCGAGTAGTTGGCGTTTTTGGAATTCGATAAGTTGTTGCAAATCCTCGAGGTTTAGTGAGTCTTTGGGTACGGGTAAGCCATATTTTTTACGGAAAGCCTCGTCTAAGGACGATTGACGTTTTTGTTTTACCACATCTAAGCTATCTTGCATACCATTTAAGCCTTGCAATTGTTTGATAACATCGTCGGAGACGCCTAATTTTTGTAGTTCTTCGGGGGTTATCAAAATGCGGTCTTTGAATAGTTGCAGAGAGTCGCGTCCCATCAAAATTTCTTTGATAGAGTCTTCGGGTGTTTTTTCTTTACCCGAAATGTATTTGTCTAGGTCGTAGCGGTTGTAGGTGCGTTTGCTGCCACTAGTGCCGCTTTGCGGACGAGGCGTAAATTGAGCGAACAAATGGTTTGTATGGATAACAAACAATAATAAAATAATAAAACGAAAATATAAGCGCATTTGAATAGTTACTATAACTTTCTGACTATAAAAGAAAGTACATTTAGAAAAAAGCAATGATAAACAAGCTATCTTGACGTATAAAGCAAGTAAAAGGTTGCAATGGATAGCAAAGTTTTTGAGAGGGCAAAGGTAGGAATTATTTGCGAAATGATAGTAAGCAATTTGATTTTGACGATACTTTTGCTTATCTTTGCGTGGTTTAAGTAAGCAGATAAGGAATAAAAATGAATTTACAAGCCGTATTTTTTAGTGGATAATGTTTTTTGTAGCAAAGATACTTGATGCTTTACTTGTAGAAGTGTACGGTTAGAAATACAATTAAATTTTAATTTGGACGGCATTTAATGCTTTTAAGCAGATTTTGAGCAGATAAATTGTAAAAAGAAATGCCTAATGCAAAAAATAAACGTTTAATAGGTTAGTTTTATTTTTTTACAAAAGTAATTGATTATTAGCTAGTTATACAAGAGGCGACAATAGAAAATTAGCAGTTTTAATGACTACTTTGTTTCGGAATTATTTTTTACAATTTAGTGACTTAATTTCTGTTGTTTATAGCTTAATAAACATAAATTGGTACAAAAATTGCCATTTAATAATAACAACAACAAACTTCTTACCTATTAATCTTACCAAAATTTACTTTACCGTTTACCTTAGTTTATTATGAAAAAAATAACATTGCTTCTAACCCTTTTCTTTTGTATAACTACTAATTATTTGGTAGTTGCTCAAAATGCTACTTTAAAAGCCGCTAACGAAGCCTTTGAGCAGTTTGGGTATAAAGACGCTATTGTATTATACAAAGAAGTGCTAGAAAAAGACAAGCAAAATATAGTAGCAGCCGAGAAATTAGCCGATTGCTACCGCTTAACAAGCAATACAAAAATGGCAGAACCTGCCTACAAAAAAGCTATAAAATTAAACCCCCAAAATGATATTTTGAAGTTTTATTATGGCAAAGCCTTAATGAGCAACGAAAAATACGAAGAAGCATTGAAGTATTTTAACGAATATAAAGCAGCAAAACCAACAGATAAATTGGTGTATAACTTTATTGATGCTTGTAAAAATATTGACGATTTAAAACGTGATTCGTCGGCATATAAAATAGCACTTGTGCCAACTGTAAATAGCATGGAGGGCGATTTTAGCCCAGTGTTTTTTAAAGATGGATTAGTAATTACATCGTTTCGCAACAAAAATACCTTAAACCGCAAAAATGACCAAAATGGGGATTCGTATGCCGATATGTACTTTGTAAAGCAATTAGGCGTACACTGGACACCGGGTGCTTTGATGGAGGGCAAGCAAAGCACCCCTTATAACGAAGGTCCGGCTACTTTTAGTGCCGATGGAACGGTAATGTATTTTACCCGTAATGCACCTAAAAGCAAAGCTAAAAAAACAGGCGAATCACACCTGCAAATATACGAATCGCGGTGGAGCAATAATCATTGGTCGGAAGGGGTAGTTTTGCCTTTTTGCGATGAAAACTACTCGATGGGACACCCAACTTTATCGGCAGACGGACGCAAATTGTATTTTTCGTCGAATATGCCCGGCGGTTTGGGCGAAAATGATATTTGGGTAAGCGAATTGCAAAACGGCAAATGGTCGAAACCCGAAAACATGGGTAGCAACGTAAATACTGCTGCCAACGAAATGTTCCCGTTTATACACCCCGACGGAACCCTGTACTTTGCCTCTGATGGCTGGGGTGGTTTTGGAGGATTAGACATTTTTTCGGCTACACCCGTTGCCGAAGACTGGACGGTTGCTAATATGGGTACACCCATTAACACCGCCCGCGACGACCACGGTTTAGTATTAAACCCAGATAAAACATTGGGCTATCTTGCATCGAACCGAAAACGAGAAAACGACGATATTTTTGAAGTGAAAATACAAGCATCACAAGCCCAAAAATTATTGGTCGAGAAAGCGCCCGAAATTGCTCAAAAACCAGAAAAAAAACAAGACGATTCTAAGTTAATAGTTCAAGAAAAATTACTAGTAGTAAAAACTGATACACAACATAAACAAGAAGGTGCCACACTTAAGGGGATTAACGCTTCCCCCGTATCTATACAAGAACAAACTCCTGTTGAACCTGACCCAATAGAAGAAAAAATAAACAAGATATTTAACAAAGACAACTCGATGGCAATAATAGGTATTGTAGTAGATAAAAGTACCAAAATACCTATGAGCGGTGCCTTTGTAGAGTTGAAAGACTTGTCGAACTCGGTAATCAAAAAAGTGGTAACAAAAGAAGATGGTAATTTTATGTTTTCGGTTCAACCAAGCAAGCAATATAACTTAACCATAGTGGGCGAAGATGGTGTACAAGACCAACGGTTTGTATCAACTATTAACCCTAAAAATACATTGGTTTTTTATTCTATATTGGAAGGTGTAGGTAAAGAAACTAACGCAATTGTACCAGAAATAAATAAAGACTCTTACAATAATGTAGACCCCCATTTGGTAGAAACAAAAATGGATGTTAAAAAAGACAATGTTGTTAAGCCAATATTGCCAATGTCAAATAATAATAGTTTGACGTTTAAAGTACAAATTGGAGCATTTAGTCGCCCACTTAGCACTAGTACTCGTTATTTTGGTAAAGTGCGCAACCGAGCAATCGAAAAAGAAATATCGCAAAACGGGCAATTACACCGCTATTTAACAGGTAACACTAACTCGTTTGCCGAAGCCGAAACATTGTGTCGCTCTTTGAATAATTCGGGGTATCGAACTGCTTTTGTAGTTGGCTATTTGGGTGGTAACCGCTTAGATATGGATATTCAAACGGTATTAAGCACCTACGGAAAACAATAAAATGCTTTTAAGCAATATTACGCTCCAAAACATTGTTGTTTTGGAGCGTTTTTTTTTACTTTTATTCAACCCTATTTTAGCGTTATTATAGGACACGGATTAAGATGGATTTTTAGGAAGGATAATTTCACATTTATTTAGTTTTTACCAACGATGTATGATTATTAGTGCCTGCCAAATAGTCCTTTTAGGGCTACAATAACCCATTTTTATTGGACAATTTTGGTCAAAAACAAACAGATTTTTTGCTTAAATTTGGGTTTTAAATCAACACGTAGATAATCATTTTGTAAAATCTGTGCCTAATCAGTAAAATCCGTGTCCTCTTGTGCGTAACATTAGTTCATTATTCGTACCTTTGTACCTCAATTCATTTTATTGTATGACCCAAGATCAACCAAACGAACCCCAAAATCAACCAAACCTTAATTTGCGCTCTACCTTGCTGGTATTGCGCGACTATCTGATAGAGCTACTGCGTAAATGGTATTGGTTTTTGTTGTTAGGAGCCATAGCCGTATTTGCAGCCTCTTATTACGTTCAAAAACTACAAACAACTTACCAGGCTAATAGCTCGATGATGTTAAGCACCGAAACAGGCGGTGGAATATCGGGAATACTACGAATGGCAGGGCAATTTGGCGTAGGTGCAGCAGCTGGCGGTAGCGAACTAAGTAGCGAAAAATTAATGGACTTATTAAGCTCAAGGCAAATTGTATATAGCTCGCTATTAAAAACAATAGAAATTGATGGTAAAAAAAATCTATTGGCTAACCATATCGTTAGTATATTATACAATAAACCCAATGCCATAAAAAATACCTCAATAGAAAAACTAACTCCTACCGAAAACGAACTGTTGATGAGTATTTATAGTAGTATTACAAACGGAGCTTTGATAAGTAATGTGGGTAGAAGTGGCGTTGTGCATATCACCTTCGACTCCTCATCCGAAAAAGTAGCCAAAGAAACCTTACAGGTACTTGTTACTACCCTACGCGATTATTATACCGATAAAGCCATAGAACAACAACGCTTAACCTATAATATTATCAACGACCGCGTAGACTCGCTCGAAAAAGCACTTTATAGCACCGAGTACAACATGGCTCATTTTATAGACGAATACCGACCCGCATTACGGGCAGGCTCCTTGTCGGCTCAAAAATTAATGACCCAAGACCAACTAAAACGACAAGCCGAAATACTAAATGTAATGTATGCCGAGGCAGCTAAAAACCGAGAAATAGCCCAAATGTCGATGCTTAGTAACCGACCAATTGTGCAAATAGTCGATTTACCAGCTTATCCATTAGACGAAAAAAAACCAAATATCATCATCATATACGTCTTAGCATTGTTTTTAACATTGGGCGTTGTTACTATATTAGTAGTACTTAACAAATTGGTGCGAGATGCACTAAAACAGCAACCTTAAATCTACCAATTAAATAATAGTTCAGGTTACAGACTACGCTATTTTAGCATTATCGGTGTCTAATCCGTAAAATCCGTGTCCTTTTGTGCATAACATAAATCATCATCAAAATACCCAAAATTTATCATTTTTTATGCAAGACATTACCGTAGAAGAACTCAAAAAACGCCTCGATGCAGGCGAAGATATTATTTTAATTGATGTTCGCGAACCTAGCGAATACGCAGAATTTAACATTGGCGCCGAGCTAATACCCTTAGGCTCGCTACCTGCTGCCCTCGAACAACTAGAGCCCTACCGTGACCGCGAAATTGTTTTACACTGCCGGTCGGGGGCACGTAGCGCAAACGCCAAAGCATTTATGGAAAAACAAGGTTTTGCAAATGTACGCAACTTATTGGGCGGAATGATGGAGTGGCAAACTAAATTTGGCAAATAAATACAATTATTAAATTGTCGAACAATAAACACTGTACATCTGCTCGCAACAAAACTATTTTAGCTGTTGCGTGTACCTTATTTATTAGCTTATTTTTTTACTGCACATCCGACACAAACCCGTCGGATGTGGCAGTAGAACCCCCTTTGCCCTACCTAAACCTAAACGATACCGTAAAATATGTAGGTATGGAAACCTGTCGCTCGTGCCATGCCGATAAATACGAAACTTTTACCAAAACAGGCATGGGCTTGTCGTTTGACCAAGCCACACACACAAAAGCACCGCAACCTTTAGCCAACATACCACCGTATACGATACGCTAAACAACTTTTATTATCACCCCTTTTGGCAACACGACTCGCTCTTTATCAAAGAGTACCGCCTTGAGGGTAAAGACACTACACACCTGCGTTTGCAATATATACGCTACATTGTAGGCTCGGGGCAGCACACCAACTCGCACCTTTACGAAGAAAACGGCTATATCTACCAAGCGCCTATCACGTTTTATACCCAAAAAGGTATCTGGGATTTAGCACCCGGGTTTGGCGGCGGACACAACTCGCGCTTTAACCGTATTATTGGGCAAGAGTGTATGGCTTGCCACAACGCCCGCTCGGCTTTTGTTGATGGCTCAGAAAACCAGTTTTTGAACGTACCGCATGGCATAGACTGCGAGCGCTGCCACGGCGCAGGCGGCGAACACGTGCGCCGAAAATTAGCGGGCGAAGTAATTGATACCTCAAGCCAAACCGATTTCTCGATTGTAAACCCCCGAAACCTACCCAGCCGCGACTACCAAATGAGCGTTTGCCAACGCTGCCACCTACAAGGTATTGCCGTATTGCAAAATAACAAAACTTTTGACAGCTTTAAACCCGGCATGTTGTTGCGCAACGTAATGGACGTTTATCTGCCCGAATACGACGGCAACCAAACCCAATTTATTATGGCATCGCAGGCGCACCGATTAACCAAAAGCCAATGCTATATAAAATCGGAGATGACTTGCCTAAACTGCCATAACCCACATATTAGCGTAAAATACACGCCCAAACAACAGTTTAACAATGCTTGTATAAAATGCCACCAACAAAAAACTTGCTCGCTGCCCGAAGCCAAACGCAAAGCAAACAACAACGATTGCTCAACTTGCCACATGCCGCCATCGCCAAGCATTGATATACCACATGTAACCGTTCACGACCACTTTATACGCAAACCAATACCCGAAACCGAAAAGAAAAAAATAGAAAACTTTGTGCGATTAGCCAACGCATCAAACCCTAATCCGTCTGCCCTTAGCCAAGCAAAAGGCTATTTGCATTATTTTGAAAGCTACACCAGCGGCAGCACCCCAAGCCTGTTAGACTCAGCCGAACATTACATCAATAAAGCCAAATCAAACCATAATTTACTGCAACTTCTCGACCCAACCGTTCATCTGTACTATTTACGCAACAACTATGGCAAAGTTATTGAAACTGCTACTAAGGTGGCTACGCAAAATATTAAAGAAGCATGGACTGCCTATAGAATAGGCGAGGCTTATTGGCAACAAAAAAATGCCCCAAAATCTGCCGAATACTTTGCACAAGCCGTAAAATTAATGCCTCTAAACCACGATTTTAATAACAAATTGGCTATGGCATACATTGCCCAAAACCAATTTAAACAAGCCCAACCCATACTCGAAATGGTGGTAAAGAAAACACAAAACACGTATCGGCACTTACCAACTTGGGTTTTGTGTACGTAAACATAGGCAATTTAACCGAGGCACAAAAATGCTACCAAAAAGCATTAGCCCTTAACCCCGATTACGAAACCACCCTGCTTAACTATGCCGCCTTGCAACTGTTGCTGCAAAACAAGCCCGCCGCCAAAAACTTGTTACAACGAGCCTTAAAAATAAACCCCAATAATAATCAAGCAAAAGCAATATTGCAGTCAATTTAAGGCTTTGTTTAGTAACATTAGCCACAACTGTTGACGGATAAATTGACGATAAATGCCGTTGCCCGTTTTTTTATCAACAAATAACCATATTACACACTTAACGGGGACCTAAAATGTCGATTTTTACACAATAGTGTTGAATGGTGTACATTACCTTAAAAAGTCTAAAAACTGCGTTAACCCTAATATTTATGGGTACTTTTTGGTTGATGATGATGTTTGCGTTTGCCGCTCACGTTTAGGATTATGGAGTATTATAGTAACTCTGCTGGAGGCGTAAAATGACCGGACTTTTCCGCTCCGTAGGATGGTTCGCAAAAATAGCCGAACCTGCTACTTTTAGTGTAGATAGACTTTGGGTGCGCGATAAATGCTTATTTGTGCTGGATAAAACCAATATTTATCGAAAATTTAAACCTACCATTGGATAGATTTGTTCAGTAAAATAAGATCGGCCTAAAATCAAACCCCTTTTGCCAACCCAGTTCTAAAGGAGCTGGTTTACATACTCTGTAAAATCCATACTTCAATCAAACACTTTGAATCTATGAAACCGTACTAACCCAATATTTATGAAACACCTGCTTTTTTGTTTGTTGATGATGTATTTTTAGACGTAACACAACATCGCCCCATCGTAAAATAGAACGCTGATTTTTTATGATTTTTATGATGCCTTATGATTGCTCGCCATGCAATTATCACCGTGTCTCAAAATCTATGTTTCTATGTGTCAAAATAGAACGCTGATTTTTTATGATTGTTCATGATTTTCGATTTGCGTAAAGGCATTTCACTCTTTTCCCTTTTCTTCAACCACCTATTATGGAGGGCAAAAACTTATCGTTTTACCTGCACCATCTCTCGACACAAAACACCACGCCCATCACCGATTTGCACAGCCCCGAACAGCGTTTGCAGTTTTTTAGGCAAGTAAGTCAGTTGATGCGGCGTTACGACATTTATTTTAGATTAAGCCAAAAAACCGACAATAAACAAACCGCTGCCGAGCAAATTTATGCCTACATTTGCACGTTTATTTTGCACAAAGCCCTTGCCGATAATCAACACTTAAAATATGGGGCAGCTTATCAGCGCAACATCGAGGCTTTGTACAAAGCACTACAAACACACCGTTTCGACGATGCTTTTGACACCATTGATGCCCAGTATCGCCAAACACAAACCCTACTTAAAAAACACCAAGTTAGGGTGTGGAGCGGTAGTTTTTTGACAGAAATGCGCAATTTGCGCAAAAATACCACGCTGCAACTCAACGACATGTTGATTTGGTTGGATATGGTGGCGATGCTTAACCGCCATAGTTTTGCTCATCTGCCCCACGACATTCTGGGCATGGTGTACGAAAACTACATGAGACAGTTTGTAAACACCAAATTGGGGCAAGTTTTTACCCCGCCTATATTGGTAGATTTGATGCTCGACGAGGCACAGTTTCGCCCAAATACCCAATTTATCGACCCCTCGTGTGGGGCAGGCGCGTTTGTGTTGGCAGCTAATTTTAGGGCACAAAAAATAAAAAACGAGCCACATTTATCAACCATAAATCCCCAATCATCGTTACCAAAAGGTTTAGATATTGCGCCATTTCCATTGTTTTTGGCGCAGGTGGGCTACCTAATGCAAAACCCCGATAGGGTAGGAGAGGAGGGCTTGCCAATACAACAAACCACCGATTCTATCGCTCAATTGTCGGGCAGCGAACATGCCGAACAGTACGATTTTGTGTTGGGCAACCCGCCTTATTTGGGTTATAACGAGTGCTGCAAACAAGGTATCGAGGTATTTACGCAACTAAAAGCAAAAAAGGTAAGCCTAAACAACATTTATGGCGTAAATTTGCATAGCGTACCCAATAATCCTAAAAAATACGCACCCAAACCCAATTTGTATGCCTTTTTTGTGGCACAAGCCCTACATTTGCTAAAACCACAAGGGGTAATGTGCTACCTTATCCCGCAAACCTTGCTAACCGCCGCCGACCTCGACACGCTGCGCCACCATTTGGCACGCCATACGCAAATACAAAAACTGCTTACTTTTAGCGATAAAGTGTTTGCCGAAAGGGGTAAAAATGCCGACCAAACGGTTTTAACTTCGAGCATGATTTTGGTGGTAAAAAAAGGCTTGCCCGAGCCCAATCATCAAGTACAAATAGCACAAATGGAGTGGGAAGGAAGGCAAACGCTACGAACCATTATCAGCCAACAACTGCCACAACAACAGTTGTTAGATAAGTACGAAAACTGGAATTTTGTGACACAACCGCCTACCTTACAAAAGTTTTGTGCCGATTATGAACAAAATAGCCAACCAATGGTTGTGTATTACGACCATTTGCTTGCCGAACAACAATGGGGTAGCCGTTTTTATTTCGACCCGGGCTATATGATTGATTACCGCTTGGCAAAACCTGCGGGCAAGTTTAAAATTCCGCGTTTGGGCATGGGGTATCAACTAACCGAAAACTATGGTTATTGGCACGCTTTCTCGGACCAAGCCAAAGACCCTAACTACATACGCTTGCGCCAATCGAGCCAAGGTTATGGCTTGCTGCATACCCAACATAAAATTGTGTGGGCATACAATAGTCCGCAGCGTTTTTACTACATTGCTGGCAACGATGTGTTGGTGCGGTTTCAGGAGTTTGCCATTGGCAGCAACAACCAAGCCGAAATACTGTATTTGTTTGGCTTGCTCAACTCGTTGGTAACACGCACGGTATTGGATTTTTACCTAAAAAACAAACACGAAAAGGACATGTTGGTGGGCATTACGGCACTTAAAAAATATGTGCGCGTACCTATCATAAACACCCCTGAAAAAATAGCTGCCAAAGAACAGTTAATAGCCCAAGTAAAACAACTATTTGCCGCCGAACAACAACAACAAGCCATCGAACCCATATTATCTGCCATTAACAAAACCGTTTGGAGCTTGTATTTTGGAAATGCTATGGATTAAAAGGTTTTGCAAGCGAAACTTTTAATCGTCCCTCCATATGCATCTATTAGACTAACGCTAAAAATAAACAAACATGAACACGTATCAACTAAATGTCAGTTTCGACCAATTGCTAAGTATTCTTAAACAATGTTCGGTATCCGAAAAACAACAAATTATTACTGAATTGTTGAACGAAAACCCACGTTTAAAATTTGCTCTATTTATGGAGAAATTTGATAAAGAGGTATTGTCAGACGAAGAAATTAAGGAAGAAATAGATACAGTACGCCAAGAGCGCTACGAAAAAGGGTATCACCAAATTAAAAAAGCCTAATGCGTGTAGTTATTGATATTAATATCACCCCTCCCTAACGTGGCTTTTAACAATAGATTATAAATCACCCCAAAACATTATTTTAACAACCACAGCCAAAAGCCCACCCCTGCCCCTCCGAGGAGGGGAATTTACCCTGCCAAAAGCCAAAAGCGGACAGCCAAAAGCGGACAGCGGACAGCCAATAATCAACAATAAAAAACACAATTTATGATAACCACCGAAGCAGTACTTAACGCACTTAGTTATGTAGATGACCCCGATTTGCGCAAAGACCTTGTTACACTAAAGATGGTAGACAGGGTGCATATCGAGGGCAAACGAGTAAGTTTTAGGCTAATTTTAACTACGCCGTCTTGCCCCATGAAAGACGAAATTCAGCGAGCCTGTATCAATGCCATCAAACATTTGGTGGATAAAGAAGCCGAAGTGACGATAGATGTTACCTCGCAAGTAACTACTTATAGGCAGGACAATGGCGCTGTATTGCCCAACGTAAAAAACATTATTGCCGTGGCATCGGGCAAAGGTGGTGTGGGTAAATCTACGGTAGCGGTTAATTTGGCATTGGGTTTGGCAAAACAAGGCTCGGCGGTAGGCTTAATAGATGCCGATATTTATGGTCCGTCTATACCTACCATCACTAGAACCTAATAAAGGCAGACAACCCATGCTAACCACCATTAATGGGCAGCAAAAAATATTGCCCATTGAGCAGTACGGCATAAAAACGCTATCGATAGGGTTTTTGGCAGATGAAAAACAAGCGGTTGTGTGGCGCGGTCCTATGGCATCGTCGGCACTGCGGCAGTTTATTACCGACGCACATTGGGGCGATTTGGATTACCTTGTTATTGACCTGCCCCCCGGCACCGGCGACATACACCTAACCTTAGCCCAATTAAGGTCCCATTACGGGGTGCAGTTATTGTTACTACGCCCCAAGATGTAGCCAAAGCCGATGTAGTAAAAGCTATTGGCATGTTTAGGTTGCCACAAATTAACGTGCCTATATTGGGTTTGGTCGAGAACATGGCGTATTTTGTGCCGCCCGATATGCCCAACAAAAAATACTTTATCTTTGGGCAAGGTGCCGGTCAGTCGCTTTGCGACGAGTATAACCTGCCCTATTTAGCCCAACTGCCCATAAACGCCAGCGTTTGCGAGCATGGCGACAACGGCTTGCCCGTAGTGATGAGCAACGACCCCGCCGCCGCCGCCTTCGAGGACTTGGCACAACGTACCGCACAGCAAGTGGCTATACGCAATGCTAATTTGGCAGCCACACAGCCTATTGTGATGAAGTAGGTTTTTTGCAGTGGGCAATAAAAGACGATATGTGTTGTGTCTAGCGTTTTGATACATGACAAAAGCACGATATATATTGTGGATAGCACAATGATGCATGACAAAAGCACGATAGTTGGTGTGGGTAGCGCAATAAAAAGCGGTTCAAACCTAATTGGTCTGAACCGCTTTCTGTTGTGTAGTTGTGGTATAGCCTAGATAATGTTTATTATTTTGGGGTATTTTACTGCTGGGTCAGGTGCAGTGCATCGGTATTGTTACTCGAAGGCGTCCACGGAATTCGGAAACCTATGCCCATTGTTGGGAAAGAATCGCAAACCTGCGTGTAGGTAAAGAGAGGCGTAAAATTAAAACCCTACATAAGCATAAATAATCTCTATGAGAACAACTTCAAAAATAACATAAACGGCTATCTCAAAGGGTTGCTGCATCGCGAGTTAAAATCAAAGGTAGCAAGGTTTAGCCCCGCCCGCATAATAAAATTGCGGTAAAACAAACTGCGATGCAAACTTAAACACTACTACTCTAGGCCGGGACCGTTGGAGTAAAAATCGTTGAAGTTGCGTGTTGGTATAAAGGCGTAGTTTACCACCATATCAAAGATTGAGTTGGCACGTTTAACAAACATGGTTTTGGTTTAAAGGTCTTTGGGTTGTTTATCGCCATCGGCAAAACGCTAACGGCTGTTTTAGCACCACCATGTCGCCCCTTCATTTGCGTTGTCCGCTGTATAAGTACGATTCCGCTCAGCTTCTTACGGGCATTTTATCCACCGACAAGTTTGTACACTTTATCGCTAAACTCAACAGCATCGGGGTTAGAAGTTCGGTGCCGGGCAATAGCAATGGCAAATTAGCACATACGATTGGGCTTCGTAAACACGCTGCTCAGGCTTTGGATATGTTGGCAATTGCCCCGGGTTAAATCCTGAGTTAAGATGGGGTCGCCAACACGCAGCTCATAAGCAAAAAATATCATGGCGGATACTCAAAAAGTTTTTGGTTTCTATTGCCAGCTCTTTCCACATCTGTTTCGCATCAGTAAGTAGGTTTTTGAGTTTGTCCACCAGCAGCTTTGAGGTACTATTTTTAGCGATGTAAGCTTTATAGATTTGGTACGATTGGGTGCGGTCGTCTAAAAACGGTTTCGGTACCCAGTAAAATGTTTTTTTTTAATTTCGCGCGTTTTATGTTGTTGAGTGGGCTAGTAATGCTGGTTTGTATTTTTCTACGTAATACGTTTCCACACTCGGTAAAGCATATCCACATGGAGTTGTTTGCAGGTGTTTAGTATTTGGTCAATGTTTGGTTGGTGCCGGCAAAGCCGGTTGTATTGTTGTAGTTATGCCGTTTGTTTTGGCATCAATAGACAAAGGGCGTTGCAGATTTCGATGCGTCTGCCTTGTTCGTAATCGTCAAAGCGGGTATTTTAATGGCTCAGGTGCCCTTCGTTGGTAACAATTACCGCCCACTTGCACATATAAAGGCATCGGGTTGGGCTTCGGGTGTGGGTGTGGGTGCGGTGGTAGTGATAATACTTCCGCCTCGTGTTGGGTGCTGCGAGTTGTTGGGCAGGTCTGGTTCTGTTTCGGTGTCGTCGGTGGTGTGCATATTTTCGCGGTAAAGCGGCGAGCGGTCAAAGTGTTCGTTTAGCCGTCAAACACTACATTGTGTTGTTCTAAGATAGAGATGCGCTCGCTTCGTGGGCGGCTTTCGTTGAGCATTTCCGGGCGGGTATCTAGTTCGTCACCCAATCCCATCGACTCGAGGGCATCGCAGCTAAAATTTATTGGCATCGCCACCAGTATCCAGCTACTTTGAAGCTTTGTTTAGGCTAGTAGTGTCGGTTGTGGGCGAGGCTGCGGCTGCGTTGCAATCGTTTTCTACTTCGTTACCCACATTTTCCAGGTCGTCGATGTAACTTTCCATCACCACATCAAAATTGCTTTGTAGATCGGTTAGTAGGGCATTTATACTGGTATCGGGTGCGGTGTCGGTATTGCTATTGGGCATTAGTGCGTTAATTTTTCGCGCAGTGCTTTTTGTCAATTTTTACCGTTACC
>JADKCK010000108.1 GCA_016718845.1 Sphingobacteriales bacterium
GATGTGCTAGACTATATTTACGCCATACTGCACAGCCCCAACTACCGCGAGCAATACAAAGCCTTTTTGAAGATTGATTTTCCGCTGTGCCTTTATCCAAGCTCAGGTCTGGTTAGCTTTTGGCGTTTGGTGGCATTGAGTGGGGGTCAGTTGCGTCAGTATCATTTATTAACACATCTAAATATTGATGATTTTGTGTTTACAATACCCCATTAATGGTAATAATGTGGTAGATAAACCCCATTACGAGGCGGGCAATGTTTGGATAAACAACACCCAATATTTTGCCGATGTACCTTTGGTGGCTTTGGGATTTTTACATTGGTAGTTATCAACCTGCTCAAAATGGCTCAAAGACCGCAAAGGCGCACCCTCGAATTCGACGACATTACTACACTATCAACGCTCTAATAGTAGCCCTATTGCAAACCCACCACCTAACGCAGCAAATAGACGAGGTATAAAAACCTCAAAAAAAAACCCTTTATGCAACCTTTGCCCCCATTTATTAGTCAAAGGCACAATAAAAAATGGGCATCACGTTCTCATCCTGTTGTACAAATTACCTATCAATACTTGGCTATTAACAAACAAAATTTTACTAATCACTTTAATTTTTAAAACCATTTGTTATGACCCAGGATCAAGAGAACAAGCTTATCTGTGTATGCAGCTACCTTGGGTAAGTCCTCGAAAAAAAGACCGTAACGTTTGGCAAGATATACCCGCTATTGTACTAACTTGTCGACAACATTACCAAACAACGAGGCTTTACAAAGCCGTAAAAAGCAAACCGAAAACGCAAAGGTATTGCCCAGACAAAGGCAGTCGCGACAAGCCATGGCAGACCAAGTACTATTTTAGTAGGGGGCATGGAAAGCCCAATGCGCGGAGAAAATTACCAATTAGAAAAAATCCAGAAATTACAGCAACACCAGTTTTACCAACGGAAAGACACCTTGCCAAAGAACAAGCCGAAATCATTTGGGACAAAGACAGAACATGCCACCCAACGCCGACTATGGACTAACACAAGTCGACCTTGACGATTTGGATAACAGCATTGAAGAGTACAGGTGACCTTAATAGCTCGCCACGTATCGGTATCTAGAGACCGCAAAGAGTCGACGGGTAGCATTACCCGTCCAGCATTTTGACAAATAGATAATCTACTCAAAAAACAACTCGACCTCTTTGGTCAGATACAAAAGCGCCAATGCTTTTAACCCACCTATCCAGGTGCCCGTATTATTGTTAGCAAAAGAGGTAAAAACGCAAAACTACCTCTAACCGATGATATCCCCTCCGATAACAATACAAATACGCCACCGCCCAACAACAACAATACCGATATGCTTGTAATTATGTTTCCATAAAACAGCCGATTATAAAAAGCGGCTTGTTTTCGTTTTTCAAAGTGGTTAAACAACACCATTAAAAACTACCCATAAACCGTAATAGGTTCTTGGGTAGTTTTTTTATTGGTTTAACCTTCAACAAAACGCTATCTTATTACCACCAAACGGGTATATTGTGGTTTGCATTTGAGTTAGGTTAGTTATTGTCACCAAATAATAGCCGCCTCAGTTACTTAAATTTAGTGTTAGTTTTTCGCCTTCTGTTAGGTTTCTTGTTTCTTGGCTAATGGTTCTGCCTGTTACATCGCTAATAGTTAGTATTATGTTGGTGGCTATGTCGGTATCGTACAATAGTTCGGCATAGTCGCGGGCGGGATTAGGTTGTAGCCTAAGTTGCGTAAGTGTTTCGGCATCGGCTTTGCTCATGTTGGTAGGGGTGTTATTGTCTATCATGGGGCTTGCTCCGCAACCTGGTGGTGGTAAGTTATTAACCGCAGTATAGGCACTTGCACCCGATGGGCAAGTAGCCTTACACGCCATTCGTAGTTGGTACAAGCCGTAAATCCGCCAAGGTATTTGTAATTAACCGTTGAGGTAGTACTTAACCAAGTGGCACTACCTACAGCTCGGCGTTGTATGGTATAGCTTGTTGCACCGCTAACGGCTGTCCAGTTTACTTTGGCATCGGTGGTGGATAGTTTGTTTGTCGATAAGCCAGTAGGCACACCACAACTTGTTAACGTAGTCAAAGTTACCGATGCCGTATAACCGCTGTTGCCACTGGCACAAACTGACCTTACCTGCACTTCGTAGTTGCTTTGCTTGGTAAGGCTATTAAAGGCACGCGTATTGGTGGTTGATGTAGCAGTTGTCCAACTTGCGGCACTCCACAATGCGGTAACGTATGCGTATGATGTTGCACCGCTTACGGCTGTCCGGCAACAGTAGCACCTGTAGCAGTAACATTACTAACCGCAACATTTGTTGGCACGCCACAACTTGTTAAGGTAGTAAAAGTTACCGATGCCGTATAACCGCTGTTGCCACTGGCACAAACCGACCTTACTTGCACTTCGTAGTTGCTGCTGCTTGTTAGGCCGTTTAAGGCACGCGTATTGTGGTTGATGTGGCAGTTGTCCAACTTGCGCACCCACAATGCGGTAACGTATGCCGTATGATGTTGCCCCGCTTATGCTGTCCAAGTAACCCTGTGGCAGGTAATTCTACCCGCAACACCCGCTGCAGTGTTAAGCGGGGAAATTGGCGATGGCCCGCCCTGCACAAAACTGCTATGCTGCGCTTGTTAGGCTGTTTAATGGGTGTGTCAACTTCGCCCCAGGGTAACCGTAAGCTATGATGTTGCCCCACTTACGGCTGTCCAAGTAACGCTTGCACTGGTAGTAGTATCAGCAACTGCAACACCCGTTGGTGTATTGCAAGGTGTTAGTAAAATTGGTCGATGCCGTATAGGCACTTGTACCGCTGGCACAGGGAGTAGCCACTTGCACCTCGTATTGTGTGTGGTAGGCTAATGAGCTAATGTTGTATTGGTGGCTGAAATAACCGATGTAAATGTTGTTGCACCTACTGGTCTATACTGTACCGTATAAGAACTTGCCCCGCTTACGGCTGTCCAAGTAACAGTAATATCGCAAGGCAATTGTATGCCATCGCTGCTACTTATACTGGTTAATCCGGCACCATTGGTGGCACGCACATTTACGTAATAGCTTTGCCCATACGACAAGCTCAAGCCTGCTTGGGTAAAGGTAGTGGCAGTGCCGTTGTTTGTCCAAGCCAAGGTATTGGTGGCTCCGGCGGTGGTTCCGATGCTATATGCGTAGTTAGTAACGCCCGAGTTGACATCGGTAGCGGCTATCCAGTTGGCAGATAAGGTATTGGCAGATGTGGTTATATCTACATCAGCGGCTGTGCCGTCGTTTATGGTAGTGGTGCTTGGGGCTGTCCAATCTACTAAAAAGCCTTTGGTGTCGGTGTTTGTCCAAGTATTGTTGCTTAACAATAAAGTGCTAATTTGCCCGCTGTTGGTGGTGGCATTGGGGCTTTGATAACGCACCATATCGGCTGCTGCGCTACCTAAGCTAACGGGTGCAGTGGTGGTGCTTCGCGATTTAAACACTTGCAAGTTATCCACATTGTATTTGCAATTACCGCTGCGCACCGATATACTATTGCCCGATGTTAGTGGTGCCGTATCTGTCCAAGTGCCAATAAAGGTGTTGTTGCGGTAAATATCTACCTTACCTGTGGTGGGGTTATACAACACTTTGTGCGTATACCAAACGTTGGGGTCAACGGTAGCACCCCTCTAACACCATCAAACACGTTAGCAGTTACTTTGTAGAGTTGCATTTTGTCGTTATCAACGCGGTAATAAATAAAGTACGAGTTACCACGATTGCTTTGTGTAGCATCATCACAAAACCAATGTAAGCCTGCTCGTCGGTTAGTGCCTGTGCCGCTTATCATATCGCTCCACGAGTACAAATAAGTTGCGTTATTGGCTTGAGTAAGTGGGGTATAGATGTTGGTATTATCGCCCGACGGGGTAGCATCGTCGGCTTGATAAAGTGTGTTGCTGCTGTTGCTCCATGTGCCGCTGTTGCTTGTCCATTCGGTGCTAAGGGTAGTGCCAATAAACGAGTCGTTGAAAAAACCTGCGGCGGCATTACATCGCCAATCGGTTTGGTTATAATCTTGCACCTGATAAAAGCGGGTAGCTGTGCCTGTGCAGGCGTTGTCGGTAAAGTTGGCAGTAAAATCATCGGTTTTAAAGCCGCTAAGGGCGTTTACTTGTCGATGCAATGGTACAAGATGGGGCTGCAACGCATGTCCAAGTGGCTTCCCAACCTGCGGCATAAGTGGCATTGTCCGATGTAAAACGCAGGGTCATTACGCCGCTCGATGCCGTAACAGTGCCGGGCGATGTAGTACCTGTATAAGTGCCAATAAGTGGCGATGCGGTGGTGGGTCCATTGTAGATGCGCAGATAATCGTAGTTTGCCTCGATGTTAAAGCTGCTAAACACCATAGTAACACCTGTCGAGCCTGTTGGGGCAATGGTGTATGTCCAGTCTTCGTAGTGATTATAGTTCCAGTCGCTGCCCCCCGAATCTTTAAATACCCCTTCGCATTGGTTAACGCTAATGGCACCTACTCCAATTTGGGTAGTAGGGGCATCGGTGGTAACAAAAGTACCACCTGCATAACCCGAATATGTACTGCCAATACAAGCCGAGCGCACACGCCATTCGTAGCTGGCACCTGCTGTTAAGCCTGTTGCCACGTAGCTGTTTGTGGTAGCTGTGTAGGTACTCCAAGTGCTGGCGGTGGTGCGTTTAAACGATACCTCGTAAGCCGATACGCCGCCAACAGCCGCCCAGCTAAGGTTGGCAGTAAAGGCAGTTGGTGCGGCAGATAAGGTGGTGGGGATAGGGCAAGCGGCAGCGGTAGTGGTACTGGTATAATTGGCTGCCCAGCCTGCTTGGTTAGTAGCACAATCCGACCTAAATTCCATAAATATAGCACCACTGTAGGCGGTAACCGTTCCGGGGCTTGTACCCGAGTATTTACCAATTAAGGCTCCGTTTTCGTTAGCTCCGTCGTAAATCCATAAATAATCGTAGGCGTTTTCTACTGTCCAGGCGGTAAAAGTAAGGGTTATAGCCGATGCACCGCCGGTGGGTTGTATGCGCCAAGTGCTGCGTTCTTCGTCGGTGTAGTTAGCCGCCGAGCCGCCCGAGTCGTATACGGTGCCGGCGGTAGCCGTCGAAACGGTAGGGGTAGGCATTACATCGTTGATAAGTTTGTAGAAGCGGGCCAGTCCCAACCCGGACCAGGGTCAGAGTGACTGTTGTTCGGAAACATCTGGTGTCCTTTAATTTTGGTGCAAGTGTGGCTCATTGGTGACAAGCCCGAAATTGGCGGACCATCGTAGGTTTGTAGTTTATTGATACCCATATCGGCGGCGATAAATTTGCAAAGGTTTGCCGACGATTGATACATGGCATTGGTGTACCAAACCTCGCCTTGTGCTACAAAGCCTTCGTGTTCGATGCCTACTGCATACGAGTTTTCGGCGGCTACATGGTAGGCTCTGTTTCTGTGGCACACCATTTGGGTTACTTGTCCATCAAAAGAGCGCATCACATAGTGTGCCGACACTACTGCGGCAGGGTTATTAAACCACGATATGCAGCTTGCATAAGAGCCTTCAACATCGTGAATAGCAATGGTGTAGGGGGCAATAGTTACGGTACTGTAGTTGGCGGGGTCGGGGGCATCAAAAGTTACGGCGGCACTATACTCTTTGGGACCCGTTGGCATACTGCAAGCCAACTGTTGTAATTGCGGCGTGTTGGAGGTGGTGTTATGTACAAACTCTTGGGTAAGGTCTAATTGGTTGGCTGTTACCATGCCATAGTTATCGCCAAAATTTGTTTTAGGTTAAATTGGTATTTAGGCAACTGATAGGCTTCCTGAAAATTAGTGTTGTTTCAGAAAATAAAACACCGAATAAAGGTGGCTGTTCATCGCAAAATCGTTGGCAACATGTGCTTGGTTTAAGGCAGTTCGCTTACCAAACGTATTATTTGTGCCAATGCCAATGGGTTGGCGGCGGTGGCGTTGTTTTGCTGTATCATTGTTTATATAATCGGCAAAAGCCAAAATCTTGGCTTCCGGGCGATTGCTTCCATTAAATTGGCATCTACATGTGCCGTTTTGTGCAAGCTTAATAGGTTGTTTCTAAACCAGCCTTTGCCGTTCTCGACCAAGCCCATCACCCCATAATAGACTGGCAAGCCCATACAACTGCTGTGTTCGGGTGTGGGGCTTAGGTGATACATGCGGGTGTTGGTATAGGCAATAGCCTCTAACAAACCGCCCGGAATGTTGGGGTAATTGGCATAAGCCGTTTGGAAATAGCTGTCGTATTGGTGGTTAAACACCAAATTGGGGGTTTGTTTGTTGGCGGTTTGCGCAATAACGCAAACACTAAATAGCCACAATAACAAACTTAGGTAAGTTTTTTTGTTCATAAAAGATGGAAATGGAAATATTGTAAAATGGTGAAGGAATGAAATGGTGAAGAAGTGAAATGGTGAAGAAGTGATGTGTCTCTATACAAGGCTTTAGGCTTTTTGAAAAGGGGTGTAAATATACTATTTCAAAGGCATTAGGTGTATCTACCAAAACTTTTTTGTGCAACATTTGAACAATGTTTAACAAAACAATGACACTATTGCTGGTTGTATAAACAAAAAATGTTGTTTGATAAAAAACCCGAGCATCAAACTTGTTTAGGTTGATGCTCGGGTTGGGGATTATGGGGTAGTATTAGCATTTTACAGATAAATCGGTTCGATTAAAATTTTACTACTTTAAATACTTCTCCGTTCATTTGCAAATAATACATGCCTCTGGGCAAATTTTCTACCGAGATAGTTTTGGTTAGCGTAGCAAAACTACCTCGCAATACAATACTTCCGGCGGTGTTGTACAATATATAGTTGGTGGGCGTGGCAACATCTTTCTCTACATATAGTGCATTTTTAACGGGATTGGGATGCACTTTGATATCTATACCATTGTTATTAGTGTCTATATTGATTAATAAATTTTGTACCAAGCTATTTTATCATAATTATAAGAAGCCGACAATACATCTATATCGCCATCGTTGTCAAAATCGGCGGTATAAATAGGTGATATAGTGGCGTTAGCAATAGAGATTATTTGTGGATCGCTAAAGTTACCACTACTATCGTTTTTGTACCAATCTACTCTGCCATATCTATTGAGCACGACAATACATCTATATTGCCATCGTTGTCCAAATCGGCTGTACTCATAAATTCCATTCTTTCTTCTATTGTATTAATAATTCGGTTAGCACCAAAGTTGCCGTTACCATCATTTTCGTACCAAAATATTTTACTACCTGTAGCAGAAGCATTTATTAGTATATCTATATCGTTATCGTTGTCTAAATCGGCGGCACAAACGCTATAGATTGAACTAACTCCAAGAGGAATATTGTCGGAAGTAAAATTGCCATTACCATCGTTTTTGTGCCAAACTACATTGTCATCAAAACTAAGTACATCTATATCGCCATCATTATCAAAATCGGTAGCAGAAACAAAACGTGAATAGTCAGCAGTCGCAGAGATGATTTGTTGGTTGCCAAAGTTTCCATTGCCGTCGTTTTGTACCAAGCTATTTTACCAGCACCATGCGATAATACATCTATATTGCCATCATTATCCAAATCGGCAGCAAAAACAAAATGTGAATAGTCGGCAGTCGTAGAGATGATTTGTTGGTTACCAAACCCACCATTGCCGTCATTTTATACCAAGCTATTTTATCATCATCATAAGAAGACGATAATACATCTATATCATCATCATTATCCAAATCGGCAGCATATACATACATTGCCTTATTGGCATCCGTAGTGATAATTTGTTGGTTACCAAACCCACCATTACCATTGTTTTTGTACCAAGCTATTTTATTATCCTCTTCAGATGCCGATAATACATCTATATTACCATCGTTGTCCAAGTCGGCGGCATATACATGTCTTATTCCAGAGGCAAGAGAAAAAGTAATAAGTTGTTGACTACCAAAGTTGCCATTGCCGTCATTTTTATACCAAGCTATTTTATCATCACCATAAGATGCCGATAATACGTCTATATCACCATCATTATCCAAATCGGCGGCAGATATAGCCCGTGGATTGGCAACATAATTGGATATGATTTGTTGAGCACCAAAGTTGCCACTGCCATCGTTTTCGTACCAAGCTATTCTATAATCATTTGCCGAGTCTGATAGTACATCCATATCGCCATCATTGTCCAAATCGGCGGCATATACAGCTCGTGGATTGAAAACAACTGAGGAGATGGCTTGTCGGGAGCTAAAATTGCCGCTACCATCGTTTTCGTACCAAATTATTCTTCCATCATCAGTTTGTCCAACATAAGTTGATAAAATATCTATATCGCCATCGCTATCCAAATCGGCAACATGAACAGTTTTGGATTACCATTATAATAACCATTGAGAACTTCTCGAAGAACAAAGTTGCCGTTACCATCGTTTTCGTACCACGGCATTAAATTTCATTAGTATAAGAAGCAAGAGCACTTTGAGAAAACGACAGCACATCTATATCGCCATCATTATCCAAGTCAGCGGCACAAATCAATTGTCCGATCGCATAAGCAACGCCTGTTGTTGCTATTTGTAGAGGTTCGAAATTTTGGTTGCCATCGTTTTTGTACCAAGCTGTTACATTGCCAATCGACAATACATCTATGTCGCCATCATTATCTAGGTCGGCGGCATAAATAGATTCGGCATATTCGTTAGAAATAATGATTTTAGGGGCGCTAAAATTGCCGCTACCATCGTTCTCGTACCAAAGTATTTTATCACCAGCAGATAGTACATCTATATCGCCATCACTATCCAAATCAGCACTATGAATATCATTTAGCTTATTTGCAGTTGTAGTAATTATTTGTTGGGTACCAAAATTGCCGCTACCATTGTTTTTGTACCAAGCTACAATATTATCATCTGTCGAAGCTGATACTATATCCATGTCGCCATCGTTGTCTAAATCGGCAGGTTCTACATCTGTGGCTCCACTAACCGTAGATTCAACAATTATTTGTTCGGTGCTAAAGGTAGTACTTTGCGCAAAAGCAAGCGTACAGTAAGAAAAAAAAGAGAAACAAATTAGGAAGAAGTTAAGTATTTTCATGTGTTGTTGTTTTTATGATTGATGTTAAGTAGGAGGTAATATAGGTTAGTTATCGCTAAATGTTTCTTTTTTTAGCGAATGCAATACGGTTTTAAATCCCTACAAAGTTACGTGTTTTTGTTTAGCTTTATTGTTTTTGTGTGTGTTTAGTTAAAAAAAACTCCATTTTGCAAAAATTAACTTTTACTACTGGCTGACAATAGCATAACCCGAGCATCAACTAAGGTTAAGTTGATGCTCGGGTTATTGGGTTGTTCAAATATTAGCTGTTGAACGTTAAATTTATTTTGCATTAGGGTCGTAGACAATGCCAATAGCTTGCGAGTCTTTAAAGTCGGAGGATAGGCGCACCAAACGGGTTCGTTTGCCATCGTAGATAGATAGGGCGGCGGTATTGGGTGGTGTTTTGCCAAGGTCTATGGCGTGCATAATTAGCAGGTTGGTAATACCCGCTTCGAGGTGAATTTTGATGCTTTTGCGCAGTTTAATTAGTTTGTAGTTTTCTAACAAAGGTTGGTCGTTTAGCACCAACGAAAGCACATCGCCGTCTTCTTGTTCATCGTCCCAAACATCTAAAATAACATCTTGGTTAGCTACTTTTATCGTTGATTTGGTGACAACGTTGGTGGTTGGTTGTTTTACAACGGGTGCTGGGATTGGTACGGGTTTTGGCGGGGCAGCTATCACTACTGGCGGGGCAGGCGGTGTGGGTGGTGCAGGCGGAGCTTGGATTTCTTCGGTTGTAATTTTCCAGAGTGTCACCGAGCCGTCGTGGCTACCTACTAATAGGTGTGTGCCGTCGGGACTAAACTGCAGGGTGGTTATGGGTGCTTTATGGTAAGGCATTTCGAGCAACAGTTTACGGGTGGCTACGTCCCAAATACAAAAGTTGTTACCTTTATTGGCACTTGCTATCCAGCGGTCGTCTTTCGAAAAATCGATGTGGCAATAACTTTTGTAGCCTGCCGCAATACTACCTGCTGGTTTCAACGAGGGGTATTCCCAAAACTGTATTGTGCCGTCGCCCTCTGACCAAGCAGCCATTAGTTTGCCATTTTTAGAAAACTGTATGTCGTTGATAAAGCCGTTGGGGTAGGTCACTTTATAGTCTATTTTTTCGGTAGTTAGGTTCATCAACTGAATATCTTTACCACAACCAATGGCAAGGTATTTTTGGTCGGGGGTGGTTATGCCGCAGGTTATATGAAAACCACTAGCAAAAACCACTTTGGGGGTAATATTTACCGAGTTTAGGTCTACCTTGTTTACTTTGGCATTTTTACCGCCAAAATAAGCAAATTGCTGGTTGGGGCTAACTGCCAAAAAGTAGTTTTCTTTAAACAACGAGTACGAGGGAGCGTTGGCATAGCTTTTCAACTCTTTTTGGGTGGCAATGTCCCAAAGTTTAAGCGTTCCGTCATTCGAGGCGCTTAGTAGTTGTTTGTCGTTGTTGATAAATTTTAGGTCGTTTATCAAACCCGTATGCCCTTTAAGTACGTTGTTGGTAGGGGTGGTATTGTATAGGTCGTTTATCTGAATAAGGTTGTCTTGACCGCCACTTGCTATTTGGCTACCTTTTTCGTTAAACGTAACATACTCAACATTGGTATGATCGTTAAAAACTTTTACCAATTCGGCTTTTAGTTTGGTTTGTTGTGCCCAAACAGCACTACAAGATAGTAGCAATACAGTAACAAAAAGTGTTTTTTGCATATTTTGAGGAATGTCTTTTACGTAAAATAAGATAACTGCCATCGAAAACCTTAGACGGCAAAATACGTGCCTTGTTTAAACAAACGCTAGTTATTGGTTTAATATTGTTAGTATTGGGTTTTTAGGTTGTTTGTTCGGTAGGTTTTAGTTCTTCAAAAAAGCCTGTGTCGTAGTTTTTGCGCACATTGTACCAATTAAAATATCGCCCGTTCATGGCAATATATACCCCTACGGGCAAGGTTTGCACAAATGCTAAGGCACTACCAAGGTTAAAAAACCCATCCGATGCACCAAATTTATAGGGTATCATAGCGCCTGTCACCACAATTGTTTTGGCAATGTTGGCAGCGGCAATTATTTCGGCAGTTTTTACCATGGTGTCGGTTCCGTGCGTAATAACAATTTTGTCTTCCGAGCATTTTTCGCAATTATGTGCAATTAAGTCTCTGTCTTCGTCTGTCATTTCCAAACTATCAATCATCATTAGTGTTCTGATATTGAGGTCTAGTTTACAACGACCAATATTAAAAATCTCGGGCAGATGAGTATCTTTAAAGTATAACTGACCACGCATCATATCATACTCTTTGTCGAATGTGCCGCCAGTAACATAAATCCGAATAGGCATTGTTTTATTAGTTATAAATGGTAAATTGTAAATTATTTTAGCACTAGCTCAATTTGTGTAATTATTAGCAAAGTATTTTAGCTTGGCTCAGCGTAACACCATTAGATAATGCCACAAAGCAACCTTTTGGTACTTTTGTGCGTTTAAGGATATACATAAACAGCCATACATGAAACGTTTTTCTTTATTTTTAGCCGTAAGTTTTTCATTCTCTTTTTTTTTATTGTTGGGTTGCGACAAAACCAACGAGACTTTTGTTTCGCTACGCATCCAAAACAACACACCTTACCAAATTAACACAATACGTATTAACACCACACACATAGCCGAGCAACACTCCGAAAACCACGTATTTAGCAATATTGCGCCCAATGCCACTTCCAAACAGTTCGATTTTTCGTTTTTTAATCGGCTTTGTTATGCCGTTCAAATAAGTGCTCAAGCCAACACATCGTTACTTGCCAATATTGAGCAAAACCCCAATAGATTGTTTGTTTGATGATTTGCTCGATGGGGGTAAATATGTCCTCAAAATCAATCAAATTAACTTATCAAACAGCAGCCTCGATGTGCAATTAGTAGCCGAGTAATTTAGGGAGATAATTGGCAAAAATGCAATTAATAATTAATAATCAATAATTACTAATCGGTTACTCTTTATTTTTGCTATCTATTACAATTGTTACAGGTCCATCGTTTAGCAATGCCACTTTCATATCTGCCCCAAACTCGCCTGTTTGCACTTTGGTGTTTAGGTGTGTTTGCAGCATTGCCACAAACTGTTGGTATAAAGGTATGGCTATGTTGGGTTTAGCCGCTTTGATAAACGAGGGGCGGTTGCCTTTTCGGGTAGATGCGTGCAGCGTAAATTGGCTTACTACCAATAGCTCGCCATTTATATCCATCACCGATAGGTTCATTAAACCCTGTTCGTCGCCAAAAATGCGCATGTTTATGGTTTTTTTTATTAACCATTCAATATCTTCGGTGTTATCGGCATCTTCTATGCCCAATAACAACAGCAAACCTGTTTTAATTTCGGACTTTACGATGCCCCCAATGCTTACCGATGCCCAACTTACTCGCTGTATAACAAGCCGCATAAACCATTGTTTTGTGTTAAGGCGCAAAGATACGCCAAAAAAAACAAAAATAGGACAACCTTTTGAGTTATCCTATTTTTAGTGTAGTTGAGTTGTGTAAAAAGCGGAGTTATGTCCTTATTTTTTCTTGCGTTGTTTGCGGTTTTTCTCGAAATCGTCAAATTTCTTTTGTTGGTCGGTGCTTAATATAGCGCGAACATCGGTTACGGCTTTTCTGCCCAATTCGGTATTTTTTGCTAAAAAACCATTTTTGTCGGTTTCTTTCATGGGTTTAAGAGCAGCCAAATCGTTGTAAAACTTAAGGCTCAAATCGCGAGCTTTTACTTTTTGTTCGTCGGTCAAACCAACTATTTTATCTAGTTCTTTCAAACGAAGCTCGGTCATTTGCTCAGGTGTAAAATCTGTTTTAGTAGGATTTTTAACACCTTTTTCGCGCACTACACCTTTGGCTTGTTCGGGTGCAACTTCGGTTTTTTTAGCACCTTTGTCTTTCTTGTCTTTTTTGGTTTCTTTTACGGTTTCTTTTTGGTTACCGTTAGCCTCTTGAGCTACAACTGGCTGGGCAATATAGCAGAAACCTGCAAATGCTAATAGCAAAACTAATTTTTTCATTGTTGATGAGATTGGGAGAATGTTAGTTAAAAATTGTTGTTGTTGCGAAATAACGTTTTTTAGACGCTTAAAGTATTTGTAAGGTTTAATCGGGCTGTTATTTTTTTTGTGTTTTTTTAGCCGCATTTTTGCTTTGCTTACAAACAAATAGACTTGTAAAGCAATGCAAGGTTTAAAACTGGGTGCAAAAATACTTAAAATTGCCAAGAAATGTAAATTTGATGCCAAATTATTTTTCAAAACCCAAAAAAAACGTACCTTTGTTGCCGTAAAATAGCTTTTGGTTAATGCCATTAGCCAAGTATACAATCAAATTATTCATAAACTTTATGGCACTTGTCGAATTGCTGATGCCCAAATTGGGCGAAAGTGTAACCGAAGCGACTATTTTGGAGTGGCTAAAAAAAGAAGGCGATATGATTGCCGAAGAAGATTCGGTATTGCGTATTGCCACCGATAAGGTAGACTCCGATGTACCCTCGCCTTATAGCGGATTGCTAACCAAGATACTTTTTCAGGTAGATGCGGTTGTAAGTATATTAACGCCCATCGCACTCATCGAAACCGAACCTAATGCAGCTACCACAGGCGGCTCTACCGACAACCGCAGCCAAGTAGTTGAAACTGTAGCTCAACCACAAAAACAGTTGCTGCAAGCCACCATCGAACAACCTAAGCCAAGCACAGCCAATCGTTTTTACTCGCCTTTGGTGCTAAATATAGCCCGCGAAGAAGGTATTGACATGAACGAGCTAGAAGGCATTGAAGGTACAGGCTCGGAGGGTAGGGTATCCAAAAAAGATATTTTGGCATACGTTGAACAACGAAAAAATGCACCTGTAAGCATCAAACAAACTGTTAAAGAGCAAGTTGCTGATGAGCAAGTAGCACCTATTGCACAACCTCAAATACAAATACAAACGGTTTCGGCAACACCCGCAGTAATCAGTCCAACTACTATAAAACCGCCAACAATTGCATTACAAGAGGGCGACGAAGTAGTACAAATGGACCGTATGCGCCGCATGATTGCCGAACACATGGTTATGTCGAAACACGTATCGCCACACGTTACCTCTTTTATCGAGGTAGATGTAACCAATATGGTACTTTGGCGAAACAAAATAAAAGACGGGTTTAAAAAACGCGAAGGCGAAAACATTACCTTTACACCCGTTTTTGTAGAGGCTGTAGCAAAAGCGCTCAAAAAGTTCCCCTACGTAAATGCCTCTATTGATGGCACTAATGTAATACTGCGCAAAAATATTAATATTGGCATGGCCACAGCCACTAACACAGGCAACCTAATAGTATCGGTTATTAAAAATGCCGACTACAAAAACCTGATGGGCTTAACCAAAGAAATTAACGACTTGGCTAACCGAGGGCGTATTGGCAAACTTAAACCCGACGAAACCCAAAACGGCACCTTTACACTTACCAACGTAGGTAGCGTTGGCAGCATGATGGGAACCCCCATTATCAACCAACCGCAAGTTGCTATCTTAGCCACAGGCATCATCAAAAAGAAACCCGTTGTGCTAGAAACAGCAGCAGGCGATGTGATTGCTATCCGACACATGATGTTTATGTCGCTATCCTACGACCACCGAATTGTTGACGGGGCTATAGGTGGTAGGTTTTTAAAAGAAGTTGCCGACCTACTCGAAGCCTTTGACATAAACCGAGAGGTATAACAAATGCCTATTAAATACAAAAAAACGGAAAACCCACTAAGGTTTTCCGTTTTTTTGTTGTACTTTTGTACCAAATAAACACACTACATCATGCAAAAAAACGCATTTACAAACGCCATTGTTATCATTACAGGTGCTGCATCGGGCATTGGGCAACAACTATGCCTACAAGCCGCACAACGCGGTGCACAAGTAATTGGTGCCGATATAAACGAACAAGGATTGCAAGAAACCCAAAACTTGGCAAAAACCCAAAATCTCAACATCCAAACACACCGCTTAGACGTAGGCAACGCCACCGATATTGAACAATTTGCCGCCCAAATACTACCTACCCTAAACAACCAAAAACTTATTTTGATTAACAACGCAGGCGTAGCACTAGCAAGCGGGCATTTGAACACACCAACCTAACCGACTTCGAATGGCTACTAAACATCAATCTATGGGGCGTTATCCGAATGACCAAAGCTTTTTATCCCTATTTTATAGCCCAACAACAAGGGCATATCGTAAACATATCAAGTGTGTTTGGGCTTGCAGGCATTAGCTCGCAAAGCGCCTACTGCACCGCCAAATTTGGCGTGCGGGGCTTTACCGAAACCCTACGTATGGAACTATCGGGCACCAACATACACACTACCTTACGTAACCCCAAGGTGGCGTAAAACCAATATCGCAAAAATGCACCCGCCAAAGGTAACTTTATAACCAACGAAATGCAAAAAAAAGGTGTCGAAAGTTTTGAAAAAGTAGCCCAAACTACCGCCCACAAAGCCGCCCAACTAATTTTAGATGCCATAGAAAAACGCAAAAAACGCCTGGTTATTGGCTTAAATGGCTATGCACTCGATTGGCTAACACGCCTTTTGCCCGTTGCTTATACCAGCATCATCGAAAAACAATTAAACAAAACCTTCGATAATCCCTACAAAAAACAATAAACCCAAGCAAATACGCTGCATTTGGCTGTCCGCTGCAGGCTTCAGTGTCTTTTTGGTTCGGCGCTGTCCGCTTTCGCCACTTCACAACATCCCACACACCCACCACCATCACAACATCGCCACTTCACTCTACACCCCCAACAACACAAAACCCGACCATGCCTTGGGCGTAGTATGTGCCTGCTGTATCAATTGGCGTTTTGCTTGGCTCAAAGCCCTATTGTACGGTTCGTGATGCGTAAGTATTTCTCGAAACAAATTTTCGGTTAGCCTTGCCGACTCCTCGTCGTATACCTTAAATAAGGTGTAGATAATGTTTTTAGCACCCGCATACAAAAATCCTCTGTTGATAGCCATCATGCCCTCGCCGCGTATCATCTGTCCAATACCACTTTCGCAACAACTCAACACCACCAAATCTGCCCTAAGTTCAAGGTGATACGTTTCGGCAATATACAACATGCCATCTTCGGTTGAGTTAGCATCGTCTTGCGGTGCCAACAAAATACCCGACAGTTCGGGGTGTTTTTTGTTCAATACACCATGTGCCGCAATGTGCAAATACTTGTATTGAGCGCTGTGTTTCTTAAAGTTTTCTTCCGATGCATCTTGGTGCAAAAACAATTGTGCCGATGCTTGGGTGTTGCCCAAACAAAGCAGCAATATTTGTTAGCTCTACTTCCGAAAAAATCAACTCGCTGTATTGTATCCCCGACCGATTAACTGATACCGCACTTTTGTTGTTACTATTTGTTTTGGCGGTATAAACGGGCGCAAATCCACCAAAAGTGTCGGATAGCAAACTGCGCCTTTTTTGGCAGATGGTTTCGTACAACAAAGTAGCCGAATAATGATAGCTAATATCGTATTGCTGTAACACATAAGGCAACTCGTTGTAGGGCGTATCCCAATCTTGGGGGCTGCTCAATAATGCCTCGAAGGGCAAATAACACAATTCGTTGTCGGGTATAATTACCAAATGCTGCACATTAGGCAGGTGTTGTGTAATAATTTGCAAAGGTTTTGTAGCAAAATTTGGTATAGTTCGTAACCAATCTCTACATAATCATCTTGGTTATGACAATTTATCGAGTCCATAAACTCCTCGATTTGTGCTTTAAAATTGCTGGGCAAGGGTAAGCGCATTGCCTCAAAATGCGCAGCCGTTACCACAAACACAAACAAGCAATTGGCAGTTACCATATAGCTTATCAAAGCTGTTTGGGTTTGTGTAGCCAACCATACCTGCAAATCGGCTACCGATGTAGTGCCAATGCTGTATTTTAAGTAGTGATAATTAGGGTTAGTAGTTTCGAGGTGTTGCAACAACTGTTCGTATGCCTTGTACAAATCAAAATGTTGGGCTTGCCATTGGTTTAGGCGTTGTGTATCGGGGGCAGATAAGGCCCGTTCTTGCATCATCTTTTCGTCTAAAACCGACAAACGCTGCCTTATACTTTTTTCTTTTTCTATTAAAGATGGGTCGATATTGGCAATTAGTTTGGCTTCGGCATCTTTAATGGCATTTAATAGCAACACCGATTTACTTTTTCGGCAAAATTAAACGCCTGATAACCAATAATCGAGTTGCTGTGTATGCTCGTACAACTCTATGCAAATACTAACTGTTTGCTGCAAAGTGCTTATCCCATTTTGTGCCAACACCAACTTTGCCCCATCTAACCTATAGCCTCTGCGTAGCTCGTCGATAAGTAAAGTGGCTGTTTGGGCGTGCTCAAAAGCAGCGTTTAGGGTGGCTAAATGCCTATCAAGCAAATATTGTTGGTACAAAACCTTACTTTTAAGTTCAAGGGTTTGCAATAATCTAACAGGCTCGGGGCTGTTAAACAAATCAATGGCTTGCAAACTGTTGCTTTGGCTACCCGACAAAACACGCAATGCTTGGTCGCAAAACGATAAGGTGTTTTGGTACTCTTTTTGCTCAAAATAACACTGGGCAATGTGCAGGTAATTGGTGGCTATGTCGGAGTGATGCGGTGCAAACAAACCCAAACGAATATCGAGCGATTGTTGCAAACAAGCCAAAGCAGCATTTATTTGCTTTTGATACAAAAAACACATGCCCATATTGCTTAGGGTATTGGCATAAAAAGGATGTTTTTGTTCGTTTAGGGCATCGCGTATGGCTATTGTTTTGTCGAAATACTGGTTGGCTTCGGCATACTTCATCTGACGCAAAAAACAAAGCCCCATATTGTTGTACAAATTGGCAAGTAGCACATGGTTCTCGCCGTATTGTTGCTGCCTAAGTTGCAACGATTTTTGCAAATACTGCAACGACATATCGTATTTGCTTGCCTTAGTATAACACAAACCAATGTTGTTGTAAATAGTTGCCAACAACGCCACCGGTTGCGGCTGTGTGTCTACAATTAGGCTTTCGGCTTTTGATAGTTAAACAACTCTTTGTCGTGGTCGCCGGTTTTGTTATATAGCCAGCCAATGTTATTGCCTCAGATTTGCCAACTCGTTTTGAGCATCAAGTTGTAGGTATATCTGCAAAGCAGCCTCGTAGTTAGCAAGGGCTTGAGTAAAGTTTTCTTGCTGATTATAGGCATACCCCAAATTAATGTGTACCTTTGCCAAAGTTTGGGGCTTATGTATCTGCCCAAAACAAGTAATGGCTTGTTTAAAATGCGGAATGGCTTGCTCGGTTTGGTTGCTAATGGTATAGCAATAGGCTAAATTTTGATGCACATCTGCCAATAATTCTTTATCTTGTTCGTTGTATTGTATGCTCAAATCTAAGGCATTGTTAAAATAAACAAGCGCTTCGGCGGTTTGCTTTTGCTCGAGCAATATCGCAGCCATTAAATTGTTTACTTTTATAGCCCTCATGCGGTGTAAGTGTTTGGCTGTTTAATAGCTTTTGGCAAAGATGCGTGGCATCTTCCAATTCATCTTGTAGCAATAATTGCTCGATTTGCTCAATGAGCGTGTTGTTTTGTGGTTTAATAGGGTGCATAGGTAGATAGATGTATGTAGCTAATTGCTTGTGGTATTAGATACCAAAGCAAGAAAAGGTTTAGCACTAAAAAGTTTTTTTAAAAAAAAGTTGTTTATAGGTAACGTTTTGTAACACACTAAGAATATACTGCTTAAATTTGTACCCAATCTAAAAATTAATTTTCCCATGAACCAGAAATTGTTTTTCTTTTTCCATCTTGTTGTTGTGTTATGTATGGCAAGCACCAACAATCTTTTTGCTCAAAGACCGCCAAGAGTGAGTAGCAATCCCGAACTAAACAAGCAAGTGAACTTAGTAACACAGCAGCCAGTTAAAGGCAGGTTAGATGTAGATACCCGAACACTAAAAAGAGGGTAAAAATGGTGTGCCAAACCCTAAAACAGGTAAATTGTTAGTGGCTGTTGTAAAAAAAGGACAAATTGTTAGCTGGGAGGTAGAAACAACCGCCCAAAACGGCAAAGCTACTGCCCGCACTGCCGCCGCTACCACTTTTAAAGCCACTGCCACGCAACAATACAAACTTAACCCCAAAGCGAAAACACAAACTGCCAGCAACGCAACAGCCAACGATATACCCAAAGCAAACGCACGTGGTATTAAGGCTAATAACTGCACAACTATCACCTGCGAAGAATGTTTTAAATTTTCTAGCGATTGCGAACAATGTAAAAAGTGCCCTTCGTTGGGGGTAAAAGACCCACCTATATTGGTATCCGAGGGCAATGGCGTTATTATTGATGATGATATTGAACAACAATATGCTATCACTAATTGGTCGGATAATTACACCATCATTAGCACCTACTCGTATAGCTACACCCCTTATGTAACCATTATATCGCCACAAATGTTTAACAGCATGGGTTGGTAATTAGCCCCCAATTTTGTTATCAACTAACTACCGTTTGTATTACCACAAACGGTAGTTTTGCCTAGCTAAAATTAGACACAAAAGTAAACATCTTTTGCTTAAAGTTGTAACTTTACACCCAATAAATGCGCTACAGGCTTCAGTCTGTCCACATCACCACATCGAAACATCACCACATCGAAACATCGCCACATCGCCACATCCCCACATCGCCACATCACAACATCGCCACATCACAACATCGCCACATCACAACATCGCCACATCCCCACATCACCACATCCCCACATCACCACATCCCCACATCCCCACATCCCCACATCCCCACATCCCCCACATCCCCACATCCATGAAACCAGATTTTGAAGTAGGCATTATAGGCAGGTTTTGGCGGATTGATAGCGCGCCCTGCCTCAAACACTCCGCAGACAATCGTTTGTTATTTTTGAACGTGCCAACGAAGTAGGCGGCACCTGGCGCGACAACATCTACCCTGGTTGCGGCTGCGATGTGCATTCGCATCTGTACAGCATAGCATCAGAACCAAACCCCAATTGGTCGCAGTTGTTTTCGGCACAACCCGAAATTTTAGCTTACCTAAAAAATGTAGTTGCCAACAACCAACTAAACCCATTTATCCGTTACAATACCGATGTGGTGACATTAGGTTTTGGAAGATAGCAACACCTGGCAACTAACCGACCAACATGGCAAAACAACAGTGGTTAAAATGTTAATATTGGCTACGGGACCACTTAATCGCCCAAATATGCCTGTATTTAAAGGTTTAGAAAACTACAAAGGCAAGCAATTTCACTCGTCGGCATGGGACAACAGCTACGATTTAACTAACAAACGGGTAGCTATTATAGGCACAGGGGCAAGTGCCATACAAATTATACCCAATATTGCGCCTATTGTTGGGCAGTTAAACGTTTTCAGCAATAACTGGTTTGGGTAATGCCACGACGCAACAGAACAATTGGCAGTTTCAGAAAGCTCTGTTTAACCGTATCCCCATCGTCCAAAAACAATACGCGAAATTATTTACTGGATACGCGAGTTGTTTGGATTAGGCTTTGTAGGCAACCATTTTATAAACAAACTAATGGAAAAATCGGTGCTTAAGCAATTAGAAAAAGAATGTAAAACCCCAACACACGGGCAAAACTTATCCCCAATAACAATTGGTTGCAAACGCATTTTGGTTGCCGATGATTTTTACCCTACTTTTAATCGCCCAAACGTTGATTTAATCACCGATTCCATAGACCATATCACCGAAAACGGTATCTGTACAAAAAACGGCACGCATTATCCCGCCGATGTAATTATTTTTGCAACAGGTTTTATTGCCGCCGAAGTAGAACTACACAGCAAAATAACAGGTATAAATGGGCGATTGTTGATAGACGAATGGCGAAAAAATGGGTGCCGAAGCCTATTTAGGAGCTACTGTTTCGGGTTATCAAACTGTAATTTATCTTGGGTCCCAACACCGGTTTAGGGCATAGCTCGGTGGTACACATGATGGAGTCGCAGATGAATTATCTAATGCAATACCTCGAACAACTCGAAAAAGGCGGCTCAAATGCTCGTTTAGACCTTAAACCGCAGGTGCAAACTGCCTACAATAAACACCTACAGCAGCAATTTGATGGTACTGTGTGGAATTCGGGCTGCAAAAGTTGGTACCTAAACAACAAGGGCAAAAACACAACCCTTTACCCGCGCCTAACAGCCGCCTTCCGAAAAGCCACTAAAACATTTAATCCCAACGATTACTTTGTTTCGGGGTGATGCTTTTGGCTGTCGGCTGTCGGCTATTCGCTATCGGCTGTTGCTTGTGTTTCATAAACAACAATTATTGCCTAATGGAATATAGGTAATGGCGATATGGACAGTCAAAATCTACAGCCTGTAGCCCAAAAGCCAAAAGCGAAAAGCCAAAATCTTCTTAAAAAATTTCTTTATCATGAAAAAAAATTTACCTTCTCTCCTACCCTATCGCCTAATAGTTGGCGTATTGTTATGGTGCGTAATAAGCATGGCAAAGCACGTGCAAACACCCCACCGACACCATACCCAAGAACGGACAACGAGTTTATACGGGCATTTACCTCAGCGGACCTATACGACATAAACATCAGTGACCACTCGTTTTGTGCCGAGTTTTATGTTGGTTTAAATGGAAAGGCAACCGCGACCCCACAAAATAGAGTTTGTAAATGCCATCGAAAAATGGGGCGCGACCCAAACTACTTTCTACGACTCGACCGATTGCGCAATGGTTGTCAATACGATAGAATGCGTGTCGAGGGCGATTTTATCATCCGTTTGGGTACCTGGCTCGTTTCCCGCTCGACGGGCGCGCCTTATCTACCTAGCTTCTGAACATGCCGAGTACCCCTACGACTCGTTGGTTTATGTACCCGACACATCCGGGCAAAGGGAATGTTTTACCCGCACAAATAAAAAACAGCAAGCAGCAAAGCGCCTTACACCGCAGTTTCAGTTACCTGGCTGGGACAATGAGGCGATGCGTTATAGCTCGCAAAAAAACACCTACAACACCAACTTGGCGATACCGTGCACCTAAAACCAATGCAGCAATTTTAACTTTACATAGATATTGCTCGCCCGCTCCAACTACTTTTGGTTTAAACTATTCATTGACCTTGCTTATTGTGTTGATAGCTGGTTTGGGCGGCATGTTTACCGTTCCAAACTACGTCGAGGCGCACTTGTCGTTTACCGTTGTAGCTGCTAACCGCTGTTTTTGCGAAAAAAGTAACCGGCCTCACCGATGCCCTACCCGATGTAGCGCCTCTGGGTGTTGATGGACCAAGGTATGTACTAAGTTATTGCTTTATTACACTAGTGCTGCTGCAACTTATCCGCGACGGCAATTGGTACAAAACCCTAAAGATGCCGCTAACATTCCAGCCTAAGCCGCCGCGAGTATTTGTTAGGCACCATTTATGCCGGTGTTTATGGACTAGGCTTGTTGTGGTTGATTAGATAGATTAGTAATTGCTTAAAGATTCGGAGAAGTTGGATGTTATTAGCATTGCGGTGTAAAAAAACGCCCTGTTCTTTGGCTTAAGAACGGGGGCGTTTTACTCATAACGTTTGTTAATGTTAATGTTTGTTTAGGTATCTAGTAGTGGCGGTACTTGTATCGCCCAAGACAAACTAATTTATTTTGAGTCAAGTACTACACTAGCGGTTGGGCAGAAAGATACTTTTTCAAACAACTCTTTATCTCATTAGAAGCTACACACCCATGCGTGGCGGATTGCAGATGACGACGAATAGTCGTCTGCCGTCATATTTTTCCATCGCTGTTACAAACCTCGCAATAAAGGGTTTTCTTTCGTAAGCACATTCATCGCAAACATAAATAGCGGGTTTGCCACACACACCTGAAGTAAAATGCCGGTATGCTTGGTTGCGGGCTAAGAGCGTTATGTTGTTTTGGGGAGCATTGAGTGCCAAATCGTATTTGGCGGTTACTTTCATCTTCAATTGGGGCCTGAGTCAAAATCGTAGATATAGTTTAAAACAGATTTAGGTTCCAGTACTGTTTTCTAACTCTTCCTCCTTATCAATTTCGTCATCCAACTTAGGAATGCTAAACATGCTCTATGTCCGCAACATTCCAAAAGACAAAGCATTGTAGCATCTAATTCGTCGAGGTGAAAAAGGTTGGCACTAAAAGGTTTAATGCTCTCGTAGGATGACACCAGGAAATGAAACATGGGCGTTGTTTCGCCTTGTGCGTTTTTTGTAGTTCTGTAAGTTATTTTTAAGTGAGCGTTAGTTTCTTTTTCAAAGTACGGTTTCTGAGATACGGCATTTTGAGGGGTGACTTGGGACGTGGTTTGAGTTTTTAATCCGAAAATTGGTTTTGTTGTAGAGTTGTCGAATTACAGGAATTAGATACCTGTTTATTTTTGATGGGAATTCGGGCCTAAGTTACGGAAAAACCACAAAAACGGTTGCGGTAGCAGTTTTTAATGTGCAAAAGTACCTCAAATCCCTCAAAACCAAATAATTAGCAAAAATTTGGCCATCAATCCTAAAAGATTAGTTCGTTTAGTTTTTGTACAAAACTCCGTACCTTTAAGCCCTAAAAAAATAGCTATCCTATATGCCAATAAAAACACCTGATGCTGCCAGTAAAAGTTCCTTATCAATAACGGTTCCCGACCACACCCGCATCGACAATTATTTTGTTGGTTAAAAGAAAACCCGATGTAGTTGCCTATATCGAAGCCGAAAACACATACCGAGCAAACATTAGCCCAATTAGCATCGCTGCGCGAAAGCCTTTTTACCGAAATAATGAGCCACATTAAACAAACCGACAACTCGGTTGCTTATCTGCGCGACGGTTACTATTATTATACACGCACCCACGAGGGTAAATCGTACAAAACCTACTGCCGCAAAAAAGGCAGTTTAGATGATCCCGAAACCGTTATTTTAGATGTAAATGCCCTTGCCGAAGGACGCAAACAGTTTATGGCAAGTCAGGTGCGGGTTAGCCCTGCCGACATTTTGGGTTATGCCGTTGACCTAACAGGCGGACGGCTAAATACCATCTATTTTAAAAATCTACAAACAAACGAGTTATTGCCGATGTGATTGAAAATGTATCGGAATACTGCTTTGCTGACAATGCCCAAACGGATCTATACCACCTACGACGATAGCCTGCAGTGCAGGTAGGGTATGCACACCATTAGGCACGCCTCTATTGCCAACGATGTGCTACTGTACGAAGACCTTGACGAGGCGTTTTTGGGTAGGCATGAGCGGTCACATCTAAACAGTACCTCTATATAGTGTCGGGTAGTAAAATCACCTCCGAGACACACTACCTGCCCGCCAACATAACACCCCTACCCCAAACGACCTAAAACTTTTCAGGCACGCATACAAGGTTTAGAGTATCTTGTGTTTGATACCGCACAACACTTTTTTTGTTAATTAATCATCAAAGCAAAATTTTAGGCTGATGAAAACCAATGCCGAAGCCACGCAAATAGAACATTGGACAGAGAGGACATCACTGGAAACGATGTATTGCTCGAAGACCTGTTGCTGTTCGAGCAATATATGGTGCTGCAAGAACGCCGGAGGGTTTGTTGCATTTAGGGTATTGGTTTTAGATGGTTCGGCAGATTACCAAATTCCGTTCCGCGACCCACTTACGACCTTCGGGTAGCCGAAAATTTTGATAGCCACACCCATACATTTCGCTATCAGTACAACTCGCTTACAACACCTTTGACGGTGTACGAGATTGATTTATCTACCCAAAAACAAACTTTATTAAAACAACAAGAAGTGCCGGGCGGGTTCGACTCTGCCAATTATGTATCCGAGCGGCATTGGGCAACTGCCCCCGATGGCACTCGGGTTCCTATTTCGTTGGTACGCCACAAAAGTTTTGCCGTATCGCCCCAAAGCCCTTTGTTGTTGTATGGCTATGGCTCGTATGGCATGAGCACCGACCCCTATTTTAGCATTAGCGCCTTACCTTTATTAGACCGCGGCGTAATTTATGCCATTGCACACATACGCGGCGGGCAAGAGTTGGGCAGACACTGGTACGACAGTGGCAAATTGCTACAAAAAACCAATACTTTTACCGATTTTATTGCTTGTGCCGATCATTTGGTGGCGATTGGCTATACCTCGCACGATAGGTTGGTGATACGCGGCGGTAGTGCAGGCGGTTTGTTGTTGGGTGCAGTGCTTAATCTTCGCCCCGATGTTTGCAAAGCAGCTTGTTTGTCGGTGCCTTTTGTTGATGCCCTAAATACTATGCTCGATGATACCTTGCCCCTAACCGTTGGCGAATACGAGGAATGGGGCAACCCCAACGAAAAACAATACTACGACCATATATTGTCGTACTCGCCCTACGACAATATCCAAGCCAAAGACTATCCAAATGTGTTGGTGCTAACGGGTTTTCACGATACCAATGTGTCGTATTGGGAGCCTGCCAAATGGGTGGCTAAACTACGCGAACACAAAACCGACAACAACCTTTTGTTGCTCAAAACTAATATGGTGGCGGGTCATTCGGGGGCATCGGGGCGCTACGATGCCATACGCGAAACAGCCTACGAATACGCTTTTATGTTAGCCATTTTAGGGCTAAATAGTTAAACAAAAAGGTGCAACAGGATTTTCTGCTGCACCTTTTTTATTGTTGTTGCTTGTGGTTTGTGTTATCGGCAAGGTTTTACTACGGTGTAACGTTGGGTAAAGGGGTAGGTTGTTTTTTTCGCCAAAGCCAGTCAAATGGGTTATTGTTCCCTTCATTATATGCTCGCCAACTTTGTCGCACGGACGGGTAATGCGTGCAAGTCCGTCCATACCACCAAATATTTTTTTGTCATCAACGGCAACAACAAAGCTTGGATTATTACACAAAAAGCCAATACTCAACTTGAGTGTATCGCCTTGGTGTAAAGTAGTTGCGTTAGGCATTAAAATTGGTTCTCTAAAAACGCCAAGTCAATATATCACCTAATCGGCTAAACCAATAATCTACCAAAGTAGTTTCCAGCACTTTTATTTGCAATTGCTGCAATTTACTGTACAGCAGTTTTACATTTTGGGGCATTTTGTTGGATACAGCAGTGTTGTTTAGTGTGTTATCGGTTAAGGTGTGCAAAAAAGGCATTGTTTCGGTTATAGCTGGTATGCTTACTTTTTCTACTTTTGCAAACATTTGTTGATACAATTGCTTTAATTGTTGTGGCGTGCTGACTTGATTTTGGTGTTGAGTAAGATAATCTTCGGCTAATTTTCGGATATTTTGAGCTGAATCAAATTTATTTCCACCACGGTTTTCTTTTTTTACTTTTGCTTCAAATGCCCCTAGTGTGTTATTTATCTGTTCTTCGGTTAGTGTTTTTTGCATCTCCAAACTCTCTTCCATTTCTTTTAATAATGGTTCATAATCGGAGGCTAAATAAAGGGTGTGGGTGTATCGCCCAACTAATATAGTAAGTGCAGCACCAAGTAAAATGCCCAAACAAAATAGGGCTATCAAACGGTTGTTAGTTTGCATAAAATAGTGTTTATTAAAAAACGCCTAAACAAGCTTTTTTGTTGTTTAGGCGCTAATTTATTGAAAGATGAATTGTTATTTGTTATCGGCAAGGTTTTACTACGGTGTAACGTTGGGTAAAGGGGTAGGTTCTTTTTAAACTGTCTTCGCCCATAACTACTAAAGAACCAGTTATTTGCTGCTCACCTATTTTGTTACACTCTTTTTGCACATAAACAAGATCACCACCATTTTCCTCTACTTGCTTATCATCAACAAATAGTTGTACATTGTTAAGAGAAGTAGTGTGGCATACAAGACCTACTTTTAATTCAAATTTATCTCCTTGTACTAAATACGTGCTATTAGGTAGTAGTATAACATCTGTTGAACATACTATTAGGTCTTTACCAAAGCGTTCGTACAATATGTCTACTATTTTTTTTTCGAGCATCACCATATTTAATTGTTGCAATTGTGTATTTAGTTGCTGCATAAACGGCGAAACACTATTAATTTTTATAGGTTGTCGTTTTTCAATGATGGACTTGTGTTGCTGTTTATTAAACGACATGGTATCTATACTCATCAATAATTGGTTTTGTAGAGTTTGTACTTGTTCAAACAAAACAGGTGTTTTTTTTGCTTGTTCGAGATAATCAACTACTTTTTTTTGTACAGATTGAGCAGGTAATAACAGAAATTTCCCTCTGACTTCTTTTTTCACCCTTTTATTAAATTCAGTCATCTCTTCGTCAATGTTTAACTGCATGATGGGTATTGCCATCTCCAAACTCTCTCCCATTTCTTTTAATAATGGTTCATAATCGGAGGCTAAATAAAGGGTGTGGGTGTATCGCCCAACTAATATAGTAAGTGCAGCACCAAGCAAAACGCCCAAACAAAATAGGGCTATCAAACGGTTGTTAGTTTGCATAAAATAATGTTTATTAAAAAACGCCTAAACAAGCTTTTTGTTGTTTAGACGCTTAAAAAATGAAGTTGGGCATTTCGCGTTTCGGCTACGCTCAAGACCAGTACAGGCGGTCACTGAGCGAACTAAGTGAAAAATTACGGATTAGTTTGGTTTACGCTAACCGCACCTTCTCCCGAATTATCCCATTGTACGGTAATACTTGCGGTGCCTTGCCCGCTGGTGATAGTTCCGCTAGTGACTGTCCAGTTGTATTGTGTGCCGTTTGCGCCGGGGTTAGATACGGTATAAACGCCTATGCCATTGGCGCAAGTGCTACCGCTTTGGCTAATATTGGGCGATGGAATGGCAGCTTGTGTTACGGTTATGCTGGTGTTAGCCGTACAACCATTGTTATCGGTGACAGTAAGGGTATAATTGCCCGCTGTACTCACTGTTATAGCTGATGCGTTTGAGCCATTACTCCACAAATAGGTTCCGTTGCCGCTGGCAGTAAGCGTGGTGTTGCCGCCTGCACAAAACGAGTTAGCTCCCGAAATGTTAGCTGTGGGGTTGGGCGATACAGTAAGGCTGGTACTTGCTGTACCTGTGCAGCCATTGGCATCGGTGGCGGTAACGGTGTAGATACCTGCAGTGCTGGCGGTAGTAGTTGGGCTTCCGCTGCCGTTGCTCCAAATGTAGCTGTTGCCATTATTAGCTATAAAAGTGGTGCTTTGTCCGCTACAAATGTTGTTGTTGCCCGTAATGTTAACCGCAAGAGGTGGGCAAGTATTTTCGGGTGTTAAGGTTAGCGTTCGGGTTTGGGTTTTGTCGCCACTTGCGCTGTTATTGTTGTTGGCAGATAAGGTAGCTAAGTAAAATGTTAGGTTGCCTACATCGGTGGCGGGGGCTGTCCAGTTAAATGTCCAGGTACCGCTGCTGCTTACCGCATTTTGTTTTAAAAAAGCAATACTATTGCCCGAAACAGTGCCGTTGGCAATTTCGGTGCCTGCTATTGCGACAAAAGTACCTGCATTTGCACCACCTGTAACCCGTGCGCAAGCTATCTCGAAGCCATACCGTAACCCGCCTGTGGCAGATACCGTAATGCTGTAAGTTTGCCCGGGTGTATAATTTGTGGGATTTCCGGCTATGGTAAGGGTATTGGTAGCGCCTGCGTTTGCGGCATGGCAACCAGGGTGCAGGTAGGTTGCGTACCATACAAACCACAACGGTTGTTAGGTGGTCCATCGGGGTAAGTAACAGCCGTATTGTTGTAGGCTAATACGCTAAAAATGGCTAAAAAAGTAGCTGTAAGATAAGATAGTTTCATGTGTTTTACGATTTTAGATATTTGCTTGTTGGTAAAAAATTTTGTAAAAATTGTTGTTCCTCACCCGTATGTTTTTATCTTGCCCAAATGCTCGCCCGCTTACCTAACTTTTGACATTGCCCCTAAGGGAGTTGGAAATACGCTGTATCTACATTAAATCTTCATTTCATCGAACTTCGAAACTCAAAATATGCAAATCAATCAATCAAGTTTGGCTCTTATCGAGCAGTTTGCCGAGCAATGGCAACAACATTGGGGTATGTTTACGCCCGATGCAAGTTTAGCTGTATCGCCCGATGTGTTTGAAAAAGCATGGGCAACTTATACGCAGCGTTTAATGGGCAATTATCCGTTTCATCATCCGCGCTATGCGGGGCAGATGCTAAAACCGCCGCACCCCGTAGCTATGTTGGGTTATATGGCAGCTATGTTCATCAACCCCAATAATCATGCCTTAGATGGCGGACCGCCCACCAGCGAAATGGAAAAAGAAGTGATTAAACAACTAACCGCCATGTTTAATTTGCCCCATAACACACTTGGGCATTTAACAAGCAGCGGTACTATTGCCAATTTAGAGGCACTTTGGGTTGCCAACAAGCTACATCCAAACAAAAAAATTGCTTTTAGCGCCGATGCCCATTACACACACGAGCGCATTTGCAGTGTGTTGGGCATCGAAACTATAAAAATACCCACTAACAACAATGGCACTATAGATACCAATGTTTTGGCAGATTTGTTGCAAACCGACACCATTGGCACGGTAGTAGCAACCGCAGGCACAACGGGTTTGGGTATGGTTGATGCTATCAACGAGTTATTAACCCTACAAAAAACTTACCCTTTTAGGATACATGTAGATGCCGCTTATGGTGGCTTTTTTAGGTTATTGGCAGATGATGAACAATATTTAGGGGTGGCGGCACAATCGTTTAGGGCTATTGCACACTGCAACTCGGTGGTCATAGACCCACATAAACATGGTTTGCAGCCCTATGGTTGTGGTTGTGTGTTGTTCTCCGACCCCAATGTAGGGCGTTTTTATCAGCACGATTCACCTTATACCTATTTTACCTCCAACGAACTACATTTGGGCGAGATAAGTTTAGAGTGTTCGCGGGCAGGCGCAGCAGCAGGTGCTTTGTGGCTTACCTTGCAATGTATACCTTTAAAAGCAGATACTGGTTTGGGGGCAGTACTAAAGCAATGTATTACGGCTGCACAAAATTGGGCTAAGCTACTCGATAACAATTCAAATTGGCAATTGTTCATCGAGCCACAATTAGATATTATTGCCTATTTTCCGAAAGCAAAAAGCACCGCCGAGGTTGACGAACTAAGTTACCAAATTTTTGATACTGCCATGAATGCCTCGCCAACCGAATCTGTTTTTGTGAGTTTGTACAATGTTGATGCCACTATTTTGGCACAAAAATTTGGCATTGAGGCAAACACTAAGCGTTGTAGAATATTGCGCAGCGCCTTGCTAAAACCCGAACATGCCCAATATGTACCCTACTTACACCAACAACTAAGCCATATTTTGCACAAACTACAAAATAATTATGGTCGTTGAGCGTAGTCGAAACGACTGTTCATCACCACAAGCAATCAAAACGCCCACTCAAAAGAATATTGAGCGGGCGTTTTGTTTATTTTATGGGGCAACATTGGTTTGTTGATAAATGGCGTATAACGAAACATCAACCCCAATAGATTGCAATGTAACAAATTCTTGCGGTGGGGCGTATGCAAAAAACTGCCAAAGATGGTGTTCGGAGGGGCGATAAAATGTTTCGACTAATTGGCGTTCGGTCGAAATTAGTACATACTCGCATAAAGAGGGCAATGTACGATATTTTCGGAACTTCTCTCCCCTATCATACGCTTCGGTAGATTTTGATAATACTTCTACAATTAGGATAGGGTTAATCAATGCTGTTTCTGTGTTGTTAAAAAAAACAGGTTTTTGACAAACAACCATTGCATCTATGGTTCATGATAGTATCTTTATTGATGGGTACTAAGCACCTTGCCTGTTTTGTCGATATAATCCCAAGTATCGCTTATCCAAAGGCTGTGTTCGCCTTCGGGTTTTATGGTGCAGTTGTTACTAACTTTAGCCTTACCACCCTCGAATGGATAGGCGCAAGTAAATTGTGGTTGGATAACAATTTTACCTGTTAGGGCATCTGCAAAGCCAATTTTGTTGTTTTGCACTATCCTAAAAAGTCCTTCGGCGGGGTAGTCGGGTCCGTTATCGAACAAAAACACCTCGTACAATATTTTTTCTTGCCTATCTATTGCCATTATATTTTCGTTGGTAGCTACTATGGCATAATTTCTAAAAGTGTCGGTAAAGCAAGCCAAATATTTGTTGAACGGTATGATGGTGTCGCCTTGTGGGTTAAGATAACCGCAGGCTTGGTCGTCAACGTTATTAGCTACCACTAAATAATCGGTTTGGTTATTTTGGGTGTTTGATGAACAACCAAGGAATACTAAAAACAGGATAGCCGTAACGAGCAAGGTAACTCTCATGGTATTTTTTGTTTGTTGATTGCTAATTTGCGTTTGGTTATTGGTCGGTTGTTGGTAGAGAAAGCGGATAAAACCCATATCGCACCCCTAACGGGGCCCCTAACGGGGCTTAAAATGCACCTACCCATATCGCACCCCTACGGGATTTGAATTTTAGGTTAGTTGTGTAGATAGTCTAAAGCCCGAAGCCAACAGCCTCCCCTACGTTTTACGTTTTTTCTTTTTAGCTGCCGGAAACAATACGTTGTTGAGGATAAGCCTATAACCGGGCGAGTTGGGATGCAGTTCGAGTTTTGTTTCGGGGTCGCCTACCATGTGTTGGTAATCTTCGGGGTCGTGACCACCATAGAATGTCCAAAACCCTTCGCCAAACTCACCGTGTATGTATCGGGTTTCGTCGGCAGATTTATTTTCGCCCAATATTAGCACATTGGATTTTATAAACTTTTTACGGAAGGCGGTTGATTGCCCCATAAAGCCTTTTACGATATGGGTATGGTCTTGGGTTAGCATCGAGGGTACGGGGTCCCATTTTGCCGAAAAATCGAAGAGGGTAAAATAGTCGGCATCTTTGGGTACAACGCGGGGTGTAGGCACGTCTATGTTCGAAAATTCGTAGACCATGGGGTTCATTTCTAGTTGATAACCCTCAAAGGCAAAGCCATTGTCGTAGTTTAGTTTTTGGTTGGCATTGGCATCTGCTCCATCGCCGTCAAACATTGAGGCGCAAATGTCTATGCCTTCGGAGGCTAATGCAATATCGTAGGTATCGGTTGCCGAACACATGGCAAACATAAATCCGCCGCCGGCTACGTATTGTTTTATTTTTTTAGCTACGGCTAGTTTCATCTGCGATACTTTGTTAAAGCCCAATTGTTTGGATTTGTTTTCTTCGTAGTTTTGTTGAGCAACGTACCAAGGCTGCCCACGATACGATGAGTAAAAGCGTCCGTATTGTCCGGTAAAATCTTCGTGGTGTAGGTGTAGCCAGTCGTATTTTACCAATACATTGTCTAGTACTTCTTCGTCGTATACTTTATCGAAGGGTATTTCGGCGTATTCTAATACCATGGTAACGGCATCGTCCCAAGGTAGGCTAGGGTGCGATGGTTTGTTTGATGGGGTATATACGGCAATTTTGGGTACTTTTTCGAGTTTTACCACGTCCATATTGGCGGTAGGTTCGGCAATTTCGGACAAGATGCCGGTATATTTGGCATCGGGTAGTATTTCGTAGCTTACGCCGCGTATTTTACATTCGGCTTCTATGGCGGCAACGTAGGGTAGTGCAAAGCTTCCGTCCTCGTAGTTTAGTAGCCAGTCAACGGTGGCTCCGCCTTGTAGGGCGCGATAAGCCACGCCGTAGGCTTTTAGGTGGTCTTTTTGTTGGGGGTTCATGTAAATTAAAATGTAGGCGGCTTGTGCTTGATAGGCAAGCAGCCAACAACTTAATAGCACTAAAAATTGTCGTTTCATTTTATGCAGGTTGCTTTTTTTGTTTTTGGGTGATGCAAAATTTGCCAAACGGGTTTTTGTAGTGTTCGATACTTTTTTTTGACTTAAGTTTAACGCTAAAGGCACGCAAAACGTTTATGTAGGGTGTTATTTTAATGGTTTTTAACGATTGGGCAGGCTACCCATGTTATATTCCTGACGGAGCGGGAAATACGAGCATTTACATGGCTACTATCTGCACGGTAGTGCAGCGCAAACTTAGCATTTTGTGGGCAGACAAAAGGTGCCATCAGCACCGAACATGGAACTGCGCGAAGCAAATTGCATTTGTATTTCGGGTGTTTTTAGGTATTTTTGTGTAAAAGCACAAATGCTTACTTAGTAGTCATTCTATTTAATATTGTCGGGTGAATTGAGCAGCCAACTACTACTTTAATGCCAACATCAAACTACCAACATTGTCCGTGTTTGGTGGGTTAGCCCCCCTCCAACTCCCCCCACGGGGGGAGAGCTATCAGTTTTATTTGCACCCGACAGTATTAAGTTGAGCAACTACTTACGGGTTAGTTTGCAGCACGCTTACGGTTCCGGCGGTATTGTTGCTCCATTGTACGGTAATTTGGTTAGTGCCTTGACCTACAATAACAGTGCCACCTGTTACTGTCCAGTTGTAAGTAGTGCCTGCGGCACCTGCAACAACATTAAAGGTTTGGGTTCCGTTTTGGCAGGCATCGGGGGTTCCTATAATATTGGGTTTTCGGGTATCTACCACTATATGTCCGTCTAATTGCCAAGCGGGGTTAGCATCTATACATAGGTGAGCTAAGGCAGTAACGCCTATATCGGGCATAAGTGGCACGTTTTGATAGCTATTACAGACCATATTATTGTCGGGTTGCCAAGTAGGTGTGCCGCCTACTAATGTAGCGTTTTGTCCGCTAATTGGTTCGCTTATGGCAGTTCCGCTTCCTTCGTTTATTTTCCAGTAGGCAATAAGGTTAGCGTAGTTTGGGTGCGTAGGTGTTACGCTGCTGCAAGCATATTGTGCGATGGCTGTGGGCGACAATACGGTGTTCCAAACGCGCACCTCGCCGATAGCTCCATTAAACCAATAGGGGTAATCAAAGGTTCCGTCTTGCCCTATTACTAAGGGTAAGCTGCTATTGATATTGCCAATAAAGCTCATATTTTTCCAACCTGCTTCAATGCCGTCTTCGTAAAGGGTCATGCGTCCATTTCTGTCGAAGGTAGCGGCTATGGTATGCCAAGTATTATCGCCAATAAAACTGCCTGTGAGGTCTGCTCGCACGGCGCCATCGCCAATATTTACCTTCCATCTGCCCAATTCGTCGGTGGGTGTTGATATTACAAAGCCTTTATTCAGTCCGCTGTCCCAATTTTTATTGCCAATAAATGCGGCATCGCCTGTGGCATTGTTGGCGTTGTATTTTATGCGTAGCTCGACGGAAAAATCTTGGCTCGCACCAAAGTTAAATGCTGTTTGGTTGGCAGGTAAGATGTATTGGTTGGTTCCGTTTAGTTTTAGGGTGCTGCCCATGGCTACATTGGTACTGGTTTTGGTGATGGGGTTAGCGGGTAGGTTTTTGTTGTGGAAAATGGTAAATATCTTGCGTTCTTCTATGGTTGCTCCGCCGTGTCCGTCCATATTACCGCCGTGGTCGGGCGCCAAAATAATCAACCAGTTTTCGTTGTTGTAGTTGGCTCGGTTGCGCAGGGCGCTTAGTATTTCGCCAATGTACGAGTCGGCGGTTTGTATTGCAGATATGTATTGCGGTACGCTTGGGTCAAAGCCATACGAGTGTCCGGCGGCATCTACTAGGTTAAAGTGTACGCACAATACATCGGGGTTTTGGTTATTGAGGATGTTAACTGCTTGCGTTTTCACGTCTACATCTTCGGACAGGTTAATTTCGAAATCGGCAGAGCTTTGCAGTATATTGTCGTTTATTGGCGACCACTGTGCAACCGAAGCGGTGTTTTTGGCGGGATAAAGCTGCTCAATCCGTTTGATAAAGTGGGGGTAGGTGTTATAGTTACTACCTAAAAATGAGTTATCTAAAACGCCATGTTTTTCTTCCCAAACACCTGTTAACATGCTACTCCAACCGGGTCCGCTCCATGTTGGATATTGCGTAAGTGCATCGAACGAGTAAGTGGCATGGTTAAGCAGGGTGTCGATATTGGGTGTGTTAGCCGCTAATAGGGCACTGGAACGGCAACCATCAAGCCCCAAAATCAATACTTTATTTTGGGCGTTAACTAGCAGAACTGTAAAAAAGGCGAGAATGGTTATTAGCAAGTTTTTCATAGAAACTCTTTATTTTGTTTTACCGTTATAAACGTGCAAAGGTAAGTTATTTTGAGCAAATTTTTGCTTTTTGGGTTGGGTAAACGATGAAAATGTTTGACTTTATTTGTTTTAAGTATCGCAACAAAGATTGTGACTAACAACGTTAGTTTTATCCGTAAAATTAAGTTTAACAGATAAAACCTGTAAAAATTGTTGTAACGTGCTATTTTATGCCAATACGTTGAGATTATCGCCCAAATTTATAAACTAATGTTAAAATCGGGTGTTTTAATGTCAAGTTGTACAAATTATTAACATTTGGCTACGTATATTTGCTGCATCAAAAAAAAGTAACTACCTTTGCTTATGAAAAATTTATTTTACGCCTTATTTTTGGGGATAATAACCACTACTTTGTTTAATGGTTGTACCAAAGAAGAAAACTTACCCGAAGCCTGTAACCCCAACTTTAGACCTATTGTTGCCTTACATGGCTTTTTAGCATCGGGCGATACCTATGCTCAACAGTTTCAGCGTTTTAACACCAACGGCTACTGCTGGGACAAGTTGTATGTGTACGACTGGAACACTACTGCTTTTGGTGCCGATGTATCTGCCAATTTAGACGCTTTTATAGACCAAGTATTGGCAGCAACAGGTGCTACCCAAGTAGATTTGATGGGACATTCGGCGGGCGGTGGCAACTGTTACACCTACCTTAGCGACCCCACAAGAGCTGCCAAAGTTGCCCATTATGTGCATATTGGTAGCGGTGGTCAAAGTGCGCCTGCGGGTCCGGCTGGCTCGCCTGTACCTACCCTAAACATTAGCTCAATCGACGATTTGGTAGGCGGCGAAACCACCATCGAAGGGGCTACTAACTTATATTGGGACGGTTTAGACCACTATCAAACCGCCACCGCCACGTCTCCGTTTTTAGCCATGTATGGCTTTTTTAACAACAACACCCCACCGCTTACCGTTTTTATTAGCAACGAAGACAACATTGAAATTAGCGGTAAAGCCCTTACTTTGGGCGAAAATCAAGCTATGAGCGGGGCAAGTGTTAAAATTTATTTGGTAAATGCCGACACAGGCGAGCGATTAAACGAAGAGCCTTTGTTTGACCTAACCACTAATGCACAAGGCTTATGGGGTCCCGTAAACATTCCGAGCGACCGCCCTATTGAACTAATGGTACGCGGCACAGGTGCTACCGACCGAACCATTCACTATTACCGCGAAGGTTTTAAACACTCCGACCATTTTGTGTACCTGCGCACCTTGCCACCGCCGTTTTCGTTGGCGGGCATTTTCTTAGGTTCGCTACCCTCTAACGATAACCAAACTGTAATGGCAGTATTTAGCGCCAATCAAGCCGTTATTGACACCCGCGACAACCTAACTGTAAATGGCACACTTATCTCGACACCCGATATTGCCCCTGCCGACAAAACCGCTATAGCTTTTTTCTTGTACGATGACGGCGACTCGACAACCGAACTAACACCCGTTGGCTCGTTTGGTGGTTTTCCGTTTTTAGCAGGGGTAGATATGTTTTTCCCGACCGAGCCATCAGGAAGCATAAATTTGCAGTACAATGGGCGCACGATGAACGTAAAAAATTGGAAATCTGCCACAGATGGCATTATTGTTGCAGTGTTTAATTAAGGCTTTTGGCTGCCCGCTTTTGGCTGCCGGCTACTCGCTGTTAGTTGCTCGCTTTGGGCTATACAGACTATTGCCTGTAACCAAAAGCCAAAGGCGGATAGCGGACAGCTAAAAGCCAAAAGCGGATAGTGGGCAGCTAAAAGCCAACAACGGACAGCCTACAAAAATTAAAAAACTAAAAAAGCAGATGAAAATAGCTGTAACTGGCGGATGCGGGTATATTGGCTCGCATACATTAGTAGATTTGATAGAAAATGGCTTCGAGGTCATATCTATTGACAATAACTCGCGCTCGACCGAGCAGATATTAACAGGCGTAGAGCAAATTACGGGCATAAAAGTGCGTAATTATGCGGTAGATATGTGCAACCTTGATGCTTTGCGTGCGGTGTTTGAAAAAAATCCCGATGTGGCAGGCGTGATACATTTTGCTGCTTACAAATGGGTTGGCGAGTCGGTCGAAGAGCCTTTGTTGTATTACCGCAACAACCTAGATAGTTTGCTCAACCTGCTTAGCTGTATCAACGATTACGGCATTCGATACCATGTTTTTTCGTCGTCGTGTTCGGTGTATGGCAACCCTATTGAGCTGCCCGTTACCGAAAACACGCCCTTATCTGTCGCCGAATCGCCATACGCTATGACCAAACAAGTAGGCGAGCGCATCATCACCGATTTTGCTAAAACAGGTACACATCAACATATTTTGTTGCGATATTTTAACCCTGTTGGCGCACACCCCTCGGGGCATATTGGCGAGATACAACCCATACCGCAAAACTTAGTGCCTTATATTACACAAACAGCAGCGGGCTTGCGTCCGCAATTGCGCGTTTTTGGCAACACCTACAACACCCGCGACGGTACCTGTTTGCGCGATTATATCCATGTATGCGACATTGCATACGCACACACATTGGCACTACAATATTTGGTAAATAAAACAGATAATACGCCAAATTGCGAAATTTTTAACCTTGGCTTGGGCGAAGGAGCAACCGTTTTAGAGGTAATTACCGCCTTTGAACGGGCAACAAACGAGCCATTAAACTACCAAATAGTAGAAAAACGTGCTGGCGATGTAGAAAAAATCTATTCGGACAACACCAAAGCAAAAAAAGTGCTACATTGGCGCCCCAAATACACCCTCGACGACATGATGGCAACAGCTTGGGCGTGGCAAAAGCAATTATTGATTATTAATTATTGATTATTAGACGGGTTAAGAAATTATTTTCTTTAACACATAATTCACTGATTATCAATTAGCTGAAGTGCCAATATTCATGGCAAAGGCAATTATTGATTATTAATTATCATTGCCAAACAATTAGACATAGTAATTTGATGCCGACTTAAGTAAATAGCAATCATCTATTTCACAGTTGTTTAAACACCTTGCGTCTGCCCCGCTTGACGCGGAATCGGTCTTTTTTGGGGGTGATGCTTGGTTTACCCTATTTGCACAGCCTATGGCACCCCCAAAGCAAAGCAAGCGCAACCCGTCCAATCAGCACTTTTCCATGTCTGTATCAAAATGAAGACATAGTAATACATTTGTACTTATTGCCGCATTGCCTTCTTCACCACATTGCTCCTTTCACCCTAATTTATTTGTATTGACATCTGCTCATCAACAAAACATACGAGTACAAATTGTTGCGGTAAGCATAGGCATAATACTGCTTGTTGCCAAATTTGTAGCCTATTTTATTACTCATTCTAATGCCATACTTACCGATGCCCTCGAATCTATTATCAATGTAGTAGCAGGTGCGGTGGCAGTGTATAGCCTTATTTTGGCAGCATTGCCCAAAGACCGCAATCACCCTTATGGGCATGGCAAGGTCGAGTTTTTGTCGGCGGGCTTTGAAGGCACACTTATAGCCTTGGCAGGTTTAATTATTGCAGCCAAATCGGTGTACAATTTTTTTCACCCCATTGAGTTGCATAAACTTGATGTGGGTATGTTTTTGGCAGGCACAGCAGGGGCTATAAATTATGGTGTGGGCTGGCTGCTAGAACGAAACGGCAGACGTAGCAATTCGTTAACCCTTATAGCAGGTGGCAAGCACCTACAATCAGATGCTTACTCAAGTGTGGGTTTGATTGCTGGTTTGTTGATTGTTTATTTTACCAATTATATTTGGTTAGATAATGTAGTAGCTATTTTGTTTGGTGGCATTATTGCTTTTACGGGTTTGCGCATTGTGCGGCAATCGGTGGCAGGCATTATGGACGAAGCCGACTATGATTTAAGCGAAAATATTATTGAACTAATTGACAAACAACGCAGCAAAAATACCAATTGGATTGACTTGCACAATTGGCGCATTATTAAATATGGCTCGGGTTTGCATATTGATTGCCACCTAACCATACCTTGGTTTTTGAACGTTAAAGATGGGCACGACGAAGCCGAAAAAGTAGCCCGTTTGGTTAGCCAAAACGTAGATACACCCGTCGAGTTTTTTATTCACCTTGACCCTTGCACGCCTATCGAATCGTGCCGCTTGTGTGTAAAACGCGACTGCCTGCTGCGCCAAAAACCTTTTGAAAAACGCATAGCGTGGCACTTAGACAATGTACTAGAAAACAAACAACACCGTATAATACCATGAAAAGTACCACTTATATCCGCACCCTACAAATTATTCATGTAGCCATTATGCTGGGCATTGTTGGCTTTTGGTTAGTTATTGTATTAGCCATTCAACCGCCTATGCAACCCGACATGCCCAATATAGTTATTTATGCCCTTACAGGCATGGGTTTTGTGGCTTGTTTGGCAGGCAGTATCTTTGCCTTTAATTTACAAAACAAAGCCAAAGCCGAATCTCAGTTAAGCAACAAATTACAGCAATATCGCACCGCTCACATTATTTTTTTGGGTGCTATGGAAGGAGCAGCTATGTTGTTTTTAATAGCCTATATGCTTAGTGCTTATTGGTGGACGCAATTTTTTGGGGCGATATTGGCTATTATGGCTATCTATTTCCCAACCCGAACACGCATTATCAGCGCCCTTGAACTAAGTAATAGTGATGTTGATAAATGGGATAATTTGGCATGATACACAACAAATGTTGTGCGTGCTAAGAAAACCGTTGTTTGATGGGTGTGGTGTGAGATAAGTTAAGGCTGCGCTTAAATGCTTTGGGGGTGCCTTATGCTGTGCAAATAGGGCAAACCAATCATCACCCCCAAAAAAGACCGATTCCGCGTCAAGCGGGGCTTTTAGGCTATGCTAAACAGCTTTTTTATTGATTGGACGATAGCATGTGTTAAACGAAACCGCGTATTTTGCTACCATATAGATAGCAAAATATGCGGTTGCTTAATATGGTGTAGCTTTTTTGTTTGTTTGTTAGTTTATTTGTTCAAAAAAGCGTACCTTTGCGTGTTTTTTAATCTAAAATTATGAACTTAAACGAACAGCAATTGGCTCGTATTGCCGAGCAATCGTTTTTAATAACAGGCGGTGCAGGTTTTATTGGCTCGCATATTACCGAATGGCTACTAAAAATGGGGGCTAAAAAAGTGCGTGTAATTGATAACTTTGCCAATGGTAGCCGCCAAAATGTAGATATTTTTGAGCGATATGCCAACTACGAGTTTTGGGAAGGCGACATTCGCAATGCTGAGTTTTGCATGGCAGCCACCGAGGGTATCAATGCGGTGTCGCACCAAGCCGCTTTAGGCTCGGTGCCGCGCTCTATTAACGACCCTGCTACCACCAACGAGGTAAATGTAACGGGTTTTTTAAATGTGCTAAATGCTTGCCGTAAGCAAAACATACAGCGATTTGTGTTTGCGTCGTCGTCGTCGGTGTATGGCAGTGATGCTAATTTGCCCAAAAAAGAAAAACGGGTAGGTAATCCACTTTCGCCTTATGCCGTTACCAAAGTAAGCAACGAGCATTACGCCCGCGTTTTTGGCAGCGTTTATGGCATGGAAACCATTGGTTTGCGTTATTTTAATGTGTTTGGACCGCGCCAAAACCCACATGTGGCTTATGCAGCGGTTGTGCCGTTGTTTGTGGAGGGTTTAATTCATGGCACACCTATATATATACATGGTAATGGCGACCAAACGCGCGATTTTACTTTTGTGCAAAATGCTGCCTATGCCAATTTACTTGCCCTTACTACCAATAATAGCAAAGCTTTTAACGAGGTATACAACGTGGCTGTTGGCGAGCGATACTCGATTTTGCGTTTGTATAAAACGGTAGCACAGCATTTGGGTAGCCAACAACTGCCTACTTTTTTACCGCCCCGCCAAGGCGATATTGCAGACTCACATGCCGATATTAGCAAAGCCCGACGTTTGCTTAACTATCAGCCACAGGTTCGGTTTGAGGAGGGTGTGGCACGAACAATTGCTTATTTTGAAGAGCAACAAGCCGCAATAAACCAAACCGAAAGCCAAGCTCCGTCGGCATATCATCAAGAGAAATAGAGCATTTATAAACACCAATAAAAAAATAGCGCAAACCCGTTGTAAGGATTGCGCTATTTATTTATCGTAGCAAACCGCTAGTTACATTCTGGGGCTTTTACGGTAATAGGTGTTAGTGCAGTACGTTGGCAGTTATACGGAGCCAAATCGTAGAGTTTGTTTGCAAACAAGTTTTCGGCATCTAAATTGCAAAATTTAGCAGCACCGTTGTTGGTAATACAAATACGTTTGGTAGCGTCGGCTTGGTAATCGCCGTTGGTAATACCATCGTATAAAATATCGGGGACATCGCCATTTTGGAACTGCAAGGCAACCAATGTGCCAATGGCATTGTTGGTAGCTGGTAGCTGGTTGGTGCGCGAAAAGGTATTATCGTGCAAATTAACCGCCCAAGTAAAGGGGCTATACAAGGGGTCGTTGTAGGCAAAGGCGGGGTTAAGGTACGCAAACACTTCGTAGCTAACCAACATTACGCCACCTAAATTATTGTTGGTGATGGTGTTGTTATAAATTTCTACATTGTCGGCAGACATTAACATGATGCCCGTACCTACCGGCACATTGGCAACCATATTGCCCGGTGGAGCAAAATTAGCTCCATCGTTGCTTACCACATTGTTGTCAAAAACACGCACTACGCCGCCATTTTTTTTGGGCAGATTGGGCAAGTCAAATACCAACAAGCCACCTGTATTGTCGTGGGCATAATTGCCATATACATCGGCGTTAGAGGTATTTTCTATTTCGATACCTGCTACGTTGCCTTCGGCTTCGGAGTTGCGCACAATTACCGTATCCGATTGCCCAACATAAACACCTGCATCTGATGCACCTTTTACGTAGCAACCATCAATCAAAACGCTAGTACTTGTTACCGGATACAAACCATAAGCACCATTTGTTGAGTCGGCAACCGACTCCCAGATAGTAGCCATGTCGCAGAAAGTTACGCCATGCGAGTCTTTCACTTTTATGGCATCGCCGGGTGTTTCTTTGATGGTAAAATCGCTGAACAAAACGTTGTTCATGTTGGTAGCAATAATACCCTCGGCACCTGCTGTTTGGTTGCCAAAGTTAAGTATGGTTTGGTCTTGCCCTACACCACGCAGCGTAAAATTGGTTTTGGCATCTACCGACAGGGTACTAATAAAATTAAACGTGCCCGCTTGCAGTTCAATTATTTGTCCGTCGGTAACATTGATAAGTGCTGCTTGTACAGCCGATTGATCATCGGCAGAAGGCGAGATTTTGATAACGTTTTCGTCATCTTTGTCTTTGTCGCAACCATTAAATACAGTGGCAGTTATTGCTAGCAATAAAAAAGCTAAAGAAAGTAATTTTTTGTTAATCATAATTTTATGAATGATGAATAATGAATGATATACTTATAAATAAATAGCCGAGCCTAGTCAAAATAGTATAACTTGCGCTATCGGGCGCAAATTTAGCAATTAAAGTAGATATTTTGGTGTAAACGAAAAAAAAAACTAAATTTTCTCCAAACGCTACCTTTCTCCTACTCTACTCAACAAATTATCCTAAACACTCCCAAAGCGCACAATAGTTTAAAAACATGCAAGAATACGAAGAAATAAGCAATAATTTAATTTACGGTCGTCACCCAATTGTAGAGGCATTAGAAGAAGGACGCGGCTTTGACAAAATTTTTGTGCAACGCGGCATAGATTATGCGTTTAACAAAATGATTGAGCGTTTGGCTGCCGAACAAGACATACCCGTACAGGTGGTTCCGTTAGAAAAGATTAACCGCCTAACGCGCAAAAATCATCAAGGCGTAGCAGGGTTTTTATCGTTGATACCCTATTATAATTTAGATGACGTTTTAGCCGCAGCCTACGACCGTGGCGAAACACCTTTAATTTTGGTATGCGATGGCATTACCGATGTAGGCAATTTTGGGGCAATGGCACGGTCGGCGGCATGTGCGGGCGTACACGGCATTGTAATAGCTAGCAAAGGAGCCGCAAGTATTAACCCCGAGGCAATGAAAGCATCGGCAGGGGCATTAAATCAAATACCGGTTTGCAAAGTGCGTTTTATTGACAAAGCACTGTATTATTTAAAAGAAAATGGTTTGCAAGTAATTGCTACAGCACTCGAAGGGGAAAAATACATACATCAAACCGACCTAACAGTACCAACAGCTATTATAATGGGCTCTGAGGGTACAGGTGTAAGCCCCGCATTTTTAAAAATAGCCGATAATTTGGTTAAAATTCCAATGGTTGGCAATTTCGATTCGTTTAATGTATCGGTAGCTACAGGTATTATTTTGTACGAAACCATTAGACAACGAAGGACAGATTAACTATTTTGTGTAAAATAAAAAGGGTGCTAACTTTTTGAGTTAGCACCCTTTTTTTGAGTGAATTTTGAAACTAATCAGACGACATAACCTAAAATATTACTTTACTTCTTTTGCATAACTAGGCTGAGTTGCTACAGCAAAATTATTTTTTGTAATAACAGTATTAGCTTTAGTCGTTGTACGTTGCAAAATAGCGTGTAAAACTTCAGGTTTCGATTTGTTGGCAGTAGATATAGTTCGTATATCTTCTTTCTTTCCATTCTCATCAGTCAAAATTAAATTATAACTTTTATCAGCTTCAAGTTTAAAATAAAATTGACCGTCGCTAGACGTAGTAAACTGTTTTTTGACACCTGTGTTCAGCTCTATCAATGTTACTACAGCATTATGAACAGGTGTCTGTGAATTTTGCTCAATGGCAATACCAATTAATACAAGTTTAGCATCTAATTTGGTAGTGCTTGCAAAAAGAGAGATAATGTTAAATAACATTACAAATGCGAGAAGAATTAATTGCTTCATCATACTAATTCAAATTTAGGGGGGGGAATTAAAGTGTATCGGGATATTGTTAGACAGTAAAAATAGGGGGTTATTCACAAACAAAGCCTTTGACGACTTTTCCGTGACAAAGTTACAACATTTCTCTCGAAAAATCAAACTTTTTTTTGTTTTTTTTGCAAAAAAATAAAAAGTTCAACTAAACAAGAACAACATTGCGAGCAAAATAATTGATGTTAATTTTGTGTGTTATTATTTTTCTAAATCAACTTAAACACACACAACAAGCTAACTTACAGGCTATTATAAATAAAGAAAAATAAAAATAAACTTAAAAAATAAAATCAATTTTCAATTAAAAAATAGTCAAGCTATTTTGTAAAAAAAAATTTTCACAAAAAAATCAAAATTTAATAGTCAAGCCCGAAACTTTAATCAAAAATAGCCGTAGCGAAAGAAAAACCTTCGTTACGGCTATTTTTAGTATTTTTATTTAACACCATATTGTTGGTCGTAATACTGTTGATATTGCCCCGATGTTACATGTTGCAACCATTCGTCGTTGGCTAAATACCAATCTACGGTACGTTCTAAGCCTTCTTCAAATTGTATCGAGGGTTGCCAATTTAGTTCGTTTTTTATTTTGGTCGCATCAATGGCATAACGGCGGTCGTGTCCGGCTCGGTCTTTTACGTAGGTAATCAACTCGGCAGATTCGCCTTCGCGTCTGTTTAGTTTTTTATCCATAATGCTGCACAACAGGTTTATCAAGTCTATATTTTTCCACTCGTTGTGTCCGCCAATATTGTACGTTTGTCCTACTTTACCCGTATGAAACACCAAATCAATGGCAGCGGCATGGTCTTCTACCCAAAGCCAATCGCGGGTATATTTTCCGTCGCCATAAATGGGTACTGCTTTTTTGTTTTTGATGTTGTTGATAGCCAACGGAATTAGTTTTTCGGGAAATTGATACGAGCCGTAATTGTTTGAGCAATTGGTCATAACAATTGGCAAACCGTAGGTGTGGTGATAGGCACTAACTAAATGGTCGGAGCTTGCCTTCGAGGACGAGTAAGGCGAGCGAGGGTCGTAGGCGGTTGTTTCGTAGAAAAAACCTTCGTCGCCCAGCGAGCCATACACTTCGTCGGTTGATACATGATAAAATAATTTGCCTGCCATGTTGCCCAACCAAGTAGTTTTGGCAGCATTTAGCAAATTAACCGTACCAATAATATTAGTATAAATAAAGTCCATTGGACTAACAATTGACCTATCTACATGCGACTCGGCAGCCAAGTGTATCACCGCATCAAATTGATGTTGGCTAAATAATTGGTTAATAAAATTGGTATCTACAATATCGCCCTTTAAAAAAGTGTAATTTGGGGCATGTTCTACATCTCGCAGGTTTTCGAGGTTGCCCGCATAAGTTAGCTTATCTAAATTATAGATGTGGTATTGCGGATATTTATTTACTAACAAACGCACTACATGCGAGCCAATAAAACCAGCTCCGCCGGTAACTAATATTTTTTGCACAGTTAATGCTTTTTTATTAAAAAAGAGTAGATGATTTTGGGGCTGTCGGCGTATATCCTGACAATTGCAATACAAAGGCTTGCTTGCCCCGCTTAACGCGGAATATGTCTTTTTTGGGGGTGATGCTTGGCACTCCCTAAGTTGACTAGTTGGTGGCACCCCCAGTGCACTGTTTGCACAAACGCCCAAACAATTGTTGTTAGGTTGTGTATTTTAGGTTGTAGATTTGGGCAGGCAGCAGAGCGGCGTGAAGTCCGCCAACTGCTAACTGTAGGGTTTGGGCAGGCAGAAAACCGCGACTTTTGAACAAGTAAATGCGTGTTGATGGCTGCCCTATTTTTCTCCAAAAACCTTTTTTAAAACCCTTTTGGTTATTGCGTTATCTAAGTTCGCCGCCTTTTTCTACCACCGATTTAAAATATTCGTAGGTGATAGCAATGCCTTCTTTACGCGACACTTTTGGCTCCCAGCCCAGTAGTTGTTTGGCAAGTGTTATGTCGGGTTGGCGTTGTTTGGGGTCGTCTTTGGGTAGTGGTTCGCAGGTTAATTTTGATGCGGCGCCAGTTAGTTGCAATACCTCTTCGGCAAGTTGTTTGATGGGTATTTCGTCGGGGTTGCCAATATTTACGGGGTGTGGATAATCGCTTAGTAATAGGCGATAAATGCCGTCTACCAAATCGCTTACGTAGCAAAAGGCGCGGGTTTGCATGCCATCGCCAAAAAGAGTAATATCTTTATTGGTTAATGCTTGATACATAAAAGCGGGCAAGGCGCGTCCGTCGTGCAGGCGCATACGGGGTCCATAGGTATTAAATATGCGTACAATGCGTGTTTCTAAGCCATGAAAAGTGTGGTAAGCCATTGTTATGGCTTCTTGAAAACGTTTGGCTTCGTCGTATACGCCACGCGGACCAACGGGGTTTACGTGTCCCCAATAGGTTTCGCGCTGTGGGTGTTCTTCGGGGTCGCCGTACACCTCGGAGGTAGAAGCCACCAAGATACGTGCTTTTTTAGCTAGTGCCAATCCCAACAAATTATGGGTACCCAACGAGCCTACTTTTAGGGTTTGGATGGGCATTTTTAGGTAGTCGATGGGGCTTGCTGGCGATGCGAAGTGTAAGATATAATCTAGTTCGCCGGGTACGTGTACAAAACGGCTTACGTCGTGGTGATAAAAGGTAAATTGTGGCAGCGGAAAAAGGTGTTCGATGTTGCTTAGGCTGCCAGTTAATAGATTGTCCATGCCAATGACTTGGTAGCCTTCGGCAATAAATTTATCGCAGAGGTGCGAGCCTAAAAAGCCTGCTGCACCTGTTATTAGTACGCGTTTCATGTATGTGTGTTGTTTTTATTAGCAAGGGTATTTTGTTTAAGTAAGCACGATATATGGTTATGCTTTAATTTTTGCAAAACCGATGGGTAGTTGGGCTTTTACGAGGGGGCGTCCGATACTACGATAATAAAAGCCTGTTTGGCGCATTTCTTCGAGGTTATATAGGTTTCTACCGTCAAAAATTACTTTTCCGAGCATTAATTTCGCCATTCGCTCAAAGTCGGGCGAGCGAAATTCTTGCCATTCGGTGGCAATAATTAGTGCATCGGCTCCTTCTAATGCTCGATATTGGTCGTCGGCATATTCGATGGTATCGCCCAAAACTTGTTGGGTGTTTTCGGTGGCTTGTGGGTCGAAGGCGGTAACGGTGGCTCCGGCTTGTAGTAGTTCGTCGATGATATAAAGTGCCGATGCTTCGCGTATGTCGTCGGTATTGGCTTTAAATGCCAATCCCCAAACGGCGAAGTGTCTGCCTGCTAAGTTGTAGTTAAAATAATCTTTTATTTTATCTATCAAAATAATACGTTGTTGTTCGTTTACGTCTATAACTGAGTTTAGTAGTTTAAAGTCGTAATCGTGTTTTTGGGCTATCATTGCCAATGCCGATACATCTTTTGGGAAACAGCTACCGCCAAAGCCAATGCCCGGATATAGGAACTGTTTGCCGATGCGGTGGTCGCTTCCAATACCTTTGCGCACCATATCTACGTCGGCTCCTACGCGGTCGCATAGGTTAGCTACTTCGTTCATAAAGGTTATGCGGGTGGCAAGATATGCGTTGGCGGCGTATTTGGTCATTTCGGCGCTGCGCTCGTCCATTAGGTAAATGGGGTTGCCTTGTCGTACAAAAGGTTCGTAAAGGCGTTTCATTATTAGGGCGGCTTTGTCGCTGCTTGTACCTACCACAACGCGGTCGGGTTTCATAAAATCTTCTACGGCTACTCCTTCGCGCAAAAATTCGGGGTTTGATACGACATCAAACTCAACGGTGGCGTTTTTGGCAACTGCGTTGTATACTAGTTCGGCGGTGCCAACGGGTACGGTGCTTTTGTTGACAATTACTTTGTATCGGTCGATAATTTTGCCTAAATCTTCGGCTACGCCCAATACGTATTGTAGGTCTGCCGAGCCATCGGCGCCGGGCGGAGTGGGTAATGCCAAAAAGATAACATCGCCTTCGGCAACGGCGGGTGCTAGTTGTGTGGTAAAGCTAAGGCGACCTGCGCGTAGGTTGCGCTCAAAAAGGATATCCAAGCCGGGTTCAAAAATAGTTATTTTGCCCGATTGTAGTTTTTGTACTTTGTTTTCGTCTATGTCTACGCCAACAACGTGGTTGCCCATTTCGGCAAAACAGGTGGCAGTAACTAAGCCTACATAGCCCGAACCTATGACTGTAATATTCATTTAATTGTAAATTGTAAATTATAAATTGTAAATTGCTTTTTTGCAATATTCGCAATTATTTAGTTTTAGTTTTTTTGCGTAGCTACTAGCTAATTTGTGCCGCTAACGTTATTACGGTATCTGCAATATATTGGCATTGCTCTTGTGTTAGCTCGGTGTGCATGGGCAGCGATATGGTTTGTGCGGCGGCATATTCTGTATGACGTAAACTTCCTGATTTGTAACCTAAATATTGGTAAGCTTTTTGCAAATGTACCGGAATTGGGTAATAAATCATGGTGGGTATGCCTTTTTGCTCTAATGCTTGTTTTAGTTGGTCGCGGTTGCCCTGTATATATATGGTATACTGATGAAAAACGTGCGATGAATAGCTTGTCCGTTGGGGTATTTTGATGTTGGGATGTTGTGCAAAAGCGGCGTCGTAGTAGGCGGCGGCTTGTTGACGAGCGGCGATATATTGGTCGAGATGTGGCAGTTTGGCAGCTAACACAACTGCCTGAATACCATCTAAACGCGAGTTAATGCCTACTACGTCCGAGTCGTATTTTACGCGCTGTCCGTGGTTGGCTATTAAGTGCATTTGTTGTGCCAAGTGTGGGTTGTTGGTAAATACGGCTCCACCATCGCCATAACAGCCTAAGTTTTTTGATGGATAAAACGAGGTGCAACCAATATCGCCAATAGTACCTGTTTTTTGGGTAGTGCCGTTGGTATAATAATAATTGGCTCCTATGGCTTGGGCATTATCTTCTATTACATATAGCTTATGTTTTTTGGCGATAGCCATAATGGTTTCCATGTCGGCGCTTTGTCCAAATAAGTGGACGGGGATAATTACGCGTGTGCGGTTTGTGATAGCTGCCGCTATTTGGGCGGTGTCTATGGTAAAGGTATCGGGGTCAATATCTACAAAAACAGGTTTTAAACCCAATAGGGCTATTACTTCGGCGGTGGCTACAAAGGTGTGCGAGGCGGTAATGATTTCGTCGCCCTGTTGTAGGTTAAGTGCCATAAGTGCAATTTGAAGGGCATCGGTGCCATTGCCACAAGGTATAACGCTATTGCTATGCAAGTATTGTGCCAAATTAGCGGCAAAATCTTGCACTGCTTTGCCGCCTATAAAAGCGGTATTGTTGATGATGTTGGCAATAGCCTCGTCTATCTGTGGTTTTAATTTTAGGTACTGACCGCGCAGGTCTACCATTTGAATGTTGGGATACATTTTTTTGTTTTTTATCTTGTAATAGTTGTGCCGAGTAGTTTACACAGCTGCATTTGCAATTGCATGTATTGTATGTGTTTTGTTTGCAAATCGTTTAGTGTTTCAATATCGTCGTTATGTGTATTTTTTAGTTGAGCAAAATTATCTTCCATCATTTTTATTACATGATAAAGTTTGTAGCGATTAAGTAGGTTCATCATTTCTTTTTTGAATTTGTCGCGTTTGGTTGGCACAAAAATTTCTTTTTCTTTCCAGCGGTCGCTAATGGTGTGTGGTGTTGCCAATATGTTTACGGTGGTGGTAGCTAATTGTGTGTCGTTGGGGTAGTTAATAAAAAAGTCGGATTCGGGTACCAATCCGTTTTCTAATTGTTGGCGATAAAGAGCAATTATTTTTTGGTAGTTGGGGTTATTAAAAGGCAGGTTTCGGTTTCGTGGATAAGGTATACGGCTAACAACACATCATCAATATATATCATCGAGCCAAACTCTAAAAGTACGTTTAGCAATTCTTTTTCGTAAATTTCGCAGCTTGTTACTACTTCTTGTACCTTTATGGGTTGCAGTCGGTTGCCTGCGGGGTTGGTTAAATAATCTAACTGTTCGTTTGTTAAAGTATTTTGTTGTTCGTTATGGTCTTGCGGTCGGTGTTTTTTGAGGCGCATTTTGTTCACCTCGTTGATAAGCAGTTGTTGGTCTATTTGTAGTAGTTCGGCGCATTTTTGCAGATACAGTTGTCGTTTTATGTTGTCGGGTATAACGGCAACAGTGGCAACAATGTTACGGATAAGGTCGGTTCGTTTTACGGGGTCGTCGCCTACCTCTTTAATAAGCAGGTCGGCTTTAAACAATACAAAATCTTTGGCATTGGAGTGTATATATTGTTCGAAAGCTGTTTTGCCTACTTTTCGGATATACGAGTCGGGGTCTTCGGGCATAGGCAGCAGCACTATTTTTACGTTCATGTCCTCTTCCAATACCAAATCTATACCGCGCAGGGCTGCCTTAATACCTGCCGCGTCGCCATCGTACAAAATGGTGATATTGGGGGTATATCGTCTAATCAATCGTATTTGTTCGATGGTTAAGGAGGTACCTGCCGAAGCGACTACATTTTCGATGCCGCCTTGCACCAACGAAATAACATCGGTATAACCCTCTACTAATAAGCATTCGTTGTGTTGTGCGATGCTTTTTTTTGCCAGATGCATACCGTATAATACCTTACTTTTGTGGTAAATTTCGGTTTCGGGCGAGTTGATGTATTTGGGTTTTTTGGGGTCTTTCGATAGTGTTCGACCGGCAAAGGCTACTACTTTACCATTGGCATCGTGGATAGCAAACTGCACACGGCTGCGAAAAAAGGCAAATTTACGTCCGTCTTTTTCTGCCACCAAGCCCAATTGTTGTAACAAATCGAGGCTGTAACCGCTTGTTTGTGCAACGGTCAGTAGGTCGTCCCACGAATCGAGGGCATAGCCCAATTCAAATTTTCGAACAATATCTTCGCTAAATCCGCGCTCTTTAAAATAGCTCAAGCCAATGCTTCGTCCTTCTTGGTTATCAAACAGTTGATGCGAGAAATAATTGGCAACAAATTTGGCGGCAATCAATAAACCTTCGCGATTTTGCTGAGCAAGGCGGTCGGCGGGTGTAATTTCTATTTCTTCTACCTCTATGTTATAGCGTCGCCCAACAAATTTTATGGCTTCGGGATAGCTTAGGTGTTCGTTTTCCATCACAAATTTCACAACGTTGCCAGCCGCACCACAGCCAAAGCATTTGTAGATGCCTTTAGCGGGTGATACGGTAAACGAAGGTGTTTTTTCGTCGTGAAACGGACAGCGCCCCAAATAGTTGGCACCTCGTTTTTTTAGCTGCACTACATCGCCAATAACCTCTTCGATGCGGGCAACGTCTAATATTTGTGCTAATATTTTTTCGGGTATCATAATTTGTTTGACTTGTTGTTGGCTGCTGGCTTTTGGCTGTCGGCTGTTCGCTTTGGGCTGCGGATAGCTAAGTGTGTAAAAAAGCTTGAAATTTGTAGCCGACAGCCTGAAGTCCGAACATTGTGTAAAAAAACAAAAATAGCGGTTAAGAATCAACCAAATGTATTCTTAACCGCTATAATCTATTGACATTGCAAAAGGGTATGTTGTTTTACGATGCCAATTTGTTGATGTGTTTCATCAATTTTGACTTCAAGTTAGATGCCTTGTTTTTGTGAATCATGTTGCGTTTTGCCAATTTATCAATCATGCTTACTACACCTGGCAATTTTTTCGGTTGCTTCGGTAGCATCGTGAAGGTGGCGTAATGCGCGGATTGCGTTACGAGCTGTTTTTTTGTAGTAGCGATTGTGTGTGCGGCGTTTTTCGGATTGTAAAATGCGTTTTTTAGCCGATTTGTGATGTGCCATATTAGGTCAGTATTTTTTATTTTTGTTGTTACTTTTTTACGAACCGCAAAGGTACGGCTTTTTATTTAATTGCTATAGCTTTTGGGTAATTTTTTTTTTGCAAGTTTGCTATACCGCCGATTTAGTTATTAGTTATTTGCTTTTTAAGGCTTAAATAGCTATTTATACACACAATACAACATACTATTTGCCTTCAAATTCAAAGAGGAAAATTATTATATTTTTTAAATATTATTTAAGTTATCATTTGGGGATTTAATTTTGTTTTTTCAAACTATCGCTTAAATTTACGTGACTTTTAAATGATAAAACTGTCTTAAAAATACACAACAAAAAAAATCATTGATTACGTTTAAAAATCTTTTACTAAGTTTAAAAAAAATACCATGCAATTTAATTTAGAAAATTTACAAGCATTAATTGTGCAATACGGCACACAAATTATCGGAGCCTTATTGGTTTTGGTTATCGGTTGGTGGATTATTGGCGGCATTGCCCGTAGCGTCAACAAAGTATTAACGGCACGCAACATTGACGCCACTTTGCGTCCGTTTTTGGTATCTATGTTAGAGGCAGCCATGAAAGCCATGTTGGTCATTTCGGCGGCGGGTATTTTGGGTATACAAACCACCTCGTTTGTGGCTATTTTGGGTGCTGCCGGTTTGGCAGTTGGTTTGGCATTACAAGGCAGTTTGGCTAACTTTGCGGGTGGTGTGTTAATTCTTATTTTTAAACCCTTTAAATTGGGCGATTATATTATTTCGCAAGGTTTTGAAGGTTTTGTTGACGAATTACAGATTTTTACCACCACATTACGCACACACGACGGTAAAAAAATTATTTTACCTAATGGCCCATTATCAAACAATGCCATGACCAATGTTACGGCGCGTGGTAGCTTGCGTGTTACTACGCCTGCTGCTATTGCCAATATTGCCGATTTAGATACTGCTCGTCAGGCAATGATGAGTGCCGCCTTATCCGACCCACGAGTGTTGCGCGACCCTGCCCCCATAGTATTGGTAAGTGGCTTACGCGATAACGGTTGCGACCTTATCATGAACACTTGGTGCAACGCCGCCGATGCCATTGATGTTGGTTTTGCCATGACCGAAGGCGTTAAAAAAGCGATAGATCATAAGGGCATTGCTGGTCCAATTCAAGAACGCCACATTATTAGTAAATAAAAATACAATACCTAAATACAGCAGAAAGACTCCTCTAAATTTAGAGGAGTTTTTTTATAAAAAATAAAACGCTCCAAATCCTCGTTAAGGTTTGAAGCGTTTTTGTTATACGTTTTGTGGCGTGTGCCTAGGACAAGACTCGAACTTGCACAGGATTGCTCCCACTACCCCCTCAAAGTAGCATGTCTACCAATTTCACCACCTAGGCTTTTAGGTTGCGGGTGCAAAGGTACGACTTTTTGGGTTAATTGCAAATTTTTAGGGATTTTTTTGTAGCATTTTAGCTCAAAATATTTACTTGTTAAGATACCAAACGCTTTTTATCTTCGTTTCTTTAAAAAAAAGGCTGTTTTATGTGTTTACTATGCCAAAAATAGCTATTTTTGCTTGTCGAAATCGTGCAATACCTTTTTACCTTAAAAAACTTACCCTACAATAAGTTGTAAACTTAAACAAATCACAATTAATACAATTAATTATATGCTTATTTCCATTTTTAAATATTACCTTACATTTGTTTTTATTTGTTGTTTTTTCACACCGGTGCTTTATGCGCAACAAACACTTGTTTATACCGACATAAACAGCCAGTATAAAGCTGCCACCGAATATTACGAATTGGGCAACTATTCGTTGGCACAATACCATTTTGAGCAGTTGATTCATAAAAATCCAGATGTACTATCCGAGTTGCAACATACAAGCCCAATATTATAAGGCTATGTGCCCAACACCTTGTACAGCCCGATGCCGAAACCCTATTTGCCCGCTTTATTGACCAAAAATGGGTAGCGAATTAACAGGCATGGCTTATTTTCAGTTAGGTAAAATTTATTTCGAGAAAAATGCGTATAAAGATGCTATGAGTTGCTTTGAAAAAACCGAACCAAACAACTTAGCCAGCAACGAACGAGACGATTATTATTTTCAGTATGGATATAGCAACTTTGTGAGCAAAAAATTTGACGATGCCCAGCGCCTACTCTCAAAAGCAGCTAACAACTACGATAGCAAATATTACGAAGATGCTAACTATTATTATGGTGTGGTGGCTTATTTCAAAAAAGATTACAGCAAAGCTTTAGATGCGTTTAAACGAGTAGAAAAAAACCAAAAATACGCATCGGCTATGCCTTATTATATTACGTTGATTTATTTTACCCAAAAAAAATCGGACGAATTGCTGACGTATGCCGTACCGAAAGCTAAATTATCGAACCTAAAATACCAAAAAGAAATTAACATGATTATTGGGCAAACGTATTTTAACCAAAAAAAATACCAAGAAGCCCTACCTTATTTAGATTATTATGTAAAAGAATCGAGCAAGGTGCGCAAAGAAGATTTGTATCAGTTGGGCTACACACAATATCAATTGGGTAAAAACGACGATGCCATCAAAAATTTTGTAGAACTTAACTCACTAACCGACTCGATTGGGCAAAATGCCATGTATCACCTTGCCGATGCGTATCTAAAAACCAAAGACAAAGCAAAAGCCAATGCCGCATTTGAAGCTGCCGCAAGAATAGATTACGACAAAACGATTCAAGAAATTTCGTTGCTCAACAGTGCCAAATTGTCTTACGAACTAGGTTTAAATAGCGCTGCCATTAGCAAATTGCAATCCTATATTACTAAATATCCCACATCGCCGCGCATAAACGAGGCACGTGGTGTGTTGGGTAGTATTTTTGAAACTAGCCGCAACTACAAAGATGCCATTGAACTGCTCGAAAACATACCTAACAAAGATGCACAATTACAACGCACTTATCAGCGTGTAACTTTTTATAGAGGTTTAGAAATGTATCAAGACCGCCGCAATACCGATGCCTTGGCTTTGCTAAACAAATCGCTACAAAACCCACTTGATGCCTCGATTGCTGCACAAAGCTACTTCTGGCAAGGCGATATTTATTACAAAGAGGGTAATTACACCAATAGTTTTAATGCTATGCAATCGTTTTTGGGCAGGGCAAACTCGTTGAGGCAACCGATAAAGTATCGTCGGCAACGGCTAACTATACTATAGGATATACGCTATTTAAACAAGGCGAGTACAAAAATGCCTTACCTTAGTTTGAGAGTGTAGAACAGCTATTGGGCGGAAAACCTAAATTATTAGATGCCCGAACGGTGTCTTCGCAGGTGTATCCCGATGCCATTGGGCGCGCAGGCGATTGCTATTTTATGCAAAAAAACTACGCAAAAGCAACCGATAAATACGACATGATTGTAAAATATGCCTTGCGCGGAGCCGATTATGCCTATTATCAAAAAGGTATATTGGCAGGTTTGCAGGCAAAACCAGCCGACAAAATTGCCAACCTAGATAAAGTAATCAAAGATTATCCCGAATCGTATTACTTAGACGATGCTTGGTATCAAAAAGCAGTTACTTATGTGGGGCAAGAAGATTACGACAAAGCCATTAATGCACACAAAACCGTAATTGGTAAGTTTCCACAAAGCCCATACATACGCAAATCGTTGTTAAACTTAGGCTTGGTTTACTACAACACCAATAACTACGACGAAGCCTTGAACAATTATAAAGTTTTGCTACGCGATTATCCCAAATCGTCAGAAGCACAAGATGCTTTAGTGGGCATAAAAGATGTATATGTAGCCCAAGGCGATGCAGATGGATACATCAAACTAATTAAACAATACCCCGAGGTAGATTTCTCTATATCTGCCCAAGATTCGTTAACCTATCAAATTGCCGAAAATTACTACACAAAAGAAGATTGCACAAACGCAGTTACTTCGTTCGACAAATATCTAAAAGCTTTTCCGAAAGGAGCTTTTGCAGTTTATGCCCATTTTTATCGCGGACAATGCTTGTATAGCCAACAAAGTTACGCCAAATCGCGCACCGACTACGAATACGTTATCAATCAATCAAGCAATTTATTTACCGAACAAGCCTTAGATAAAGCATCGCGTATTGCTTTACATATAGATAAGGATTACGAAAAAGCATTTAATTATAGTAAAAAACTATACGACATTGCATCGAAAAAAGACCTAAAAGTAGAGGCTTTGCGCAATTTAGTTCGGTCGTCGTATTATCTTAAAAAACAAGAAGACCTAACTACTTACAGCGATTTGTTGCTAAAATCCGAAGGAAAAACAACCGACGACGACATAGAAATTTATTTTTATAGGGGCAGATTGGCTTACGATAAAGGTAACACCCTTGTTGCCAAACAAAACCTACAACAAGTGGCATCGCGCACAACCAACGAAATGGGCGCACAGGCAAGGTATTATCTAGCCCAAATTGCGTATCAACAAAAAGAATACGATGCCGCAAAAGCCTTGTGCCTAAAAGTAAGCAACGAAACAGCATCGCAAGAATATTGGGTTGTAAAAAGTTTTATTTTATTGTCGGATGTGTATGTGGCTAAAAACGATTTGTTTCAAGCCAAAGCCACCCTTAATAGTATTATTGACAACTACGAACCCGAAGACGAACTAAAAAAAGAAGCCCGCGAAAAATTAGCCAAAATTACCAAAGGCGAAATTGGCACCTCGAAATTGAAAGATGATAGCAAGAAAAAAAGCGATTATTTGGAGATGGAAGGAAATTGATATTTTTTTAATTTCAAACAAATAGCAATGTTGTTGATTCTGAGCAAACAACAACATTGCATAGTTTGTTTATGCCATTAGTTACTACAAATAAAAAATCCTAACTTATGCTTATAGCCAATCCAATATACGATGTAGTATTTAAATATTTATTGGAAGATTTGGAAATAGCCAAAGGCTTATTATCCGAAATACTACAAACCGAAATACTACACATTGCCGTAGAACAACAAGAAACAAGCGCCTTTAAAGAAGCATACGGTGGTATACAAATTTTACGCATGGATTTTAAAGCCGAAATAAAAACCAATACAGGTAGCAAAAAAATACTTATCGAGTTACAAAAAGGCAAATACTCTTTGGATATTATGCGCTTTCGTAAATATTTAGGCAACAATTATAGCAAACCCGATGCCGAAAATAAAGAACCCCTGCCCATCACCACCATCTATTTTTTGGGCTTTGAACTAGAAGAAAAAATACCGAACAGCGTTATAAAAGTCAACCGACATTATTACGACGGCATAACCAATCAAGAAATTAAGGTGCACAGCAACTTCATCGAACAATTATCGCACGATAGCTATGTTATTCAAATAACTAATTTACAACCTAATCTGCAAACACAACTCGAAGAAACTTTATCTATTTTTCAACAAAATACAAAATAAAAGGCAACAAAAAAATATTAGCCTATAACCATCCCACCACCAACAAATTACTTAAACGAATGATACGACGATTAAACAAAGCCGTAGAATCAGAAAAAATTAGAGAACAAATGGATTTAGAAGACGAATTAGACAAACTCCTCGAAAGCAAAATTAGAGAAGCAGAGCTAATCGCCGAAAAAAACAAAGTACTCGAATCTAAACTCTTAGAAAAAGACAACATACTTGAAGAGCAAAACAAAGTGCTTGAAAAAAAAGACAACATGCTTGAAGAGCAAAACAAAGTGCTGGAAGAGCAAAAACGTATCATCGAAGAGTTACAACAAAAGCTGAAAAATAACCAATAAACCAACCTTAACATGCTTATAGCCAATCCAATATACGATGTAGTATTTAAATATTTATTGGAAGATTTGGAAATAGCCAAAGGCTTATTATCCGAAATACTACAAACCGAAATACTACACATTGCCGTAGAACAACAAGAAACAAGCACCTTTAAAGAAAGCATACGGTAGAGTAAATTTTACGCATGGATTTTAAAGCCGAAATAAAAACCAATACAGGTAGCAAAAAATACTTATCGAGTTACAAAAAGGCAAATACTCTTTGGATATTATGCGCTTTCGTAAATATTTAGGCAACAATTATAGCAAACCCGATGCCGAAAACAAAGAACCCCTGCCCATCACCACCATCTATTTTTTGGGCTTTGAACTCGAAGAAAAAATACCGAACAGCGTCATAAAAGTTAATCGACATTACTACGACGGCATCACCAACCAAGAAATTCATGTGCGTAGCACCTTCATCGAACAATTATCGCACGATAGCTATGTTATTCAAATATCCAATTTACAACCCAACCTTGCAAACACAACTCGAAGAAACCCTTATCTATTTTTCAACAAAAATACAAAATAAAAGGCAACAAAAATATTAGCCTATAACCATCCCACCACCAACAAATTACTTAAACGAATGATACGACGATTAAATAAAGCCGTAGAGTCAGAAAAAATTAGAGAACAAATGGATTTAGAAGACGAATTAGACAAATTGCTCGAAAGTAAAATTAGAGAAGCCGAGCTAATCGCCGAAAAAAACAAAGTACTCGAATCTAAACTCTTAGAAAAAGACAACATACTTGAAGAGCAAAACAAAGTGCTTGAAGAGCAAAAACGTATCATCGAAGAGTTACAACAAAAGCTGAAAAATAACCAATAAACCAACCTTAACATGCTTATAGCCAATCCAATATACGATGTAGTATTTAAATATTTATTGGAAGATTTGGAAATAGCCAAAGGCTTACTATCCGAAATACTACAAACCGAAATACTACACATTGCCGTAGAACAACAAGAAACAAGCGCCTTTAAAGAAGCATACGGTGGCATACAAATTTTACGCATGGATTTTAAGCCGAAATAAAAACCAATACAGGTAGCAAAAAAATACTTATCGAGTTACAAAAAGGTAAATACTCTTTGGATATTATGCGCTTTCGTAAATATTTAGGCAACAATTATAGCAAACCCGATGCCGAAAATAAAGAACCCCTGCCCATCACCACCATCTATTTTTGGGCTTTGAACTCGAAGAAAAATACCGAACAGCGTCATAAAAGTTAACCGACATTACTACGACGGCATCACCAACCAAGAAATTCATGTGCGTAGCACCTTCATCGAACAATTATCGCACGATAGCTATGTTATTCAAATATCCAATTTACAACCCAACCTGCAAACACAACTCGAAGAAACTTTATCTATTTTTCAACAAAAATACAAAATAAAAGGCAACAAAAAAATATTAGCCTATAACCATCCCACCACCAACAAATTACTTAAACGAATGATACGACGATTAAATAAAGCCGTAGAGTCAGAAAAAATTAGAGAACAAATGGATTTAGAAGACGAATTAGACAAATTGCTCGAAAGTAAAATCAGAGAAGCAGAGCTAATCGCCGAAAAAAACAAAGTACTCGAATCTAAACTCTTAGAAAAAGACAACATGCTTGAAGAGCAAAAACGTATCATCGAAGAGTTGCAGCAAAAGCTGAAAAATAAAGCATAATTCCCTTCAAATATACATAGCAAAGTACCAATATTTATAATTCATCAACATTTACAACCTATTTCATGACTATAAAACAGCAACTTATTGCACTTATTTTGTTGTGCAGCCCGCTTTTTGTAAAAGCCCAACAAGACGACAAAGGCACCGTAAAAGGCGAAAACTTTGACGTAGTAAAAGCCTACGAACCCGTACTTGCCGATGCCGTAAAAGTTGACATTAGCCCCGAACTGCCTTCTTACGACGATTTAGCAAAAAATAAACCCGTATTTAACGACTACTACGTGCCAAGTCGCTTATTGTCGCTTACCTACGAGCCTCCCGCCCTAAAACCCCTACCCTACGGCGAAGGCAAAGGTAAAACCAAAAATAAAATAACCGACGACCTGCAACACCTTTGGCTCCGGGCAGGCTTCGGCAACCTTACCACACCCCTCGTTGACCTAAGCATTAGCAGCGGCAAATCCGACAAATTTACCGTAGGCGCAAATGCCTTCTACAACTCGTCGCGCGGCAAACTCGATTACCAAGACTTTTCGCGACTCGGAGGTTTGGCTTACGGCAAACTGTTTGTGGGCAAAAATGTACTGGGTTTAAACGCCAGTTTTACACAACACAAACTAAACTACTATGGCTACAACCATGCCGATACCACCCTTATTATTATCCCCGACTCAATAAAACAACGCTACAACACCATCGGGGCAGGTATAAGCATTGGCAGCGCCCTCGAAAACGACGCCGAAATAAACTACCAATTGAGCTTAGATTATAAAAACTTTGGCAACCTAGCAAAAGCAGCCGAAAACAATATTAATATCTATGGCAACATAGCCAAATCGTTAAACGAAAATTTCGAAATTGGCGCCAATAGCTATTTTTACTATACAAAATTCAAAAAAAATGACTTTGCCTCTAACCTAACCGCACTTAATATTACGCCCACACTTACCTACCGCGCCACCTTTGGCGACTTTACCGCCGGAGCCAGCGCATTACTCAACAAAAGCAAATTTTACGCATTTCCGTACCTAAATCTACAAGCACACATCATCCCCGAAAAACTTACATTGTATGGTATCTGGAAAAAAGATGTGATAGAAAACGATTATATAGCCTTAGCTACCGCCAACCCATTTATAGACGACGAACTTGACATCGCCAACTCGTTGCGCCAAGACGCAGCATTGGTATAAAAGGAACAATTGCCAACACCCTTTCGTTTAACCTAAAAGGATTTCAAACCTTAACTACCCAACAAGCACTATACACCAACAAATTTACCACCCCCGACCGCTTCTCTGTCCTCTACGACTCGCTTACCACTGCAACCGGCGGACAACTGGAACTAGGCGTAAAACTATCTACCAAACTAAACGCCACCCTAACAACCACCTACCAAAAATATAAACTAACCAACCAAACCAACGCTTGGCACCTACCCAACCTAAAAACCAACTTAACCATCGAGGTGCATCCCATCGAAAAACTACACCTTACCACCGACTTTTTTGTGTTGCAAGGTATAAAAGCTCGATTAGCAAATGGCTCGGCAACTAATTTAGCCGCAATTATTGACCTAAACCTAGCCGCCAAATACGACATAATCAAAAATTTATCCCTATTTGCCAATATTAACAACATTATCGGCAAACAATACGTACAATATTACAACTACCCCAACTACGGCTTTAACGCTTTGGGCGGATTGATACTCAAGTTTTAATCACCGAAACCCACCCAACAAACAGTTTGCGCCCGCCCCGCTTGACGCGGTAAATGTCTTTTTTGGGGGTGATGATTGGCACTCCCTAATTTGCCAAGTAGGTGGCACCCCCAAAGCACAGAAAGCCCAATAACACACCCAACAAATCATCACACCAAAATCACAAACACACCTACGTTAATTATAACTTTTAATTATAAATGCGCCTAACACTCGGCTTTTCGCCCTGCCCAAACGACACCTTTATCTTTGATGCCCTTATCAATGCCAAACTTGATACATTTGGCATTGATTTTGCTGTAGTAATTGCCGACGTAGAAGAACTTAACCGCCGCGCCTTCGAAGGCTCGTTAGATATTACCAAACTAAGCTACCACACTCTAGCTTACGTATTATCCACCTACGAACTACTACACGCCGGAAGCGCCTTAGGCAATAACTGTGGTCCCCTATTAATAGCCAAAAACCACATACCACCCAACCAAATACCAAACTGCAAAATTGCCATACCCGGCAAATATACCACCGCCAACTTTTTACTATCCGTTGCCTATCCAACCGCAACAAACCGCCACGAAATGCTTTTTTCGGACATTGAACAAGCCATCTTAGACAACAAAGTAGACGCAGGGCTTATCATCCACGAAAACCGCTTTACCTACCAAAATAAAGGACTAGTAAAACTAATAGACCTAGGCGAATACTGGGAAACCACAACCGCACTACCCATCCCGCTCGGAGGCATTGCCATACGCCGCAGCTTGCCCCTCCAACTAAAACAAACCATAAATACCCTAATTAGGCAAAGCGTTGAGCAAGCCCTACAACACCCCGCCAACACACTACCCTACGTAAGCCAATACGCACAAGCAATGGACACCAACGTAATGATGCAACACATAAATCTCTACGTAAACAACTATTCGGTAGATTTAGGGGAGGTTGGCATAGCTGCCATCGAAAAATTATTTGCCCTTGCACAACAAAAACAACTTATCCCCGTTTATACCTCAAACATATTACTACCTATCGTAAAAAGTTAAAATTTTGCCTTTTTCCAAAAAAATACAAGGTTTACTTTTAAAATCGGCTTTCAATCACTACCTTTGCAGCAAAATTACCGTATTTGTTCAAATACGCACAAATACAAGCCAACTCTTTTAAATTTCTGATAACCAACCAATAACAATAAAGAAAAAAACATCGCATACCTATGAAATTGACAGCAAAATCATCGCTAAAATGGGTAGTTGCTACCTTAGTACTATTAGGCTTTTGTGTAACTCCCAGTCAAGCAAATTTAGCTATTCATCCATCGAGCATAACTCCCTCAAAAACTGCGCTACTACAATTCGAGGATTATATCAGAGATATGTACGCGCAAATGGGCTTAGAGCAAAAAGGGCTAAGCTTCAACGTTTTTAAGTACGCCGTTTCGGGCTATTACAACATAGATGCCGAAAAACGATTTGCCCCCGGACGAACCAAATTAGCCATCTGCGATTTCCGCCAACCATCTAACAAAAAACGCCTTTACATTGTAGATTTGGCAAGCAAACAAGTTATCTTTAACACCTACGTAGCACATGGTAAAAATAGCGGCTTAGTATATGCTCAATCTTTTCTAACTCGCCCGAAACCCTACAAAGTAGCCTCGGATTTTATATCACCGAAGAAGTCTACTACGGAGCAAACGGCTACTCGCTACGCATGGAAGGCTTAGACAGAGGTTATAACGACCGTGCCAAAGAACGAGCTATTGTACTACACGGCGCACCTTATGTGGGCGAATCCTTCATCACACAATCGGGCAGAGCAGGTCGTAGCTGGGGCTGTCCAGCAGTACCCCTCGAACTATCACACGAAATTATCGATGCCATGCGCTGGGGCAACTGCCTATTCATCTACTCCGACGACACCAACTACCTAAACAGCTCGCGATATGTAAACATACAAAAAGCAGCTACCGCTTATATTCAAAGCAATAACGTAAATATCAACTAAACCAGTTGTGTCCATCAATACAAAACTCACTTCTGCTATTTTGGCACGAAGTGAGTTTTTTTTTTGTCAAAATGGCTCGTTCACTAACTATTTGGCACAATAAAATACAATGGTATTATTATTGCACAATCTATTGTAAGCAAAAGTGTTTAAAACACAAAAACAAACACTTTTTTTAAATTACCCCAAATATTATAAATAATGGCTTCAAAAACATTAAAAAAATTACTCTTCACTAGTATTGGCATTGCCTCAATAACCATCGAGAAAATTCAGAAAACAACCCAAAAGTTTATCAAACAAGAAAAAATCTCGGAAACCGACGGCAAACAAATAGTGGATAACTTTGTGCAACACATCGAGGTAAAAAAACAAAGTTTTAAACAAGAAATAGACAAACTAAACCACTTGTTTGACGACAAACTATTACCTAACCCAAACGATATATTCATCGAAAGTAAAGACACCATACTGTTTTAAACAACAAAAAAGTGACATTTTTTTATGTTGCAACACTCCCAATCAACAAAATTTGTACATCGTATTATCCAAACAAAAAATTTACACTAATTAAACAAAATTTTCAAAAAATGGCAAACGAAACCTTAAAAAAAGTATTTTACGCCGGCGTTGGCTTTGTAGCATTAGCCGTTGAACGCGTACAAAAAACCATCGACGACTTGGTAAAACAAGGCAAAATGTCGGAAGAAGAAGGCAAAAAAATTGTTGACGACTTTGTAAAAACCACCGAAGTAAAAAAAGTGAGTTAGAAGAACGCGTTCGCAAAATTGCCGATACTATCCTCGATAAATTCGATTTCTTGTCGAAAGAAGAAGTAGACCAAATCCAAAACCGTATCGACGAGCTAGAAACTAGCATCACAAGCACCGAAATAGTTAGTACTGTTGTTGATAGCGTAAACGATACCGTTGCCGATGTTAAAGAAGCAGTAGAAAAAACTAAAACCAAAGCCAAAAAAGTAAAAGCCGTTTTGGTTGAAAACTAAAACGCAATAACTTTGCACAAAAACGCCGACTATCAATGATAGTCGGCGTTTTTATGTTTATTTTCCACTCAAAACTAATAAGCCCAAATTATACCCTATTTCTAATCAACAAATCTGCCATTCGGATAGCTGCAATAGCTGCCTCTACGCCTTTATTGCCGTGCTTGCCGCCTGCTCGGTCTTGGGCTTGCTCTATGTTTTGGGGCGTTAGCACCCCAAAAATAATGGGCGTTGCATAGCTTAAACCCAACTGCATGAGCGCTTGTGCCACCGATTTGTTGATGTATTCGTCGTGTTTTGTTTCGCCGGTAATAACACAGCCCAAGCAAATAACAGCATCGGGGTTTTCGGCATCGCAGATGGTTTGGGCAGCCAAAGGCAACTCAAACACGCCCGGCACATGCCAAATAGCAATAGCTTCGGTCATGGCTCCGTGTTTTTGAAGTGTTGTTACACAAGCCTCGAGCAAAGCGTAAGTAATTTCGCTGTTGTAATCCGACACCACAATGCCAAATTTAAACAATCGGGCATCTGGCACTTCGCTTACCATATAAGCAGAAAGGTTTTTATGTGTTGATGACATTTTATGTTTTTTAAATATGCTAAATGGGCAATTTATATTTTAAAACAATACCCTCATCTATTCTTTTCATTACATTGGGCGTACATTCGCCAAGTATTTTGAGAATAAATTTATCTTTAACCGTGTTTACTTTATCCAAATAAATAACGCTTTCGTCAACTAATCCCATTGAATTTAGGTCAATTAGTTCATTTACAATAAGTCGAGCTACGCCACGTCTTTGGGTTCTACTAATCATAGCAATTTCTACTTCTCCTAAATCTAACACATTGTTAAGCACAACACATGGGCGAAGTTTCCCTATCGTACCATCACTATTATTAAAAGGAAACAAAACCGTATCACCTTTTTTTAGCAATTTTGACATAATTACGATATTTTTGTATATCATCAGCCATTAAGACTATTTTGCTTGTATACTATTTTCCATAACCACAGGTAAATATATTTTGTCATATACATCCATAGCAGGATCATCCCAATCATCGCCAAAGCTACTTGATATTTGGCGAATCTCTTGGATATCTTCGTTTGTAAATCCCAGCTCAAGCAAATCTAAACAAGGTGTATTTTGCTCTTTGTCAAAATCTTTTCTTAATTCTGCTACATGCTGTTTTAGTAATCGAAGTTCGCTTTCCAACTGAAAAACTTTTTGCTCTATGTTAACAAGATTCATCATGGGCACCAGTTTTTATTTTTGAAGTACAAAGATAGCCTAATATTTCGGATTTTGGGGCTTTTTTTCGATAAAAATGCAAAAAAAGTGGTAAATAATTTAGATTTACCACTTTTTTACTTTCTGCAAAAAGTTACACTTTAAGCACCAATTCAAGAAAACTTATTAAGCATTCATTTGGTCAAAAACGCTCATTACTTCTTTAACAGCACCTGCCGATTTGTGAAGCAACGCTTTTTCGGCTTCGTTAAGGTCAACTTCAATAATACGCTCGATACCATTTTTGCCTAACACAGCAGGCACGCCCAAATACACATCGCTTAAACCGTACTCGCCTGTAAGCCAAGCACAAACGGGGTAGATGCGTTTTTCGTCGCGTACAATAGACTCGACCATTTGAGCCGCCGCCGAACCCGGTGCATACCAAGCCGACGTACCCATTAGTTTAACCAACTCGCCGCCGCCGTTAATGGTGCGGTTGATGATGGCATCGAGTTTATCGGCAGCTACCAACTCGGTTACCGGAATACCCGCTACGGTAGTGTATCGTGGTAACGGAACCATTGTGTCGCCATGTCCACCCATTAACAAAGCTTGTATATCTTTGGGCGAGCAGCCAATTTCGGTTGCTAAAAATGCGCGATAACGTGCTGTATCTAAAATACCTGCCATACCCATTACTTTGTTGCTGGGCAAACCCGATGTAAGGTAAGCACAATAGCTCATCACATCGAGCGGGTTTGATACCACAATAATAATGGCATCGGGCGAGTATTTGATAACTTGCTCCGTAACCGATTTTACGATGCCCGCATTTACGCTAATCAAATCGTCGCGACTCATACCCGGTTTGCGCGGCAAACCCGATGTAATTACCACAATATTTGAACCAGCCGTTGCCTCGTAGTTGTTAGTAACACCGGTAATGGGTGTACTGTAATAATTGATAGGGGCAGTTTGCCACATATCAAGCGATTTACCTTCGGCAAGACCCTCTTTGATGTCTAATAACACTACTTCGTTTGCGTAATTGCCACGTGCAACTACTTCTGCACAGGTAGCACCTACGTTACCTGCTCCAATAACGGATACTTTCATCGTTGAAAATTATTTTTACTTAATTTAATTTGGTTATTTTATTTTTACTTGTCGTTTGTTATTTTACGGGACAAAGATACGCAACAATTTTTAGTTTTTTTGTGCTTCTGAGGTTTTAATTGTGTTAGCAAAACTAGTTTTGTTTGGTTATATTTTGGTATGGATATTTGGCGAACAAATCACCTTTTTGCACCAATCAAAATGGTATAGCCTTAAATAGGCAGACAACAAATAAACGATAAGACAAACCCGACTGCCCGAAGAGCGGCGTGAAGTCCGCCAACTGCTAACTATTGACTTTGGGTAGGCAGAAAACAGCGACTATAAAGGTACTAAAAAAGTGTTGACGAAAAGCCTATTTTTTCCCAAAAAAATTCTTAAAAAACACAACTATTATTTTAACCCAAGTAAAATTCAATAATTAGTCAAAAATCTCAAAAAATCAATAATTTACAATTTATGAGACTACTGCAAAAAAATAAAAAAGGGCATCAATTTATGTTTTTTTTATTTTCATAAAATGCTTAAAAACAGCAATTTATATATTGGCATTTAAACAAAATCCTCTCCAAATAACACTTTTTCAGCGGGAAGCATAATTTACAATTTATAATTTATAATTTACAACTAATCAAAACCATTCTTGTTCAATTTGCCCTACATACGTGCTTGGTGTTTGTTTTTTGTGCAGATGTAGGTAAAGTTTTTGGGCGATGTTTGGGTACAAATTTATGGTTAAGAGTTGCTCGGCGGGTAGCCAAACAAGGGCTTCGGCGGTTGTTTCGGCGGGGTTTAGCTGGGGTATACCGTTTACTATAGTGCCTGCAAAAACACAATGTAAAGTAGTTTTTTGGGCAGATGAAACAACTTCGCCCACAAACAACAATTCGTGTATTTGCACCTCAATACCTAGTTCTTCGTGCATTTCGCGCACCAACGATTGTGCCATTGTTTCGCCTTCTTCGAGGTTGCCGCCGGGCAGGTTTAGGCGCTCGTTGTTGTTGTAGTGATATTGCATGAGCAAAACAGCATTATCTTTTTGCAAAACAATACTAGCTTAATTTTCATAAACTATTGGGTTTATTGCCTTAAATAGGCAAAAATCGAGCCACAAAGGTAGTTATTTTGTGCGATTTAACGAAAATTTGTACTTATTTTATTGCTGTTAATAAAAAATACTGCCTTTTAAAGCCTCTGCTCACAAAAATTAGCTTTTGTTACTTGTTTGTTCAAATAAAAACCCTATTTTTGCCATTCACTTCCCAGATATTACCCTTTTATTCACTTTAAACACAATAACTATGAAAAACCATTACTTGCCTTTTCTGTTTTTGGTACTTTGCATTTCGTTGACACAAAATACAATGGCACAAAACGGCATTTTGTATCTGCAAGAAAAAGACCAAAACGGCAAAACCCACGAAGTAAAAACGCAAAAAGCTACACTTGACCTAAACAGCTCGGTAACGGTAAAAATTGACAAAAAAGCACTGCGCGAAAAAATTAACGCACTAATGCCCAATAACAATACCCCACCCGATACCAGCATAAATACCCTGCTAACCGACTACAAAGCACTTGATGTGGTGATGGAAAGTTACACCGACGACCTGAAAAATGTGGGCAACGAAGTAGAAAAAAAACGATTGCAACGCATCCGCAGCCTATCGCCCACAACCGACACTACTAACCTAAACCGAGCCTTTAAAGTAACTGATAGTGGTGGCGATGCCAGTAAATTTTTAGCCGCCATGGATGCCCTCGAGTCGATGGGATTGGGTGATGAACTAGACAGCCGCTTAGAAATGCTCAACGAAAGCCGCCCACGAAGCGAACGCATCTCTATTTTAGAACAATACAATGTGGTATTTGGTTTGCTAAACGAACACTTTGACCGCTCGCCACTTTACCGCGAAAACATGCACACCACCGACGACACCGAAACAGAACCAGACCTGCCCAACAACTCGCAGCACCCAACACGAGGCGGAAGTGTTGCTACTAGTACCGCACCCACACCAACACCCGAAGCACAACCCGATGCCTTATATGTGCAAATGGGCGCTTGGATTGTTACCAACGAAGGCACCCGAGCCATTAAAATACCTGGTTTTGACGATTACGAACAAGGCAGACGCATCGAAATTCCACGCAACGCCCTGTCTATTGATGCCAAACAAACAGCACAATTGCAACAGTATAAATCGGCTTTTGCCGGACACCAACTAAACATTGACCAAGTGCTAAATACCTGCAAACAGCCCTATGTAGATATGCTTAACGAGTGGGTTGCCGATGTAGAAAACGCAAAAACCAGTATCACTAGCCTAATTAGCAACATTAAACGCTCGAAATTAAAAAACATTTTACCCAGCACCGAAACCGTTTTAGACGACCGTACTCAATCGTATCTAAACTATATTACATCGCTAAAAAATAAGTACCTGCAAAAAGCCGCTGGCGGACAACTCAAAAACCTACTTGCCGATGCCAAAACAGATGTGAAAGAGTTGGCAATAGAAACCAAAAACTTTTTGAGCATACGCGATATTTTAAGCGGCGAACTGCGTGTTGGCGACCCACTTTTAACTCAAGATTTAACCCAAGTAATTGCCAATGTGTCTAAAATTGAGCAACGTGTGTACGAAGCTCAATCGTATGTGCGCAATTTTGCTACGTTGTTGCCCGGCACCGAAGTTAACCTCGATGCCATTGAGTTTAGCGATAAAGTGTACAAATTGTCGGTGGATAAAATGCCCGAAGAAGCCGAGTTTAACCTACTTTACAGCGGACAACGCAAACAAGGCGACATGGTGGTGCTAAAAATAGCCGTTGGGCATACCGCCGATACCGACAAACAACCCAAAGACCTTGAAACCCGAACTATGCGTTTGCTAAACGTGCCACCCCACCTCGATATGGTGGTAAACTATGCTTTTGCTAGACCAACACGCAACTTCAACGATTTTTTACCTAACGGTCCCGCCTATAGTGTGGTGTTTAAGTTTACATCGCGCAGCTTGTTTTACCGCAATTTTATTGATGCAGGCGTGGGGCTAAACTTTGCTACCTTTGATTTTAACCGCGATGGCAACCCCGAGATAGCCGCCGGTGCTGCCTTTAGTTGTTTCAGAGATTATTTGCAAGGCGGTGTAGGGTTTAATTTTAGCCGCAATACCCCTTACCTACACGCAGGTTTGCGCATCCCTTTCCCAACAATGGGCATAGGTTTTAACGGACGCTCGAGTAACAATACCGATGCTCTGCAATTTGACCCAGGGCAGTAAAATACCCCAAACAATCAACATTATCTAGGCTATACCACAACTACACAACAAAAAGCGGTTCAGACCAATTAGGTTTGAACCGCTTTTTGTTGTACTACCCACAACAAATATCGTGCTTTTGTCATGTATTGAACTGCTATCCACAACACATATCGTGCTTTTGTCATGTATCATTGTGCTACCCACAATACATATCGTGCTTTTGTCATGTATCATTGTGCTAGACGCAACACATATCGTGCTTTTGTCATGTATCGAACTGCTATCCACAACACATATCGTGCTTTTGTCATGTATCATTGTGCTACCCACAACAAATATCGTGCTTTTGTCATGTATTGAACTGCTACCCACAATACATATCGTGCTTTTGTCATGTATCGAAATGCTACCCACAATACATATCGTGCTTTTGTCATGTATCGAAATGCTAGACGCAACACATATCGTGCTTTTGTCATGTATTGAACTGCTATCCACAATATATATCGTGCTTTTGTCATGTATCATTGTACTACCCACAACACATATCGTGCTTTTGTCATGTATTGAACTGCTATCCACAATACATATCGTGCTTTTGTCATGTATTGAACTGCTATCCACAACACATATCGTGCTTTTGTCATACATTAAACTGCTACCCACAACAAATATTGTACTTTTGTCATGTATAAAAGTACTAGACGCAACACATATCGTGTTTTTATTATACCTTAGTAGTCATTCCATTTAATAGTGTCGGGTATAAATAAAACTGATAGCTCTCCCCCTGTGGGGGGAGTTGGAGGGGGGCTAACACACCAATTGCCAACAATGTCGGTAGTTTGATGTTGACATTAAAGTAATAAATGGCTGCCCAATTTACCCGACAATATTAGATTAAATAGCTATTTAGTTGCTCTCTACAACGGCTATTTCTTCATCACTCAAACCATAAAGGGCATACACCATGGCGTTTATTTGACGGTCGGTTTGCTCAATTTGCTGTTGCAAACTATGGGCTTTTTGCTGCTCGGTAACAAAAAACTCCTCCCACTCGGATTTTTGCGGTAGCGTAAGTTTTACTTTTTGCTTGGCTAACTCGCCCAAAAAATTGGCGTAACTTAGGCTGTGCCATTGTTGTAGCTTGGTGTTTAAACTCGCCAAACTAAACTCGCGTTGCAAACTGCGTTGTACTTTTTGTGTTAAACTACTCAATGCAGCATGTAACTCAAGCATACTGTCGGCATGGGCTATAAAGGGTTGTTGAGCATCAAGGGAGATTTTTTTGATGGGTAACATTCCTAAATGAAAAGCTTTAACTTCTGCCAATGCTTCTCCTTTTTCGGGATTTATCGTCCAATAAATAAAGTTTAAAAGTTTTGAGTTTAGTAGACTTAAAACAAACTTTAAATCAAAGTCATTATTTATTTTTAGTAAGATATGGGTATTATTTCTCATGACAAAACCTTTGCCAATTAACGTTCCTACCAACTTATCGCTTGTTTGCCTAAAAACTAACTTTTCTTCTTTATCGAAAAAAATACTACTATCGCGCGGGGCTGCTAACCAACAACCATAACTAATGTATTCGTTACTGTTCCATAACAAGTTGTATTTTTGAAAGCTACTCCCCCCTATTAACGGCACAAAAGTATCATTTACTTTTATTTCACTTGTAAATGGTTTTGTTCGCATAATTTCATCTGTTTGAGGGGGTGTTCCTTTACCTTTTTCATAAGGTTTAACACCATTTTTTACACTCAAAATATCTTTTACCAAAAGCGAAGTTTTAAAAACTTTATCAGCAATAAGCCGTTCTTGAGGCGATATTTCTAAGTTGATAAAGTCATTATCAAGCAGTATTTTTTGCTCTACATCAAAGGACAATAAAATTTCAGCAGCTTTTTGCTTGATTAATTGCACTTTATTTGTTGTTGGTAATGACTTTTTCACTACAATAGTATCACAATCCACAGTAGCATCACTAAATACTTTTTCTGCATGTTGAATGATTTTAAGAAAGCTATAATTAGAAAACAAGGTTTTTCTAAACATAGTACCAGCTTCAATTAATCGCCACGAATTGGGCATAATATAACTCAAAACACCTCCATCGCGCAATAAATTATGCACTCCTAAAACTGTAAAAATAAAATAGCTATCCGAAAATACCTTAGAAATTCCTAAATTACTGTATTTGGTTACTAAATACTCGGTTTGTTCTTTTGGCAATTTTGCTCCATACGGCGGATTACCAATCACCACATCAAAGCCCCCGCGTTCAAACACCTTCGGGAAGGCAGTTTGCCAATCAAAGGCTTTTTCGCCGGCAATGTTGGGGTTGCTAATTAGCGAGTTGCCGCATTTAATGTTGTTGCTTAGGGTGTTTAGTTTGCGTTTGGGTCGGGCGGTGCGCAGCCAAAGGGCAAGTCGGGCAATTTCTACACTTTCGTCGTTAATATCTACCCCAAAAAGGTTATTTTCCAGAATGCCTTTGTCTACATCGGTCATCACAAAAGCATCGCCAAACACTTTTGCTTGTAGTTCATCTATGTATCGGTGTTCGTGGATAAGGAAATTAAGGGCTTCGTTCAAAAAAGCGCCGCTACCGCAGGCGGGGTCGCAAATGGTAATTTGCAACAGCCATTGTCGGTAGGCATCGAGGCGTTCAAGCAGGGGTTTCTTTTCTTTGGCGGTGCGTTTTTTATCGGCAACATAATCGGTGTCTATAATTTGGAGGTCGTTTTTTTTATCGGTACAAAGTTTGCCAACTGTGTTTTCGACAATGTATTTGGTGATGTAACGCGGCGTATAAAAAATGCCGTCCTTTTTGCGTTTGGTTTGTGTTTTGTCTATGTTTTGCCCTTGCAATTGGGCGGTCATTTCGTCAATTTCGTTCAATGAGTTCTCGAAAATATGACCGAGAATGTTTACATCTACTTCGCTACCAAAATCGTATTGAGATAGCTTTTGAGTGTGGTCGTACAAAATGTGGTCGTCGATGAGCAGGTTGTCAAGCACCTCATCGGCTTCAAAAAGCCCGCCGTTGTACGGAAAAACCTCGAGGGTTTCGTTTTTAATCCCGTTGATAAGGAAGTAGAAGTATTTTTTGTAATGGTTGTAAAGTGGTCGGTAGTCGTCCCAGTCTTTAGAGGCTTTCCACTGTTGCAAAATGCTGCGCACCGAGTTGGCTTGCAACAATTGTCTATCTTCGGCAAAGAACAAAAAAAGGAATTTATCCAACAGTTTTTGCGATTTTTTGAACAGCACAAGCGGGTCGTGTTGTGGGTTTCGGAGGCGGAGGTTATCAAACAATTGGTGTTTAAACGCCGAGTAATCGCGGTATAGTTGTTGGGTAATTTGGTCTTCGGCTTGTTGCGATTCGGTTTTTATGCGTTGCGGTATATTTTGGGCGATATTGTTGTAGGCAAGGCATAGGTACAGCAGTTGAAACTCTTTTTGGGTAAGCGAAAAAAGGTTAAACTCTATGTGTTCTATGGCGTTGTCGATATAAAGGCGTAGTTTTTCGAAGTTAGCCGTTATCACATACGTACAGTTGGCTTGGTTATTTTTGTAGCCAAAAGCCTGTGCCTCAATTTTGTTGAGGTCGGTGGTATTAGTGCCTTTTAGCTCAATAACAGCGCGCACATTTTGGTCGATGATAATGGCTCCATCAGCTTTTTTGCTATCTTTTACGTTTTTTAGTTCGGTGGTAAGGTTGTAGTCGGGTGCGGGTTTTTTGGTATAGCCCAGTATGTTTACAAACAAATCGGTCAAAAAGCCTTCTTGGTACTGCTCTTCTTTGCTGCCCCTAATGTTGTCTTGCACATGGGGGTTATGAAAATGCTTTTGGTACACAGCCCATTGTTGGGCAACAAGCGCTTGGTTTTGTGCCTGTAGGTATTTGTTGATGATGTTGTTTTGGAAAAGGGGCATGGACGTTGTAATGATGAAGGGTGAAAAATTTGGGTTTGTTATTCTTTGTTTTCTTCGATGGTATAAAATACGGGTAAAGTTTTAACCCAATATAAAGTTGGGTCTATTTGCAACATTTCGTGTAGCATTTTTGCACGTACTTGTTCGTTTGAATAGTTGGGATAGGCTATTTGTACGCGCTCAAACCAAATTTTCATGCCATCGGCTGCCATTTGCAAGCCCATCAGTAAGCGTTCTTCGGGGGTTTTAGACTGCATAAGGCGTTCATAAACCGCATTTGTTTGGGTGGAGGTATCTTGAGAATGGAACATGTTTAGCTATTTAGGTTATAGGTATTGAGTTGGAGCTGTTGTATCCATGTTGTAAGGTAATTGTAGTCTAAGTGTGGCACTTGTAATAGGTTAACTATATCGCGTTTGTGTAATTCACTTTCATAGTCTTGTATCCATTGCAATTTTGAAAGAATAAGGTCTTCGGGCGAAATTACCCAAAGCTGCAAACCCATAAATGTTTTTAGTTGCCGCCGCTCAAACTTTGTTTTTTCAAATTCCTCATCTTTGAGGACAATAAAATCAATTTTGTGCATCGATTCTAAATGTATGATATTGAACATCTTATTAGCTGCAATATCTTGCTTTATACTGGGCAAGGCATAATAATATTTGTCTGACCACAATAAGGCAAGCTGTTCTACTGCTTTGGTATCAATGGCAACTACAATGTCAAAATCACGGGTAAATCTTGGTGTGGTATACACACACAAAGCCATACTACCCGACAACATATACTGAATGTTGCAGGTTTCCAACTGGGTTATTATTTCTTGTAAAACAAATTGTTGCATGGCGATGGAAATAGATTATTTTTTAAGAAGTTTAGATTAGATTTTTTTTATGCCTTTTTGTACTACACAGTACCATTATTCATCGCTCTTCTTTGCTACCCCTAATGTTGTCTTGCACATGGGGGTTATGAAAATGCTTTTGGTACACAGCCCATTGTTGGGCAACAAGAGCTTGGTTTTGCGCCTGTAGGTATTTGTTGATGATGTTGTTTTGGAAAAGGGGCATAATTTAAGCGCTAAATTTGGTGGAAAACTAAAATTGTTGTACCTTTGTGCCTGATAGCTCTATTGAGTGGTCTCTACCCCGTTAAGCAGTAATGTTTAGCGGGTTTTTTAAAAAAAAGTTTGGCGATTTAATAAAATTGCCTTATTTTTGCGGTGATGCTTCCGTTGAAGTATCTCCACGGCAGTCAAATCTTAGGGTTTGGCTGCTTTTTTTTATGCTCTGCAACCGTTTTGTATCTTAGAACCAATAGATAAGCCTGACTACTTTTCAATGTTCTTATCAAAATAGCTTTATTTGCATAAGGCACTGAAAACTTGGGGAAAATTGAAAAATATTATTACGCATACTGCATTAATGACCCTGAAAGGGTCTAATACCAATAGCCGTATGTGAAACATACGGTTTTAGTAACAAGTATTTTCCAACTCCGTAGGAGTTGAACATCAAAAGGGCATGATAGGGGGCACTTTTATTCAACTCCGTAGGAGTTGGGATATAATAGGCACACACTTTTCCGTATGTTTTACATACGGCTATTCATATTTAACCTCATTCGAGGTTTAAATGCAGCTAAAAGGTTATAAGACAATACTTCTCCGAAGTTTTCAGAAGGTATTGTTTTTTCAAAAAAAAAATTTGCCGCCTACGGCGGCGTCAACAGTAAACCCTTAACCCATCGGTTAAAACCTCTTATTGGCTGCAGACCGCCTGCCGCTTGGCGGTCTGCTACCAATAAGCGGCTTTAACCTCCTTTTTTCTTTAGCTCAAACGAACAAACCAAATAAGCGTAACTGCCAAAACTATGGGACCAACACAAGGCGGAAGCCGTTGTTGTGGCTGCGATCGCTGGGAGCGCCGTTGAGGCGGTAAGCCGACCGACGGTATTGCATGAGCCACCAACCGCCGCCGCTAACACGCGGTAGTTCCAGAGTCTGCTCCTTTGGGCTTTTTGGCTATTTTTTTAATAATCGGCAGCATACCAATCCTTGCACCACTCCCACACATTGCCGCTCATGTCGTATAAACCTAATTCGTTGGGTTTTTTTGCCCCTAGGGCTGGGGTTTTTGTAATTATCAATATCGAACTTACCGCGAAAAACTTGGGTTCCACATTAAGATGGATTTGTGACTGTTTTCATGGTACCACCCTACTGTGAGTAGGTCGTTGCTGCCTGCATATTTAAACCCCCATGCCCTCCTTTACCAAAGGAGGATTGCCCGCCACGTGCGGCATACTCCCATTCGGCTTCGGTGGGTAGGCGGTAGGTTTTGCCTGTTAGTTGGCTTAGTCGGTGGCAAAACTCAACAGCATCCTCCCAACTTACGTTCTCTACGGGCAGGTTGTCGCCTTTAAATTGGCTGGGGTTACTGAGCATAGTCGGAGTACTCATTACGGCTCGCCATTGGGCTTGGGTTACGGGGCACTTGCCTATATAAAAGGTGTTTAGCGTTACATTGTGCGCAGGTTTTTCGTGTTCTTGTACTTCGTTGTCTTGCCCACCCATTACAAAGGTGCCTCCTTCTACCAAGTTCATTTCTATGGGTACGCCTTTTACGGTTTCGGTAATAGCTTGGGGTGGTGGTGCTTGGGGTGTTTCTTTTTTGGGTGTATAATCAAATTCCGAAAACACGATAGGATATGTTTCATAACCTGTTTTTCGGGTATTAATTTTGGTTTCAAACTTAATATCGTAGCTTTGCTCAAAAGCTGTCAATACGTCGGTTACCAATAATAGCTCTTTGGCAGCTAATTTTTCGCCTGTCCAACTCTTTTCGCGTTGTATGTCTATTTCTTGCTCATCTTCTGTTTTGCGTTCGTTGCTTTCTTTATTAGTTTTGCTCTTGGAACTGCTAAGATATTGCCCCATGCTATCAGACGAAGATTTAGAACTCCTTTGGAGTTTTTGTTTCGAGTGTGTGTTTTCTCTCTCGAATAATCCCTCGATTTTTCCAGTTCGCCTGTAACAACATCGATTGAATGTCCCGCTTTTGCCGTAGCCTCGTCGTCGTAAAATTTTTGGGGCGTTGGCTGCAAATTGGTCGGATTACTATCGAAGCGGGTCCAAGTCTTTCTATGATGAAGCGGATGGCATCGGTGGCTAAATCGGGTCGGTCAAGGCTTTGCTCAATGGTTATGGTCGAGCAAAGGCTGTTCATTAGTTTTCGTACATCGCTGCGTTGTATCAATTTGCCGGGTGCGTTGCCTTTTATGTCCTTAAACGCCTCCGATTTGGTATAGTCCAACACAGATATTTTAAGGCTGTTGGTATCTACTTGTACTTTTTGTAGGTAATATTCGCAGATGATAATGATTTTATCTTGATTACTCATAATAAAATCGATGTCCTTTTTAGGCAGTTTCAACAATACCTTAAAGGTAAATTGACTATCCATATAAGGTAAAGAGTTAATCCCTTCGGTTACTTCAACAGGAAATCTCTCACCATAGCAGGTAAAAGCACTGATGAGAAATTCATAAATTGGGCGGGCTTTTACGGTATTAACCCTAAGTTGGTTTATATCAAACTTAGGGTCGTCTTTTTCGAGTTCTTTAATGCTATCAGCTACCCGTTGTTGAAAAATGGGCGAGTCGAGGGTTATTACCGCCTCTAATATCCATATACCGGATTCTCGGCTTTCGCGATAAGATATGTCAAACTTACCGTCTTTGTTGTTTGGGATAAACAAAGGGCGATAGCCATAAAAACGTTTGTTATAAGGCTTGTCGCCTTGTTTTACAGCCTCAAAAATTTTTATTTTTGGAATTTCTTTGTTATTAAACTCCATTATGGGTATTGCTGTAATGGCATCGGTTTCAAACCCACCCAACTCGCTGTTGCTGTTTTTATTTTCGTCCATAATGCTTATGTGCTAATTTAGTTGATGATTGTTCTTTTTGTGGTATGCCCTTGTTTGTGTTTTGCATACAAGGGCATACAAGTATAAACGGGGGTAACAATACGGCGGCAAAGGTATTTATTTTTGCGCAAACAAAAAAGCAAAATAAGCTATTTTTATGCAAAATTGTAAATTGTGCCTTAGGCTTATTACCTACCCTAAAAATACAACAACAAGCAGTAAGGTATGTATCATCTTTGCTGCTTGTTGTTTGTTGTTGGTTTATTTTTTTTCCATTAGCAAAATTAGGTGATAGCCTTCGTCGCTAATTAGGCTGTTGCTCCACAAGGCGGTAGCTTCTGCTACTTTTTGGCTCATGCCTTTTGCTTTGCAAGCATCTATTTCTTGCTGTAGGCGTTTTTGTTCTGCCTCTGCTATTTCGTTGTATCGGTCTAGGAGGTAGTTAACAATGTCTTTGGCGGTTGTCAAACGTCCAACCCAGTCAATAATTTTAATAACCATCGTGTGTAAATTTTGGTGTTGTTAAAAAATGTTTGTTTGCTGTTATTATGCAATACAAATTGTTTGTTCTAAAAGTTCCCGAAAGCTACAAAAAAATTTTTTTTGCATAACGTAAGATAAAGTTTGGAGGGTTTTTTGAGGGTAAAAATGGCATAACCTAAACAGTTACGTTTTTTTTTGATAAGTAATCACGATTAAATAACGTACCAATCTATGCAGCCGTCGTGTTAAATAGCTATCGTTTTTTTGAGCAAAAGATGGTTATCTAATTGATAACTATTCCGTAGGTTGCCACCTACGGCTATTGATGTTTGACC
>JADKCK010000109.1 GCA_016718845.1 Sphingobacteriales bacterium
TTTTCAGCAGAAATTTCGAGGGTATTGGTAGGGAGAAACGAATGCAGGGTTAGAATGCGGTGCAAATATAGCACTGATTTATTAATAGTGGTATAGTTATGGTTAAAAAAAGTTAAAATTGTGTAATTTTTTTTTAAAAGAATTTTTTGTTATTCAGCTACGAATATTACACTTAATTTATTTTATGGTGTAATACTATTATCATCAAATACTTATTTAAGCGATTGCTTATTTGAGTATTTACTTATTTAAGTATCTAATGATTCTTTAAGCAAGTTATTGAAAGATATTTTATTGTATTTTATTAAATGCCACATTTTTGTGTTAGGGTTGGGTAGCTACAAGCTACGTTTAAATTGGCTAAGTTGTTTGCTATACCGTTTTGTAATTTACAAACTAGGACACTCAAATAAGTAAATACTTATTTGAGTGATTGAGTATTTACTTAATTGTCGTTCTGGTAAAAAAAACTTAGTCTTTTGGCATTTATCCATGTATCCAAACGATATTAGGGTATTGCACAAGATTAAAGTGGCTTTAAACCACGTTTTTTTGCCCAAGATGCGTTTTTTTTATCTTGGATGATAAAACTATCGTCCAAGCCTTTTTAATCCCTAAAATCAAAGATTTTAGGGGTAATAGTTCTTCTGCTACCCCCAAATACGCCAATCAGTGTCTAAAAGCAGTCGTTGCACCCAAACTTAGCAGCAAATTTACGCATTATTTTTGATTTTTGGTAGCTACTGGCAAGCATTAAAATGCAAAACAACATATACGAAATCACTTTTTTAATAATCACTTGGGTGTAGTATTTTTTTTTTCTGCTAATTTTTTCAAAAAAACAACAAAACCTGTCACGCGGGCGCGCAGGCGTGTACACGTGTGCCCGCATTGTTTGTTGTTTTTTGTTTAAAAAGAATGACTATGAAAGACCAAAATATAATTATTGAAAAGGGAGATTCATAGGGAATCAGTGAATTTAAAGGAGCAAAAACGAGTAAATTGGTGTGATAAAACGAGTAAATTGGTGTGATAAAACGAGTAAATTGGTGTAAATAAGCAAAAATAAACTAATGTTTGTTTTTTTAAATGTGGATAACTTCACACAATCAGCTTGTTTTGATTAGGATTTTGTAGCTTATAAATAAAATAAGTAAATAATAGCCAAATTGATTTGCGTAAGCGATTAAAAATAAAATTTATTGTTGAGTTAGTGAAATTTATCGGTAAAAGTTTGTATCTTTGCCACATCATTCAAGCAATAGTAACCAATTTGTATGGAAAAAGAATCGAACCCCAACCTGATAGTAAAAGCCAATAACCTAGTTAATTCGCGCTACGAATTAAGTTTAACCGAATGCAGGATTATAGAAATGGCTATTGCCCAGATAGAGCAAGACGATACAGAACTGCGCGAGTACGAAATTAACCTTCGAGAATTGATGCAATACACCCAAACCTATAGCGAAAACTTTTTTAAGTTAATCAAAGAAGCTGGGCGCAGGTTAGTAGGTAGAACCTTAGATATACCCAAACCCGAGCACGGAAAAGATGGTTTTGTTATCATTCCGTTGGTCAATAGGGTAGAGTATGTGGGCAATGCAGGCATTTTGAAAATAAGTTTTGACAGAGATTTGAAACCCTTTTTGTTGCAATTGAAAGAAAATTTTACGCAATACGAGCGCATGTACATTTTGCAATTAGGCAGTATTTACGCCACTCGCTTGTATCAGTACCTAAAACAAATGCCCTTTTTGCCCACCAAAGAATACGAGATAGAAGAGCTAAAGAAACGTTTGTGTTTAGAGGAGAAGTACAAAAACTACAACGATTTTAAGAAATTTGTGGTGTTGGTTGCCCAGCGCGAAATTAACACTAAAACCGACATTACCTTTGAATTTGAAGAAATAAAACAACAAAAAAGAGTGGCATCCTTGCGTTTTCATATTGAAATGCAACAAAACACCAAAGCGTTACAAATACCCCCCTTACCCAGTCATTTGCCTTCGCGTGCCGAAACTTTTGAGTTTAGGCGCGAAGAAGAACAACCCTTGCATGTAGATGTGGTAACCCTGTTTTTTGATTTAGGCATTGGTGCAACCGAAACAGAAATACGCTCTTTTGTGACCAAATTTGGCGAAACTAGCGTTTTAGATGCCTTGTGTTATACCAAAGAACAACACCAAAATGGCGTAGTTAAAACCCCTTTTTCGTACCTATACAAAGCCATCGAAGGGCAATATGGCAAAGGCATGTACCAAAAACAACAAACCGAAAAACTAAAAAAAGCAACAGCCGATGCCCAAAATAAACAAGCAAAAGAAGACCATGTGCAATTAGAACAATTGTTTAAAAGCACCGATTTTGCAAACCACAAACGGGCATATTTTCAGCACCATTTTACGCGGCTAACTTCCGAACAATTGATACAAGAAAGAGCAGATTTTGCCAAGTTTATTAAAACATTTCCGCGTTTTAAAACCGAGTATTACACCGAACAAGACCAATTGATACCCGAAAAATTTATTTATTGGGTAGGTGCTAAGTCGTTCAGAGACGAACAATTGTTTATCGAATGGGTGGCTCAGACCCAAAAATGGCAGGTTGTGAAAAAAAACGAAAAATGGGTAAAGTTGGAAGTGCTACATTAAGCAATAAATAGAGGGATTAAAATGGGGCAATAAAAACAAGCCATGTTTTTTTGCCTGATTAAAAGAAAATAACGGCAGCTAATTTAAGTACTATAATTGGTTTTAGCTGCTTTTTTTGATGAATTTAGCCCTCTTTTTGATACGCATTTACGTAAATAAACAAATGCTCAATTGCTTATTTACGTAAATAAGCATCATTTATCCCTATTACATTATCCAAAATAACCAAAAATAAGCATGATAATATCTGTTACCAGTTTAAAAGGCGGCGTAGGCAAGTCGACTATTTCGCAAAACTTAGCCGTTTGTTTGGCTCATATTGGCTATAAAGTAGCCATCGTTGACACCGACACCAATGCCAGTTCGGTGCATTGGTCGGGTATTAGGGCAGAGGATTTACCCCCCGTAGCCGTTTTTGGCATAGCCGATAGCGATGCACTTAGCAAAAATGTAAAACGCCTACTAACCGATTACGACATAGTAATTATTGATGGCACCCCCTCTTTATCGCGTTTGGTAAGTACCATTATTGTGTTGGGCGATATTGTTATCATACCCATTAAGCCAAGTGGTTTAGATATTTGGGCAACCGAAAAATTTATCGAAAAATACGAACAAGCCCAAGCCTTAAAAGGTAATGTGAAAGCCTATTTTTTGATGAATCAGTACGACGACAACCTAACATTTAACCGCGATAGCCGCGAAGTATTGCAAGACTTGGACATACCAAGCTTAAAAACCACCATCAAATCGCGCATTGCCTACGTAGAAGCCGTAGTACAAGGCTTAGGCGTTTACGAATACAAAGACCCCAAAGCCAAAGCCGAAATAGTAGCCCTTACTAATGAAGTGTTAGAGCTATTGAAAAACAACTAACTAAATCAATCACAACTAATTTTATTTTTTATGGCAAAGCAAAAAGTTAATTTGCGCGATACCTTACAGCGCAACAAACAGCCACAGGTAGAGCTAGCACCCAAAGTAACCCTGAAAAAAACCGACAAGGATTTAGAAAAAATTAGCGAAACGGTGGATTTTATTCACAACGAAACCCACGAAACGCCACAAGTAGAAGACCCGCAACTGCCTTTTGTTATGTTAGTGACCGAAATGAAACCCAATCCGTTTGAAGGTTTTGACCCCGATGCACCCTCAAAAGAGCAAGCCCCTCTCCTACCCTCTCCTACTCGCTTGGTGCGCATATCACTCGATACGCCCAAAGATGTACATCTGCAACTTAAAATAAAAGCTGCCCAACGTGGTCAAACTATCCGCGAATATTTGTTGGATTTGATAGCTATTGATTTGAGCAAATGAGTATTTAAGTAAATGTTCAATTGATTAAATACTCAAATAAGTACTTAAAAATACTAAACTACCCGCTATAAGTTGTACTTATAGCGGGTAGTGTAGTGTTAAGGCATTGAAGTTACGGAGCCGTATATTTGAACGATACGATATTGAATTTTATTTTTCGGTCATGATAGCGTTGTTTTCGTTTGCGATAATGGTTTGTTGTTCGTCAAAGCTGTTAATAATACCAATTGGATTAGCATTATAACCGCCATTGCTTAGTTTGTAATTTTGGCTAACAAACGAAGTACTTGTGTAATCAATAGGCACAATGGCTGCGGTCATGCCTGCATCGTTGTAACCTGTTAGCTGGGTAGGTGTAACGGCTTTTGCTGATAAGGTACTGTAGTTACCCACACCAATAGCCCCTGTTTTGCTGAACACCAACACATTAAATTTTGCGTTTGCGGGCATAGCTACTAAATCTTCGTTGTAAATTTTCCATTTACCATTATTATACCAAACACCTACTTGGTGGCTATTGGCAGCACCTAAAACAGCATAAACAATTACAATGGCATCTGGTTTGTTGTTGGTAGCGGCGTGGTTAATGGTAGCAATATGTCCGCTGGTATTACTAGCTGCGGCAGTAAAAGAAAAAGCAGTTACTTGCGGAGCCGTAGCGACTTGGGTAGGCATCGTACCATCGTCGAAAACAAGTACATCAAAATTAGCATTGTTAGGGATGTTGGCATTGTACATACCCCCGTTTTTAACACTTACAATTCTCCAGCGTTTGCTTGCTGCGTCGTATTCGGCGGCGGTGTAAAAGTTTATTTTGGTTCCGTTGCCCATATTGTGTATCACATATACCAATGCGTTAGGTTTGTTGTTTAGGCTGGGTCTGTTGAGGGTAATAAAGGTTTGTCCTGTACCCGAGGCGGTAAAAACATCTTTGTAAACTTTGGTTCCTTGGGCAGCGACCAAATCGCTAGCAGCTTGTGGTTGAGCAGAAACAGCAGTAGTTGCGAAAACAGAGAAACAAATGGCGATAGCCAAAGCGAAGAAGAAGGTTAGATTTTTCATGATGCGAGTGTATTTTTTTTGTTTGAAAATTTTTGTTTGATGGCTTTAAGCAGATAGCCGATAGTCTTTTGTTGTTGGTAGATACCCTTGTTGTTGTTGGCGTTACCGGTTGCGGTAGTAATTTTTTGTTTTTTTTTGAGATGGGGTAGGAGAGTAGCTTCGTGCTTTTTCTTGTTTATTGTTGTTGGTAGATACCGTTGTTGTTGTTGGCGTTACCGGTTGCGGTAGTAATTTTTTGTTTTTTTTGAGTTGGGGTAGGAGAGTAGCTTATCGTGCTTTTTCTTGTTTATTGTTGTTAGTAGATACCCTTGTTGTTGTTGGCGTTACCGGTTATGGTTGCAATTTTTTGTTTTTTTTGAGTTGGGGTAGGAGAGTAGCTTATCGTGCTTTTTCTTGTTTATTGTTGTTGGTAGATACCCTTGTTGTTGTTGGCGTTACCAGTTGCGGAGATAATTTTTTGTTTTTTTTTGAGTTGGAGTAGGAGAGTAGCTTATCGTGTTTTTTTCTTTTTCTTGTTGTTGGTAGATACCCTTGTTGTTGTTGGCGTTACCGGTGTTTATTGCAATTATCGATGTTTATTTTTTAAGTAAATACTTAAATACTCAAATAAGTACTTAAAAATACTAAACTACCCGCTATAAGTTGTACTTATAGCGGGTAGTGTAGTGTTAAGGCATTGAAGTTACGGAGCCGTATATTTGAACGATACGATATTGAATTTTATTTTTTCGGTCATGATAGCGTTGTTTTCGTTTGCGATAATGGTTTGTTGTTCGTCAAAGCTGTTAATAATACCAATTGGATTAGCATTATAACCGCCATTGCTTAGTTTGTAATTTTGGCTAACAAACGAAGTACTTGTGTAATCAATAGGCACAATGGCTGCGGTCATGCCTGCATCGTTGTAACCTGTTAGCTGGGTAGGTGTAACGGCTTTTGCTGATAAGGTACTGTAGTTACCCACACCAATAGCCCCTGTTTTGCTGAACACCAACACATTAAATTTTGCGTTTGCGGGCATAGCTACTAAATCTTCGTTGTAAATTTTCCATTTACCATTATTATACCAAACACCTACTTGGTGGCTATTGGCAGCACCTAAAACAGCATAAACAACCACAATGGCATCTGGTTTGTTGTTGGTAGCGGCGTGGTTAATGGTAGCAATATGTCCGCTGGTATTACTAGCTGCGGCAGTAAAAGAAAAAGCGGTTACTTGCGGAGCGGTGGCAGTTTGGGTAGGCATCGTACCATCGTCGAAAACAAGTACATCAAAATTGGCATTGTTAGGGATGTTGGCATTATACGAGCCTCCGTTTTTAACACTTACGATTCTCCAACGTTTGCTTGCTGCGTCGTACTCGGCGGCGGTGTAAAAGTTTATTTTGGTTCCGTTGCCCATATTGTGTATCACATACACCAATGCGTTGGGTTTGTTGTTTAGGCTGGGTCTGTTGAGGGTAATAAAGGTTTGTCCTGTACCCGAGGTGGTAAAAACATCTTTGTAAACTTTGGTTCCTTGGGCGGCGACCAAATCGCTGGCAGCTTGAGGTTGAGCAGAAACAGCAGTAGTTGCAAAAACAGAGAAACAAATGGCGATAGCCAAAGCGAAGAAGAAGGTTAGATTTTTCATGATGCGAGTGTATTTTTTTTGTTTGAAAATTTTTGTTTGATGGCTTTAAGCAGATAGCCGATAGCCTTTTGTTGTTGGTAGATACCCTTGTTGTTGTTGGCGTTACCAGTTGCAGTAGTAATTTTTTCTTTTTTTTTGAGTTGGGGTAGGAGAGTAGCTTATCGTGCTTTTTCTTGTTTATTGTTGTTGGTAGATACCCTTGTTGTTGTTGGCGTTACCGGTGTTGGTGGTAATTTTTTCTTTTTTTTTGAGTTGGAGCAGGAGAGTAGCTTATCGTGCTTTTTCTTGTTTATTGTTGTTGGTAGATACCCTTGTTGTTGTTGGCGTTACCAGTTGCGGAGATAATTTTTTGTTTTTTTTTGAGTTGGAGTAGGAGAGTAGCTTATCGTGCTTTTTCTTGTTTATTGTTGTTGGTAGATACCCTTGTTGTTGTTGGCGTTACCGGTTGAGCTTGCAATTATCGATGTTTATTTTTTAAGTAAATACTCATTTGAGTAATTGATGTTTTAAGCAAATGCGTATTTAAGTAATTAAGTACAATAAAAATAGGCTGCCTCAACAATAGAGGCAGCCTATTTTTATAGGAAGATACGGTTTTTAAGCCATTTATTTACACAAACCTAATAACACAATACGTCGTTATCAAAATAATGATTTTATGCTTCTCAAAATGCACAAAAGGAATTACATACTCAGCTCATTTAGCTCCTTACTCATTAATATCTAAACACATAAAAGCTGCCAATTTCCCTAATATCTCCTTCTTCATCAATTAATTTGTAATAATACAAGCCATTTGGAAAACTAGTTTGCGACAGTTCAAGCACAAAACCGGTTGGGATAGTAGCTGCAAATTTTTCTTCTTCTTCGTTATCTATCACCAATAGCAGTAAATTTTTAGGCAAAGCAGGCGACCAATTAAAAATTTTGTTTTCTTTTACAAATTCTTCGTCGGCTGTTTTATTAGTTATATCGGTAGTCCCGGTGCTTTTAAAAGTGGCTTCTTCATCGTAATACTCAAGGCGTTCGCAAGCCCTTGATTGTTTAAAAAGCAGGCGTTGTTCGGGTAAATAAACATCAAAAAAAGGGTGTGGATGGGCTATCTCTTGCTCGTTAAGCCTAGCATATAAACCAATAATGTGTCGAAGTACAATGGGGTTTTGCTGGGCATGCTCATAAATTTGAGCAGGTAAATCATCAACCCGCTTAAGTCGCATGGCATCTATATATAAAGCAATACCCTGTGGCGATAACTGCTCGGCGGTTATAAAAAAGGAATTATTAGTTGGTGTCATGGTTATTTTTCTTTTCTTAGTGCGCTTAAAAAATACTTTTGGGACATTGGGGCTTGCTTTTCATCACCCCAAAATGCTCAATAAACCAGTTTAGCGGCAAAAAAACGCTGTATCAATAACTCCCAATAAGCATTAATTTCGGTGCTTTTATTTTCGATTAAGTAGGCGGTAAACAACAAACTATACACCATTTGTCGTTTTCGGTTAAGCCATTTTTTAAGGGCATCTTTATTTATCTGGCTGTATGTTAGTTGTTCGATAAACAAAGATAAATGTTCAAAAATTTGTTCTTTGGTATTTTTTTGTTGTTGAATAAGCAGAATATCCAAAAATAAATCGCTGCTGCAGTTCGGATAATATCGTTGTACATCGCTTGGGTTAGCAAAGTATACACTATATAATAACTGCCAGCAAAACAACAATTTATGGCTATCCGTAGATTTGAGCGAAAGCGTAAAGTACTGTATTGTTTGTAGGTGTTGGGGTAGGAGAGGAGCATGGTCCTCGTTGGCTTGATGGTCGGCGAGGTCTATGATTGGTGTTTTTAGATTAGCTGTTTCGGTATTGTCCAAAATATCAACCACCTTTTGCTCAATGGGTTTTATCCGTTTGATAGCTCGGATAACCGTCCAGCGGATAACCGTATGGAAAAAAGTACCAAACAACGAAGCTCCTTCAAAACGAGCTAACTTATTGTGGCTCAATTGCTCCCATAACAACAAAATAGCTTCTTGATAAACATCGTCTTTATAGGTTTGTAAAGGGGGATATTGGTGTATAAAACGCCCAATAATTTGGTGTATTCGGGGGATGTTGCGATTTAATAGTTGCTCAAACTGTTCGGTTTTCCAATAGTAAATATCAACTATATCGCGTGCTTGTTCGAGGCTGAGGTGGGATAAAAAATCGGGTAGTATGTCTTTTTTATGGGCTTGGTCTATGGTACTAATTAGTTGTTGGCACACATCGGCTATCAATACACTTAACAAGGTATCGGAGCTACACAACAAATTTTGTTCGGTTTGTTGTGCGTATACTTGTGTCGTTTTTTGCCATACAAGGGGTTCTAATGCCGCCGCATATATTGGCAAAACAAGATTTGCTAACAAATAGCTATGTGCCAAGTAACGATATTGTTGGGGCATAATAAAACCAAAATAGCTGTGATACGGATTTTAATGGGCAAAGGTAAATATTTTTCAACAAAATGTCCCAAATTATCTGCAACAATGCACTAAATAAGCGTAACGGCACAAATTGATGGTTTGCTTACTTTTTAAGTAGCAATACCTTTTAATGGGCAATACAAAAAACGAACAAAAAAAGTTTTTCAACAAAATGTCCCAAACCATTCACTCCAATACACCAATGTAGCACGAGTGTAACAATTAACAACAAAATTCCTCTTCACAACATCATCTGTAAAACATTTTTTATGAAACATTTAGTACTTACCACCTTAATATTGCTTTCTTGCCTTTCTTCTTTTGCTCAACGCTCTTGTGGTGCTATGGAAAATCTTCAACACCAATTAGCAACCAACCCTGATATGGCTATCCGTATGGAGGCTATCGAAAACCAAACCCAACACTTTGTACAATCGAGCAGTAACCACCAACGAACGCTTATTACCATTCCAGTGGTGTTCCACATTATTCACAATGGCGATGCACTAGGTACCAACGAAAATATATCGGATACCTATATAATGGCACAATTAGACCAATTGAACAAAGATTGTCGCAAACTAAACGCCGATGCCTCGCTTATTCCGGCTGTCTTTACAGGGGTTGCTGCCGATGCCGAAATTGAATTTTGTTTGGCAGAACGCAAACCCGATGGCACTGCCACTACAGGCATCGAACACCTAAACATGGGTGCTGCTTCGTGGGAAGATACCCAAATAGAAGCAACGCTAAAACCACAAACCATTTGGGACCGCAATAGATATTTCAATGTTTGGAGTGTTGCCTTTGGGGGTAACAGTACGGGTTTGTTGGGCTATGCACAGTTTCCGGGCGGCGCGGCTAATACCGATGGCGTAGTTTGTTTGTACAGCTCGTTTGGGTCGACCACAACACCTAACCCGGCTGGTGGGCAGTATGCCAAAGGGCGCACACTTACGCACGAAACAGGGCATTGGTTAAACCTTTACCATATTTGGGGCGATGCCAACTGCGGCAACGACCAAGTTAACGATACCCCAACACAACAAACATCTAACTTTGGTTGCCCAACTTATCCGCACATAACTTGCTCGAATGGGGCAGCTGGCGACATGTTTATGAACTACATGGATTATGTTGATGATGCTTGTATGTATATGTTCACAGGTGGGCAAAAGGCACGTATTCAGGCTTTGTTTGCATCGGGTGGAGCAAGGGCAAGTTTGGCTACCTCTAATGGTTGTACAGCACCCGATGCAGTAAGTAACAACTCCGCAGGCGAAGATTGCTCCGACCCACTACCATTTTGCACCGACTCGGGAGATACTTTCTCGGCAGGTATCAATCAACCAAGCGCACCAGCAGGCAATAACTACGGTTGTTTAGGCAGCCAACCTAATCCAATATGGTACTATTTAAGAAATAGCCGACCCGGGCAATATCAATATACTCGAAAATAATTCAAATAACGTAGACGTTGATTTTGCACTTTGGGGACCATTCGCCGACCTTGCAGATGCAACTAATCATTGCGGACATTTAGCCGCACCCATTGATTGTAGCTACAGCACTAGTGCCATCGAAAATATTGACATAATTGGAGCCACCACAGGGCAAGTTTACCTGCTATTGATAACTAATTTTAGCAACGCACCCACAGATATTACGGTTAATCAAACGGGTGGTGAGGGCTCTACAGACTGTACTATTTTAACTTGTCCCTACCGAATAGGTACGCAAAGCATAGATTTATGCGCCAATAATGGCAATATATGTGTGCCCTTAGATGCCATACAACCCGTACCCGCAGGCGTAATAGGTATGAACTATTGCTTGCAATACGATGCCGCCGTAATGACACCTACCGGTACAGCCACACTCGGACCTGTTGTAACAACCATGGGTTTAGGCGAGTACTCGTACTACGATACCCCACTAGGAGGTACTATGCACGGGCTTTGTTTTACCATTAACTATAAATCATCTGACCCCGTAGGTGCCCAATTTGTGGGTACAGGCAATGTTATTTGTGTTGATTTTAACTATACAGGTACACTTGGTACTTATCCGTTGCAAGAGCTAGAACTATGGGAATCTTATGGATTAAACGAGATAGCCAAATGTGCCGATGATGGCAGTATAACCTTATACGAAGGTACGCGTTTAGGACGCATTATTTATTGGAACGATGCCGCCCGTCCTTTGGCTAACGACCCCATGCTTTGTAATTTTGAGATAACCGATTGTGCCAACCAACTTCCGGCAATAGTGCCTAACGACAATGGTTATTTTGTAGCCAATAGTTTTGGCGGTAACACCATAAGTATAAGCCGCGATATTTGTGGAGACTACCACGGTTGTGGCTCGCCCGTTAGTAGTGTTATGTTACAAGTAAACTCGATGGATGCCATTAAAGCTAAACAAATTAGCAACTACGACCCCTCGTTTATACCCAATGCCTACCAAATGATAGCTGCCGATGTGAACCGAAGTGACTCTATTAGGGCAAACGATGTAACCGCCATTAACCGCCGCATTACCTTACTGTACAACGAGTATCCACAAGTACAAAATGGCTATCCACCTGCCTTGTGCAACTTATCTAAAGATTGGGTTTTTGTAGATGATGCCACAACAACAAACCCCGATTATACCATATCATCGCCTTATCCTTGGCATACTTGGGACGGCGTAAGTAGCGGTTATTGGAGAGATAATGTACCCAATATAACCGATTGTTTGCCCATACCCGAATGTGATAGCATTGAACTAACTTACCACAGCGTACTATTGGGCGACGTAAATGGCTCTTGGACATCGGACCCAACCGATGGTTTGCGACTAAGCATGGCTAACTCTATGGAGATAGACCTTAATGGGGCAACACCCGTAGCTAATAATATTTGGGATATACCCGTATATTACCACAGCGAAGAACCCATGCACGGCTTTGATTTTGACTTAAGCTACAACGGTGCTAAGTTTCAGGTAGAAGAAGTACGTGTTGGATTAAGCGAAAATCCCCAACAACTCGAAACAACTTACAACAACCAAATAGCTAACCGTTTGTTAGTAACTGCCTATACCATGACCCAGGTATTGCCCACCACCGACCCTATATTTATGTTGCGTGTTAGCCTAAACCAAGCCATTACGCCCAGCGATATTAGTCCTAATTTGGTGTTGTTAGAAGGCATACCCATTGCCAACAGCCAAGTGAGTATTACAGGTGCTGCTACCGCCCTTGCAAACACCAACCTACCAACCAGCAGTTTGTTAATTAACCCTAACCCTATGCAAAACAAAGCACAAATTGGCTATACCTTGCCACAAGCCAGCCAAGTTACCTTAACCATAAACGATGTAACGGGTCGTACTGTTCAACAATTGCTTAATAATGTTACCCAAACAGCGGGTTATCACGCCCTTAATTTTGACGCTACAAACCTATCAACAGGTATCTATTTTTGTACCTTGCAAATAGGCAACCACACCCAAACCCAAAAAATAGTTTTGTTGAAATAGCTGCCAGCCATGCACTAAGTTAGCTTTTATTAGGTACGCCTACAATGGGCGTAGGCGTACCATTGCTAACCCATATTTTATAAAAACAAACTATTAATTGCTCAAAACAACATCTTTTAATCATCAAGTAATTATTTTATGAAAAATATCTTTTTCCATCTAACACTAATAACCACCATTTTGTGTGCAGGTATCACTAATGCAATGGCACAAACAATGGCTAAACCCGCTACTCCTCAAACACAAATAGCAGGCACTACTAATACGCCTAAGTTTAAAACCGAAGCCGAACAACTTGCCTATAACCGACGACAAGCACAGTTAGCAAAAATACAACAAGCTAAGGCAGCACAAGTAATTGCTGCCGAAAAATCGAACAACCAATATGCCAAATTGCTGGCTTACGAAAAAGAACAACTCGCAAACATTGACCTTACTACAAAACAAGGGCAATTAAAACGTTTAGCCGTACAAAAAGCTTTTTATTTGCAAAACGGCGATACCGCAACAGCCGCCAAGGTTGAGGCTGCTATCAATGCCACCAAATAGCACCTGCCAACTTAAATTTATTAGGTACGCCTTGTTTGGGGCGTACCTTTTTTATTTTAGCCAATAAAATTTTTGAGCTAACAATGTCCCAAAAAACAACTAAATTTGTACTAAAATAAGACAAAAAGCTACCAAAAATCATTTTCTATGAAAAAATATTCAACTAATTATGCCTCTTTATGGGGTATAGTATTTGCTTTTTTTTTGATTGATGCCACTATTTATGTACAAGCTCAAAATAGTTGTGTAGTAAACATCACCCAAAGTGCGCCCAATTTATGTGCTGCTAACGCCATTTTATTAAATGCCACATCGGGTTTTAGCAGTTATGTTTGGTCTAATGGGGCTATCACAGAAAGTATGTCGGTAGCTGTTGCAGGTACTTATACCGTAACGGTAACAAATAGCGATGGTTGTACAGCAACAGCAAGTACCACTATACCCAATATGCCGCTGATCATACAAACCCTTAACGTTACCAACAACAATAACTACGAAGAGCCAAACGGGTTGATAAGTATTAATGCCTGTGGTGGGCAACCGCCATATCAATACGCCCTTGATGGTGTTGTACAAGGCTTTAACCTTTTTACCGATTTATCGGCAGGTGTTTATACCATACAAGTAATAGACCAAAATTTAACCTTTGTTACAACTACTGCTACCGTAATAACTACCGATACCGAACCGCCTATTATTACTTGCCCTGCCGATGTTACTGTTTATGTCCCCGAAGGACAAACCACAGTGCCTGTAACCCTTGGAGTAGCAACGGCTACCGACAACTCGGGTGTTTTTACCATTACCAATAATGCCCCTACCTTGTTTCCGGTAGGCACCAGCTTTGTTAATTATACAGCCACCGATGCTGCCGGAAACGTTGCCAATTGCACCCAAACAGTAAATGTTGTTATACAACCCTGTAATTTAACATTAACTACTGCCGTTACCCCCGATAATGGTACAGCAAATGGTACTGCTTCGGTAGTTGTAGCAGGTGGATCAGGAACGTATACTTACAATTGGAGCAACGGCGGAAATGCAGCCATTAATACAAGTTTAACGGCAGGTTTTTATACCGTTACCGTAACAGATTCTAATACCTTTTGTTCGGCTACTGGCAGTACCACAGTACCTTGTGTAATTACATTGCTTGGCTACGAAGACCAAGACATAAAAGTGCCAAATGGTGGAAATGTGACAACAAACTATGTATTGCAAACAGGCGAAAGATTTGTGGTATTAGAATCGCCTTGTTCGCCAACAAGTATGGGTTATAAAGTAGTGGGTATTATCACAACTTCTTCTTTTATATTTAATAAGATAAAAGGAAGTACCTACAAAATGTATTTGATAGACGATATAAATGCTTCTTTTTTTGCTATAAATGCCTGCATTACCGAAGACGCAAGTGGCAATAGTTATTCGTCGTCGGGGCAAAATATTACCAACAAGGTAAAATGTAAATCGCGTAAAATAACCGTAGGACCTAAAATAACGCTTTGTGCTAATTTGCCAGCACCTAATCAACATAGTACTAATGTTGGCACACTTTATATCGAGGGTCCCGATAATGCCATTTACACACTCATCAATACAGCAACTATTGATACTACTGTTTTAACAACGGGCGTTTTTGATATTACTCAATGGGGCGAATCTTTACACCTATTAGTTACCGAACCACTAACCGAATACCAATACGACACTACTTTTGTGCTAAATCCATCGGTTGCTTTTGCTGCTAATGCCGGTAGCGATGCAGTGATTTGTATGGGTACTACTACCACTATTGGCACGCCAACTGTAGATGGCGTTACTTATCAATGGAGTCCGACAATAGGTTTAAGTGCTACCAATGTTGCTCAACCTATGGCAAACCCTATCTTCACACAAACTTATACACTTACAGCAACTAATATTTATGGTTGTGTAGCTACCGACCAAGTAACCGTAATAGTTAATGCAGCACCAACAATTACCGCCAACAACAACAGCCCCGTATGTGTGGGCAGCACCATTAACTTAGCAGCATCAGGTGGAACGTCGTATGCATGGATTGGTCCCAATGGATACTCATCGTTTGTACAAAACCCAAGCCGAAGCAATGCGACAGCTAACAAAGCAGGTGTTTATACCCTAACCGTTACCGATGCGTTTGGCTGTACGGCTACAGCCTCGACAACAGTAGTAGTTAATTCATTGCCAACAGCTATTATAACAGGAGCGTCTTCGTTTTGTGCCGGAAGTAATATTACCTTAACCGCAAGCGGCGGCGTTACTTATTTGTGGAACAATGGTAGTACTTCATCTACCCGAACAGTAACTGCCGCAGGCACCTATACGGTAACAGTAACTAATGCAGCAGCTTGTACGGCAACGGCATCAAAAACAGTAAGTGTTAATCCAAGCCCAAGCGTTAATATTAGCAATATTGTGAATGCCGTTTGTGGTATAGGTGGTTCGATGAAAGTCAATATATCAGGCGGTGTATCACCATATACCCGCTCATGGAGCAATGGAGCTACAACGGCAACCATCAGCAACTTAAACGCAGGCACTTATACGGTAACGGTAACAAGTGCCAACGGTTGCACGGCATCGGCATCTGCCAATATAGTTAATGTGTTGCTTGTTCCGCCAAGCGGTTTGAGTGTCACTAACATAACACCCACAAGTGCTAAACTAAATTGGGCAGCCGTAGCCGGAGCAAGTAATTACACCATATTTGCCCGCAAAGTAGGTACTGCTGCCTGGACAAGTATTACAGCTACGGGCACTTCAAAAACAATAAATTCGGGCTTAGCACCTTGTAAAACCTACGAATGGAAAATAAGGGCTAATTGTGTTGGAGGTTGGCAGTTCGAGTGCCTTTAGTGCGGTTGCTGCTTTTAGCACCGCAGGCTGTGCCGCAAAAACCGACGAGGGTATAGCAGACGAAATTAACTTAGTACCTAATCCAGCAAATAATTTGGTTATTATAAATTACAATAGCACCCAAACACAACAACTTACTATTTGGGTAACAGATATGATGGGTAAAACAGTATTGCAACAAACAGTAACAGCCTCCGAAGGAGATAATGAGATAAGTTTAATTATTGAGCAATTGCAAACAGGCTACTATATAGTGCAACTAAACAATGGTACTACCAAGATGCGCACAAAATTGTTAGTAGTTAAGTAAAAAAATGATACAAACCTGCCAAATAAAACGGCACATTACCACAAAGGGTAGTGTGCCGTTTTGTTATTCTGTAAAATAAAATTTACCTTTGTGGCATGGAAACAAATAAACAACAATTACATAAAGCCATTGAGCAGTATACACAAGGTAATTACCACAATTGCCTTAGTTTGTTAACAGCAATAATGCCCATTTATTTGCAAACCGAAGATTGGGAAAACTATGCCCAAACACTACACTATATATTAGAATGTAAGTACCAAACAACAGATTACAACGAAGCCCTTGTTTTATGGCAGCAAACATTGCCTATTGTACAAACACATTGCCCAACACAAACACCCATTTGGGTAGAACTTTACAGCGTGGCAGGCAATATTTATGGCATGTTGGGCAATAGCAACGAGCAAATTAAGTACTATCAATTGGCATTAGCATCGGCATCGGAGCAAGACAAACCAAGCCTGTATAACAACATTGGTTGGGTATACCTTAATAATAAAGACTATACCAAAGCACTCGATTATTTGCTATTGGCTTATACCATTTTTACACAACAAAATAACCAAACGGCAAAATTATCGGTTATCAATCTTATAGCGGCTTCTTTTAGGCACTTAAACAAATTGCCAAAGGCGCTTGAGTATTATTTGGAAGCCAAAGAAATTGCCCAAAAGTTGCCACAAAACAAAAATGTTCGAATTTTATCGGATTTATACCAAAACACAGCTAAATGCTATTTTGAACTAAAAGACTATGACCTTGCCTTAACGCATTATCAAACCGCATTGAACTACTACGAACAAATACCGCAAAAAAGCAAAGCAGCTATTTACCACAACTTGGGCGATATACACAAACAACAAGGGCAATTAAAACAGGCAGAAAGCTATTACACACAAGCCCTGCACGAAGCTCAACGAGTTTATGGTACCAAACATGCTAATACAGCACACCAATATCGAACCTTAGCCGCCTTTTATACCCAACAAAATAGCTACCCAAAAGCATTGCAGTTTTACCAAGATGCGATTTGTTGTGTTTGTTCTTCTTTCAATAATCCATCTCCACAAATTAACCCAAAACTAACCGATGTGTTGTGGCACTACCGGTTGTTAGAGGCATTAGCAGGTAAAGCCAGCATTTTTGAACGATTAAGTCAAAAGCAAAAAGACCCACAAAATAGCTTTGATAATTTACAATATGCCCTTGATGCCTACCTATTAGCCGACCAATTGATTGATTATTTGCGCCGCAATTTTGAAGCCGAAGGCTCTAAATTGAACTTTGCCCAGTATGCCGCCAAAGTGTATGCCCAAGCCCTAAATACAACTATTGCACTGCACCAACGCCAACATCCAACGGCATTGGATAGCGCTTTTATGTTTTCGGAAAAAGCCAAAGCTATGGTTTTACTCGAAAAAATAGAAGACTCAAAAGCTAAAATAACTGCCCAAATTCCACAAGAATTGCTAGACCAAGAACAACGTTTATTACAACAAATTACACATCTAAACCGTAAAATACAACAACAACCCACCGAACTACACCTAAGAAATGCTTATTTTGATGTACAACAACAACACGAACAACTAATAGCCCAATTTAAAAACGATTACCCCAAATATTATCAATTACAACACGATATACAAACAGTTACTATTACCCAATTGCAACAATTGCTGCAAGGTAAACAAACAGCTATTATAACCTATTGTTTAACAGATACGGATTTACACATCTGGGTTATTACACCGCAAAACCGTTACGTGGTATCGCAACCTAAACCCGACTTGCAAAACCTGTGCAAACAGTGGCAAAAGGCAGTTAAAACCATGAACCTAAAACAATATGTAACTACCTCTGTGGCTTTGTACAATTGCCTAATAAAACCTATTGAGCAACACCTAAAAAACACCAAAGAACTGGTAATTATTCCCGAAGCCGAGCTACTATATCTACCTTTTCAGGCATTGTTAAGCAACAATTTGCCCGAAAAATGCAACTACAGCAACTTGCCTTATTTGCTGCATTGTTATGCTATTGGGTATCATTACTCGGCAACCTTATTGTATAATCAAAGCTATACTTCTACTCAATCCAATGTTATTGCAAACGATGCTTATTCTTATTTGGGTATAGCACCTGTACTATATGGCAATGTAGAGGCAATGAAAGATTTACCTGATGCACAATTAGAGGTAGATGAAGTTGCCCAATTATTTACTGCTCAGCGTAAAACAGCACATACTGCACTTTACCACGATGCATCGTTGGCACAGTTTAAACAAATGGCAAAACAATATCGCTACCTATTATTGTCTACTCATGCGTGTTACGATAATCATGCCGCCGAGCAAACCCGCATATTGTTTTCGCCTTTTAGCCAACCCAATATTTTGCAATCCAAACAAACCGATTATTGTTTGTTTGTAAACGATGCCTATAACCTACAACTACAAGCCAATTTAGTGGTGCTAAGTGCCTGCGAAAGCGGTTTAGGCGAGCTAATTAATGGCGAAGGAATAATGGGTATTAATAGAGGTTTTATGTATGCCGGAGCCAGTAACCTTGTTTTTACCCTCGAAAAAGTACCTGCTCGTTATGCTCGTTTATTGATAGTAGAGTTATTTAAACAAATTTTGATGGATAAAAATTATAGGCAAGCCCTACAAATTGCGCAAACAAGCCTTGTTAATGCCGCACAACCGCCTATTAATTGGGTATTTTTTAGCCTAATAGGGCAAATTTGAGCTTTGAAATGTTCAAGAAAAGCTGTTTCAAAAGTATGAAACAGCTTTTTTTTAGTTACATCGGCTAATTGCCGTGCTTGCTATTTGTACTCCTAAACTTTTAAGACACTTGCTTTTGAGGGAGGATATGAGGTAAAAATAAATTTTGAATTACAATTAACTTTGAAATACAAAGTAATCTCTATTTTGGTTAATTTATTTTTCTACCAAAAAAAATCTGCAAGGCATATAAATTACCTTGCAGATTAAGCTATACTAAAAATTCAAATTATCTATTATCCAGCTAAAAATCCCATTTTGCCTTGTCTATAATCGCGCATTGCTTCCAAAAGTTCGGTTTGGGTGTTCATTACAAACGGACCATGTGTCACCAAAGGCTCGTTGATGGGCGTCCCTGCCATCAGTAATATTTTAGTGGGGTTTATTGCCTCTAACAAAATAGCTCCTTCGGTTTGGTCAAAATTTAACAGCGAATGAGCTGTTTCAAGCAATTTTTCGTTGATGCGTACCTTGCCCTCAAGTACATAAATAGCCACATTGTTTTGTGCTGGCAGAGACGGCAGATTAAAGCTGCTGTTTGCGTCCATAGTAATCATGGCAGTTAGTACGTCTGATTTGGCAGGTCCTTTTTTATCCTCAAAACTACCCGACACCAACCTAAAAGCTACCCCTTCTTTTTCTATCAACACTATTTCTTTTTGGGTGATGGGTTGATACGATGGGGTATTCATTTTTTCGGCGGCGGGTAGGTTAATCCAAAGTTGTATGCCTTGGTATTTACCTCCTTTTTGGGCAAACGATTTAGCTATTTTTTCGCTATGAATAATACCTCTGCCGGCGTTTATCCATTGTACTTCGTTGTTGCCAATAACGGCACTGTTGCCCAACGAGTCGTTGTGTTCTATTGCCCCATCAAACATGTAAGTAATAGGGCAAAATCCTCGATGTGGATGCGGCGGCACATAAAAACTATCATCGCCCGGTTCTATCTCAAAATTAAAATGATGCAACAATATAAACGGGCTTATTTGCTCTAAACCACGCAGCGGAAAAGCCTGCCTAATAACATGATGCCCTAATGCTGCTTCGGGAGCAGTGTGTGTACTTTTTATTTTTCGGTAATTGCTCATTGTTTGTTTTAGCTTTTATTGACCTATTGTTTTGCTAACAGTACAACAATAAAATGGAAATTTAGTTCACTCCCTATTTTTGCCAAAATTTAACCATTATTAAGGAGCAATAAATTAAGTTTATGGCTGTAAATTGCCATTTAATTTGTACCTTTATGCCGCCAAAAAAACATTAATTAGTCTTTTTTAAGCAAATACTCATTACCCCAAATACGGAATTACTCATTTACGTAAATACTTATCAAAAACACCAATATGCCCAATACACCATCTTTACTCGATAACAAACACCCACACGATAGGGGAGGAGCAGCCGAATCGTTGTTGAGCAATTTTGTTGCTCCTAACTCGCTGCGAGCCTATTGTGTAGATTTTGAACAGTTTGAAACTTGGTGCATAAGCGTAGAGCAAACCGCGCTACCAGCCACCACCAGCACCATTATTAGTTATGTAGAATACCTAATAGAAGCCCCCGATATCTACAAAGTAGACACCATTAAGCGCAAAATATACGCCATTAGCTCGGTGCATAAAGTTGCCGACCTACCCACACCCGTTACTGCCAAAGTACGCAAAATGTTGGGTGCTTTACAGCGCAAGCGCTCGGGCGAGCAACAACAGGCAATACCCGCCCTTAGCGATTATATGGCACAAGCCATAAGGCTGATAGACCCCGACACCAACAAAGGCAAACGCGACCAAGCTGTTTTGTTGTTGGGCTTTGTGGGCTGTTTTCGGCGGTCGGAGTTGGCAGCTATCAAAATTGCCGATATTGATTTTTCGCACAAAGGTGCTACCATTACTATTTGGGGCAGCAAAACCGACCACACCGGCGGAGGCATGGTAAAAGCAATACCCTATAGTAGTCACCCCGAACTTTGCCCCGTGCGGGCTTTGCAATCGTGGATAGCCGCCGCACAACTTACCGAACAACATCACCTGTTTGTGAGCATTGCCAAAGGCGACCACATAAAACCCGACTCGCCCTGCGATGCCGAAGGTAAAATGATTAATCGAATTATAAAAACATATTTAGGCAATAATTATAGTGGACACTCGCTGCGAGTAGGTTTTGCGGTGCAGGCTTACGAAAACGGAGCAAGCGGCTTGCACATACAACAACAAGGCGGCTGGCGTACCGATACCATGGTAAAACGATACGTGCGCAAATCGGATATATGGCGCGAAAATGCCGCCTTTAAGTTGGGTTTGTGATTACGTTGTGTAGCACAAAAAAAATCTCCTAAATACTTTTAAAATATTTAGGAGATTTTTTACAATACATGTCGTATAAATTATCTTGTTCTGAACAGTTGGCTATCTAAACCAACAACAGCTATTTTTGTGCGATTGGCGGTAATGTCTAAACCATAGCCACTACCTACGCGTGTCCAGATATTGTTTTTTAGTTCAAAAACGCTATCATCCATACCAATTACAAATAATTTGCTTGTTGTTGCATCAATAGCAACACGTTTGCCATAACCACCACCTGGTACCAAATCAAAACCAGAACCATTGCCTTTGTAAATTTGGTTGTCCATGCCAATAACATAAGGTACGCCGCGATGCACCGCCAAATCTAAACCTGCACCGTTGGGGTATTGCACCCACGAGCTGCCGTTGAACGAAAAGATGGTATTGTCCATGCCAATTACCCAAACTATGCCTGTGTTGGCATCAACTGCAATGCGTTTGCCATAACCGCCACCCGGTAACAAATCAAAACCAGAACCATTGCCTTTGTAAATTTGGTTATCCATACCAATTACATAAGGTACGCCGTTGTAGGCTGCCACATCTAAACCTGCACCGTTGGGATACTGTATCCAAGAGCTGCCGTTGTACGAAAAGATGGTATTGTCCATACCAATTACCCAAAGATTACCGTTGGCTTCGGAGGTAATTTGCTTAGCATAACCGCCACCGGGTAATAAATCCCATACTACGCCGCCAGCTGTACGACCACTTTGAGCAAATGTTGTTTGAAAAGAAAAAAGGATAGCAAGTGTGATTAAAAATAAATTTTTCATCTGTTGTGAGTTAATTTAATTGTTGAATGGTTGTGCGTTGCGTTTGCCGCACAATTGGTATATTACCCAAATAAACTCAAATGTTACCTTGCAAAGCCATCTTTTTCAAAAAAACAATTTGATGATGATTATAGCACTAAAAACCCGCACTACTTTTTTAGGTAGTGCGGGTTGTGGGTGCATGAAAAAATTTGTTTTATTGAACGCTTATTGTTTGAGACTCGAAGATGTTTCCTTTTTTAACAAAACCCACATAGTCTTTTCGTTTAGCGTGCAAAGTTACGGTGTATGTTCCGGGTGTAGTGTATTGATGCGAAATTGTCGGCGAACTGGTAGTGGTATCTGTTGTTCCGTCGCCAAATGTCCATGTATAGAACGAAGTTAACTCTGAGCAACTTGCATCAAAAAAAACATCGGTATTGGTGGTAATGTTTGTTGGCGAATAGGTAAAGCAAGCATTAGTTGGTTTTGAGCAAGCTGTATAAAGTATCGCAAATGAAGTACTTATTAAAAAAAGTATCGATAACTTGGTTATTCTTTTCATTGCTGCATTGGTTTTATATAATATTAAAAAACAAATTAAACTTGTATTTTGTAGTTTTTAGCTGAAATATGCCACAAAAGTACTGATTTATTAAACAAAATCGCCTTTTTTTTGTTTCCGTAAAAAATTGTGCTGTTGGTGCTATAAGTAGATATTGAATGACCGTTTTAAGCGTCTGTATGTATCAACTATACTTACCTAAGTAACTAAATTTATGTGGAACTATGCATACGCTTGGGTAGGAGAGGAGTTGATTATTTGTGCTATTGACTGAGGTTGGTAACTTAAACAAAAAGCCTGACTGCTATAAGCAATTGAGTGAAAACTACACACAGTTACAATCTCAAACAAATATTTGGCAAAAGATAGGGTAATTATGCGTCATATAATGTCCGATAAGTTTAAAGCAACTTTTTTTTGATGGTACTTTAACAAATTGTGTAGAAATTATTACCTTTGCTCGTCAGTACGCAAGCGGAAGAATTGTACAGCCCCAATAGTAGGGATAGAGTCACTCAAAAAGGTATCGTCTGTGACGCAATCACAGTCAGATTCGAGTATTACAGTCAATTTGGTTTATCACGTGGTGTTCATCAAGTCAAAACAGCTGTGGTGTTCATCAAGTCAAAACAGCTTAGTCTCCTTCCAATAACCCTCCCATCTTCCTACAATATAAGCTCCAAAGTAACAAATTCAAATACCTGTAAATACAGTAATCTATTTACGACAATGTATTGTCAAGTTGTTTGAAGGTTATAAAAAAACACAAACTTATCTTCCTATACCTTGTTTATAGGTCAAATATACACACACAAAGTAGTAACCGTTTAAATAAAAAAAACGTATGAGAAAAATCATTTACTTGTTATGCTTTTTAAGTTTTTCAATTTCTCTATTGGCGCAATCCAACAAAGTGTCTGTTAATAAAGAAGTAAACGGACTACAATTGTCGGTTGATGGAAAAAAAATGATGGTTAATGGCATGAATTGGGACTACTTTCCGATAGGTACTAACTATACCTATAGTTTATGGTCACAACCCGATGCTTTCATCAAACAGGCACTCGACGACGAAATGTCACTCCTAAAAAACATGGGTGTTAACGCCATTCGGGTATATACTGGTATTCAGCCAAAATGGATACAGTATATCTACGAAACCTACGGTATTTACACTATGGTCAATCACTCTTTTGGGCGATATGGGCTTAGCTTAGAAGGTACTTGGGTAGCAAATACCGAGTATTCTGACCCAAGAACAAAAGAATTATTACTCAAGGAGGTTACCGCGCTTGCCCAGGAGTATAAAAATACACCGGGGCTTTTGCTATTTTTATTAGGCAACGAAAACAACTATGGCTTATTTTGGGATGGTGCCGAAACCGAAGACATTCCGTTAGAAGACCAAAAAGCAACGATAAGAGCACGTGCTATGTACGAGCTATTTAACGAAGCCGCTTTGGCTATAAAAGTCATAGACAAGACTCATCCCGTAGCTATTTGCAATGGCGATTTACTTTTTCTCAGTATCATTGCCGAAGAATGTAAAGATGTGGATATACTTGGCTTAAACATGTATAGAGGTATATCTTTTACAGATGCTTTTGACCGAGTAAAAAAAGAATACGGCAAACCCATCTTATTTACCGAGTTCGGCTCCGATGCCTTCAACGAAATTTCAAACGATGAAGACCAGCAAGCCCAATCCAACTTTTTGGTAAACAACTGGCGCGAAATTTACGAAAATGCGGCAGGCTTAGGTAAAGCAGGCAACTGCTTAGGCGGCTTCACTTTTCAATTTAGCGATGGATGGTGGAAATTTAAGCAAACCAGCAACTTAGATGTACACGATAGCAACGCCTCGTGGTCAAATGGTGGCTACTATAGTGATTACCAAAAAGGCGAAAACAATATGAACGAAGAGTGGTTTGGCATTTGTGCAAAAGGCTCAACCAACGAAGCCGGCTACTATCAGTTATTTCCCCGAGCTGCCTATTATGCACTAAAGGAAATACACCAGCTAAATCCATACGCCGATGGTACAAACTTAACCACCACACAAGGACTTTTCTCCAATCTTCAGCAAGCCGATTTTCTTTTAAAAGCAAGAGGTGACAAAGCCGCATTGGAAGGCGACCGAATAAAAAAGATACGACTAAGCCGCTTTACCGCAGAAATGACAACCTTTAATACAGGCGGAAACCTAATTACAACCCCCAAAAATCCCGACCCTAATAACCCCGTCTATCCCAACCAATTAGGCTTCGACCACATGCAATCGTTTTACATAGGTATTGAGGCTAATCCAACGCCCAATTTAACCGCCAATGTAGAATTTAACCTATTGGGTAATGTGGCTCAAAATCCCATAGACCAAATATTTTACGAAAACAGAGGTCGACCTATTCAGCTACAAAACAACAATAACGGAAACGTAGTTGTAGAATCACTAAACCGAATTCAGATATATCGGGCAAGTTATCAATGGAACCACAAATGGTTCAACCTCAATGGCTTTTACCGTACAGGTCATTATCATTGGGGTTATGAGGGCGACTTCTTTGGTCTTTACCCCGAAGCCAACTATGGACCACAGATTGATATTTATAATGGTATAGCACCTTTTGGCTTTGAAATAGCTGCCAAAAAACAACTTAGTGGTTTAAAGTTAGCTTTTGGGCCGCAACTATGGTGGGGAGCAAACCCTGCTGTATTGCTCAAATACAGCAAAACCGTTGCTAAATTTAATCTAACAGGTGTATTCCACGAAGACCTAGAACAACTTGGACTCACCGAAAGTTCTTTTGCCATTCCACAACCCAAAACCCGAAGACTTACCCTGCACGCAAACAGGCAATTTGGTAAGTTTATCATGGACTTGGGCGGTATTTGGGGAGGGCAACCCCTTAACGGAAGAGAATTTCAGGTTGTAAGAGGCGAAGAGGGTAATTACACAGTTTATAAAGACCAAATTAAAACCGAAGATAATTTTGGCGGAAAAATTAAGCTGTCGTACGTAGGCGGCAAATTCAACTGGTATGCTCAGTCTGCTGTAATGGGTTTAGTAGCTCAGGGAGGAGCAGACTATACCAAAACCTTCACCGGCTGGCGCTTAAAAGATAGCGGTAGCGGAAACCAATATAATGTACTTTCGGGTTTTACTTACACGGTAGGCAAACTTCAAATTGCCCCTAATTTCCTTTGGCAAAAACCCATCGAAGGACCCTTACCAAGTAATGTACCTGCTCCGGGACGACCCCGAAATATAATCGACGACCCCTTTGTAGTAAGAGGAAACAGAGAACAAATAGCAGGAGAACTTTTACTTACCTACGACCCTACGCCCGGAACATGGATGTACGAATGGGATAACGACCGTTCAGAAGATTCTAAATTTGCCGTAAGTGCAGGTGTTGTATACCGTCATTTACCCACCATACAAGATGCCGCCATTGGTATATTTCCCGATGGGCGTACTACTTTCGCCTTTCCTGGCTCTGCCCCTGCCAATGATTTGTGGGAGCTAAATGCCCGATTGGTTTCTAAAATAAACAGCGACTTTGCCTTTATAGCCAACCTATATACTGGCGACGCACAAGCAAATGGCAGCGACCCAAGAACCATCAGGCGTTATGGTATGGATTTACGTGCCATATACAAAAAGCTAAAACTAAACTCCTTTGTGCGGGTTAACGATTGGGGTCCATATGATTATCATCGAGATTTTAACCTCACCTTTCCATTACAGTTGATGGCTGATATATCCTTCTCAACCGGCAAACCCGATTGGTTTGATTTACCAGCAACCAGCGTTGGCGTGCGAGCAACCTATCGCTCACTCGATGTTTATTCTCCACGCTATTCGCCTACCGAAACTATTTCCGGAAACGGAACCTATGTTCCAAACCCAAATGCCATTGGTTTCGACAATGGTAATGAGTGGGAACTAAGAACTTACATACGAATAAACATTAACTAATAAGATTTTTAACAAGATGAATAAAAGTACTTTTAATATCCTTGGCTGGTTTGTACCGGCTGGAATTTTCGCATTGCTTTTATTTGGCTGCGAACGCGATATTACCGATTTAGACACCGCCACTTACCCTACAAATCCCGAAGTATTTATTAACGGATTTAGTGGAGGTTTAAATTACGCAGCATTTGGCGGGTCTGTTCCTACTGCTTTTAACGTTGATAATGAAGTAACCCTAAATAATTCAGCTGCCGCTATGCGTTTTGAGGTGCCCGATTATAACGACCCACGCGGTGCTTATGCCGGTGGAACCTATTTTACAGGAGTAGGAAGAGATTTATCGGGTTATAATGCTTTAACCTTTTGGGCAAAGGCAAGTAAAGATGCCTCGCTTGATGTGGTAGGTTTTGGCAACGACCTTGGCGCCAATAGGTATACGGTTTCCATAAATGGACTTAACGTTAACACCAACTGGAAACAGTATATTATCCCCATTCCCGACCCCTCTAAGCTCAATACCGAGCGGGGCATGTTTTTTTACTCCGAAGGTCCTGAAGACGAAAAAGGTTATACCTTTTGGATTGACGAAGTAAAGTTTGAAAAATTAGGCACCATAACAAAGCCAACAGCAGCTATCTTAAATGGACAAGATAACACTGTTACTGCCGAAATAGGCGAAAACATTACATTAACAGGCTTAACCGCTACCGCCAACCTTCCTAGCGGAGTAGACCAAAGTGTAAATCCCACACCCTATTATTACACCTTTACATCCTCGAACACCAGCGTAGCTACGGTAAGCGAAACGGGCATAGTAACGATTGTAGGTGCAGGCGATGCCATTATTACTGCCCAAATGGGCAATACTGCCGCATCTGGCTCGCTTACCATCAATTCTGTGGGGGCAGCAATTCAGCCAAGTGCTGCTGCTCCAACACCTACCGTTGATGCCTCAAAGGTAATTTCCATGTTCAGCAACGCTTACACCAATGTGCCTGTAGATACTTGGAATACAAGATGGCTTTACTCAACCGCCGAAGAATTTTATGTTCAAATAGCTGGCGATGATGTAATTCGATACCGAAATCTGAACTTTGTAGGCATTGAGTTTACCTCTCAAACCATTGATGCTACCAATATGACACATTTCCATTTAGATATTTGGACACCCGACCCAACCAATGCACCCAAAAATTTTAAAGTGCAACTGGTAGATTTTGGGGCTAATAATACCTATGGCGGTGGCGATGATGTATCGCACGAAATTACCATTACCGCCCCTGTATTAGCTACCCAAAGTTGGGTTAGCATCAATATTCCGCTAAGTAATTTCAGCGGACTAACAAGCAGAGCACACCTAGCACAATTGGTGCTATCGGGCGACTTACCCAATGTCTATCTAGACAATGTTTATTTCTACAATAGCGCCACTCCTCCGGCTGTTCCTACCACTGCCGCACCCACACCCACCGATAGCCCAGCAAATGTAATATCTGTTTTTAGCAATGCCTTTACCAACATTCCAGCAACCGATTTAAATCCTAATTGGGGACAGGGCACAGTTGTAACACAAGTAGCTATTGCGGGTAACAATACCTTAAAATATGCAGGGTTAAACTATCAGGGAATTCAGTTAGGAAGTAATCAGAATATTAGTACAAAGCAGTTTTTACATTTAGACTATTGGACAGCTAATTCATCTTCCCTAAAAGTATATCTAATAAGCCCAGGTCCCATCGAAACGCCCTACACCTTAACCGTACCAAGCACCGGTTGGGCAAGTATTGATATACCATTAAGCTCGTTTGCACCAGTTGACCTAAGCAATATAATTCAACTCAAATTCGATGGTAATGGTGATATCTATTTAGATAACATCTACTTTAAGTAACTATTAATGCATTAAGGAGTTATGATAGCATAACTTCTCTATTTGAGCGGCAAAATGCCTTGTAAAACAGAGAAGTTATGCTATCACGAATCCTACAACACAAACACCCTACTTTGTCGCAATTTAATACCTGTAGTTATCACTTACTTTTCAACATAAGCAAATGAAAATAACAAATAAACCAACAAATATACAGGCATACGCCATCACTCTGCTATTAGCCATTACCCTTTGGGGCGGCTGCAAACCCGATGATTTTCAGAAATTGGATAAACGCAATTGGGTTTTAACTTGGAGTGACGAATTTAACGGTTTAGCCGAAGAATTGCCCGATACATCAAAATGGAATTTTAATGTAGGAACTGGCAGTGGCGGCTGGGGAAACCAAGAATTACAATACTATACCGACCGCTCCAAAAATGCGTCTATGGACGGAGAAGGTAATTTGGTTATTACAGCTTACCGAGAAAGTTATGCTGGCTCACCTTTTACCTCGGCACGCATAAATACGCAAGGTTTGTTCGAACAGAAATATGGTCGTTTTGAAGCTAGGCTAAAAACGCCCTACGGACCCGGTCTTTGGCCCGCATTCTGGATGCTAGGCTCTACAATAACCACCGAACCCTGGCCCCAGTGTGGCGAAATAGACATTATGGAACTAAGAGGTCAGCAACCCAATATTATTAATGGCACTCTTCATGGACCAGGATATTCGGGTGGCAATCCGATAAGCCAAAGCTATGCTATGCCTGATAATCGCTTTGATACAGAATACCACCTATTTGCAGTAGAATGGGACGAGGAGAAAATAGATTTTTTTGTGGACGATTATCTATATCAACGTATAGAGCGCGACGATGTTAGTGGAGAATGGGTCTATGACAACCCATTTTTTATCATACTTAATGTTGCGGTTGGTGGCAATTATGTGGGCTTCCCCACAGAACAAACCCCGTTTCCACAAAAAATGATCATTGACTATGTCAGGGTTTACCAATAAACCAACTCACCAATATTCAAACTGTCTGTTTTTCTTTTTATCCCTTAAAACTAAAACTTCCAATGGGCATTGCCTCTTCAAATAAAGAAATAAAAGAAGCTAATAAAGTGGTAGATATGAACATAGTAGATTTTGATAATGAAATCTACTTTAAAATCTCTAATCACGATGCCATGCGACCTTTCCTTATGAGTATTGTAAGCCAATCAAACCATTGGATGTTTATATCAAGCAATGGAGGACTTACAGCAGGGCGCAAAAATGCAGAAAATGCTTTATTTCCGTATTATACCGATGACAAATTAACCGAACTAGCTGATTTCACAGGCAGTAAATCCATTTTTCAAATTCATTTCAACAACGAAATATTTGTCTGGGAACCATTTTCGGAACGATTTAGCGACCGCTACCAAATAAGTAGAAACATATACAAAAACACAGTTGGTAACAAGCTTATATTTGAAGAGGTTAACCACGACTTTGGACTAGTTTTTAGGTATCAATGGAATACAAGTAATCAATTTGGTTTTGTAAAAAAATCCAAATTGATTAACCATTCCTATAATAACTACTTGATTGGGGTATTAGACGGCATACAAAACATAATGCCTTTTGGGGTAGGCAGTTATTTGCAAGCTAATACCAGTAATTTAGTAGATGCCTACAAAAGAAACGAATTGCACAAACAGTCGGGACTAGGAATGTTTTCATTAAGTGCCATTATTGTTGACAAAGCAGAACCCAGCGAGGCACTAAAAGCTAATATAGCTTGGTCGTTTGGCTTAGAAAACCCCAAACACCTGCTTTCTTCCATACAACTTAATCGTTTCAGGCAAAAGCAAGAAATTGGCGAAGAGTACGATGTAAAAGGCGAAAAAGGAGCTTATTTTATCACCGCAGATATAGCACTAGACCCTAATACGGATAAGCAATGGACTATAATTGCCGATGTTAACCAAAATCATGCTCAAATTGTTAGCTTGTGTCATACCCTAATTACCAACAAAGCAGCTGTAAGCAAGCAAATTCAGGAAGATATAGATGCGGGAACAAAAAAACTTATCGAACTTGTAGCAAGTGCCGACGGGCTACAATTTACTGCCGACCAAGCATACAATTCAAGGCATTTTTCTAATGTTCTTTTCAACATCTTGCGAGGAGGTATTTTTGATAATAATTACCAAATCGAGAAAACCGATTTTGTACATTATTTGGCTAATGCTAGTAAAAAAGTTTTTACCAGAAATAAAATATTTATTGACGATTTAGAAACTATATTTACAAAATCTACCCTTAAGCAATTGGTAGAAAAATGCAAAGATGCCGATTTAGAAAGACTTGCCGAAGAGTATATGCCTTTGAAATTAAGTAGAAGACACGGAGACCCAAGCCGACCTTGGAACCAATTTTCTATCAATATCAACAACGAAACCGACGGTTCTAAAATTTTAGATTACGAAGGTAACTGGCGGGATATTTTTCAGAATTGGGAAGCACTTGTACATGCCTACCCAGATTTTATCAAAGGCATGATATTTAAGTTTTTAAATGCCACAACTTTTGATGGGTATAACCCCTATAGGGTTACCAAAGGCGGCTTTGACTGGGAAACCATTGAACACGATAACCCTTGGTCTTACATCGGATATTGGGGAGACCATCAAATAATTTATTTGCTAAAATTTCTGGAGTTTTTCAACGACTATCAACCCAACGAAACGACGGCATTGCTGTTTGAAGAATGTTTTGTCTATGCAAATGTGCCTTACCGCATCAAATCGTATAGCGACATCCTCAAAAACCCTAAAAACACCATAGATTTTGACGAAGAACTAGACCATACTATTCGCGAAAAAATTATAGTAGATGGGGCTGATGGTTCTTTGCTAACTAGTCAGGTGGGCAAAATATATCAGGTCAATTTTTTGGAAAAACTACTTGCTACTATATTGGCAAAGGTTTCTAACTTCATTCCCGAGGCTGGTATATGGATGAACACGCAGCGCCCAGAATGGAACGATGCCAATAATGCTTTGGTTGGCAATGGTGCTTCGATGGTTACCTTATATTACCTGCAAAGGTTTTTTAATTTTTTCAAGAAAATCCTTTCACAATCTGCCATTGAACAAGTAAGTATTTCAACAGAACTCAAAGCCTTTTTTATCGAAATTGCCACCACACTCGAAACAAATCAACAGTTGTTGCAGGGTAAAATTAGCGATGGCGACCGGAAAAAAATGACCGATGCATTGGGCGAGGCAGGCAGCAATTACCGCAATACAATATATACATATGGGTTTAGTGGAACAAAAGCACCTTTGGCACTTAGCCAACTGCTGAATTTTGTAGATACAAGTTTAAGGTACTTCGAGCATTCCATACGTGCCAATCAAAGAGTCGACCATCTTTATCACGCCTATAACGTAATAAGCCTTGCCGAAAACGGAATATCTTTTTCCTATTTAAGTGAAATGCTCGAAGGGCAGGTAGCAGTCATAAGTTCTGGATTTTTATCTGCCGATGAAACACTAACTTTGTTAGATGCACTTAAAAAAAGTGCTTTGTACAGAGCCGACCAAGATAGCTATTTGCTTTATCCCAACAAAAATCTTCCTCGATTTTTAGACAAAAATACCATTCCGAAAGCAGCTGTACAGCAATCCAAATTGTTGCAAAAATTACTAACCGACAATAACCTCCAAATAATTAACCAAGATATTGACGGCGATTTTCACTTTAATGGAAACTTTAAAAATGCCCATGATCTGAAAGCCGCTTTAGATAGTTTGACATCAACAGAGTACAAACCATTGGTGGAAACAGACACGGCTGCTGTTTTAGGAATTTTTGAAGAGGTGTTTAACCATAAAGCATTTACCGGAAGATCGGGAACTTTTTTTTGCATACGAAGGATTAGGGTCAATATACTGGCACATGGTGTCAAAACTCCATTTAGCTGTTCAAGAAGCTTGCCTAAAAGCCATTGAACAACAAAAAAATCCGACAATCGTTAATCGCTTAACGGCACATTATTACGAAATAGGGACAGGAATTGGCATTCATAAATCGCCTGCCGTATATGGAGCTTTTCCAACCGACCCCTACTCGCATACTCCTATGCACCGAGGCGCACAACAACCCGGTATGACAGGACAGGTAAAAGAAGATATATTGGTTAGGTTTGGAGAATTAGGTGTTTTTATGAAGCACGGAAAATTGCATTTTCACCCATATTTGTTAGAGAAAAACCTGTTTTTGGCGCAAGAAAAAACAATTGAGTATGTAACTGTTCAAAATGAGCATAAACAAATGGTATTGCAGCCAAATTCGCTTTGCTTTACCATTTGTCAGGTAGTTGTTGTTTACAAATTAAGTAATATCGAAAAGCTGGAAGTAGCGTTTAGTGATGGCAGAATAACATCATCCGACTTTTTAAGCATAGACTTAGCAACAAGCCAACAAATATTTAATAGAAGCGGTGCTGTAGCGCAAATTACCGTTTCGGTACCCGAAATAAGCTTAAAATAATTACACATGCCGTTAAAGTACTACAAAAAGTGGTTTACTGGTGTATTAGTAGTGGTAGCGGCAATGCTCGTCATTTCTTGCACACACACCCCTACTTATAAAAAGAAGCAAGTAAGCAAAACCGCAGAAGAAATATTGAGTAATCCCGATAACTTAGCCATTTGTTATGGGGGGTATCGCGAGAAATCGAGAGATATACAACCCACTATTGCCGAGATTAAGGAGGACATGAAAATATTGGCTGCAATGGACATAAAACTAATCCGTACTTATAATGTTTATTTGCAAGAAACCGCCAATTTATTGGAGGCAATTACTCAACTAAAACAAGAAAATCCGGATTTTGAAATGTACCTGATGTTAGGCGCATGGATAGATTGTAAAGATGCCCGAACAGACAAGCCCGATCATTTTAACGAAAGCGAACAAAATGCTGGCGAAATTGACCGAGCCGTTGCTTTAGCCAACAAGTATCCCGATATTGTTAAAATATTGGCAGTAGGCAACGAGGCTATGGTAAAATGGGCTGCCTCTTACTACGTACAACCCAATATAATTCTTAAATGGGTAAATTATCTGCAAAATCTCAAAAAACAAGGTAAATTGCCCGCAACTTTGTGGATAACAAGCTCGGATAATTTTGCATCTTGGGGCGGCGGAGGCAGCGAATACCATGTAGAAGATTTAAACCAACTGATACTCGCCGTTGATTTTATATCTATGCACACTTACCCTATGCACGATACACATTACAATCCCGACTTTTGGGGGGTAAGAGAATCGGAAACAAATTTATCCGATTTGGAAAAAATAGATGCCGCAATGCTTCGGGCAAAAAACTACTCTATTGCCCAGTACGAAAATGTGGTAAAATATATGGACAGCATAGGCGTTAAAAAACCCATTCATATTGGCGAAACGGGCTGGGCAACCCAATCTAACGAGCATTATGGCAACTCAGGCTCAAGAGCTACCGACGAATACAAATCGGCACTTTACTATAAACACACACGCGAGTGGACCCAAAAAGCAGGTTTAATATGCTTTTATTTCGAAGCTTTTGACGAGCAATGGAAAGATGCTGAAAATCCAGGAGGCTCTGAAAATCATTTCGGACTTATCAATTTACAAGCACAGGCAAAATATACACTTTGGAGCTTAGTAGATGCAGGCACCTTTAAAGGTTTAACCCGAAATGGCAAACCAATCACTAAAACATATAAGGGCAACAAAACAGCATTGATACAAGATGTAAAAGTTCCGCCAAGCGACCTTGAAATAAAAGAGCTTAAAAAACACTAATGCCCAAAATGAAAAAATACCTCCATTTTGTCGTCATTTTACCCCTTATAGCCATACTTATGAGTAGCTGTAATACCACTAAAACCCTTCGGGTTGCAGTCTATGAAACATCAGAGGCTGGTAACCAACTTAGCCCAATAAGCAAATTTCCCCAAACAAAAACAAAAGCTAAAATTTCCATATTACCCGAAGAAAAATTTCAAATAATTACTGGATTTGGCGGCTCTTTTACCGAATCTTCGGCTTCGCTGCTCAATCAATTAAGTAAAAAAAATCGAAACAAAATAATAGAAGCCTATTTTGGCGAATCGGGCGCCAAGTATTCACTGACCCGCACACACATGAATTCGTGTGATTTTTCTTTGGGAAACTACTCCTTTGCACCCGTAAAAGACGATAAGAAACTCGAGCATTTTTCGATAAAAGAAGACATGGACGATATTGTGCCTATGATAAAAGATGCCATGTCGGTTTCTAAAGATGGTTTTAAAATAATAGCCTCTCCATGGACAGCACCACCATGGATGAAAGACAACAACAATTGGCGAGGCGGCAAACTACTGCCCGAATACTACGATACTTGGGCTTTATTTTTTTCGAAATATATAGCTGCTTACAAGGCAGAAGGCATTGATATTTGGGGATTTACCGTTGAAAACGAACCGCTTGGTAACGATAACAATTGGGAAAGCATGATTTTTACCCCACAAGAAATGACGCTTTTCGTAAAAAAACATTTAGCCCCCAAATTGAAAGCAGACGGGCATACCGCAAAAATTTTAGGCTTTGACCAAAATCGAGACGAACAGTTAAGAATATGGACAGACGCTATGTTTGATGACCCAGTTGCCAGCAATAGTTTTGACGGTACTGCCATACACTGGTACGCAAGCACTTACGATTTTTTTCCCGAAGCACTTCAATATGCACACAAAAAAGCGCCTAATAAGCACCTAATTCAAACCGAGGCATGTGTAGATTCCGAAATCCCGAAATGGAAAGATGATGCTTGGTATTGGTCAAAAGAAGCCACAGACTGGGGCTGGGATTGGGCACCCGAAGAACAAAAATATCTACACCCCAAATACGCACCTGTTGCTCGGTATGCCAACGATATTATTGGTTGCCTGAACAATTGGGTTGATGGCTGGATAGACTGGAACATGGTGTTAGATAAACAAGGAGGTCCCAATTGGGTTAAAAATTGGTGTGTGGCTCCGGTTATTGTGGATACCGAAAAAGACGAAGTTTATTTCACCCCATTGTACTACACATTGGCACATTTCAGCAGGTTTATACGACCGGGTGCCGTTAGAATTGGGTTTGAAAATTCGGATAAAGAACTTATGGTGACAGCCGTGCAAAACCCCGATGGAAACTTAGCAATTGTTGTGTTTAATCCAACCGACGAATTAAAAGGCATTGACCTTAGTGTCAAAAAAAAATCAACGCAATTGGCTATTCATCCAAAAGCTTTACAAACCATCATAATTCTTTCAAACAAAGAAAATAAAACAAAAAAATAAGTTAAACTTCATCTCCCCTCTTTTTTTTTAAAAGCTGCCACCTTCCGCCTAAAAAACTTTTTTTTGGAAATGGGCGTTTGGGCCCCCCCTCCCCTTTCTTTTTGTTTTTTTTTTTTTTAACATAAAGTAGGGAAAAAACACAACAAAAAAAGAAAAAAAAAAAAAAACTCCCATAAAAAAAGCTAAATAATACCTAAAACACAATCCAATGTCAACTAACAATTCGGTTTCTAGAGACAGGGTGCCCTTGGGGCAAAAAGCAGCCTTTGGGGCAGGACATTTAGTAAATAACCTACTGCCCGGTGCATTGGGGGTTTTTTCGTTTTTTCTTATAACTGCTTTTGGAATTGAACCTGCTATAGCAGGGCTTTTAGCAGCTATTCCTCGGTTTTTTGATGCACTTTCGGACCCAATTATGGGATTTATTACCGATAATACCAATTCTAAATGGGGAAGAAGAAGACCTTATATTTTTTCAGGTGCCATTTTAGCAGGAATATTATTTGTTGTCCAATGGCAAATGTTTGAAGGCAATGGTTCTACTTACAATTTTTGGTATTTTTTGTTTTTTTCCATACTATTTATTTTTGCAAACACTATTTTTTCTACACCATTAATAGGGTTGGGATATGAAATGACAACCGATACCAAAGAACGTACTCGTTTAATGGGAATTGCGAATATGGTTGGACAAATTTCTTGGATGATTGTTCCCTTGTTTTGGGTATTAATTGCTAATAAAGATTTATTTGATAACCAAGCTGATGGTGTGCGAACTCTTTCATTATTCGTAGGTTTTGCTTGCTTGATTTTTGGAATTTTGCCTGCCATTTTTTGTAAAGAATTAGATGTTTCTGACGCCCGTAGTAAAGCCAATTTAACCATGAAGGATTTAACTATAAACATGAAAATTTTATGGGAAAATATGAAAAATATGACCAAAAACAATCCTTTTATGCGTTTGTGTGGTGCTACTTTTTTAGTATTCAATGGTTTCCAAATGGTTGCCTCTTTTAGCTATTTTATTATTGTTTTCCATATGTATAAAGGGAGTTATGAAATGGCTGGTACGGTACCTGCAATATTCTCAATATTAGGAGCCTTTATAACAGCAGTATTAATAATCCCAATTGTTTCGTGGTTAGCCAATAAATATGGGAAAAGAAATGCATTTATTATATCAACTTTTCTTTCTCTTATTGGTTATGCATTAAAATGGTGGGGGTTTGTTGTGGTTGATGAAAATACAACTGTACTATTTAATGACGTAGTATTACAAGTTGGTGTAGTTAAATTTTCACTTGAAATTCCTTTAATTTTATTACTTCCAATTCCTTTTATGTCATTTGGATTGGGCGGATTGTTTACTTTAATGATGAGTATGACTGCAGATGTATGCGATTTAGACGAGCTAAGAAATGGTTTGCCCAGAAGAGAAGGAACTTTTGGAGCTATTTATTGGTGGATGGTAAAAATTGGACAATCTATTGCATTAGCTCTTGGAGGGTTGGTTTTATCATTAGCAGGATTTGACCAAAATATTGCGCAGCAAACACACGAAACCTTAACCAATTTGCGTATTGCCGATATAATAATACCTGTAACAACGGCTGCTTTGGCTGTTTGGGTTATGTGGAATTATGATTTAAACGAGGACAAAGCCAAAGAAATTAGAGCCCAACTTGTAAAAAGAAGAAGCGAATTATAACCAACATCTAACCTACTTTACCTTAACGCTAAAATTAAATCAAATGTCTTTTAGAAAAGAAAAATACTTAAGCTTTAATCAAAGCACCCTTAGCCCCCAAACAGATTTTCTTACGGGTAAATCGAATGAGGATATCCGAAGTTTATTTCGGGAAACCTTGTATGGCGGCGTTCATGGTTTTTGCTTCAGCATTTATGAAGAAGGACAAAAACCTGGTGATATTATTTCGGCGGAACAAGTACGGAAAAGAATGCAAATCTTAAAACCCTATACCGCTTGGGTGCGTTCATTTTCTTGTGTAGAGGGTAACGAATTAGTACCCAAAATAGCCAAAGAAATGGGCATTAAATGCTTGGTAGGCGCCTGGTTAGGAAGCGATAAAGAAAAAAACAGGGTGGAAATTGATAATTTAATAAGCCTAGCCAAAGAAGGATATGTTGATATTGCCGTAGTAGGAAACGAAGTGCTTTATCGAAAAGACCTTACAGAAGAAGAGCTTTTAGATTATATTGAGGAGGTAAAAAATGCCATTCCCGCCGGTATTCCAGTAGGATACGTTGATGCCTACTACGAATTTGTGCAACAGCAACGTATAACCGAAGCCTGCGATATAATTTTGTGTAATTGTTATCCTTATTGGGAAGGTACCGATTTTAACCATTCTTTGCAGCACATGCAACACATGTATAATCAGGCAACTATGGCAGCAAACGGAAAAAAAGTAATCATCACAGAAACAGGCTGGCCAAGCAAAGGCGAGAGTTTGGGGGATGCCGTCCCGTCTGAGCTAAATGCCATGACATATTTTATCAATACCCAAAAATGGGCAAAATCTGACAATATAGAGGTATTCTATTTTTCATCTTTTGACGAATCATGGAAAGTGGGCGCAGAAGGTGTTGTGGGTGCTTATTGGGGTATTTGGGATAAAACAGAGCAATTAAAATTTAACAATGAACACATTTAATAAATTAGGTATTAGTAAAGGACGGGCAATTTGTTATTCTGGCTTTAGGCAAGGTCAACACCCAGGAGGTATTTATCCTAGTTATGAAGAAGTAAAAGAAGATTTACTACTCCTTCATAAACATTGGAAATACCTCCGGATATTTGATTGCGACCAACATGCCGATACTGTTTTGGAAGTGATTGCAAAAGAAAAATTGGACTTTATGGTAATGGCAAGCGCATACATTGAGGCAGAAATGAATAATTTTAATTGCCCATGGAACGGGGGTATCTATACCGAAGAACAATTAGAACAAAATGTTATAAATAACGCCCAAAAAATAGCAAAACTAATTGATTTGGCTAACCAATATCCCAGTATTATTTGCTCGCTCTCGGTTGGTAACGAAGCCTGTGTAGAATGGACTGACCATTATGTGCCAGAAAACAAAGTACTAGAATATGTAAAACGGGTAAAAGCAGGAGCTACCCAACCTGTAACCTTTTGCGAAAACTATGTACCTTGGTTAATTACACTCGAAAAATTAGCCGAAGAGGTTGATTTTATCTCCATTCACACGTATCCGGTTTGGGAATATAAACATATTACCGAAGCATTAGACCATACAAAGCATAATTACTATTCGGTTGCGAACAAATACCCCAACAAAACCGTTATAATAACAGAAGCTGGTTGGGCAACTAATTCTAACGGAAGAGGTATTCATCCTGAAAACGTAAGCGAAGAAAACCAAAAAATATACTACGAAAAAATAATGAACTGGGCAGAAAAAGAAAATATACTTACCTTCTTTTTCGAAGCCTTCGACGAATCGTGGAAAGGCTCTACCGAACCATTAGAACCCGAAAAACACTGGGGCTTATTTAAAATTGACCGAACACCAAAATTGGCTGCTAAACACTTAACGCCATCATAAAATCAAGCAAATAAAATTTATCTAAAAATAAAGCCATTTAAGGCTCACATTTGACAAAAATAAAGAACACCACAATGAAAAATTTTACATTCCTTTGTTTAATGCTCTTTGCTTCGCTAACTTTTGCACAAAACGCCCCAATTGATTTCGAAGCAGGCGGAAATGGCGCAGGTTGGACTTGGACAGTTTTCGAAAATGTTACTAATCCCGCATTAGAGATTGTCGCAAATCCAGACCCATCTGGCATTAACACTTCTGCCACAGTAGCAAAATTTACCGCACTACAAGCCGGAAATCCTTGGGCAGGTTGCGAATCGCTCCACGGCTCAGACCTAGGTCCTTTTGTGCTTAATTCAACCAATTCCACTATCAAAATTAAGGTTTGGAAATCGGTGATTAGCGATGTAGGCATAAAACTGGCTAGCACAAACGGTTGGTCACAAGGCGAAATTAAAGTGGCTAATACCTTGGTAAACCAATGGGAAGAGATTACCTTCAACTTCTCCTCGTTTATTAACCCGCCTGCATCCGAAGGTCAATTAGACCAAATTATTGTATTCCCAGATTTCAATTTAGGCGGCAGAACTCAGGATAATATTATCTATTTTGATAGTATTACTTTTTCTGACGGCGGAGGCGCTCCAACCGAACCTACCGTAGCTGCCCCAACACCTACCCAAAGCCCAGCCAACGTAATTTCGTTGTTCAGCGGTGCCTATACCAACGTTCCTGTCGACACATGGAGAACCGATTGGTCGTCTGCAGCATTTGAAGATGTAACAATAGCCGGCAATCCTACCAAAAAATACTCGGCACTCGATTTCGTGGGTATCGAAACCGTAGCTAATCAATTAGATGTTTCCGAAATGGAATTTTTCCACATGGACGTTTGGTCGCCCAATTTCACCCTATTTGGCATTAAGTTGGTAGATTTTGGTGCCGATGGCGCATTTGGCGGCGGCGATGATGTAGAGCATCAGGTAAACATAAACGCCCCCGCACAAGCTACTTGGGTAAGTTTAGATATTCCATTAAGCGATTTCGCAGGGCTAACTACCAAACAACATATCGCACAGTACATATTAGTAGCACAACCTACTGGCACAAGTACTGTTTATGTCGACAACCTATTTTTCCACAAAGAAGGTGGCGTCACACCAATCGAACCTACCGTTGCCGCCCCAACACCTACCCAAAGCCCAGCCAACGTAATTTCGTTGTTCAGTGATGCCTATACCAACGTACCCGTCGATACATGGAGAACCGATTGGTCGTCTGCAGTTTTTGAAGATGTGACAATAGCTGGCAACGCTACCAAAAAATACTCGGCACTCGATTTCGTGGGTATCGAAACCGTATCTAATCAATTAGATGTTTCCGAAATGGAGTTTCTCCACATGGACGTTTGGTCGCCCAATTTTACCCTTTTGGGCATTAAGTTGGTAGATTTTGGTGCCGATGGCGCATTTGGCGGCGGCGACGATGTAGAGCATCAGGTAAACATAAACACCCCCGCACAAGCTACTTGGGTAAGTTTAGATATTCCGCTTAGTGATTTCGCAGGGCTAACCACAACATCTCATATCGCACAATACATATTAGTAGCACAACCTACTGGCTCAGCTACTGTTTATGTCGACAACCTATTTTTTCACAAAGAAGGTGGCGTCACACCAATCGAACCTACCGTAGCCGCCCCAACACCTACCCAAAATCCAGCCAACGTAATTTCGTTGTTCAGTGATGCCTATACCAATGTTCCTGTCGACACATGGAGAACCGATTGGTCATCTGCCGTTTTTGAAGATGTAACAATAGCCGGCAATCCTACCAAAAAATACTCTGCACTCGATTTCGTAGGTATCGAAACCGTAGCTAACCAATTAGATGTTTCCCAAATGGAGTTTTTCCACATGGATGTTTGGTCGCCCAATTTTACCGTATTTGGCATTAAGTTAGTAGATTTTGGTGCCGATGGCGCATTTGGCGGCGGCGATGATGTAGAGCATCAGGTAAACATAAACGCCCCTGCACAAGCTACGTGGGTAAGTTTAAATATTCCATTGAGCGATTTCGCTGGGCTAACTACCAAACAACATATCGCACAATACATATTAGTAGGACAACCAACTGGCTCAACTACTGTTTATGTAGATAATGTTTATTTTTATAAATTCGCAACAGGCATCTATGAAAATGGCAACCTTGCCAACAACATGCAAGTATATCCGAACCCTGTAAATGCAGGTGCTCCGGTTAAATTTAGTGCCGATGTACAACAAGTTGACGTTTTTGATGCTGCCGGAAGATTGCTCAAATCACATAACAATGCGGTAATAACCACCGAAGGTTTAGGCAAAGGCTTGTATATTTTAAAAACCCGCACTACAAACGGCACCATACAAGTACAAAAATTGATAGTGAATTAATTCAACTTCAAGGATAAAATTTATATCCTTACTGTATAATATCTATTATGCATCATTGCCCTGCCTGCGAGCGTGTTAAGCTCAAGCAAGCAGGGCAATGTTGTTTTTGTAATCTGGCTGCTGTTAAGTTTAGATAGTTTTTCATTGGCTAATAAAGATGCAAAGATAAATTTTTGTGTAAAAATACCTAAAAAAATGCACTACCCTTTGAATAGGGTAGTGCATTTTGAGGTATTTACAATGTGTAATAAAAAATCTAAATACCAGGCGGGAATAGATATTACGAAGATACAAAACGTTTTTGAAGAAGTGTTTCACTTTTCTTTTATGTATGTTATCCGATATTAATATAGCTGGTAATAGAGTGTAGCGGAATTACGGTTTGCAGATTTGCGATGGGCGGGGTTTTTACCACCAATGTTGATTCATATCACAAAACTTTCGGCTACCGCAAAACTGTCTGCATATCACGAAACCCCACCTATTGCAAATGTGCTGTTAGCGGTAGCTATTTTATGTCAGGTTTAATTTCACCATTCTTTATTTTCTCTATTGCTATCAGTCTATTTTCAAGTTCATTCGCACTAATTGTTCCCTTACGATATATTAGTCTTACGAAATCTTCCCCGTTCTTTCCTGTCTTTGTCGAATTACATTCGTGGCAAGTTGCTACAATATTTCGGTAGGAGTTCTTTCCATAATTTACCTGCGAAATCATATGGTCTAATACATAATTGTCTTTGGTTATTTTTCTAAAGCAATAAAAGCATTCTCCATTTTCTCTTTCTAAAATGTTTGGTCGATATTTTGGGTCATTGTAGAAATCAATTTGTTCAATATCAATAATAGTTTCTTCGGTTTCAGGTGTCACAACACAACCTTTAATTTCTGTCGGAAGTAAAACAGAAACTCTAATTCCAATTCGAGTTGTCTCTTCAATTTTGATACAACCTTTTTCATTTAACTTTCTAATTCGGTCTCTTGCAGAAAACTCAGTCAACCCAACTGTATTGAGTGCAGAACTTATTACAAAAACAGTTTCTTCCTTTCCAATTAATCTTGTGTGTCTGAATAAATGGTAATAGAGAGCTTTTTCATAAGTATCAAGGCTCAAAAAAGGTATCAAGTAATCTTCAATTTCTTCTATTGTCTGTTTAATTCTGTCCATATGTTACTGTCTCTGTATAATTACCTATAACTCGCTAATAGACAAAAGATTTGTCGTACTTTTTGTATTGTTTTGCGAAAAGTTTCAGAACCATACAAAAATTATTACAAGGCTCTTCTTCTTTTTTTGTGTTTAAGTTGTCAAATGGAGGGGGTATGTTTTCAAGAGTTAAATTACGCACATGTGCTGCACATGGCACTTAAAGCGAATAAAATAACTGCTTTTTTGCAATGTGTGCAGACTTCGTAACTAACGTTATAAAACATTTATCCCGCCCGATTATTTCAAATTGCATCTACGGCACAACCGACGGTCAATCACATTAGTACCTACCATCTTTCAGCCTTGCAAAGGTAGCGTAAAAAATGCAAATACAAAATGATTTTAAAAAAAAAGAAAAAAAACATTTCGGAGATTTTTCCCAAGCTTACAGGATTAGAAGGGAATAAAAATAATCTATCACTTAAATAGAATAATAATGTCCGATAACTTTAACTATCGGATACTAAATGGTAGCTAATTTCACGCTCCTTAAAGCATTTGTCAAACCCTAATAAACTAGAAATTTTTGGAAAATTTTAGGTGTTTCAGAAATCGGTATACTTTTCAGTTATTTTCCGTATCGAATAAAAATGCGGCGTACCTTTGCTGCGTAAATACAACAGCAAACTTTACAATGTTTATCCATCTGTTAATATTTACTAAAAAACAAATTATTTAACAATGAAAACATATTACTAATGAAAAATTCACTTCTCTTGTTTGTCTTTCTATTACTGTTCAACAACTGCAAAAAAGACGAACCTATGGAGCTGCGATGTTGGAAATATAGTTACGAAGTGTGCTTATACGAAGCCGCAACAGATACTAAAATATCTTGTTTTGGAGTTATGAGTGGGAAATGGACTGCCTACACAAAAGAAGAAATTTTACAACACTTTCCTGAGCGAGAATACAGCGAAGATGGCACACGTTATTCGCAATACGATATTTTAGAATTTAAAGATTATAACTTAGACGAATGCTAAGGGCATTAAGCGGCGTACCTTTGCGGTATTAGTATTGTAGTAAACCCTCCAAATTAAATATCCCCCTCGCTACCAAATAACCTCTTTACGCTATTAAATCACACAAAAATTTACCCTTCGTTGGTTTATACAAACCAATTTAGGGTTTTTTTTGTATAATAATTTTTATTTTTTATTTATCTGTATCGTCTGTTTGGTTGCCAAGCAGTTTTTGATTGGGGCTTTTTAGCCTATCAAGCGTATAATTTTTCATAGCTTGTAGGGCTTTTAGCTGGTCGGCTGCTGTTTTAGTTAGTTCTTTCAAGCGCACTTCGGGCGATAGTTTTTTTTCTATCATAATGGCGTTGTAACTTTCTAAATTCGACAAAACAGTTAGTTGGTGCAAATCGGCAAAATCCCTTAAATTAAGTTTTTTCTTGTGCAATTCAGGGTTTTCTTCTCGCCATTGTTTAGCCGTAATACCAAACAAAGCCACGTTTAAAATTTCGGCTTCGTGGGCATAAATATAACTTTGTTGAGCAACCGACAATGTTGGCACTATATGGTTTTTTATTGCATTGGTATGAATGCTGTAATTTACCTTAGACAACAAGCGCTTCAAATCCCACTCCTGATTAATAAGCTCGTTTTCTTGCTCTTTAAGCCGTTGAAATTCTTTGATAAGCAACAACTTAAACTCGGGGCTTAACCACGAGCAAAACTCAAGGGCTATGTCTTTGTGCGCATAAGTGCCGCCATACCTACCCGCGCTTGCACTCACACCAATAGCCTTTGTTTTTTCTATCCATTGCTTAACCGACATCACAAAACGGTTAGAGCCAGCCTCCATTCTAATTCCCTCGAATTCGGGGGAATTAAAATCGGGATTGTATAATTGCTCCCAAACAGCCAAAAACTCGATAGTGCTTTTGGTTCTAAACCATTTTTCGATTAAAGCGGTACCACCTTCAAAACCATTGGCAATATCCGAAAGCGAAATAAAATCCTCGCCCGTTTTTTGCGTAACCGTAATAACCACCCCTTTTACTTCAATAGATTGTTTTTTAGCCATAATTGTACTTTTTTATACCGCAAAGGTAAGTAATTAAAACCTAATTTACAAGCATTTTGTCATTTAATTATCAAAATCAAATAAACACATAAAAATTACTTATCAATATTATATCTTTAATACAAAAGCTTGGGTTAGCCCCGCTTGACGCGGAAAATGTCTTTTTTGGGGGTGATGCTTAGCACTCCCTGACTCGATTAGTTGGTGGCACCCCCATAAAAAAAGTAAGCGCCTATAAAACAAATATTTTCACAACATAATCGCCCTAATTATCCGCAAAATACATTTTCATAGTATTGTAATTATACCTTGTTTTATGCCCATACTAAACACAAAAAACACACGAACAAAGAAGGCATCTTTGCTCGTGTGTTTTCATTAAACATAAATTAAATACAATTTATCATTGCCCAATAACAATACTCGGCAAACCATTAACTGTTACCGTAGCACTTGCCGACGTAGCCGTTGCACAACCACCACCGCCACAAGTGTAAGTAGCATGGTAATAGGTAGTTACACTTAAAACAGGGGTGGTGTAGGTAGTAGCATTTGCACCCGGTATCGGTGTCCAAGTTGTGCCATTTGGGCTACTCTCCCACTGAATACTGCAACCGTTTGCCCCGCCTGCGGGGGTAGCTGTTAGGGTAGCATCGCCACCCACACAAACACTCGTGCCACCCGATACGCTAATACTCGGAACCGCATTTACCGTTATCACCGCCGTATTTGAGGTCGCATCGCAAGGAGTTGAACAATCATAAATAGCTCGATAATAGGTAGTTGTACTTAGGGCAGATGAGGTATAACTGATGCCAGTAGCTCCCGATATATTGCTCCACGACGAACCGTCGGGGCTCGATTGCCACTGAATGCCACAATTTGCCGCATCGGGATTAGTAACACTTGCCACCAAATTAGCCACACCGCCCGCACAAATACTCGTAGAATTAGCAACAGTAATACTCGGCGTTGGACTACTACCTACCACTATACCCAGAACAGTTGTAGCACAACTATTAACATCTGTTACTGTAAGGCTATATGTACCGGCATCTAAACCGCTAATAGTTGGCACATTACCACCCGCATTAGACCATGTGTAGGTGTAGGCAGCAGTACCGCCGCTTACACTTGCCGCTATACTGCCATTGTTGGCTACCGAACAACTTTCGTTGGTAACAATTGGAGCATTTATCGTTAATACATCGGGTTGTGTAATAAGGGTGGTAGCAGATGCCGTGCAACCATTGTTATCTGTTACCGTTACGCTATAACTACCTGCACTTAAACTGCTAATACTTACCGTGGTGGCAGTAGTTGACCAAAGATACCCAATAGGAACAGAACCGCCTGTAACATTAACTGTGGCAGTGCCATTGTTAAGCTCGTTGCAGGTTTCGTTGGTTGGCGTAATAGTTGCAGCAAGCAACGAGGGTTGGGTTATCGTTTGACTAAGTACTGTTACACATCCATTATTGTCGGTAATAGTTACCACATAAGTGCCTGCGGCTACGGGGTTAAGGTCTTGCGTGTTTGCACCATTCGACCAAATATAGGTATAGGGCGATGTACCACCCGATACGCTTACATCAATGCTTCCGTTATTAAGTTGGTTACAGGTTTCGTTTACAAATGTAGATGTGGCATTAAGTGGCATTGATGGTTCGGACACCACCACAGCAGCCGTAGTTGAACAACCGTTTTGGTCAGTCACCGTTACGGTATAGGTATTGGGCGAAAGATTAGCGATTGTTTGTGTGGTCTGCAAGTTACTCCAGTTGTAGTTATAGCTAGGCATACCGCCTATTACATTGGCTGTTGCCGAGCCATTACTTCCACCAAAACAACCTACACTAACAACGCTTGTTGTTACCGATGGGCGTTCGTTAACCGTTATTATTACCGTAGCTATTGCCGCACCACAGGGTCCCGCTCCGTCAGGGTCGTCGGTAGTTAAGGTAAGTGTCACAGTGCCATTAGTTATACTAGGTGTGTAAGTAGAGGTTAAAGATGATGCATTGGAGAATGTACCACTCGAAGCTGTCCATGTGCTGCTTGTAGCACTGCCACCTATGGAGCCTGCCAAGGTAACTGTACCGCCTGCACATATCGTTTGAGGCGTGCCTGCATTGGCAGTTGCTGCTCGGTTATTGGCTAAAATAACCGTTGAAGAACTAGTACACGAGCCATTGAATATTGTCCATTGAAGTGTAGCCGAGCTACCCTCTGGTACACCTGTAACCGTAGAGGTAGGAGAACTTGGTGTGGTGATAGTGGCTGTGCCGCTAATCAGTGTCCAACCTGCAACTATACCCGGATAAGCTGGTGGCGTATTACCCGCTAAGGTAAATGTGCCGTTATTACACTGCGTTTGATTGGTTCCGGCATTGGCATTAACCGCATCATAAACGGTTTGCACATACGACGATGCGGGACCATAGCAACCATTATTGCTGGCTGTTATGGTATAATTGGCAGATGCTCCGCCAGGGTCGGGTGCTGTAAAAATGTTGCTTCCAGTAATGCACGTAGGGCAACCACTTGCTGTCCAAGTAACAACTGCTATGTCACTTTGCAATGTTCGGGTAGCTCCTTCGCACAATGATGAAGTAGACGAAGTAATTTGAGGAAGTGCATACACCGTTACCGTAACCACATCGCTAGTAACACTAGCACATCCGCTACCTGCCGCCGCTATTACACAACGGTATTGGTGGCTTGATGATGGGTTACTTGCATTCGCCAAAGTAACTGCCATACTGGGGCTAGTACCGCCCGAATAACTTGCTCCTGTTGGTGTGCCATTACTTACCGCAACCCAAGTACCGCCATTGTCGTACTCCCATTGATAGGTTAAAGATGGAGTACCACCCGTAGCAACCACTGTTATATTTGAGCTTGTAGCTCCTGCACATATTGCTGCGGGGCTATTGGGTTGGCTGGTAATAGTTGGACTTGATACCACCGTAACCGTTGCTCCGCTGGGGCAAGTAGTGGTATTACAAGTACCTTCGGCACGAACAAAGTAGGTGGTAGTTGCACTAGGTGTAACCGTAATAGACGTACCTGTGCCAACTGGCGTACCGCCACAACTACCCGAGTACCACTGCCAAGTAGCACCCGTACCTAAACTACCACCACTTAATGTAAGGGCAGCACTGCCCCCATTACAAATAGTACTTGCCCCCGAAACGCTACTAGCTGCCACCGAAAGTGTATTGACTGTTACCGTAACCGTTGCGCAAGTAGTGGTGTTACAAGTACCATTGTATCTAACATAATAAGTAGTTGTAGTGGTGGGCGATACCGTAATGCTGTTACCCGTACCTGCCGATGTGCCACCGCACGAACCCGTAAACCATTCTACTACCGCACCAGTACCAAGGCTACCGCCAGCTACTGTTAGGGTGGTGCTACCACCATCACAAATAGTGGTTGTGCCAGTAGCACCTGTGGGTGCTACTGATTGAGTGTTAATAGTAATCACCACATCATCGGTAGAGGCAGCACAGGGTGCGTTGGAAATAGTCCAACGAAGGGTATAGCTAGTTCCGGCTACCCCAGTAAAGGTAGATGTGGGACTTGTTGGCGTGGTAACCGTGCCACCCGCTCCACTTATAATACTCCACGAACCAGTACCTATGCTAGGCGTATTGGCTGCCAAGGTTGCACTAGTAGCACATACATTTTGGTCGGGACCAGCATTGGCGGTGGTGGGATTAGCTGTTAAAATAATGATTACATCATCGGTAGAGGCAGCACAGGGTGCGTTGGAAATAGTCCAACGAAGGGTATAGCTAGTTCCGGCTACCCCAGTAAAGGTAGATGTGGGACTTGTTGGCGTGGTAACAGACCCACCTGCTCCACTTATAATACTCCACGAACCAGTACCTATTGAGGGCGTATTGGCTGCCAATGTTGCACTAGTAGCACATACATTTTGGTCGGAACCAGCATTGGCGGTGGTGGGATTAGCAGTTAAAATAATGATTACATCATCGGTAGAGGCAGCACAGGGTGCATTGGAAATAGTCCAACGAAGGGTATAGCTAGTTCCGGCTACCCCAGTAAAGGTAGATGTGGGACTTGTTGGCGTGGTAACCGACCCACCTGCTCCACTTATAATACTCCACGAACCCGTACCTATGCTAGGCGTATTGGCTGCCAATGTTGCACTAGTAGCACATACATTTTGGTCGGGACCAGCATTGGCAACGGTTGGATTAGCCGTCAAAATAATCACCACATCATCGGTAGAGGCAGTACAGGGTGCATTGGAAATAGTCCAACGAAGGGTATAGCTAGTTCCCGCTACCCCAGTAAAGTTAGACGTAGGACTTGTTGGCGTGGTAACCGTGCCGCCTGCTCCACTTATAATACTCCACGAACCCGTACCTATGCTAGGCGTATTTCCTGCCAAAGTTGCACTAGTCGCACATACGTTCTGGTCGGTACCAGCATTGGCGGTGGTGGGGGGTTGTGCAACAGTAACCGTAACACTGGCACAAGTAGTGGTGTTACAAGTACCCGCATATCTTACGTAATAAGTGGTAGTAGTGGTGGGTGATACTGTAATGCTGTTACCCGTACCTGCCGATGTGCCACCGCACGAACCCGTAAACCATTGAGCCGTTGCACCTGTACCTGCACTGCCGCCCGAAACGGTGAGCATGGTACTGCTCCCGTTACAAATGGTAGTGGTGCCGGTAATGGCTGTGGGGGCTACTGATGACGTAAAAGGAGATGCTGTAACATTTAATTGTAAGTTACCGGTTGTACCACCGCTAAAATAACTACCCACCGAAATATAATAGACCGTACTGGCACTTGCTGTCCAACTAACTCCCGCATAATTGCTGGTACAGCCTGCACCATTATCATCATTACAAGTTACCTCGGTAAAGCTACCACAACTGCCGGTAAATACCGCTATTTCGTTATCAAAATTAGTACCGCCCGTGCAGGTAATTGCAGTCATAGTGCCGCAGATACCAGTTACCGTCCACCATACATTTTTATAGGGTCCATCGCAGCTAGATGTAGTAAAATCATCGGTTGCACAGCTATTGTTTATTACGGCACTAGTATAGGGTAATGAAGTGCCAATATTTATTGCATTAGCACATGCATCATTAGAAGGGGCAGGGTTTACTGTTACCGTAGTTTGCACACAAGCTGTATTACTACACCCTGTTCCAGTACCTGGCTCGTATCTAACAAAATATGTTGTAGTAGTGGCAGGGGCTGCTATGGTAAGGGCAGCGGTTGTTGTATTATCACCAGCAGTTACCGACCCCAATAAGGTTCCGCCACAAGACCCGCTATAAAAAGCTACGGTTCCATTTTTATTTATATTGGTAGGAAATGTAGCCGTTAGGGTGATATTGGCAGGGGCTGCATTAGAACAATAGGTTGTTGAAGAGGAAGCCAAACTTGTAGGCGCTTCATTATACCGGTTTACAATTAAAATAGTACCTGAAGTTACGGTAGGGCATACCCCATTGGTTACTCTGTATCTTATTCTGTCGGCATTTCCATCACTGTTAGATGTTTTTTTAGGGAAACAGCATACTCCCGAAGAGTTACCTGCTACCCAATCATTATTCCAAACGCCATTGTTGCTACCCCAATCCCACCAAATGGTACCTGTTTGCCCCGATACTGTTACGGCTGTACCAAAGTTGCCACTTGCATCGCAAAAATTGATGGGTCCGGCATTAGATACTGTGCCGAGGGTAGAAGTGGCATTAACAGTTACGGTAGTAGTGGCATCTATACAACCTGGGCTGCAATTGGTGTAACACGACGACCACACTCTTCGTAGATAAGTCCATGTGCCCGTACCTGATGGTGTATTGCCAGTTAAAGTTTGCGAATTGTTTTGTCCTAAATACTCCCAACTACCTGTATTTGGATTGAAGCGATACCACTCTATAAAGAGCGTACCGGGTCCCCCACTTGAGGCATTTACGCTACTGTTTAAATTGACGGAAGAACCTTGGCAAATAGTTGCCGATGAAGGCGTTATACTGCCCGCAGTGGGTGTTGGGCAAACACAAGAAATGTTGATAACCGGTCCCGCCCCTACTACAGAACCATCAGAAAAAAATCTGACTGTAAGTGCCCCTGTTGTTACATCGGTAGAAGTTAAAGTAGGTATAGCAGTGTTCATATAATAGGTACCTAAAAGGGTGCCCAAACCAACCCCATTATATACTTGCACATAGTCACAGCATGCCTCACCCGCACTAGTACCTGATATTCTGATAACATTACCTGCAATACTGGGATATAAAACAGTATAGCCGTTAGCATTATTTGCATAGTTACCAGTACCCGCATGTTCGTAAAGGGTGCCGCTACATAATGTATATGAATTATTGCCTGAAAGCGGTATAGTATAATACACGAAGTACAAGTTATGGTAGAAGTCATACAAACACTTGCTACTCCACACGAAGAATTTGTATTATAATGAATAAAGTAGGTGTTTGCACTTGGAGCAGTCCATGAAAGAGGTGTGGAGCCTGCTGCTACTACAGCACCATTGTAAGTGCCGGAGCGAACAGTGATGTAAGTACCTGCAATACTAGCAGTGGATTGAAATGTTTGACCTGCCGTTACCCCTGTCATTTGGTTATATTCCGATTGATACTGGCAAGTAGTTATGGTATATGGCGTATTGTTAGTGGGTACTGCAAATGCTGTTGGATATAGTGAAGTGTTAATGCAACCACAAGAACCGCCATAGGTTACACTCGCATTAAGCCCTGTAGATGTCACACTACCATCAGAAGTAAAACTAACTGTAAGCGTTTGCCCAGCTGTACCTGTATAATTAATTGTGCCGCTACCATGATAAGTTGCTAGTAAAGTTCCTCCTGTACCTACCCCTGCGTAAATACGGATATAGTCATAATTTGCTTCTGTACTATATGATCCAGATATTGTAATAGTTGCCGGAGCTATAGCATTAAGTACCGTGTAACCATTAGCATTATTACTGTAAGTAGCACCACATCCTGCATGTGTACACAGGGTAGTATTAGTTCCACATGCTACAGAGTTGCTACCAGAAAACGGTATTAACGTTTGAGAAGACACTTCTATACAAAACAGAAGAAATAAAATTATTATGGGTATATGTTTTTTCATGGAAATTTGTATTATTGGTTATGCCCCAAAAAATGAATTGTGGCAAATAAATTAGTTAAAAGAATTATTCAATTTCTGTTAAGTCATATACTTCTGGGTGCGCCTTCATATATAACAACTTTTCAGGGTTTATTTTATCAAGGTCATCTTTAGTCACTTTATATTTTTCTAAAGTTTGCCCTTGAATAATCTGTCCTTCCTGTATAATCGGTTTCTTTTTCACAACTATTTCGTACACATCTGGATGTTTTTTTATGTATTCCAATTTTTCGGCAGGCATGTTACTTATATCTTCTTGTGTCACCTGATGCTTTTCGGCAGGTTGATGGGGATTTGCAACTATTGCAATTTGCTCATCTACGTATAGGGTATTAGCAATAAAATATAAATCGGGGTTTTGCAGAATGTGTTGTTGTTTTTCGGACGGCATTTGGTCAAACTCCTGTTTGTCAATCAGTTGTTTGGTTCTTACGTTTATGTTTTCATACGCTTGTGTATGGGTTGCTATCCATGCTTGTTTAGCGGTCTCGTACTTTTGTTGGTCTTGTTGTTGATTACCCGTATCTACATGTTTTGGATAATCGGCGGGTAGTATTTGGTTTTGAGGGGGCGCGGGTATTTGTTCTGTTATTGGCATAACAGGCATTTCTTGTTGTTCGGCATTTTGGTTTGGGTTGTATGGCGGTATCATCACCGCTTTTTGCTCGGCAATAGGGCTACTGTTTACGGTTTCTGGTTCGGTGAGTTTAGTTTTTTGCTCTGTGTTGCTGATAACTACCGCAGGATTATTTTGGTAGTTTTGTCCTTCAAACATTTTTGCATACGCGGCGGGGTTAGCGGCAATCCATGCTTGTTTAGCAGCATCAAGTTTACGGTGGTCTTCGTCGGGGTTACCTGTGTCTATCAGTTGGGGATAGTCGTCAGGGATTACTTGTTTTTGTATGGGTTGAAGGGCTACATTATTTATCGTTTTTTGAGGGGCAGCAATTGGGATTCCTTCTTGGGTATAGTGTTGGTTTGGAGGTATCGTAGCTGCTTTTTGTTCAGCCGTTGAGTTCTTGTTCTCTATTTCGGTTTTAACAGGCGCTTGCCACTGGCTATTAACCATGGCGGGTATAGCTTTGGGGTTTGCTGCCATCCACGCTTTATTGGCGGCATTGTACCGTTGAGCATCTTCTTGTGGATTACCTGTATCTTGATAAACAGGAAAATTATCCACTGATGTGCTCCCTATTTGTGCTTTAAGCAGCACAGAACAACTTAATGTTACCAATACATACAAGTTCATTATTAATCGCATGACAAAAATATTTAGGGGTAATTGAAAATCTAACAAGCAATTTGGCACTTACTTTACTGGTGTATACTATAAAAAAGCTATTAGTTAGTTATATTATGCTATTAAACCAATATTTAGGTACAAAGTTAGTCATAAAAATTTACTTTTTTCATTTTTCACAAAATAAAAAAAAAAGAGCAGTATTTAAAAATACTACTCTTTTTTTCAACTATTAAAAAACACAAACGAACTATTGCCCATCAATGATAATAGTTGGCAATGGCGTAACTGTTACAGTTGCTGTTGCCGATGTAGCTGTTGTGCAACCATCACCGCCACACGTATAAGTAGCGTGGTAATAGGTAGTTACGCTTAAAACAGGGGTGGTATAGGTAGTGCCGTTTGCATTGGGTATAGGTGTCCATGTTGTGCCATTTGGGCTACTCTCCCACTGAATAGCACAGCCATTTGCCCCGCCTGTTGGCGTAGCTGTTAAAGTAGCATCGCTGCCCACACAAACACTTGTAGTACCTGATATGCTAATACTCGGAGCCGCATTTATGGTAATAATTACGGCATTAGAGGTGGCATCGCAAGGGCTTGTACAGTCGTAAATAGCTTGGTAGTGTGTAGTAGCATTAAGGGCAGATGAGGTATAAGTGATGCCATTTGCACCCGAAATATTACTCCACGACGAACCATCAGGGCTCGACTGCCATTGAATACCACAATTGGCTGCATCAGGGTTGTTTACTGTTGCCACTAAATTAGCCACACCACCATCGCAAATTGTTGCCGAAGCAGCTATCGAAATAGTTGGCGTTGGATTACTTGCTACGAGTATGGCAATTGTCTTAGTAGAACAATTGAGTGCATCTGTTACCGTAAGTTCATAAGTACCTGCATCTAAACCGCTAATAGTTGGTACATTACCACCCGCATTAGACCATGTGTAGGTATAGGGTGTTGTACCACCATTAACACTTACTGCAATACTACCATTGTTAGCAGCCACACAGCTTTCGTTGGTAACAAGTGGCTGACTTATTGTTAATACATCGGGTTGTGTAATAAGTGTTGTGGCAGATGTGGTACAGTTGTTACTATCGGTAACGGTTACCGTATAAGTATCTGCTTTTATACCACTAATATTTGCTGTTGTTGCCGTATTAGACCACAAATAGGTATATGGAGCTGTGCCACCCAATACATTAGTGCTTGCTGTTCCGTCGTTTAGTTCGTTGCAGGTTTCGTTGGTCGAGGTAATAGTTACACTAAACGGATTAGGTTCTAGCACAGTTTGGCTCAGTATTGTTGTACAAGCATTGTTATCGGTAATGGTAACAACATATACGCCTGCCATTGCTGGGTTTATGTCTTGTGTATTTGCCCCATTCGACCAAACATAGGTATAAGGTGATGTACCACCCGATACACTTACATCTATCAATCCATTATCAAGTTGGTTGCAAGTTTCGTTGGTAAGTACCGACGAGGCGCTTAGTATTGCCGTAGGTGCCGTTATAGTGGCATTAGTTGTTGTTGAACAGTTATTTTGGTCGGTAACAATTACGGTGTAAATACCCGCAGATAGGTTGTTTGCTGTTTGTGTGGTTTGGGTTGGCGATGTGTTCCAAGTATAGGAATAAGCAGGTGTACCGCCTATTACATTAGCCGTTGCCGAGCCATTTGTTTGCCCAAAACACAATACATTTGTTGTACTTGTTGTAACAGATGGGCTTTCGTTAACCGTTATCACTACCGTAGAAACGGCTGCCACACAAGGACCAGCGGGGTCGTCGGTGGTTAAGGTTAGTGTTACCGTACCACTTGTTATACTAGGTGTATAGGTAGATGTTAATGATGATGCATCGGAGAAAGTGCCACTCGAAGCCGTCCAGGTGCTGCTTGTTGCCCCCCCTCCTATCGAGCCTGCTAAGGTTACACTACCACCCGAACACACCGTTTGTGGTGTGCCTGCGTTGGCAGTTGCTGCTGCATTAACCGTTATCACCACTGTTGATGTGGCTGCTGTACAAGGTCCAGCGGGGTCGTCGGTGGTTAGGGTTAGCGTTACTGTACCACTTGTTATACTAGGCGTATAGGTAGATGTTAAAGATGATGCATCGGAGAAGGTTCCACTCGAAGCCGTCCATGTGCTGCTTGTTGCCCCCCCTCCTATCGAACCTGCTAAGGTTATAGTGCCATTTGAACACACCGTTTGTGGCGTGCCTGCATTGGCAGTTGCTGCTGCATTAACCGTTATCACTACCGTAGAAACGGCTGCCACACAAGGTCCAGCGGGGTCGTCGGTGGTTAAAGTTAGTGTTACGGTGCCACTTGTTATACTAGGTGTATAGGTAGTTGTTAAAGATGATGCATCGGAGAAAGTACCACTCGAAGCCGTCCAGGTGCTACTTGTTGCCCCCCCTCCTATCGAGCCTGCTAAGGTTATACTACCATTTGAACACACCGTTTGTGGCGTGCCTGCGTTGGCAGTTGCTGGAGTATTAACCGTGGTAACAATAGCCGATGATGTGGTGCAACAAATATTAGTGCCAGAAGATAAGGTTATTGGATTAGCAGGTTCGCTGCCAAAACTAACCGAGCCATTGCCATAGTTGCCCTGTCCGCTACCTGCTGGCGATAAAAACTGATTACTTAAAGTAGTAGGTACTCCTATACCAGGGTCGTTGACCACCATCGCAAATACTTGCATATTACCCGTTGGGCTACCAAGTGCTGCTTTGCTTATTGCAAACTCAAAACCTTTGGTATAATCGCCTGTAGCTGTATTGGCGGTAAAGGCTAATCCTGCCGAACCTGCTGTACCCAAAAAGGTATTGGTATTGGCTTGCATATCGTACAAATCGAAATACATTAAACCCGATGCTTGGTTAATACCCACTATATAATCAGGCGAAAAGCCACTATCAAACGTAATACCGCCATTTAGGTTTTCGATAGAATAATAGGGCGAGCCGCTGCGGTTCGTCCAACTGCTTAAATTATTAAAACCGCCCGTTTTGCTATCAATAAAAAACAGTACTTTGTTGCCCGAACCATTAACTACATTACCTGCAATACCAAAGTTTAATTGGGTAGTATTGCCCGATAAATAAAGGGCATCTATGCGGTTATTGCCAAAGCCCGAAGATGCAGGACCGCCTGATGATGTGCTTATAGGACTTCCCCAAGCTGTTTCGGTAAAGTTTCCATCAAAGATTACATCGTTGCACACCTGTACCGTAACACTCTGCCCATTAGTAAGTGCCGTAGTAGTAAAGGTATTAGTTGTACTATAAGTGCCCTGTGGCGAGCCATTTAGGTAAAACTGATAGTGTGTACCGCCGCTGCCCGTAAAGGTGACAGACTCACCCGAACAGATGGTATTGTCGGCATCTGACGAAACGATTCCTGCTGTTGGTGCTGCATTAATAATAACCGATGCAGTAGCTGTTACCGCAGGGCATCCGCCCGAAGCAGCTATGGTATATGTAACCGTGTAAGTACCCGCTGTGCTAGTGCTTGGCGTAATAATACCCGTAGAAGATGCTATTGTTAATCCCGCTGTGCTGCTGTATGTGCCGCCACTTGTGCCCGTTAAGGTAGGGCTAATGGTACCGCCATTGCTACAAACAGGCGAGCCTGCATAACTAATACTTGCCGTAGGTAAGGTTGTTACTGTCACCGAGGTAGTAGCTGTTACCGCAGGGCATCCGCCAGCCGCTGCTATGGTGTAGGTTACGGTATAAGTGCCTGCTGTGCTAGTGCTTGGCGTAATAATACCCGTAGACGAAGCTATGGTTAAACCCGCCGTGCTGCTGTATGTACCACCACTTGTGCCCGTTAATGTCGGGCTGATAGTACCGCTACTACTACAAACAGGCGAGCCTGCATAACTAATAGTTGCTGTTGGTAAAGTTGTTACTGTCACCGAGGTAGTAGCTGTTACAGCAGGACAACCACCCGCCGCTGCTATGGTATATGTAACCGTGTAAGTACCCGCTGTGCTAGTACTTGGTGTAATAATACCCGTAGATGGAGCTATTGTTAAACCAGCCGTACTGCTGTATGTGCCGCCACTTGTACCCGTTAATGTCGGGCTAATGGTACCGCCATTGCTACAAACAGGCGAGCCTGCATAACTAATACTTGCTGTGGGTAAAGCTGTTACTGTCACCGAGGTAGTTGCTGTTACAGCAGGGCATCCGCCCGATGCTGCTATGGTGTAAGTAACCGTATAAGTGCCTGCCGTGCTTGTGCTTGGCGTAATAATACCCGTAGATGGAGCTATGGTTAAACCCGCCGTGCTGCTGTATGTTCCGCCACTTGTACCCGTTAAGGTAGGGCTAATGGTACCGCTACTACTACAAACAGGCGAGCCTGCATAGCTAATAGTTGCTGTTGGTAAAGTTGTTACTACAACCGAGGTCGTAGACGTAGAACTGCAATTGGCTGCATTAGTAACTGTTACGGTATAAGTGCCTGCCATGGCGGTAGTAGCATTGCTAATGTTAGGATTTTGAGCAGCACTGCTAAAACTATTTGGTCCGCTCCACGCATAAGAGGTACCGCCACTAGCTGTTAGGTTAATGGTATTGCCCGAACAAACGGGGCTATTGCTACCTGCTACTGCTGTAGGTAGTGCATTTACGGTAGTGACAATGGCACTTGATGTTGTACAGCAAACAGCGTTTATGTTATCTACCGTAATGGGGTTGGGTGCCGCCGACCCAAAAGTAACAGCTCCCGAGCCATAATTACCATCACCGCTACCTGCGGGTGTCAAAAATTTGTTGTTCAAAAATCCACCATCAGAAGTGTAGGCTACAAAAAACTTGATAGTGCCGCCTGCATAACCCAACAAAGATTTAGCTATTGCCATTTCAAAACCTTGCGTGTTGCTGCCACTTGTGGGGCTTATGTTTCCTTCTAAGGTTGATGAAGTATTATCGCCCAAAAAAGTATTTGAGCCACTGGCACTTAGGGTGTACAAATCGTAAAAATAATTATTGTGCGACGCATTTGTACCAATTACTAAACAGTAATCTGCATTAAAACCCGAGTCGAAGGTAGTACCGCTATTAAAGGTATTGATACCTCCGGGTGCGCCTGTTCGTCCAAAGTTAGCAGTGTTGTAGCCTCCCGATTTGGAGTCGATGAATATCAGTATTCGGTTGTTATTTTGTACATTACCAGCTAAACCAATATAAATATCGTTGTTGTTACCGCCCGTTACATACAAGGCATTTGGTTTCGTGACCGTACCAAAACCTGTACTTGGTGCGGGTCCGCCTGCCGATGTAGCAATAGGGCTTCCCCAAGCTGTTTCGGTTATTGTTCCATCAAATATAACATCGTTACAAGCTTGTACCGTAACACTTTGTCCGTTGGTTAAGGTATTGGTTACATAGGTATTGGTGGTACTGTAAGTGCCTTGTGGCGAGCCATTTAGGTAAAACTGATAATGCGTACCGCCGCCGCCCGTAAAAGTAACAGATTGCCCCGTACAGATGGTGTTATCGGCATCGGACGAGTTAAGTGTGGTGCTAGGCGAAGTATTAATGATAACTGCTGTAGTTGCCGTTGCGGTACAGCCATTGCTATCGGTAACAGTAACGGTATAAGTACCCCCATTAGCTGCTACTGCATTGCTAATGTTTGGGTTTTGTGTAGTATTAGTAAAACCGTTTGGTCCCGCAATTAGCCACAACGAGACCCGGCTGGCAGTTAAATTGATGGTACTGCCCGAACAAACGGGGCTATTGCTACCTGCCGTTGCTGCTGCCACCGTATTTACTAACACCGCCTGATTACCCGACGTAGCTGCATCACAACCATTGCCTGTGCAAGTGTAAATAGCCCTGAAATAAGTAGTAGCTGTTATGGGTAAAGATGTTTGTGGATTGAGACCAGTACCAAAATTAACCCAAGTGCCAGGTGTAGGTGTGCTGTATTGCCATTGTATGGTACAAGTACCTGTGCCGTTAATAGGTGTTGCCGTAAGTTGTACGGTGTTATTGGGGCAAACAATGGCATTGTCTACACTTATAGATATGGCAGGGTCGGATTGTATGCTAACAGTAGTAGTTGAGTTAGCGGTACAATTGTTGGCATCGGTAACTGCTACGGTATATACACCTGCATTTACTAACTGTGCATTAGTAATGCTTGGGTTTTGTGTGCCATTTGAGTAGCTATTAGGTCCTGTCCAGCTATAAGAAGTACCCCCTGTTGCCGAAAGGTTTACGGTTCCGCCTATGCAAACGGGGCTGGTGTTAGACGAAGTTACATTCATAGGAGGATAAACGGTAACAGTTAGCGTAAAGTTGCTACCCACACAATTAGCAGGAGCAGTTCTGTTGGACGCACCGTAAAGTAACAGTTTGATTACTCGCTTGTATTGGTAAGCGTACCGCTTAAAGTAGTGCCGCTAATAGTACCTGTACCTGTGATATTGGCATTAGCAGATTGACTGATAAGCGTGAAGTAGTACCGCAATGGCATTATACTGGTGCCTAATGTGGTACTAAATGCCACACCACTACACACATTTTGAGCAGCAGGTGTTGCCGTACCAATAGGAGCATCTACTACCGTAATAGTGGCTAAATTGCTCGATGCAGTGGTACAAGATGTCCCACTCGAACGGTATTCGCAACGGTACGAGTATACACCCGCAACTAAACCACCTACCTGCAATGTACCCGTTGTAGCACCTATATAAGATACCCCTGCGGGTGTTCCAGCTACCACATCTGCCCAAATCGACCCGTTGAAATATTGCCATTGATAAACCGATGAATATCCACCCGAAGCTGTGACGCTTAAAGTACCTGTTGCACCCGCACAAATAGGAGTACTAGTAGGGTTAGTAATACTTGGCTGGGCGACTACGGTTACTGTTACCGCATTGCTAGTTATAGAAGTACAACCTGTGGTGCCCGAACTTATCACACATTGATAATAAATAGTGCCTGCCGATGCCGTAGATGGTGTATAGGTGCTTGATGTAGCTCCACTTATATTGGTATAAGACCCTCCAGCACCAGTAGCCGAAGATTGCCATTGATAGGTAGGTGTTGCACTACCACCTGTTGCAGCCGTACTAAGTGCCACAGCAGAACCAATACAAGTAGATACCGATGTTGGTTGATTAGTAATAGATAAAGATGGATAGATATTTACCGTAGCACAATTCGAGGTTAATCCATCGCATTCTACGCCAGTTTGTGTAATAAGGCATCTGAAAAAATATTGCCCTGCTGTAGCTGTTGGTACAGTATAGGTAGAAGCATTGCCTCCAGATGCCACATTTGCCCAGCCATCGGGCAGTTAGAGGTAGATACTTGCCATTGGTAACTAAACGTTCCGGTGCCACCTGTTGCCGCTGTGGTTAATGTTAAACTATAGTTTTGACAGATATCGGCATCAGTTGGTTGGGTAAGCATTGTTGGGTCGGCTACTACGGTTACGGTTGTATAGGCTGGTATCGACCATCCACAACAACCATCTTTTTCTTTATATTTAATGGTATAAACACCTGCGGTATTAAAGGGACCAAAAGTAGGTGTTGCTGAATTTGATGTGTTAGTTGTTAAATTTGAGGTAAGTGCTGCCCCACAAGCGGGCGAAGTAACGTTATTACCATCAAAAACGTCCCAATCAAAATCTTCGGGGGTGTTCCAACTGGTTTTACTCATGTCTACGCTTCCGCCAATACATATTGTTGATGCACTTGGTGTAATAACGGGTGCTGTTCGAGCATCGGCAGAGATAACCAAATAATCGGTAAAGGTGACACCACCAACTGTAATACTTGATGTTTGATTGGCTGTATTGGTGTATACAATAGGGCTTGTAGAGTTTAAAGTAGTACTACCTAAGTTGCCCCTACAATCGTTTACGGTTGCAAAGCCTGTACCCGAAAACGACCATGTTGGCGATACCTGACTGGTTGATAAGTAAATTTCTGAATTTCTACAAGGTTTATAGTTGTTGTAATTAATGGTAACCGTTGGGCTTGTAGGTATAGTTACAGATGGAGAAGAGGTTGTTCCTGTTCCGCCGGATTGAGAGAGTACTTGTGCCGAAATACCAGTAGCACCATCTCGCCCACGACCACCTGCTGCGCCATTTGCACCTTTACTACCATTACCACCTGCTCCTACTTCGCCCGTACAAGCACCAGCTCCCGAGCCGCCGTTACCGCCTGTGCCACCGCCACCGCCAGTTTGACCTGTACCACCTGTACCTGCCGTTCCGGCTACAAGAGTTGTGCTACTTATAGTACCTAATGTGCCGTTTACCCATCTTGGAAACGACGACCCTGCACCCCATGCACCTGCACCGCCTTGACCACCTTGTCCGCCAGAGCCACCTGCACCACCGCCATTTCCACCTCCATCATCTACTACGCACCAGCAGCATCCGCACTCGGCATTAGAGCCACCACCGCCGCCGCCAGCACCACCACCGCCGCCTGTACCATCGCCGCCATTTGCCGATTGAGGGGCAGGTACAAAAAAGTTGGAGTAGGTAATGTTGGTTGGTCTATCGCCTGCTGTATGATTGGGTGTACCTAATGTACCATTTGTTGCCTCTGATACACCTATGCCACCCGATGCACTAGCACCCGGACCACCTGGTCGTCCGCCACCACCGCCACCACCAGCACTAGGGTCTCGTGCAGCACCTGCTCCACCATTAGAGCCTACAGTACCAGATGCACCTGATACACAACCAGATGCATCTCCATCACCACCACGTCCGCCATTACCACCATTACCACCTGCTCGGGCACCGCCTCCAACGGTTGCTCCGCCTGTACCACCATTACCAGGTGCTCCATCACAAGAGCCATTGTTACCGCCACCACCTGTATTTCCGTTAGAGCCAGCAGCTCCTAAACCCGAACCTGAAACGCCATTGGCAGCAGCACCGCTAGTAATATTTACAACGAATAATTTTATCCCGATGAGTTGTCTATCCATAAACCATAGTTTGAGTTACCCCGACTACCTGTTGTGGCAGAAGTAGCTGGCGTACTTATATTTAAATCTATTAATTTCCAGTTATTGGCGCTACTACTTCTAAAGCCCATATTATGCCCTACGCTAACACCGATGCCGTAGTGACTATAAGCCGAGCCTGTGCAACTTATGTTAGTGGTAGAGTTTGAGCCTTTTGACCAAATACCACTTGTTACGGTATAGCCTCCTTCGATAATCAGGTTAGCTGGGATATCTACAATAGCCGATTCTGTGTAGTTGCCGTTGGCTATTTTTATTTGCGAAATACCTAAGGATGCAGCTCGGGCTAAGGCTCCGTTAGTACCTGTTAAGGTGGCACAAGGGCTGTTGGGTCCGCCACAAGTACTGTTATTTATACCTGTGGTTGCTACGTTTATGGCATCGCAAATGGGTGCCCCTATATTAATTACGCAAGATGCGGCAGTTGCGTTAGCAGCAGCGCAAGCATCAACGTAGGTTAGGTGATGATAGCCGAACCGCCCGAACTACCTGTTGTCCATACCACTGATGAGCCAGTAGCTGCCGACAATGTACCAGGTGTTACGCCCGAAATTGTCCAGCTAAAAGTTTGGTTTTGTGCCGAACCAGGTACAATAGCTGTTAAAGCGCTTAGTGTAATAGCCGTACCCGGCAATACATTGCTACCGCAAACATTAGGCGTAGATTGGACAGGTGGTGCAGAGTCGGCAGTGCCAAAACCTGCCGGAAAGCCTATTGTTAAACCACTCGAACTACCACCAAAGGGCGTATAAGTAACCCTAAAACCTTTGTAGTCGGTATTAGTTGTAAAATCGGCAGAGCAATTAGAGGTTGCTAAACAACGATAAGCACGTGTGCCGGGTATTTGTGGCGGTGTGTAAGATGCCGATGTAGCGTTGGGTATGTTTTGCCAATTGCTAACCGAACCAAAGGTAGTGCCTGTATAGTCGGATACTTGCCATTGATAAAAGCGTCCTAAGCTTCTACCATTGGCATCGGTATTTGAAGTAACTTGCAAAGTAGTGTTTGTGCCCATACAAATTACCCTATCAATATTGCCATTAGGTGCGGAGGCATAGGACAAGGTTGGAGCAAAACCATATTTCCAATAATAACTCCATTGTACTTGATAGGTTCCGCCACCGCACGACCTAGCGCTACCTGTGTGGTAGTTCCATTGGCAGGGGTTTTCGGAGGTAATAACTAAATTATCTACTTGTGCATATCCGCCACATACATTATCATCGCCACCACATAAACCGCCATCTAATTCACGTCCGTCTAATTGAATGTACACTTGGTCGCCGTAGGTGCGATTGGTGGGATTAATAAAATTATAATTGTATAATCCAAGCCAACCGCATCCACAATCTTCGCAGTGTAGTGTGGGCGAGTTGGTCCAAGTTGCATTGTCGAAAGAGCCACGCACATAAAGATCGGGGTCGGGTCCAGAATAACAGTCGCCACATCCTGGTTCGGAATAATAAGCGTTATCTATATCAACTTCTACATTTATGGTTTGGGTATAAGCACTTAATGACATTAAAGTCAATAAAATAATTATTACTATATGTATTTTATTCATGTATTAATATTTACTTTTAGGGTTATTTAGTAGTTGAAGGATATTTTATTATTATTGGTGTACCTTCTTTGGTAATAACTAATAGTGTGTTATTATCAAGTGTTAGTACCTCTTTGGTTTCGGGGTTGTATATTTATACCTGTTTTATAGGCAGGATATAAAGCCATTTATTGTTAGTTGTATAGGTAAAAAATTGTCCTCTGTTGGCATCCATTGTGCCTATTTCATCGCGCATTTCTTTATTTTGACCTAATACTAACATGCTTTTTGCGTTTGGGGTATCAATAGCATAAAACTTATTTACTGGTGCTTCTTGTATTTTTTCGGGTAGTATATGGGGTGCATAGTTACCATCTTTTTCTTTTTTTAGCATCACCGATTTTGAAAGTTACAAGTATAGTAATGGGCTTTTTTAAAATCGAAGTCAGCAAAAATTTGCGTTATATCGGCTCTTGAATAATCGTCTTGATGCAGTATGTATTTTTTGGTAAAGGGATAATTTCGGGTAAAATCGTTGTACAAATAAATGGGGTAGTATTTACCTTTTTCGGCGGTACAAATAATGGGGTCTTTTACGCCATCTTTGTTAAAATCGGCATCCCAAACCACCAACGAGTCTTCGCTGCTAAGGTTATATCGCCAGTTGTTGCCTACGTTGCCCATAAATATTTCTTCGGTACCATCACCATCAATATCAAATACATCAAGGGCGCTCCAATAGCCTTTTAGTGTATCCGACAAACTTATTTTGTTAAATGTACCTTTGTTGTTTATCCACACTTCGGGCGACATCCAGTGTCCTAGTGTTAAAATATCTTCCCATCCATCGTTGTTCCAATCAATGGTAAGGGCATCCATATAATTTCCGGTTGAGTTAGTTGCCGCTTTTTTATCAACCGAAAATATACCTTTTTCGTTTTTTAAAAACACAGCTTCGCTTCCTTTCGGAAAATCTTGCGGGGCAATAAAGGGGAACAGTACTATATCAGTATCTTCGTCTTTATCGTAATCAAAAGCCAATGCTTTTATCAGATGTTTGTTTGTTTTAGCAAACGAAGTGTCTATGATAAAGTGCATTGTGCCGTTGTTTAGGTACAAATTGGCGCCTAAATTCTCGTCTTTCTCGTCCCACTCGCCCGAACCAGATAGTACTAATAGGTCGTCGTGTCCGTCTTTATTGGCATCAAAAAACAGTGCAAAAGTATTTTCTTTGTCTTTTTCGAGCAAAAAAGGCGTTTTGTTTACTATTTGTTGTTGTTGATTTAGGGCAACTAAATATTTGTCGCTACCTTTTGATGTGCCATAATATAGATAGGTGATGTTTGTTTTTTTGTTGGTAGTAACCGCCGCTGCCGGACCCATTTTTGTGTATTGTTGCAATAAAGATGGTTGGTATTTATAATCAACATAATCGTTTTCTACGTTCATTAATTCATTCATCTTTTGGGTATCAAACAGCGTTTTTTGTTTGGGTATTTTTAGGTTTGATAATTTTGTTTGAGCAGTTAGTGTGTAGGTATTTAGCTTATTTATAGCTGGTGATTTGAGTACAAAATACTTATTTTGTGGCAATATGACCCACAAAGAGTCAACTGCTTGGTTATTTCCGATGCCTGTGGTAAAGCATTTGTCCGAAGCAGAATAAAATCCGCGCTGATTTAGGGCTTCGTAATAATAGGTATTGTTACCGGCAAATAATTGGTATTTTACATTGTCTATCGAAACACCTTTGGTGTTTAGTAGTCTAAAACTAAAAAAATTGGGTTTATTTTTGTCCGAATTATTGCGGTAGATATACGCAAAATCGTCCATATTGTTGAGTATTAAATCGTCGTCGCCATCGCCATCTAAGTCGGCATAAGCAGCTCCATTGGAGGCGGTTATTTGGTTTAAACCCGATTCGTTTGCTTTATTTTGAAAACTTCCATCTCCTTTATTAACAAAAAAGTAGTTGGTTAACAACATAGTTGGTACTACTTTTAGCATTTCTACCTTATAGTTTGGGCTATGAGTGGCACTGTGGCTTGCAGTAATGAGTCGAATTTCCAGAAAAAGAAATCAGCGTTTAAGACGTATTTTTTGATGCCATTTGAAACAAAAATATCGTTTTGTCCATCTAAATTAAAATCTCTGATGAGGGGTGTCCAGCTCCAATCGGTTAAATCTGTGCCTAAGCTTTGTCCAATTTCGGAGTAAGTATTGTTGCCATTATTAAGCGATATATTGTTTCTTATTTCTTGTCGCATGTATTTTTTAACCACATTTCGATAGATATCAAAGGTAAACTCGTGAAAATCAACCTTATATTTTTGGTTCGATTCGGGGTTCATGTCCAATTCCATTATATCGGGTAGGGCGTCACCGTTTAGGTCGCCAGTTTCCATACCCATGGTATAAAAGCTGGTATGGTCAAAATAATCTCGGACAGATTCTTTAAATGTTTTGTTGCCTTGATTGATATACAGAAAATTATTGGCGGCAAAATCGTTTCCTACATAAATATCTACCCAGCCATCGTTGTTTATGTCGGTGGTTAAAATGCTTAGGGCGTAGGCATTTTCGGGCATGATATTGGCTTTTGCCGATACATCTTTAAAGTTTTTGTTGTTTATATTTTCGAATAATTTATCAGAGCCAATTTTAGTTGGGTATCGGTCTTCGAAATCAAAGTTTATTTCATCTTTATATTTACTTGGGTATATTGCCAGATAAACGTCCATGTCTCCGTCTTGGTCGTAATCAAAAAACGATGCTTGGCTAACATTGGTGTTTCGGTTTATCAAGCCATAATCTTCGGCTTTTTCTATAAATTTGCCATTTTTTTGGTTAATAAATAGCCAACAACGTGCTTTTTCGATGGTGGGATACCCATACGAGCCTACAAAAATATCGAGCCAACCATCGTTGTTTATGTCTATCATGGTAACACCTGTGCACCAGTTGTTGGTGGCAATACCACTTGTTGCCGAAACATCTTCGAAGGTTAAGTTGCCTTTGTTGAGGTACAATTTTGATGAGGTCATGTTTCCGACCAAAAAGATATCGGGTAATCCATCGTTATTTACATCTCCGGTAGCTACTCCTCCCCCACTATACACATAATTTTGTCCTTCGGTAATAATATTAATCTCGTTTGTTTCTACTACATCGTTCCGAAACAATATACCTGTTTGATTAGGTGGTAATAGTGTAAAAAGCGTATCGCTGGCTAAAATTTGATTAGTTAGCAACAGTAAAACAAGTACAAACAGGCAGTTATATTTCATTTTAATTTATTTTTAATAATATAATTTCCAATATTATTACCTATACTTATTCCGTCTTTTACACTTGGCAGATAATGTATGCCGCCATAAAACCTACTAATACCTGCGTTATAGCTTGCCTTATTAAAGTTTTGAAGTCTTTTGCTTTTAAGCCAAATGCGATTTGGGTTTTTTCGGTAATTGGCATATTGCCCAAATAAAAGCTGCAAATTTGGGCAGCCGTAGCGGATACTAAACTATGCCCCGAGGGATATTCAGGAAATTGGGGCGTTTCGATGAATGGTTTCCACTCTTTGGAAATGTATTTATTGATGTAGGTTTCGGGGCGGATAAGGTTGTTATCGTATTTAGATTTCCAACACACAATAAATGCATCTGCCATTGCCATGCTTAAATCCGAGTAAAACTGAACGGTGCGGTATATGTCCCAATTTGTGTTATGGAGCATATCGCCTGCCAATAATATCCAATGAGCCGCGGTGTTGCGAAAATTATATAGCGTAACATGTCCATAATTTTTAGATTGTACGGGGTTGCAATCCCAAAAATTGGCAATATTTTGTTGGTTAGTATTTAGTTTTTTTGAGCGTTGGTATACCTCTTTGGTCATTTTGTAAAACGCCGATTTGGGTTTAGTTGAAAAAGAAACGGGTTTGTATTGCTGCAAAAAGCTATCTACCGACGATACATAAAATGGTCGTATTGTTCCCCAATAGGGTTCAACAGGTAAGCCGTAAGAAGGGGCTGTTGGTTTCCATGTAGAATCGATGCTGTAAAACACTTCATATTTTTTAAAAGCCAAACGTTGTGCGTAACCGTCGGTACTAGCCCATTTTAGAATTTGTTTAGCTTCTATTTGGGCAACAGAGTCGGCGATAACAACCGATTTGGAACTGATGTGGTTATCGGCAATAAATTTATTGATAAGCTCTTCGGAACTTACTTTCCATTTAGTTTGCGAATAAACCATTTCTTTAGCCACAAAACTAAAGCTTTTTACGATACATAGTACTATAATTTCTTCGGAATAGTTATTTTTTTTTAGTTTATCGAACACTAAAGGTATTTTAGGATAAGGTGTCTTATCAAATTCACTTGTTGTTACTCGGGCAGAAAGGTTAGCATAGGCAAAAATTCGAGAAGCTACTGGTGGTGAAAATTTATCGTAGACCAGTAAATCCGACAATTTTTTGTTTAACACAACTATCAATTGGGCATTTTTAGTTGTGTTATTCGAGTAATTAACAAGTTGTTCATTTGGGTTTGCAATGAGTTGATTAGTAGTAAAGCAGCCAAATAATCCACCAAATAGCAGGCATAACACGTATTGTTTTGTAAAAGCACTACTTTTCATTTGTTTTGTTATTTAATTAACGTGCATCAGATATACTATTGTGTAATTCAATTGTTTTGTTTTTAAACATAGTTTGGTTCGAAATTTTCTCGAAATTTATGTTTATGTTCCAACAACTAAATTCTTCTAATTGAGCTAGTTTATACACTTCTTGCGGCAGGTCGTTAATTGGATTTTCGAAAATACCCAAATAAGTTAGCTGTTTAAGGTGAGAAATAGCCGGAGAAATTTGGCTAATTTTATTTTGCCCAAACGACAAATAGTTTAAGTTGCTTAGTGTATACACCGATTCATCGAGCAATGGCAATTGGTTGTTATTTAGACAAAGTACTTCCAAATTTTTTAGGTTCGAAAAATCGAAAGGTAATTGGGTTACGTGCGAAGCTAAAATATACAGCTCTTTTAGTTGACTAAGTTGACCTATTTCGGGATTTAACACAAACGATGGCGGCATGGCTTCAATCACTAATTTTTCTAAAACAGTCAAGTTTGTTATTTCTTTTGGTAAAGAATTAATGGGGTTATGACCTATATTTAGTGTTTTTAAGCCTGATAATTGTGTAATAACCGATGGAAATTCGCCAAAATTATTTTTGTTAATAAATAGTTGTTGCAAATTTTTCAAGCTTGCCAATTCGTTAGGAAGCGAGTTAATTTGATTATTAGAAACATCCAGTATTTCGAGTTGGCTAAATTCCAACACTTTATTTGGCAATATTCCCAAATTTTGATTTTGCAAGTTTAGGTGTTTAACCTGTTCTTTGTATTGATAGGCTAAGGCTAAATCTTCAAAATATCCGATACTAATATTGTTCAACGGGGGCGGAGTATCGGCATATGTTCCTTTTTTTAGGTACGACATATCGACTGAACTAGCGGGCAAAGCTTGTTCTTGTACGGGTTTGGTAGTTTGTGCAAACAGAGCAATCGAGCAATGTAATACTATAAAGGTGGTAATTATTGAAATTAATTTCATAATAATAATACTTTTAATTTTATTTAAATTGGGTATTTATCCACTTAACGCTATCGAATAGTAAATTTATATTTTTTGTAAGAAAACCTCCAATACTATGCTCAAAAGATAGTAATGGAGGTTTTTATAACTAGCCATTCTTTATAATTTGCACTAACGGCTAACAACCAATTTCTCTACCCGCACAGTACCCGTACCTGTTAGTAGTCGAACATAATAAACGCCTACTGGCAGGTTACTACCATCTAGTTGCACATCGTACACTACGTCTTTTTCGACGCGTCCGTTGAACAATTGGCTAACCATACGTCCGTCGGTGCTGTATAGCAATACTTTGGCATCGGTGTCGGCATTCATCATAAACGATATGGTGGTAACTTGGTCGAATGGGTTAGGGTAGGCACGCATCAAGGCATCAAGGTCAAGTTTCGTACGACCACGTGTGCCTTCGGGAACCCAATACCAACCTTCGGTCACTTGTCCGTTACAATCGGTAACAATTACTTGGGTACCAACCCGATATAGCCCCTTCTAATACATAAGTACCGCCACCTGTTGTTGGGTAGTTTGGTACCCAGTTGTCGGGTCCAAACCATTCGTAGGTGTATTGTCCGCAGGTAAAATCGCCGCCGCTTACCTGTAGGGTTATTGTGCCATTGGCTTCTCCTTCGGCGGTTGGTGCTACTTCGTAGCTGTCAATATCTATTATGTCGTTGGTACTACCGGGTGCGTTGTCGTATTGCAAGTTTTCGTTTGTACATCCATTACTATCCGATATGGTCACCGTAAAATTGGCATCATCGCTATAATAAATAGTAATAGTTACGCCATCACCTGCTGCATTTGTTTCTACATCGTAACGCACATAGCCATTTATGACCCAATCAAACTGATAAGGTAGGGTTCCGCCTACAATCTCGAGGGGGGTGGTGTTGTAGGTAAATGGCCCTACGCCCGATATACCTTCTTCTACATTTGCTATTGCTAACGGACCAACAGGTAAGGCATTTAGGTTAATACTTACAGGTGCATTGCTTAGGGCATAACAGTTGCCTGTTAAGGCACTTATTAAGCTGCCTACTGCTGGCGGATTGGCTCCACCTGCGGTTGGGCTTATTTGTACATTGTATCCGAATACACTATAATTGCCTGCGGCTAAACCAGTGGTAGCAAATATGCCTGTAGTATTAACAGCTATAATGACGTTGCTGGCATTTACCAATAAAAAATATTGAGCATAGTTAGCACTACTATTGTACCCCGATATGGTGGCAATTAGTGGTTCGTTAGACAAGGTGGTGTTGGTACAGCCACCACACCTGCATTAGCTTGGCAACACTCGGTAACGGTTATAGCAATGGTAGATGTAGTAGTACAACCTACGCTGTTTGTTACCGTTACGGTATAAGTACCGCCTGTAGTAATGGTTGTAATGCTGCTTGTGCTGCCATTATTCCATATATAAGTCATCGGACCCGCTCCGCTTGCACTTGCTGCTACATCTACGCTACTGCCGCTACAGAATGTAGTGGGTCCGCTAGCATTGATAGAAGCAACTGGTGCTGTTTTTAGGCTTAAAGTGGTAGTAGCCGTAGCCGTACAACCATTCGAGTAGGTTATGGTTACGGTATAAACCCCTGTTTTAATAGGAGTCATATTGGGTATAACGGGGTTTTGCACACTCGAAACGCCCGAAGGACCGCTCCAGATATAGCTAGTTCCGCCTGCTGTAGAGGTTAATTGTATGGAGCTACCTAGACATACCGGACCATTATTACTAGCTGTTGCCGTACAAGTAGTAGAACAGCTAATAACAACAGGTGTAGATAAGATAGTTACACAACCTGTTACATTGTCGCGTACATATACCGTATAACTGCCATTAGGTAAGCCACTAAACACATTGCTTGTTTGGTAATTAACCCCACCTAACGAATATTGCACCCCATTTGATACTGGGTTACTAGTTGCCGTAACGGTTATTGTACCACTATCTGTTACACAAGTTTTAATTGCTGACTGAATAGTTGGTTTGGGTCTAACTACTATGGTGGTACTTGCTGTGGCAGTACAGCCACCTACAAATGTTACAGTTACGGTATAGACACCCGCCTTGGCAGGAGTAGCGTTGGCAATAGTTGGGTTAGGAAAGTACTAACCCCAGCCGGACCACTCCATGAATAGCTTGTAGCTGTACCTCCGCTTATAGTACTAGTCAATAAAATAGCACTACCAGTACATACAGGGCTATTGCTCGATGCCACTACCGTACCTGCACAAGCACCACAATTTACTGCTACCCCGCTTTGCGACACGATACAACCTGTTGCCGTATTGCGTACATACACGGTATAAGTACCATTGGTTTGATTGGTAAATACATTACTTGTTTGATAGTTAATACCATTTGTTGAATATTGAAGGTTGCTACCCGTAGCAGTAATGGTAATTACACCGACAAACCGCTACAACTACCTACTGCAACCGTAATAACTGGTGTTGCACTTAGTACCACATTGGTTGTTGCAGTAGCAGTACAACCACCTGCAAATGTTACAGTTACCGTGTAAATGCCCGCTTTTGCAGGTGTAGCGTTGGCAATAGTTGGATTAGGTAAAGAACTAGTTCCAGCCGGACCACTCCATGCATAACTTGTAGCTGTACTTCCGCTTATAGTACTAGTCAATAAATAGCACTACCTCCACAAACAGGGCTATTGCTCGATGCTACTACTGTACCTGGGCAAGCATTGCAATTCCACCACCCCACTCTGCGATACGATACAACCTGTTACTGTATTGCGTACATATACGGTATAAGTGCCATTGGCTTGATTGGTAAATACGTTGCTTGTTTGGTAATTAAAACCATTTAGTGAGTATTGAAGGTTGCTACCCGTAGCAGTAATGGTAATTACACCCGACAAACCGTTACAACTACCCACAGCAGCTACAATAACTGGTGCTGCATTTAGTACCACGTTGGTTGTTGCCGTAGCCGTACAGCCGCTGGCATACGTAACGGTTACGGTATAAACTCCGCCTTGTGCGGCAGTTATACCCTATAATAAATGGATTTTGTTGCGTATAGTTACCCGCGGGCCACTCCACGCATAGGCGATACCGCCCGAGCTAGCAGTTAATCCGACATTACCCCTGCAAACAGGACCATTGTTGTTGGCTGTTGCCACTTCGCGCTAGTTTAGGCAGTTTACATTTACTGTTTGTGTAGTTACACAATTATTATTGTTGTTTCGGACATCAACCCTTATACGTACCATTGGCTAAGGCAGTAAATACGTTAAAGTTTTGATAATCGGCTCCGTTAATCGAATAGCTTATCGTATTACCCGCAGGTGCAGTAGCTGTAATGCTAATACTACCTGTACCAACTCCACCATTACAAGAGGCAGTTACATTGGTTATTGTTGCCGGACCAGTTACCACTACGTTTGCCGTTGAGGTACAGCCTGATATTGCACCTTTTACGGTAACGGTATAGGTGCCACTCGATACGTTTGTAAATATATTGCTGCTTTGGAATGTTGTTCCGTTGATGCTATATAACAAGGCACTGCCCGATGGACTGCCGTCTGCCAATATAGTTATCACACCACTTCCACCTGCACCGCAGCCACTTGTCACACTTTGTATGTCGGGCGGGTTGCTGTTACCAATATTTGTACTCGATGTTACGGTACAGCCATTTCCATCGGTAACGGTTAGGGTGTAAGTACCTAAGCCCAAGCCGGTTATATCTTCGGTGGTGCTGCCGTTGCTCCATAAATAAGCATAGTTTATCCCTTCGCTACCACCATCAGCGGTAATGTAAATCGCTCCATCGTTAGCTCCGGTACAACCTACTTGTTGTAGGCTATCTACTGTAATAGTTAGCGGATCTACGTCTTTAATAATAGCTCCGGTTATTGCCGTACAACCATTGGCATCGGTTACTAACACTTTATAGTCGCCTGCTGGTAGGTTTGCTAAATCTTGGGTAGTCGCTCCTGTTATCCACAAATAAGTAAATGGAGTTGTACCGCCATTTACCTCTACATCTATAAAACCATTTATATCGCCTGCACAAGTAATATTGGCGGCGTTAGCCACATAAGGTGCTAATACTGCTGGCTCTATTAGTGTGGTATTTGTTGTTGCGGTACATCCGTTGGCATCGGTAACGGTTAAGTTATAACTTCCGCCCGATAAACCACTTAGGTTTTGGGTAGTACTGCCGTTGTTCCATAAGTAAGATAAGGGTAAAGTACCGCCTACGGTTACAATAGAAATATTACCATTAGCATCGCCAAAACAAGTTACCCCATTTACAGTTGGCTGTATGCTAAGTGGCGATGAGCCTTGTATGGTGGTGCTAGTGCTTGCCGAACAACCATTGGCATCGGTAATAGTTACGGTATAAGTACCTGCTCCGATATTGTTTAAATCTTCGGTGGTGCTGCCATTACTCCAAATAAAACTAAATGGTGTGCTACCTCCCCCAGGTGTTACATCTATCGAACCAATATTACCAGCTTCGCAACCTATGTTGGCAATACCGCCAGTAACAGCAATGGTTAAACCAAACGGTATATTAATACTTGTTGATTGGGTACAGCCCAAGGCGTCGGTCACCGTTACACTATAAATACCACCTCCAACATTGGTTAAATCTTGGGTTATTGTGCCATTACTCCACAGATAGGTATAGAAAGGCGTACCACCCGATACGTTCATATCAATTGACCCTGTTGGTGTGCCATCGCATAGTGCATTGGTAACACTTACTGTTGTTAATACTAAAACAGTTGGTTGGGTAATAGTGTAGCTTTCGGTAGCTGTACAGCCGTTATTATCAGTTACAGTTACAGTATAAGTGCCTGGCGATAATCCACCTACCACATTTCCTATTGCCCCATTCGACCAGTTGTAGTTGTATGGGAAAGTGCCGCCTACTATGGTCAAACCTATAGCTCCATTGTTTTGACCATTACAACGTATTTGGGTTATGTCTTCGTTAATAGTTATCGCTGATGGGTTGTCTATCGTTGTTTGGAAGGTACTACTACATCCATTGGTATCCGTAACGGTTAGTGTGTATGTACCTGCGGTCAAGCCACTAATATCCTGTGTTGTAGCATTGTTGCTCCATAAATAGGTGTAGGATGATGTGCCACCTGATACACTCACGGCTATTGCTCCATCAATTTGTCCATTGCAACTTATTGGTGTGTTACTATCCATGCTAATATCAACTATTGCTGGTGCTGTAATTAAATACGTATCGGTTATGTTACAACCGTTGGCATCGGTTACGGTTACACCGTAGTTGCCTGCTGTTAATCCGCCGATGTCTTCAGTTGTACTGCCGTTGCTCCATAGGTAGGTGTAGGGCGATGTGCCGCCTGTTACCGTAGCATCTATCGAACCATTGTTGCCGCCATTACACAACACTTGGGTAAGCGTTGCCGTAACAGCCAACGAACTTGGGCTAGATACTGTCGCTCCAACGGTGCTGCTACAGCCATTGACATCGGTCACCGTTACTACGTAGTTGCCTGCACTTAATCCACTCACGTCTTCGGTTGTGCTGCCGTTGCTCCATAAATAGGTAGTAACCTGGCGTGCCACCCGATACGCTAATCGCTATCGAACCAGGGGGGCTCCGTTACAAGTGGTGGGCGTACTGCTATCTACACTAACTATTACCGCACTTGGTTCCGTAATTAAATAGGTATCGGTTATGTTACATCCGTTCAAATCTGTTACTGTTACCACGTAGTTGCCTGCTGTTAAACCGCCAATATCTTCGGTCGTACTGCCGTTGCTCCATAGGTAGGTGTAGGGCGATGTGCCGCCTGTTACACTCGCATCTATCGAGCCATTGTTGCCGCCGTTACACAACACTTGAGTAAGCGTTGCCGTAACACCTAACGAACTTGGGCTAGATACTGTCGCTCCAACCGTGCTGGTACAGCCGTTGGCATCGGTTACCGTTACTACGTAGTTGCCTGCACTTAATCCGCTAACGTCTTCGGTTGTGCTGCCGTTGCTCCATAGATAGGTGTAACCCGGCGTGCCGCCGCTTACGCTAATGGATATAGAGCCCGTAGGGGCTCCGTTACAAGTGGTGGGCGTGCTGCTATCAACAGTTATCGCCACTGCACTTGGTTCTGTAATTAAATAGGTATCGGTTATGTTACAACCGTTGGCATCGGTTACGGTTACACCGTAGTTGCCTGCTGTTAAACCGCCAATATCTTCGGTCGTACTGCCGTTGCTCCATAGGTAGGTGTAGGGCGATGTGCCGCCTGTTACACTCGCATCTATCGAGCCATTATTGCCGCCATTACACAACACCTGAGTAAGCGTTGCCGTAACAGCCAACGAACTTGGGCTAGATACCGTTGCTCAACCGTGCTGGTACAGCCATTGGCATCGGTCACCGTTACTACGTAGTTGCCTGCACTTAGACCACTAACGTCTTCGGTTGTGCTGCCGTTGCTCCATAGATAGGTGTAACCCGGCGTACCACCTGATACACTAATCGCTATCGAACCCGTAGGGGCTCCGTTACAAGTGGTGGGCGTGCTGCTATCAACAGTTATCGCCACTGCACTTGGTTCCGTAATTAAATAGGTATCGGTTATGTTACATCCGTTGGCATCGGTTACGGTTACACCGTAGTTGCCTGCTGTTAATCCGCCGATGTCTTCAGTTGTACTGCCGTTGCTCCATAGGTAGGTGTAGGGCAACACCCAACGAATTGCTGGACTGGATACCGTTGCGCCAATGGTGCTGCTACAGCCCTTGGCATCGGTTACCGTTACTACGTAGTTGCCCGCACCTTAGACCACTAACGTCTTCCGGTTGTGCCGCCGTTGCTCCATAAATAGGTGTAGCAGGCGTGCCGCGACTTACGCTAATGGCTATCGAACCCGTAGGGCTCCGTTACAGGTAGTGGGCGTGCTGACTATCTACCGTTATCGCTATTGCACTTGGTTCTGTAATTAAATAAGTGTCGGTTATGTTACAACCGTTGGCATCTGTTACGGTTACGCCGTAGTTGCCTGCTGTTAATCCGCCAATATCTTCGGTTGTGCTGCCGTTGCTCCATAGGTAGGTGTAGGGCGATGTGCCGCCTGTTACCGTAGCATCTATCGAACCATTGTTGCCGCCGTTACACAACACTTGGGTAAGCGTTGCCGTAACTGCCAACGAACTTGGGCTAGATACTGTCGCTCCAACGGTGCTGCTACAGCCATTGGCATCGGTCACCGTTACTACGTAGTTGCCTGCACTTAGACCACTAACGTCTTCGGTTGTGCTGCCGTTGCTCCATAAATAGGTGTAGTTAGGCGTGCCGCCGCTTACGCTAATGGATATAGAACCCGTAGGGGCTCCGTTACAAGTGGTGGGCGTGCTGCTATCTACACTAACTATTACCGCACTTGGTTCTGTAATTAAATAAGTATCGGTTATGTTACAACCGTTGGCATCGGTTACGGTTACGCCGTAGTTGCCTGCTGTTAAACCGCCAATATCTTCGGTTGTGCTGCCGTTGCTCCATAAATAGGTGTAGGGCGATGTGCCGCCTGTTACCGTAGCATCTATCGAGCCATTGTTGCCGCCGTTACACAACACTTGAGTAAGCGTTGCCGTAACACCTAACGAACTTGGGCTAGATACCGTTGCTCCAACCGTGCTGGTACAGCCGTTGGCATCAGTTACCGTTACTACGTAGTTGCCTGCACTTAATCCGCTAATATCTTCGGTGGTGCTGCCATCGCTCCATAAGTAGTTGTAACCCGGTGTGCCACCTGTTACACTAATAGCTATTGAACCCGTAGGGGTTCCGTTACAAGTAGTGGGCGTGCTGCTATCTACACTAACTATTACTGCACTTGGTTCTGTAATTAAATAGGTATCGGTTATGTTACAACCGTTGGCATCGGTTACGGTTACACCGTAGTTGCCTGCTGTTAAACCGCCAATATCTTCGGTCGTACTGCCGTTGCTCCATAGGTAGGTGTAGGGCGATGTGCCGCCTGTTACACTCGCATCTATCGAGCCATTGTTGCCGCCATTACACAACACTTGGGTAAGCGTTGCCGTAACAGCCAACGAACTTGGGCTAGATACTGTCGCTCCAACCGTGCTGGTACAGCCGTTGGCATCGGTTACCGTTACTACGTAGTTGCCCGCACTTAGACCACTAACGTCTTCGGTCGTGCTGCCGTCACTCCATAGGTAGGTGTAACCCGGCGTGCCGCCTGATACACTAATAGCTATCGAACCCGTAGGGGCTCCGTTACAGGTAGTGGGCGTGCTGCTATCAACAGTTACTATTACTGCACTTGGTTCTGTAATTAAATAAGTGTCGGTTATGTTACAACCGTTGGCATCTGTTACGGTTACGCCGTAGTTGCCTGCTGTTAAACCGCCAATATCTTCGGTTGTGCTGCCGTTGCTCCATAGGTAGGTGTAGGGCGATGTGCCGCCTGTTACCGTAGCATCTATCGAGCCATTGTTGCCGCCGTTACACAACACTTGAGTAAGCGTTGCCGTAACACCTAACGAACTTGGGCTAGATACTGTCGCTCCAACCGTGCTGGTACAGCCGTTGGCATCGGTTACCGTTACTACGTAGTTGCCCGCACTTAATCCACTCACGTCTTCGGTGCTACCATCGCTCCATAAGTAAATGTACCCAGGTGCCGCCCCTTACGCTAATGGATATAGAGCCAGTAGGTGCTCCGTTACAGGTAGTAGGCGTACTGCTATCTACCGTTATCGCTATTGCACTTGGTTCTGTAATTAAATAAGTGTCGGTTATGTTACAACCGTTGGCATCGGTTACGGTTACGCCGTAGTTGCCTGCTGTTAAACCGTTGATATCTTCGGTTGTGCTGCCGTTGCTCCATAGGTAGGTGTAGGGCGATGTGCCGCCTGTTACCGTAGCATCTATCGAACCATTGTTGCCGCCGTTACAACACTTGAGTAAGCGTTGCCGTAACAGCCAACGAACTTGGGCTAGATACTGTCGCTCCAACCGTGCTGGTACAGCCGTTGGCATCGGTTACCGTTACTACGTAGTTGCCTGCACTTAATCCGCTAATATCTTCGGTGGTGCTGCCATCGCTCCATAAGTAGTTGTAACCCGGTGTGCCACCTGTTACACTAATAGCTATTGAACCCGTAGGGGTTCCGTTACAGGTAGTGGGCGTGCTGCTATCAACAGTTATCGCCACTGCACTTGGTTCTGTAATTAAATACGTATCGGTTATGTTACAACCGTTGGCATCGGTTACGGTTACGCCGTAGTTGCCTGCTGTTAAACCGTTGATATCTTCGGTTGTGCTGCCGTTGCTCCATAGGTAGGTGTAGGGCGATGTGCCGCCTGTTACACTCGCATCTATCGAGCCATTATTGCCGCCGTTACACAACACTTGGGTAAGCGTTGCCGTAACACCTAACGAACTTGGGCTAGATACCGTTGAGCCGATGGTGCTGGTACAGCCGTTGGCATCGGTTACCGTTACTACGTAGTTGCCCGCACTTAGACCACTAACGTCTTCGGTTGTGCTGCCGTTGCTCCATAGATAGGTGTAACCCGGCGTGCCGCCGCTTACGCTAATGACTAAGCTGCCATTATTTGCCCCATTACAGCCAACTGGTGTATTATTATCTAAGGTTACTATAATTTCAGTAGGTTCGTTTAATGTGGCACTTAATGTTTGCGTGCAACCATTGGCATCTGTAATAGTTGCCAAATAAGTACCTGCCACTACATTATTCAGTACATTAGTGGTGGTATTGTTACTCCACAAATAACTATACGGAGCAGTACCGCCATTTGCTGTTATGGTAGCAGCTCCATCTGTTCCTCCAAAGCAATCTGTTTCGTTATCAATAACCAACGAAGCCGAAAGTAATATTGGTTCAGAGACAGTACCTATACCAATTCCCGAACAACCATTGGTATCTGTTACAGTTACGGTATAAGTATCAGCGATTAAGTTATTGATGAGCGATGTAGTACCGCCATTACTCCAAGCATAAGTATATGGCGATGTTCCACCTGTTATATTGGCGGTTGCAGTACCATTATTACCCCCATTACACGATATAGGCGTGGTTACTACACTAGTTGTTAATGATGAATTAATTAGCACATTAATTTGTGCGGTGCTACTACAACCATTAGCATCTGTTACAGTAACCAAATAGTTGCCTGTGGCGTTGGTAGTTGCTGCAGTGATAGTTGGGTTAGATATGTTAGCCGTAAAACCATCAGGACCACTCCAAACATAGGTATCGCCGCCACTTGCATTTAATTGCAAATCACTGCCTGCGCAAACGGGGCTATTGCTGCTAGTAGTTATAGTGGGTAGCGGATTTACGGTAACAATTTGTACATTAGATACAGCTTGATTACACCCTGCTCCTGCACAAGTATAGATAGCTCGGTAGTAAGTAGTTTGTGTAAGTGCCGCGGTGGTATAATCGGGGTTATTTGCTCCTAAAATATCTTGCCAGTTTACACCCAAATCGGTACTTTCTTGCCACTGTATAACACAACCGCTACCCCTCCCCCACTCTGTGAGCTTAAGGTTGCCGTACCTCCTGAACAAACTGCGATAGCATTAATAGGTTCGACTAAGGCACTTATGTTTATATCATAACTAGCGCAAGCTACCGGTTGCCGAGTATCAATTATTAAAGAATAGGTTCCTGCACTACTAAAATAAAACCATCCGCTAGCTAAGGAAATAGCACCGCTTTCGGCGTGTACAAGGCAACTATTTATATCTGTACAATTAACTTCATTTTTTAGATACCAACCAATAGAATTTGCTCCTCCGGTTGCATTTACATTAATTATCACTGTGCCAGGTGTGCCAATTGTTAAAGAATATACCACATCTTCACCTCCACCATAATCGCCACCACATTGAGAACCGTAGTCGTCAATGCTGCCACATGTAGTATTACTAGCTACATAAGGCAGGTTAGGCACCAGAATTGGATTAGAGCACGTATTACCTTGTGCAAAAAGAAAATTGGTATGTATGATGCAATGGAACAGTAAAATAAAATTAATTAGTTTAACTGTTTTATTACGAAATATTTTAATGCGTGTATGTGTAACTATATGTAATTTCATATTGATAGTTAGTTGGCTTGATGAACGATAAATTAGAGGGTATGTATTTTAGATGGTAGATAGCTACTTATTGTTGTTTTGAATTAAATAGCAAGTATTGTTCATTAATATAAATAAATATTTAAGTAAATATTTATTTAGAGTGATCCTAAAATAATTAATTAATCAAACAATATTAGGCAGACAATAAAAGAGCTTTGTTAAAATATTTTGTTTTTAGTAAATAAATAATCTAATATAATTAGGCAATTTAGCACTAAATCTTCTTTGTGTTTATGTATTTAGTCTCTATAAATTCAAATTTTTGTACATTTAAATTAGCATGTCTTAATTTTGGTAGTAAAGATAAGCAAAAATTACGATAATGTAGCTTTCTGTGTTCAAAAAAACATTAAATATAAGCATGTAATATAAAATAATGGAAAATAATTTCATTTCACTGTCTTTATTTCCTTAATTTGCCACTACCCCCCTCTCTATCTTATTTATATTTTAGAGAAGGAGGTAATTGATTATATGTTTTTGATATTATTAATTATATATAAAACATGAAATTAATGGCAAAGTAATAATGCTAATCTCACTGCAAAAAAGCATTTTAATAAATTTGATAATATTTTCATAGCCGTTCACAATTATTAAAAAATAGCTGTGTGTATGCAAATATTAAATTCGACAAATCTTGTTTTTTTGCAGTGAGAACATGCATTACCTAGTTTCATAAAAAACACATTGCTTTGTTAAGTATAAGCTATGGTGTATTTTTTATTTTTTAGATAAAGTGAAGTTGTTCTTTAGTTACTGAACAACTTCACTTTTGTTATTCGACACGCTTAGTTACCGTTAGGTACGGCATTGATGATAATTACCGGTGTAGCAGTAACTGTAATAGTTACACTTCCAGAAGTAGCACCATCGCAACCATTGCCATTGCAAGTATACAATGCACGGTAGTAAGTTGTTGTCGTTAGGGTTGGGGTAGTATAAGTTGCTGCATTAGCACCCGGAATGTTTGTCCAGTTACTATTATCAATACTTGATTGCCATTGGATAATACAAGAGTCTGTTCCGCCCGAAGGTGTAGCTGTTAAGACACTTGTACCACCTGTACATACGGTTGCATCGCTAGCAATAGCTATTGCTGGGTCGGCAGTTACGGTAGCTGTTACTGGGCTAGAAGTAACTGTACAACCTGTTGAGCAACTATAAACTGCACGATAATCTGTTGTAGCTGTTAGCGGAACTGTGGTGTAGGTAGTAGCATTAGCACCCGAGATAGGTGTCCATGTGGCACCAATGAGTTGTTCCCACTGAACGCCACAAGTACCAACTCCGTTAGCTACGTTTGCGGTAAAGTTAGCCACGCCGCCTGTACAGATAGTAGTAGAGTTACCCACTGTGATGGTAGGATCGGGGTTCAAGGTAATAGTTATTGGTCCTACTACTGTTGAACAACCATTAGCATCGGTTACGGTTAGTGTGTAGTTACCTGCTGCCAAGCCTGTCAAATCTTCGGTTGTTGCGGCAGATCCTGTCCAAGCGTAAGTATAAGCAGTTGTACCACCAGTTGTTGCTATGTTGATAGCTCCATCAGGAGTAATTGTGCTACAGCTTACATTTACTGTGCTTTCGAGGGTTGCTGTTAATACGTCTGGTTGAGTAACAACAGTGCTAGTAGATACAGTACAACCATTAGCATCGGTTACCGTTACGGTATAAGTACCAGCAGTTGCATTGCTTACGCTTGCTGTTGCTTCACCGCTGTTCCATAAATAACTGTATGCAGTTGTACCACCCGCGGCTACTACACTTACACTTGCATTATTTAACTGATTACAGGTTTCATTAACACCACTTGCTGTTGCTGTTAATACGTCTGGTTGTGTAACACTCGTGCTAGTGATGGTTGAACAACCGTTAGCATCGGTTACCGTTGCAGTGTAAGTACCAGCAGACAATGCAGTTATGTTAGCTGTAACATCGCCATTACTCCATTGGTAGTTAAATGGTGCAGTACCCACAATAGGTGTGATGCTAGCTGTACCATTGTTCAATTCGTTACAAGTTTCAGGGGTGCTAACTGTATTTACAGCTGGCGTTGGATTAACTGTTACTGTAAAGGTTGTTGTTGTTACGCAACTTCCTACACCAGTAGCTGTTACCGTTACCGTAGTTGTTACAGGTGTCGTACCTGTGTTAGTAGCTGTATATGCAGGTATGTTTCCATTACCACTTGTTCCAAAGCCAACATTTACAGTGCTTGTCCATGTAATGGTAGCTCCACTTACGTTGGTGTTAAAGTTGATAGCGGTTGCTGCATCATTGTTACAATAAGCTGCATTTGCAATTACATCAAATATTGGTGCTGGATTAACCGTTACCGTAATGGTGTATGGATTACCCGCACAACCGTCAGCACTCGTTGGTGTCACTGTGTAAATAACCGTTTGAAGTGTTCCACTTATGTTAACCAAGATGTCAGTGATGCTACTTGCTGTGCTTGTTGTTGTTGTTTCGCCCGTTACATCGGCATTATCTGTTGCACTCCAACTA
>JADKCK010000110.1 GCA_016718845.1 Sphingobacteriales bacterium
CACAAGCCCCAATTTTGCACAAGCCCAAAGCACCCTACAATACACCGACGAGTTTGTGCAGTTAGACAGCATTATTTGGTCTACCAATGCGGCATTTACTAACCGTATTAACTTAGCCACCTACACTGCCACCTACACAGGCAACACCTGCCAAGCCACCGATACCCTATATTGCGCCCTTATTTGCAAAGATACCACCGCTGCACCCATTGCCGCAGGTTATTTGGCTTTGCAAATTAACCCATCTACCTATAATAATGCACTAGTAAGCACCAGTACTTTGCCCTGCCAAGTACCCACCATAACAAGCACCTGCATCGCCTATACCCTAACGCCCATTAGCGTACCTACCACCGTAAACGCAGGTGATAGCGGTACTGCCACTTGGCAAGTAACAAATGGGTGTTTTGTGGATACAGTGGGGGTTAATTATGCTTGTGCCTCAAACCCGTATATATCCTGCCTCCAAGAAGCCCAACCTACTATAGAATGGCAAAAATCGTTGGGTGGCTCAAACAACGACTATGGATACAGTGCCAAACAAACCCCCGATGGTGGCTATATTGTGGCAGGCACAGCGGCATCTACCAATTTTAATGTAACAGGCAACCACGGCGGAAACGATTATTGGGTAGTGAAACTAAATGCAGCAGGTAGTATTGTTTGGCAAAAAACCTACGGCGGAGCCGACGACGACGATGCAAAAGACATACAACTTACCCCCGATGGCGGCTATATAGTAGCTGGCAACACCTACTCCACTAATGGCGATATTACCTTAAACAATGGACAAAACGACTATTGGGTGGTAAAATTAGACAGCAACGGCAATATCGTTTGGCAAAAAACACTTGGTGGCGAGAGTTACGATTATGCCGAAAGTATCACCCTAACCAACGATGGTGGCTATGCCATAGCAGGTTATAGCTTCTCGGTTGGGGGCAATGTAACGGGTAATCATGGACTTTTTGATTATTGGATAGTGAAATTAGACAGCAACGGCAACCTTGTTTGGCAAAATGCCTTGGGCGGAACCGATGTAGAAGAAGCATACAGCATACGCCTAACCACCGACAACGGTTTTATTGTAGCTGGCTCTACCTACTCGCCCAATAGTGGCGATGTAACGGGCAATCACGGCACCAACACCCGCGACTATTGGATAGTAAAACTAAATGCCAATGGCAGCTTAGTGTGGCAAAAAGCATTAGGTGGCACTATCAGCGATGCCGCTTACGATGTGCAACAAACCACCGATGGTGGCTATATTGTGGCAGGTTATGCCCAATCTAACAACGGCGATGTAACCAACAACCACGGCTCGTTGGATTATTGGATAGTGAAATTAGATAGTAATGGCAACCTAATTTGGCAAAAAGCTTTGGGCGGTAGTAGTAGCGATTGGGCTTATAGCATTGCTCAAACCACCGATGGCGGCTTTGTTGTTACAGGCTATACCTCCTCTAACAACGGCGATGTATCGGGTAATAATGGCGCTTTTGATTACTCAACCATGAAATTAGATGCCAATGGCAACCTTGTTTGGCAAAAATCGTTGGGCAGCACCGACGATGATACCGCCTTTGATGTACTTCAAACCACCGATGGCGGATACCTATTAACAGGCTCGGCAGGGGCTAATGGCGGCAATGTAACCGGCAACCATGGCTTTAACGATTACTGGATAGTAAAACTTGCCGCCCCCGAATTGGTCACGCCCACCTGCGAAGCCCAAACTAGCGCGCCTATTATCATCAACAATGCACCTTATTGCACCGACAGCACGCTATATGTAGGCGCAGCAAGCTATAACACCGATTTTTGTTATGGACAAACCTATTTGCTTTGTACTGCCACCCCCGACTCGAGTATCTTGGCACAAAACACCACAGGTATTTTTAATTTGGCAGCTTTGGGCATTACAGCAGGCAATTATGTAGTCGTTGCCCTCAACTATTTTCATGCCACCTTGCAAGCCGATACCCTAAGTTCGCTCAATCAGTTAGCCACACTTTGTGCCAATTACCAAAGCATAAGTATTACTGTTCAGGCTTGCACGCCTTGTAGCAACCCATTAACACCCAACATAACAGGCAATACCACCATTTGTCAAGGCAGCAGCACTACCCTAAATGCAGGTGCAGGATATGCCACCTACCTTTGGAACAACGGAGCCACTACCCAAACAATCAATGCCCTTACGTTTGGCAACTACGCAGTTGTTGTTACAGATGCTAATGGCTGCACAGGTAACACCCAAGTAAGCGTAACTATTGCTTCATCTATTATAGTAAATGCTACATCTACCAATGGCTCGTGCAGCGGAAACAATGGCACAGCTACAGTTACAGCAAATGGCAGTAGCAACTACACTTATTTGTGGAGCAACAGCCAAACTACCCAAACTATCAACAACCTAAGTGCAGGTACCTATACCGTTACGGTAACAAGTGGTATTTGTAATGCTACTGCAAGTGTTATCCTTGTAACTCCGCCGCCTGTTAATGCCTCGGCAACAAGTACAAACCCTTTGTGTAATGGCGGTGCAAACGGAACGGTAAGCGTTACCGCAAGTGGTGGCACACCTGCCTATACTTATGCGTGGAGTAACGGACAAAATAGTGCCAATGCCAATGGTTTAGCATCGGGTAGCTATACGGTTACTGTTACCGACTCGCAAGGTTGCTCAACTACTACCAACGTAACACTTACACAACCTACACCCGTTACAGCATCGGCAACAGGTACAAATCCCTTGTGTAATGGGGCTACCAATGGTTCGGCAACTGTTACAGCAAGTGGCGGCACACCTGCTGGGTATACCTATGCTTGGAGCAACGGACAAACTGCTATAACTGCTACTAACTTAGCCGCGGGCACTTATACGGTAACTGTCACCGACAGTCAAGGTTGTTCTAAAACAACTACTGTTACGGTTATACAACCTACGAACCTTACAGCATCGGCAACAGGTGTAAACCCATCGTGTAATGGCGATACAAGCGGCTCGGCGGTAGCAACAGCAAGCGGCGGCACACCACCCTTAACTTATCTTTGGAACAACGGACAAGCAACCGCTGCTGCTACCAATTTAGCAGCAGGCAATTATTGGGTAACGGTAACGGATGGTAACGGTTGTACTGCTACGGCAAGTGTAGTAATTAGCAGCAACAACATAACCCCTACTATTACGGGTAATACAACCATTTGCGGAGGCAATAGCACCACTTTAACGGCAAGCGGCGGCGGCACAGGCGCTACTTACAATTGGAGTAACATTGCAGGAGCCAATAATCCAGTTAACAACATAGTTAGCCCTACTACTAACACTACCTATACCGTTACGGTAACAAATACCAACGGTTGTACGGGTATTGCATCTGCCACCATAAATGTTCAGGCAGCACCAATAGTTAGTTTAACAACCACCGATACCACCCTGTGTACGGCATCTACCATAAACCTATCTGCTTTATTGAGCAACAATAGCAACACCAATGGCTCGTGGGTAGGTACGGGCGTGTTTGGCAACTTGTTCGATGCCAGCCAAGTTACCGCCGGAACTTACCAAATTTTGTACATTGTGATGCCAAGCGGTGCTTGTGGTATGGTCAGCGATACCTTATATATACACGTAGGCACACCTTTAACGCCCAATATAACAGGCTCGTTGAGTTTTTGTCAAGGTAGCAGCACCACCTTAAATGCAGGTGCAGGATACGCTGGCTATATTTGGTCAAACACTACAACTAACCAAACCATTACGGTTAATAATGCAGGTACTTATACCGTAACCGTTAGCAGTGTTAATGGTTGTACGGCTACTGCCAGCACTACCGTAACGGTCAATGCTAACCCAAATCCAAGCATCAGCGGCAGCAGCACCTTCTGCACAGGCACAAGCACCACCTTAACCGCTAACGGCGGAGGCACTTACGCTTGGACAGCCTCTAATGGCGGCGTGATTAGCGCAGCCAACACTGCCAGTATCACCGTAAACACCACAGGTACTTACACCGTAGTAGTTACCAATAATGGTTGCACAGACCACAAGCAAGCTGTTAGAAGCCGCCGCCTTAGCTCCTAACATTACGGGCAATACCCAAATCTGCCCCAGTACTACCACATCATTAAATGCAGGTAGTTTTTCTAGCTACCTATGGTCGGCAAGTGCAGGTAATGCCGTTACTCAAAGTGTTAATAACATAGGCGTAGGTACTTATTCGGTCACTGTTTCCGATGCCAGCGGTTGTACGGGTACTGCATCAACCAACGTTATCAACAACCCTACGGCAACTGCCAGCAACAACGGACCTATTTGTGCGGGCAACAACGTAAGCCTAAGTGCCTCTGTGGGTACGACATACAACTGGTCAGGCACGGGCATTACGGCATCTACCCAAAACCAACAAAACCCAGTTATTGCAGGTGCTACCGTGGGTATGTCGGGCAATTATGTAGTAACCGTGACGGATGCAAACGGCTGTACGGCTACCGCCAGCACCACCGTAACGGTCAACGATTGCGGTTGTGCTATTACCTTAGCCTACCAAACTATTAACCCAACTTGTAACGGAGCCAACGACGGAAACATTACCCTTACCCCAACAGGTGGCAGCGGCGTGTATGTGTATACTTGGTTCCCGAGCATAAGTACTAGCAATGTGGCGAATGATGTGGGCGCAGGCACTTACCTTATTTCTGTTGCCGATGCCAATGATGCAGCTTGTACGGCATCGCAATTGGTGGTTGTAAATAACGGAACAGGTTTAACAGCAAGTATTAACCCTATTGTTAGTTGCGACAGCAATACCCTTGACCTAAGCGTAAATGGTGTAGGTAGTTATACTTACACATGGAGCGGCGGATTACCCAATATACAAGACCCTAGCAATGTTGCGGCAGGTACTTACACCGTAACTGTTAGTAATATTAGTGGTGGATGTAGTGCTACCGCAAGTGCAAGTATTACCCAACCAATACCGATAACTGTAGACATTACAGGCAATACGGCTATCTGTTCAGGAGCGTCAACAAGTTTAGATGCAGGTAGCGGTTTTGCTGCATACACTTGGAACACAGGCAGCATCACCCAAAATATTACGGTTAATGCCGCAGGTACTTATACCGTTACCGTAACAAATGTCAACGGTTGCACAGGTACCGATGCCGTGAGTATCACCACATCGCCCAACCCAACGCCAATATTACAGGTAATACAGCTATCTGTTCGGGAAGCTCTACAAGTTTAGATGCGGGTAGCGGCTTTGCGGCTTATGTTTGGAACACAGGCAGCATCACCCAAAATATTACGGTTAATGCCGCAGGTACTTATACCGTTACGGTAACAAATGCCAATGGTTGTACAGGAACCGATGCCGTGATTATCACCACATCGCCTAACCCAACACCCAATATTACAGGCAACACAGCTATCTGTTCGGGCAACTCTACAAGTTTAGATGCGGGTAGCGGCTTTGTGGCATACACTTGGAACACGGGCAGCATCGCCCAAAATATTACGGTTAATGCCGCAGGTACTTATACCGTTACGGTAACAAATGCCAATGGTTGTACAGGAACCGATGCCGTGATTATCACCACATCGCCTAACCCAACACCCAATATTACGGGCAATACAGCTATTTGTTCGGGCAACTCTACAAGTTTAGATGCAGGTAGCGGTTTTGCTGCATACACTTGGAACACAGGCAGCATCACCCAAAATATTACGGTTAATGCCGCAGGTACTTATACCGTTACCGTAACAAATGTCAACGGTTGCACAGGTACCGATGCCGTGAGTATCACCACATCGCCCAACCCAACACCCAATATTACAGGTAATACAGCTATCTGTTCGGGCAACTCTACAAGTTTAGATGCGGGTAGCGGCTTTGCGGCTTATGCTTGGAACACAGGCAGCATCACCCAAAATATTACGGTTAATGCCGCAGGTACTTATACCGTTACGGTAACAAATGCCAATGGTTGCACAGGTACCGATGCCGTGATTATCACCACATCGCCCAACCCAACACCCAATATTATAGGCAATACAGCTATTTGTTCGGGAGCATCAACAAGTTTAGATGCAGGTAGCGGTTTTGCTGCATACACTTGGAACACAGGCAGCATCGCGCAAAATATTACCGTTAATGCAGCAGGTACTTATACCGTTACGGTAACAAACGCTAATGGTTGTACAGTCACCCGATGCCGTGATTGTCACCACATCGCCCAACCCAACACCCAATATTACAGGCAATACAGCTATTTGTTCGGGAGCGTCAACAAGTTTAGATGCAGGTAGCGGTTTTGCTGCTTATGCTTGGAACACAGGCAGCATCACCCAAAATATTACGGTTAATGCCGCAGGTACTTATACCGTTACCGTAACAACCGCCGCAGGTTGCACAGGTACCGATGATGCAATTATCACCACATCGCCCAACCCAACGCCACAAATTACAGGCAATACAGCTATCTGTTCGGGAGCATCAACAAACTTAGATGCAGGTAGCGGCTTTGCGGCTTATGCTTGGAACACAGGCAGTATCGCCCAAAATATTACGGTTAATGCCGCAGGTACTTATAATGTTACGGTAACAAATGCCAACGGTTGCACGGGTACCGATGACGTGATTATCACCACATCGCCCAACCCAACACCCAATATTACAGGCAATACAGCTATCTGTTCGGGCAACTCTACAAGCTTAGATGCAGGTAGTGACTTTGCTACTTATGCTTGGAACACAGGCAGTATCGCCCAAAATATTACGGTTAATACCGCAGGTACTTATACCGTTACGGTAACAAATGCCAATGGTTGCACAGGTACCGATGCCTTGATTTTGACTGTTCAAGAAGTTCCAATTATCGGTTTCAACACCAGTGACACAACAATATGCAGTGCAGCGACGATAAATTTATCCGATTTATTGACTAACAATAGTTTTAACACAGGTACATGGGTTGGTACAGGCGTATTTGGCAATATGTTTGATGCCAGCCAAGTAGCAAGCGGCACTTACGAGGTACTTTATGTTATTATGCCAAACGGTGCATGTGGTATGTTTGCCGATACCTTGCTGATAACGGTAGCCAATACCCCTTTATCGCCAATTATTACAGGCAATTTGAGCGTTTGCGAAGGAAGTGCAACCATACTTGATGCCAGCAATACCGAGTACGTACAGTATATTTGGTCATCGGGCGAAACTACACCCAACATTACCACTACTGCTGCCGGCGACTATACTGTTACCGTAACAAACACAAATGGCTGCACGGGGTCGGCGGTGGTTAGTGTAACGGTCAATACTACTGTACCCAATGCCGTAACAACTACACCTAATGTTTGCGAAGGCACTACGATTGAGTTACAAGGTTCGGGAGGGGTTGCTTATAGTTGGACAGGACCCAATGGGTTTAGTTCGTTGGAGCAAAACCCCAGTATAGCCTCGTCTACTCTTGCCAACCAAGGCGCCTATACTTTGGTAGTGATAGATAGTATAGGTTGCACAAGCCAAGAAGCAAGCGTTGTGGTAACGGTACAAGCAGCACCCATCATCAATTTATCATTAGCGGTTAATAGTTTGTGTAGCAACGATGTTTTTTCGTTGAGCGATTTGTTGTTGCCCAATAGCACACAAGGCGGTGTTTGGGTTGGCGAGGCAGTATTTGGCGATTTGTTTTTTGCCGAACAAGTAACAGCAGGTAATCATACGGTTAGCTACGTTATTCCTGCCGATACAAGCGGTGTTTGCCCCATGTTTATTGGCGAAGCAAACTTAACTGTAGTGCCCGCTATCGAAGATTATAATAAATACTGCATACCAACTGATGCAGGCTATCAAGTAAGTTTTAACTTAATGGGTGGTACAGCCCCATACAGCATAAATGGCGTTGCGGTAGTTGCTGGCGAAACCTACGTAAGTAATGTTTTTACCAACGAAACTTACTCGTTGTTAGTAATCGATGCCAATGGATGTAGCACTTTTGTTATTGGCGATAACGACAATTGCAATGCCGATTGTGCTACTGTAAGTACGGGTATTATTACGGCAGGCGATGATGCTTGTAGCTTCTCGGTGTTTTTAACCAATGCACCACCGCCAATAGCCGGACAAGCATACGCTTTTTCGATTGACGGAACGACTTGGCAAAACACAGATGTATTTACCGATTTAGCTGCTGGCACCTATAATGTGTATGTGCAGCATAGTTGCGGAACTTCGATTATTGGCAGCTATACCGCACCCGAAACTTGCGAACCAGTTGGTATTGCAGCAATTAATGAGCTATTAGTTAAGATATACCCTAACCCAACATCGGGTATTATTAACATAGAATCCGCCAAAGCTACCCATGCCACTATAATAGTATACAATGCCATAGGGCAGATTGTGACTCAACGAAATACCCATTTTGCACAAAAAGAAACCCTCGATTTGAGCAATAATCCAGCAGGTGTTTATTTGGTAACTATCAAAACAGCTAACGATTATGTAGTGAAAAAAATAGTGCTAAACTAATACAACAATGAGGCACTTCTTTTGAAGAAGTGCCTCATTGTTATAATATTGCATTTTTATAAAAAACAAACTTGTTTTAACTTTTAAAACCCTTTATGGCGTAAAGCTATGAAAGCAAGACTAAAACCATTCTCTTTTTTTTTAGTGATGGGTATCTTTTTATACCTCATCACATCATTCCAAACTATGGCATCGGCTATTTCGGGTGCCGATTTAACATACCAATACCTCGAACCCAATACCTACGAAGTTACGCTTTATTACTATTACAATTGCGACACCAACGAATTTCCACCAAGTAATGCGGCTATTTCGGTATCGTCTGTCAGTTGCAATATACCTTCATCTACCCAATATTTACCCATTATTTTCGCTGAGTCTAACGAAGAAATGTCTGTTTTGTGCGATAATTACTTGAATACTGGCGAAAACACAAGCTGCAACGGAGGTAGTTACTTGGGCATAAAGCGATATGTGTATCGTGGTACTATTACTTTGGCAGATGCTTGCAACGATTGGCGGCTTAGTTTTACCGATGATTCTTGGTATAGCGGTATTACTAATTTAGATAATCCGAGCCAACATAATTTATACATCGAGGCGATGATTAACAACAGCAATGGCATCATCAACAACAGCCCTAATTTTGTTAGTATACCTACCGCTTTTTTCTGTCTTACCCCTTCGGTATTTGACCAAGGTATCATAGAAACTGATGGTGATGAACTTACGTTTTCGGTGGTTAATCCGTTAGAAAACGGCAATTTGCCCATTCCATATCAAGCAGGCTATAGCAATACTGCACCATTGTTGGCAACTACTTATAGTTTTGATAACGGAACAGGGCAGATAAAATTTACACCAAGCGCCGAGCAACTTTCGGTGGTAAGTGTGTTAATCGAGGAGCGGCGCAATGGCGTGTTGATAGGCACTACACTACGTAATTTGCAATTTTCGGTATTAAACTGCAACAATGAGCAGGCTAGTATCCAAGATGATGCACCCGAGGAAATAACAGTTTGTGCAGGTAGTTTATTCCAAACAAATTTTACAATAAACAATGCAAATAACCTTTTACTTTATGGTGAATTTATAGACTCCGATAATTTTATTGACCTTAATTGGATATATAACACAGCTACTAATCCAATAGAGGGGACGTTTAGTTGTAGACCAAGAGCTGATGCTGCCGGTAAGTATTATTTTGTTGTAAAGATAGCACAAGACGCATGTCCTTTTTCTACAACACTTGTAAAAACCTATGTTGTAAACGTTTTGCCTAGCCCTAATGCTTACCTAAATCCAAGCGTAAATGTTTGCAAAAACACAGCAAGTTTATTATCTATTGATAGTACAGCAATTAACAATACCTATTTATGGCAGCCCGCAACAGGTTTAAGTTGTACAAATTGCGCTAATCCAAGTATAACTGTTAGTGAAGATACCGAGTACAGCGTTATTGTCACCAACGATTTAGGTTGCCAAGATACCCTACAAACTTATGTCGCAATACAACCCTCGCCAAGCATAGATGCAGGTTTAAACCAAATTATTACCAACAACGAAATAGCTAATTTAAGTGCAACAGGTAATTTTGATAGTATAAAATGGTTGCCCGCCGCAGGTGTAGATAATCCAAACATGGCTAATACCGTAGTTAATGTTAGCCAAACTACTAGTTTTGTTGCCGTAGCAAGTTTAGCAAATGGGTGTACTGCCACCGATACTGTACTAATTAGCTACAAAAATTGTGAAGAACTGCTAGTGCCAACAGCATTTTCGCCTAATAACGATGAAAAAAACGACGTTTTTCGCATCCCACAGCAAGGTATCAACAGTATAATAAACTTAACTATTTACGACAGATGGGGCAACAATGTATTTGAAGCCGATGATGCAACACAAACTTGGGATGGCACGAGATACGGCAAAAATTTACCTATCGGTACATACACCTACGTTTGTACCTATATGTGCAATGATAAAGTTGAAATGCAAAAAGGGTTTTTAGTTTTGATTAAGTAGTTATTGATGCGAAATTTTTAAGGAAACAAAACACCCCAAATAACAACGACCGCTACGCTCAACTAGGTGCTTCCCATTGTAACACGCCCTAGTGCCAAGCCAAACTTGCCCCTCTCCTACCCTTTTTGCCACCTAATACCCATTAAATGATTATTTTTTGGCAAAAACAAAATTTATTTTGCACAAAGTTTGGTCAGAATAAAAAAAATAACTACCTTTGCACCCTAATAATAAATAACATTTAACACAAAGAGTAAAGTTAACACCTATCATGAGCCTTTCTTATCTTAGTACTCAGGACAAAAACGAACTTTTCGAAAAATTTGGCGGTTCGGCAACTAATACTGGCTCGGCTGCGGGCCAAGCAGCTCTTTTTACCGAGCGCATCAAACACCTTACCGAACACTTACGTTCTAACAAAAAAGATTTCTCAACTCGTCGATCTCTATTAAAAATGGTAGGTCAAAGAAGACGCTGCCTTGATTATATCAAACGCCACGACATCGAAAAATATCGTGCTTTAATCGTTCAATTGGGCATCCGCCGCTAATAACTCGCAAACTTTACCAAATTACCCATAATTTGGTAAAGTTTACTTGCTTTTAAAGGAGATATATTAAAGCTGGCTAAATAACGCCCGCCTTATATACCTCCTTTTTTTGTCTTTAGTTTATCTTAACACCATAAACACCCCAAACTTTTAGCCAAATAGCTAAAAACATTCATCATCAGCAATCCGCAAATCAATATATGACTGTATTCACAGAATCTTTTGACATTGGCGATGGTCGCATTGTCAGCATCGAAACGGGCAAACTAGCCCGACAAGCCGACGGAGCAGTGTTGGTGCGTATGGGCAAAGCCGCCCTACTTGCCACCGTTGTATCGGCACAAAAACCTCGACCCGGAGCCGATTTTTTCCCACTTTCGGTTGATTATCAAGAAAAATTCGCCGCAGCAGGACGTATCCCCGGTGGCTTTTTCCGCCGAGAAGCTCGCCTTTCGGACTACGAAGTGCTTATCTGCCGCCTCATAGACCGCACCATACGCCCACTTTTTGCCGATAACTACATCAACGATACCCAAATCAATATTTGGCTACTATCACACGACCCCGAAGTAGTACCCGATACCCTTGCAGGTTTGGCAGCATCTGCTTGCTTAACCATCTCCGATATACCTTTTTTAGGTCCTATATCGGAAGTACGCGTCGCTAAAATTGACGGACAATACCGCATCAACCCAACAAAAACAGAAATAGAAAAAGCCACCCTCGACATCATCGTGGGAGCCTCTATAGATAACGTAATGATGGTAGAAGGCGAAGCTCACGAAGCCCAAGAAGCCGAATTTATAGAAGCCATACGCGTTGGTCACGATGCCATAAAACTACAATGCGAAGCCCAAAAACGCCTCGCCGAAAAATGTGGCAACAAACCCAAACGTACCGTCGAACAACCCGCAAGCGATGAAGCACTCAAAACCCGAATCTTTGAATTTGGACAAGAAGGCATCTATCAAATAGCTAGCTCGGGCTTAGGCAAACAAGAACGTAAAGAAGGTTTTACCGCCGTTGAAGAGGCATTTAAAGCCCAACTTATAGCCGAACTACCCGAAGGCGAAACTGCTTTAAGCGCAGAAACAAGCGGTTTTGTTAAAGAATATTTCCATGATTTGCAAAAATCGGTGGTGCGTAATATGATGCTCGACGAGCGTATCCGCTTAGATGGTCGGTTGTTAGACGAAATTCGCCCTATCGAAGCCGAAGTAGACCTATTGGCATCGCCACACGGTTGCGCTTTGTTTACACGCGGCGAAACCCAATCTATTACCAGCGTTACACTAGGCACCAAACTCGATGAGTTGATGTTGGATAAAGCCGAAGGTTTATCGTTTCAAAAATTTATCTTACACTACAACTTCCCTGGCTTCTCGACAGGCGAAGTGAAAATAAATCGCGGACCTGGCCGTCGCGAGGTTGGACATGGCAACTTAGCTATGCGCTCGCTCAAACAAATGCTGCCCCCCGACGACGAAAATCCATACACCATACGTATTGTATCCGACATCTTAGAATCAAACGGTTCATCGTCTATGGCTACAGTGTGTGCAGGCTCGTTGGCATTGATGGATGCAGGTATCAAAATCAAAAAACCAGTATCGGGTATTGCCATGGGTTTAATTACCGATGGCGGACGTTTTGCTGTATTGTCCGACATTTTGGGCGATGAAGACCACCTCGGTGACATGGACTTTAAAGTAACAGGCACCGCCGACGGTATCTGTGGTATGCAAATGGACTTGAAAATAGACGGTTTGCCCTACGAAATAATGCTACAAGCTTTTGAACAAGCCCGACAAGGCAGAATACACATTTTAGGCAAAATGGCAGAAGCAATGAGCGAACCACGCGAGGAACTAAAACCACATGCTCCGCGCGTAATAAAACTATTTGTAGACCGCGAGTTTATCGGTGCTATTATTGGTACAGGTGGCAAAGTAATTCAAGAAATGCAACGCGAAACAGGCGCTATTATCAACATAGAAGAAAAAGATAACCGTGGCGAAGTAACCATTAGCTCGCCTAATAACGACTCTATTCAGGCGGCACTAAAACGCATCAACGACATTATTGCCATACCCGAAGAAGGACAAACTTACGAAGGTCCGGTAAAAACCATCACCGACTTTGGTGCTTTTGTTGAGTTTATGCCCGGTAAAGATGGCTTGTTACACATCTCCGAAATATCGTGGGAACGTTTAGATACCATGGACGGCATATTTAAAGAAGGCGAAATTGTACAGGTAAAACTGATTGGCGTTGACCCTAAAAATGGCAAATTTAAATTGTCGCGCAAAGCCTTGTTACCACCACCCGATGGATATGTACCTCGCGAACCACGCGAACGCAGCAACGACCGCGACCGTAACGACCGCGGTGGTAATTTCCGCAACGACCGCAATAACGACCGACGTGGAGGACCACCTAACCGTAGATAATTCATCTGTTTATAATAAAAAACCGACTAATGCTGCTTGCGTTAGTCGGTTTTTTTTTGTGTGTATGGATAGTTATTCACTAGTTTTTTTGTACCTTTGCTAACTCTTTTACAAAAAACAAAAAATGAACATTATAGGTATCATGTCGGGCAGCTCGCTCGATGGTTTGGATGTGGCACTTTGCCGCTTTATGCACATTAATCAACAATGGCAATACCATATTGTTGCCGCCGACTGCCTCCCCTACCCTACCGATTGGACAGAGCGTTTGCGACAACTGCCCCAAGCTACCGCCCAACAACTTTGGCAAACCCATGCCGATTATGGACATTTGCTAGGCAAGATGGTCAATCGGTTTATAGAGCAGCACCAATTACAAAATCAAGTTGATTTGATTGGCTCGCATGGGCATACCATTTTTCATGAACCTGCCCAACAAATGACCTGCCAAATTGGCGATGGTGCGGCTATTGCTTATCAAACTAAATTGCCTGTTGTCTGCGATTTTCGCTCGTCGGATGTTGCTGCACAGGGGCAAGGTGCGCCTATGGTTCCTATCGCCGACCTGCACTTGTTTGCCCAACATCGGTTTTGTTTAAACTTGGGCGGTATTGCTAATATATCGGCAAAAACAAACAACAACAGCCGTCCTGTTGTGGGTTTTGATGTGTGTTATGCCAACCAAATCCTCGACCGACTTGCTCAACAATTAGGTTACGACTACGACAACAATGGCGAATTGGCTGCACAGGGTAAACTTATCCCAAAGCTGTTGTTAGACCTAAATGGTTTGGATTTTGGCAAACAAACTTACCCTAAATCGCTCAATAACCAACAATCGGGAAACCAAATTATGCCTATTATTGAACAATATGCGCATAGCACCCACGATAAACTGCATACTTTTGGCGTTTATATGGCACAGCAAATAGGGTTTGCCATAGATATGGTATACCAAACCGAAAAACTGACACCTGCTGCCGATGATAGTTTGTTGGTAACAGGCGGTGGTGCTTTTAATAGTTTTGTAGTTGAGCAATTACGCACACATTGTGCGGTGCAAATTATAGTACCATCGCCCGAAACAGTAAAGTTTAAAGAGGCTTTGTTAATGGCTTTTGCGGCGCTGTTGCGTTGGCAAGGGCAAGTTAATTTTGTAAGGGCTGTAACAGGAGCTAAACAAGCTACTATTGGCGGAGCGGTTTATTTGGCAGTTAGTGAGTAGTTTGTTAATGGGCGTGTATTTTTTAAAAACACGAGCAATTTTGCAACTATTGTTGTAAAATTGCTCGTGTTTTTGTTGTTAATAGTGCTATATGCTTTAATGGTATGTAGATAGGTAGATAATAAGTTGAGGCTGCGCTTAGTAATCACGATTAAATAACGTACCAATCTATACAGCCGTCTGTGTTAAATAGCATCGTTTTTGAGCAAAAGCGGGCTATCTAATTGACAACTAAATACTGCTTTTTTTATATCCCTGACGTTAAAACCAAGCATTCCAATTTTCTATAACAATGCCACCCTCGGGGTTAAAATACCTGCGTTAAACCCTGAAGGGTATACATTTTTGTGTTTTTGAGCAAATGAAAGTGGTAAATTCATAATTTATTTCCATTGCGTTATAATTGCTCTGGGGGTGCCCGCAACTGTGCAAAGCATGGAAAGCCAAACATCACCCCCAAAAAAGACATTTACCCGCGTCAAGCGGGGCGGTGCAAGGCAAGTTTGGGTTGCCTTTTAATCTTCCGATTTATCGTCGGTTGCCATGCGTACAATTTTAGGGTTAAATGTACCTACTACGGTCACCAAATCGGTTTGCTGAGCCATTACCTTGTTTATGTCTTTGTATGCCATTGGTGCTTCGTCTAATCCGCCGCCTAATAGGGTTACACCTGCGTGTAGCAAACGTTGTTTTAGCTCTTTATTGGTGATGTTTTGTTTGGCTTTGGTACGCGAAAGCACACGCCCAGCCCCATGCGAGGCAGAGTTTAACGAATCGGCAAAGCCTTTACCACGTACAATAAAGCCCGGTGTTGCCATCGAGCCCGGAATGATACCTAATACCCCCTTGCCTGCAGGTGTTGCTCCTTTGCGGTGTACAATTACCTTGGTTCCGTTGGATAGTTGTTCTTTCCAAGCAAAATTATGGTGGTTTTCGATGATTGCCAAAGGTTTTGCACCCAATGCTTTTGCCAAACGGCGGTGTATTTGGTGGTGGCAAGCCGATGCGTAATCGCCTGCAAGGTTCATTGCCAACCAATATTCTTGCCCTGCCTGCGTATCTAAATCTAGCCAAGCCAAATGTTTAGCCTCGTTGGGTAGCGGGCATTTTTCCATGGCTATTTTGGTGTAGGTTTGGGCAATAGTAGCCCCTAAGCCACGCGAGCCAGAGTGCGACAAGATGCCGATATAGGTTTTGGTGGTTTCTAAATTCCACTCGTTATTGGGGTCTTGGATAGTTACTTCGCCAAACTCTACAAAATGGTTTCCGCTGCCCGATGTACCAATTTGGCGGTAAGCTCGGTCTTTTAGTTGGCGCAAAAGAGGCATTTCGTTGAACAAAGGTCGTTCAAAAATTTCGTCGTCGATAGGTTTTTCGAACGAGCAGTTTATACCAAAACGGGTATGTTCCATCAACATTTGTTTAAATTTAGCCAAATGTCCTTTTAAATATACCGCAGGCACATCGTATATGGTTAGGCACATACGGCAACCAATATCAACGCCTACGCCAAAAGGTATTACGGCATTGTTGGTAGCCAATACACCGCCAATAGGTAAACCGTAGCCTTGATGAGCGTCGGGCATTAACGAGCCACCCATAGATATGGGTAATCGCATGGCAGTATTCATTTGTTGCATGGCTCCATCTTCAATAAATTCTTGCCCAAAAACACGAAATTCGTCGGCTTGTGGTTTTAGGGGTATTTCTTTTATGGTGTTTTCTTCTACGATAAGTTCGTTGGCAATTTTTTGCAAAATTTCGTCTTCTACATAATTATATGGGTTGTTGAATAGGTCGGTTAATAATTGCAATACTACTTGACGCTCGGCGCGTTTATAGTTTTTGTGCATAATGTTTAGGGCAACGCTTGTTGGTCGTCCTTGTGGATAGCCAATAGTGGCTAAATCGGTGTGGGTTAAGTTTAGTTTGGACACGGGGGAATTATTAATTGTTAATTATTAATTATTTTATTATTATACTTTTAAATTATCAAAAAGGGGAACAAACGCTATATCTGCTTTTTGGTTTGATCTTCATAACCTATATTGGGTGTTAAAAAGTTCCCAAGGTAGGTTTATTTTGGTAAATTTAGTGTTTTTTTGCGTAAAATATTATTTGGCGGGCATTAGTCGGCTTATTTTCTACCTATTAATCGACAATAATTAGTACATTTGCGGTCTAAAAAAATGGTATTATAATGTTGGATTTTACGCATCAACTAATTGATGACTCTGTAGTTATTTCGCTTATTGGTTCTTTGCTCAACGAAATGTCCAAACAAGCTGTATTAGATATGGTACAGACGTATTTGGAGCAAGGGAAATTATTATTTATTATCAACTGTGGGCAACTAAGTGCCATTAATAGCATGGGGTTAACATTGCTACTAAATATACTTACCAAAGTGCGCAACGAAGATGGCGAGGTAATACTAACCAACATACCTTTGCCGCTTAAAAAGGTATTGATTATTACCAAGTTAAACGAGATATTTGATATTCAAGAAAACATTGAAAATGCGTTAGCAAAATATAGTTTGCCGATTAACAATTAACAAATTCTTCACTCTCCATTACATTAAATGAACGCTTATCTTTTTACGGGTCAAGGCTCGCAATATGCGGGCATGGGCAGCCACTTATTAGCTCTACCCAATGCCCAACAATGGCTAACGCAAGCCAACGAAGTACTAGGTTTTGATATTGCCGATGTGATGATAAACGGCACCGACGAAGACCTACGCCAAACACGCGTAACACAGCCTGCGGTGTTTTTGTTTTCGGTTATCAAAGCCAAGCTAAGCCCTAATTTTGCCCCTCAAATGCTTGCAGGGCATTCGTTGGGCGAACTGTCGGCATTGGTAGCTGGCGGTGCTTTAAGTTTTACCGATGGATTGCGTTTGGTGTACCAACGTGCCACAGCTATGCAAGCTGCCTGCGATGCAGTACCCTCGACAATGGCTGCTGTTATTGGTTTTGATGATGCAAAAACCGAAGAGGTATTAGCCACCATAACCGACGATATAGTAGTGCCTGCCAATTACAACTGCCCTGGGCAATTGGTTATCTCGGGCAGTACCACAGGCATACAAACAGCTATGGTGCGGCTTAAAGAAGCCGGCGCACGCCGCGTATTGCCTTTGCCTGTTGGCGGAGCTTTTCACTCGCCTTTAATGGAACCTGCCCGTGCCGAGTTAGAAAAAGCCATTCTTAACACCCACTTTAACGCACCTGTCTGCCCCATCTACCAAAACGTAGATGCACAACCAACACAAGACCCCGCAGCTATCCAACAAAAACTTATTGCCCAGCTAACTGCACCTGTGCGTTGGTCGCAAACCATACAAAACATGATTGCCAACGGAGCCACCTCGTTTGCCGAGTTTGGACCCAAACCAACCTTACTGGGCTTTATGAAAAAAATTGACCCCAATGCCGTTATTGTTGAGTGATTGCTTGTGTTTGATACCAATCTAAAAAAGTGGTACTAATTTAGCAATGCTACCAACAATAGCACAACTTGTGCCTACCCCGCACCAATAAAAAAACGGTCGTAACCTATTTGGTTACGACCGTTTTTTATGAGCTACCCAATTGGGGTTTAGTGTCCATGTCCTTCGTGTCCGTCTGCACCTTCTTCATCAAAAGGCATTTGAGGGGCAATTTGTTGAGCATCTAACATACTTGAGTCTATTGGGTTTTTTTCTGCCCATTTTTTGTAACTTTCGGCTTGCCAAAAGGCATTGTATTCGTCGCGAGGTAAAAAATTAGCTGGATTAACCTTAAAAAGTTCTTTCATTTTGGGGAAATAAGCCACGGCATCGTCGTATTTACCACCGTCTATTAGTAAGCCCACCAAACGCCAGTAAGCATCTTCAAGGTCGGGGTCGGTTTTAATGGCATTTTCGAGGTACGAGCGTGCCTTTACGGTGTTTTGGTAACTGTAGCTAATATCCGAGCGAATAATATCTAGGTATGGGTCGCCGCCAATACTTTTATCTAAGGCATCTATGCTAGTGTATAGTTTCAGCGAGTCGTGGTCTGCCATTGCCATGTTCATTTGCATATATGCAAGGGCGGCATCGTTGGGAAATAGGTTTTGGTATTCTTCAATTGCATCGTCGTAGGTTTTGCCACCCATTTGGTGTGCTATATTTAAACGCATTACCTGCAACATTTTATCTTGTTGCAACGCTTTGGGCATAGTGGCATAAAGGGCTAAGGCTTCGTCGTATTTTTTTTGTTCTGCTAAACCTGTTAGGGTGTCAATTTTTGCCAAGTTGCGGATAAAAGCTTGTTCTGTTGATGGGGTTTTGTTCATCTTTACCGAGTCTAGTTTATTTGCCAATGGCGAATAATACAAGCGTTGAAGGGTGGAGCTAAAGGTTAAACCGCCGCGGTAAATGTAAAAATCTTTTATCAGCACCTTATCTTCGGTGCTATCCGAAGGGGTTAAATACATTTCGATATAGTTAATACCCTGCGACGATGCTACGCGATAAAAAGCGGTAGGTTGTGGCGATGTTTTTATTTTCAACAGTTTTATAGCACCATCTTCGCCCAATAAATTAACGATGGTTTCGCCCACATTTAGGTCGTGTTGTACGCCCATTTCAAAGCCTTTTCGGTACTCGTCGGGTACTTCTATGGAGTTAACAATGTTGTTGATAATGGCTTGAAACCCAAAATGTTGGTTAAAAAAATCGGGATTGTGTTCGTTGATGCTTTTTTCGAGTTTAGTAGCAAAGGCATCGTAGTTGCTAGTATCTTTTTTACAACTTTGTAGGCTTGTTATAGTGATAAAAGCAAGCAATAGCAAAAAGTAGTTTTTCATGTAAAATGCGTTTAAAACCCCGACAATGTGCTTGCATTGTCGGGGTTTGTTGTTAAAACAAGCCACAAAGGTAGCTTTTATTTTAATGATTGAGTGCCTATTTGCCTAAAAATATGGGTAATTGTGGCTAAATTTGATACTAAGATGATAAAAGCATGTAATTTGGCAGTGATAACTCGATGTTGGGGTGCCACCAACTAAACAAATCAGGGAGTGCCAATCATCACCCCAAAAAAGCATTTTTGCATTTCGACCACATTGAACGTGAGCCTTGGGTTTAGCAAGTGGTTGTGGTTTGGGAGTGTTTGTTTGATTAAATAAGTAGTTTTTACTTTATTTTTGCAAAGAAATATTGCCGATATTGGTTTTTAGCTGTTCTACTTTATTAATTTGGATTTGTGCTTCTTGGTCTTGTTTTTCTTGCAAACCTTGGTTTTCGCGCAGCATCAACTCCGAGCGGGTAACGGCTTCTTTAGCGGCGGCTATTTGTTTTAATATTTTGTCGTTGTTGTCTTTCAATCGTTTGCGTTCGTCGCGTATAGCCAGCATTTTTTTCTCTTCGACCACTAGCCTTGTTTTTAGTGCCGCAATAGACTCATTAGCACCAAAGTCGTGGAGCATTTGTGTGGCGGCTTTGTGTTGTTCGGCATGAGTGGTTTTGTTGAGGTAGGCTCCGCCCAAGTCAAAAAATACTTTTAAGATAGTGCCTTCGGGATATTTATCTATCTCGGAGTAAATATCAATGGCATTTTCGCTAATTTTGGGTATGCTTGCGTTGTCGGTAAAATAGCCTTCTTTGTTCAAATTAGTTTTACCTTTGCAGTTTTTCAAAAACTTTTTCCAGTTTTTATTTACCACCGATGGGTTAGCCGAAGGCATTAATACTTTAATGCCCGATTTACCGTTTTCGACAATATCAATGGTTTCGACTGTTGGCGATACGGGTGTATTAACCGCCGGCGCTGTATTTACGGTGGCAGTAGCGGTTTGGGCAGCAAGAGGTTGATACAATAAAGAGGCAAAAAAGATGCCCAAGTACAATAAGGGAGATTTAGGGGTCATAAAAAAAGATTTTAGGGAAAGATTTTGGTGTCGAGTGACAAAGGTAAGGCTTTTTTACATTGCAAATACACTAAATGCCAAAATAAAAGCAGCAATATTACAAAGTTAGGCAGTATAGGCAGTAAAGGTTGCTAGCTTTTGGCACTACTATACAAATTTGTGGGTTAAGCCGTAAAAAGCCCTTACTTTGTGGTAATGGCTTTTTGTTGGCTATTTGTTTGGCTTATTTTACAAACGGGATATGGAGCATTTGGCGGGTTTCGGCAATGGTGGCTACCTCGCGTCCCATCATGTTGGCTAGTTTAACACCCCATTCTACACACTCGCCATTAGATTTTGCCATTTGGTTGTTGGGCAGATAAAAGTTATCTTCTAATCCTACCCTAAAATTACCGCCCATTGTACAAGCAACGGCTGCCATTTGCCACTGTTTGCGACTAATAGCAATTACTTGCCAGAAGGCATCTTTGGGTACTTGGCTTATTTGGTGCATTAGGTTTTCGGTGGTGGCGGGTATGCCCCCCAACACGCCCATTACCAAGCTGTAGCAAGCATTGGCGGGCAGTAATCCCATTTTGCGCAGTGGCTCGGCATTGCGGATATGTCCGGTATCAAAGCACTCCATCTCGGGGGTGATGTTGTTTTCGCTCATAGTTTTTACCACTTCTATCATGGTATCAAACGAGTTTTCGAATACGCCGTTCCAGATAAATTGTTTGGCTTTTTCCGAAAAAATGGCGTAGTTCATGCTGCCCATATTAAAGGCTGCCATGTCGGGTTTTACAACGGGCAGGTGTTTTATGCGGTCGGCAACCGACAAACCTATTGCCCCCGTCGAGTAGTTGATGATTACATCGGGGCAGCGTTTGCGTACTTCTTCTTGTATTTGTTCAAACACCTCTGTACGCCAACTTGGTATACCATCGTCTTCGCGGGCGTGTATGTGCACAATGCTTGCTCCGGCATCAACGGCGCGTTTGGCTTCTTCGGCTATCTCTACGGGTGTGTAGGGTATATAAGGGCAGTTTAGCCTGCTTGTTGCAGCACCTGTTAGGGCTGCCGATAAAATTAATTTTGAGTATGACATGTTGATAAAATGATGAATTAAAAGATGGTGGTTGGGGCTGTCGGCTATGTAAATACGCAAGAGCGTAAAAAAGCCAGTAGCCAAAAGCCGATAGCCAATAGCGTAAACAAGGCACAAAGTTAGCATTTTTGTACAAATAAGCGCTTCTTTGCCTATTTTATACACTAAAGTTAATAAAAACGCCTGCTGTTTATACCCTATAAACAAGGCAATCTCTTGATTTTCCCGCTATTTTTCAACGTTCATCTAACTTGGTCGAACGTTCATCTAACTTGGTCCAATGTATCCCAAAATTTCGGTTACTACCACTTACTCACCGATACAAGTATCGGTGCTACCTGCTTATCAAGCAAAAGGGAATATAACTTGGTGGGCTGATGAAATTTGAGCGTTTTAGTACTTATTTTGCCATTTTAAGCATCAACAAACCCAAATATTAAGTAAAATTACCCTTAAATATAGTGCATCATCTAACAAAAAGTGGTTTATTTTACAACTATAATCTGCCTTATTTTGTTACGTATGTTCATCATCATTCGCCAAATAACAAAGTATTTAGCCACTTAAAAGCAACATTTTATCGCCCAAATCCCCAATTTACCAAACATTTTGTTTTTTTTTCGCACACATTACGCAAATGTCGGTAGTTGTTTGTAAATTGCAGCGTTTTTGGGGGTCTAATCCCCCTAGCCCTTTTTTTTCAAAAAGGGGGGACTATAAGCAGACTTGTAAACTTGTTTGCTTCGCAAACTTACAAAAGCAAGTTTGCTTTGCAAACTTGCTTTCTCTTAATCTCTCCCTTTTTTCAAAAGGGGGACGATTAAAAGTTTCGCTTGCAAATCGTATCTAATCCCCCTAGCCCCCTTTTTTCAAAAAGGGGGGACTATAAGCAGACTACAAAAAGTTTGCAAAGCAAACTTGCTTTTTCTTAAACTCCCCCTTTTTTCAAAAGGGGGACGATTAAAAGTTTCGCCCGCGAAACTTTTAATCAGGGGGATTTTAACACACATTATTTATCAACCAAAAATAAAATGGCTCAAGTACCTACCATTCTTATTGGGCTGGGTGGTCTCGGCTCGTCTATTGTCGACACCATTTATAGCTGGATTCCGCTCGACAAGCGCGAATTTGTAGCTATCCATGCCTTTGACACCAATGTCAACGACATATCGAAACTTAAAAACCTAAAACGCGAAAACCTTACCCAAACCAGCACCAACTGGACAGTGGGCGAATACCTGCGCATGGCAGACGATTCGGTGAAAGATTGGTTTCCTTACGAACAAACCGAAATCCAACGCAAATCGTTAACCGATGGTGCTGGGCAGATACGCGCCGTGTCGCGTTTGGCGTATAGGGCATCTATGGAAAGCGGCAAATTGGGTAATTTGCACAACAGCATCAACCACATTTTCCGCGAAACAGGCGAGTCTATGACCAGCAGCGCCCGCGTAATGATTATCTGCTCGATTGTGGGCGGAACAGGTGCGGGTATATTTCTGCAAACCGCTATGTATATGCGCGATTTGTTAGAGTTGGATTTTCATCGCAAAAATGTACTCATTCGGGGGGCTTTTATATTGCCCGATTGCTTGGTGTTAAGCAACATTATTCATGGCGACGAAATAGAAAACATACGCGCCAATGCCTACGCCAGCATCAAAGAGCTAAACGCTATTACGCGCAATGCAGCCATGGACAATGGCGGCAAACAAGGCGTAAACATAGAGTTAGAGTACAAACCTAACCAAGTAGACTCGCAGGGACGTTTGGCACATGTTATATCGCAACGCAACTTGCCCTACAACTTCGCCTTTTTGTTTGACTTTGAAAACACCGAAAAAAACAATCTCAAATACTTCTCGAACTACATTATGCAGGTAGCCCGAGCCAGTTATTTGGATTTGTTTAGCCCAATGGCAAACGACCGCTTCTCGAAACAAGACAACCAAATATTGTCGATGATAGAGAACAACGGTCTTAGCCGTTATTGCGGTGCAGGCGTGTCGTCGTTGGTGTATCCATACAACGACATGGTGTATTACTACGCCCTAAAATGGTCTGCCGAAGGCTTATCAAACGAATGGTTGAAAATTGACGAACAATACGAGTCGGATTTTAGACAATACGAACGCGACCTAAAAAGCGGTATCCCGCGCGAAAAACCACTGCTTGCCGACCGCTATCGCGAAATATTGTTTCAGTTGGCTAACCAACAAACGCCTATGCCCTTTTTTAAACAGGCTTATGCAGCAGCACACATACTAGACAAACGCGGCGAAGTAGGACGACCCAAAGCCGAACTATTTTTGGAAGCCTTGGGCAGACGTATAGACACCATTATTAATACCGACGAAAAACTGCGCACCCTGCAAGCACAATGTGGCTTAGACGAAAACCGACTGAAAGATACCGCACCCGCCAAAGACGAAATTACTAACCGCGAAGAAGGTTTGTATTATTACCAACAAGGCGTGCGTACCTTTATCCAAAATACCAAAAACTACTTGCTAAACGAAGTAAGCCTGCAAGACGGCGACCTGCCCGAAGCAGTAAGCGGCGACGACTATAAACTAAACACCTGGATACTAAAACAACCCGAAGCTATGCACCCCGTAACGGTTCGTTTCTTTTTGTATCAGGTAGAGCGACTGCTGGAAGCAAAAATTAAAGAGCTAACGCCCACCAACGATATGCTCGAAAAAGCCTTAGATAACTACAAAAAAGCCTACGACCTCGACGACACCGAAGACATCATCGAATCGGCAACCGACCGCGTAGAAGATGCATCAAGACAAGGTATGTTTGGTAGGATGTTGAACAACAAATTTAAAGACTTTATCAACGAGTACATCGACAAGTCGGGCAAACAACTAAACAACCTAAACCGCTACCGCAAAGACCGCCTAACCGAATACCTATACCGCGACCTGCAAAAAGCCGTGCAAGATATGAGCGCCGAGTGGGAAAACTACTTTAAAAACCTGCGCGACGTGCGCACAAGCCTAAACAACGAGCTAAATATTGCCGCCGCTAAACACGACAACGCATCGGACCCTACGATAGTGTACGTACTGGCATCGGCAGATAACAAAGCCAAAGTTTGGGAAAGTATTAGGTTAGATTTAGGCACCGATAGCCTGCCACTTGCCATAGCCGCCCAAATTTATGTAGGACAGTATCAGCGATTTGTTAAAAAACGCAAAGGCGATTACCTAACCGAACAAGCCGCCGACCGCGTGGAGGAAATGTTTAGAAAAGACGTACTGAACTGGTGTATCGAAAAAATACAAAAGGTTGATGCCCTAAACCTAAATATAGTGCGCGCCTTGCGCCGCGAAGCACAACTAAAAGCCCTGCCCGACAACGAAATTAATAGGTACATAAAAGACAAAATATCGGTACTAAACAACCTTGCACGACCCTTTGTGCCGGCTGCCAATAATGTAACCGAAATAAACTCGTGGGGACTTAACCCCACCTGCACCAACGAAATGGCAGGAACAGACAAAAAAGATTTGTTTGGCGACTCGGACTTGGTAGAACACGCTGCTTTTTCGGCCTACGAAATTATCCGCAGCCGCACCATCTTTGGCTTAACCATAGACCATTTTACCAAGTTTTATTGCGGCGATAATATGGGTACAAACTCGGGCGAGTACTACAAAGCCTACAACAACCGCATACGCAAACTAACCCAACAAGGCAATACCGTTACGCCACACCTCGACAAACGCTGGCACCTACAAGCCTATCTGCCCGAAATTTCGCAGTTGCGCGTCGATGAAGACCGCACCAACATTAACCGCTCGCTTATTTGGGGTATATTGTATGGCTACCTACAAAACATTAACGAGTATGGCAGATTAACCTGGCTGTTTAACGACGATGCAGGCAGCCGACTGATACAAGCTGGCTCGCAACCCGCCGAGCAATATATGCACTCGTTGCATCAGGCACTATACCACAACCCTATTATTGTGGATAAAGTACTAAAACGCAGCGACGAACAAGCCGCCCGCGACATGAGCGACTACCGCGACGACATAACAAAACACGCTTTTTATAACCGAGCGCAAGCACTTACCTATTTTCCGGCAGGTGCAAGCCGCACCATTAACATGGTAGATGCCATTTTGCGTTTCCCCGACGGAAACCCCTCTGACCAAAGCCTTATTGTTGATGGCAACGCCTTGCTTAAAATGCTGCTCGACGAAATTATGACTTACTACACCAAAGTAATGGGCAGCTACCGCGCTACCTTAGCCAAACAACAAGCCATTGCCTTTATCGACGACCTATTGGCTAAATCGGAGTACTACCAACAAGCCGACCGTGCAGGTATACAATACCGCACTTGGCAAAATATTGTTGACGAAGTAAAAAGAAGTTAATTTGCAAACCTAAACACAAAATCCCCCCAAGTAGCTTTTAGCCGTTCGGGGGGATTTTTGTTTGTAAATGACTGATAATGAAGCATTTACACAAATTGAAAATCATAAACAATTTTGTTGTGCAAAAGGCAAGATACGGACTAAGAGAAGGTTTCACACCTGCTATAGAGGGTAGGCAGCAATGCCTGCTCTACTTGACTCTATAAAATCTGTGTCCTAAATAACGCTAAAATAGTATTATTTATCCCCCAAAAACCTTTTTTAACTTTTTCTATCTGCCACATATTGTTTTGTCAAAAAAAACGTTTATATTGTGCCGCAATTGGCAACAGTTCATTTCTTTTTTTAAAAATTTACTTTGTATGAAAAATGCACTTTTTATCCTCACTTTTTTGTTTGTTTCAATTTTAGGTAGCTCCATTTGTGTGTCGGCACAAAGCCCAACTACCACCATTAGTTTCAACGAATTGCAATACGACTTTGGCACCATTAAACAAGGCGATAATGTAAGCCATATCTTCGTTTTCAAAAACACAGGCACCAAGCCATTAATTATCAGTTCGGCAAAAAGCTCGTGTGGCTGTACCGTGCCAGACTATCCCAAAGACCCTATTGCACCAGGGCAAAAAGGCGAAATATCGGTTATGTTTAACAGCACAGGAAAAGCCGGAACGCAAACAAAAACCATTACCATAAACGCCAACACCGACCCCAACCCCACACGCCTAACCATAAAAACAGAGGTTATTTTGACCGATGAAGAATGGGATAAGCTAACCAGCAACCCTTTGCAAGATGCCACCTTGCCCCAAACAACCGAAAACCTCAACACCGACCCCGAACTAATAGACGCCATCTTGTTGCCCGAACTAATAGAACCAACACCCGACACTGATGCCACATTACTCCAAACAATCGAAAACCTCAACACCGACCCCGAACTAAAAGATGCCATCTTGTTGCCCGATCTAATCAAAACAGCATTTGACACAGATGTAGCAGCTATGTATAATCTACCCAAAGCCACCATTGAGTTTGAAGAGATGGAATACGACTTTGGCACCATTAAACAAGGCGATAAAGTAAACCATATTTTCGTTTTCAAAAACACAGGTACCGAGCCATTAATTATCAGCTCGGCAAAAGGTTCGTGTGGCTGCACCGTACCAAATTACCCCAAAGACTTTATTGCACCAGGGCAAAAAGGCGAAATATCGGTAGAGTTTAGTAGCGCAGGCAAATCGGGGGCGCAAACAAAAACCGTTACCATAATCGCCAACACCGACCCCAACCCCACACGCATAACTATAAAAGCCTATATTGATGTACCACAAAAGGACATTGCCGAAGATTTGCTAACCGAACTGCAATTTGAAGATACCAATTTTGCATTTGGCACCGTTGCCCCCAACGAGCAACTAATCCACACCTTTAAGTTTAAAAATGTGGGCGAGATGCCTTTTATTTTAGACGGGGCAAACTGCGGCTGCGGCTGTAAAGTGCTTAAACAACCTAAACACCCCATTGCGCCGGGTAAAAGTGGTAGCATAAAAATAAGCTTAGATAGTACCGAAAAATTAGGCGATTTAGACAAAAAATTGTTTATAAGCGGTAACGTACCTAACAACTTTTACGAGCTAGGTTTATCTGCCCATGTAGCCGCCACACTAAACACGCCCGAAACAAGCACTCCCGAACATACACACGACCCAAGTTGTGTACCGCCACCGCCGTCTAAGTTTAGGAGCAACGATGCTAATGCCAACGAAATGGCTATCCGCGTTTACCCAACCGTATCTAGCAATGGTATTGTAAACATTGCCTTACCCACCGACAGCAGCCCCGCCAAAATAAGCGTGTTTGATATGAGTGGTAAAATGGTGCTACAAAATGTGCTGCCAACATCGAGCAGTATTGAGCTACCAAACACCGCAGGCAATTATATTGTGCAAATAGAAACCAACGCCCTAAAAGTAATGCGTAAAGTAGAGCGATACTAAATAACTACGAACTTATCGTCTATTTGCAAGGCAACAAACAAATTGTGCCTATCTTACACAATTTTTTAAGCAAAAAAAAAGCGAAAAATGGCAATCGAATGCTGTTTTTCGCTTTTTGTTTTTGGTTAGTTGATACTTATACAACCAACAAAGCTTTGCTTACATGCCCTAAAACACAATTAGCATAGCCCCGCAACATACAAACATAGGTGTTGTCTTTGCTTGCATCTCTCCTACCCTATTGCGCAACCATTTGCCTCAAGCATACATTTGCCCCACCAATGTATGCCAAGCCCCACACACCACAAACAAACACCCACCTGCCTTGCGCAAAAAACAAAGGCTTGCATGACAACGCCAGACTGACTTGCGCAGGTAACAAAACAAACCCAGCAAAGGCTAGAAATTTTTGGAAAACTTTGGGCGTTTTAGAAAATTTCAAAAAACAGAAAAGTTTCCAACTGTTTTCTATTATTTATTTGGAAAATTGAAAGTGGTCGAGTATCTTTGCGGCTGAAAATAAACTTTATCTATACATACCATAACTTTTACCTGCGAGATTATAACCCCCATATTTTTAAGCAGTGCCGATGGAACTACCCCCGAATTGTGTGTACCTTCTATTAAATATTGTGTAACTAAAAACAAAAAGGCAAAAATATTAATACCTACGGAAAAGATGGGATGGCATACTTATGCTATATTTTACTTAACCAAAAACTAAAAGAGTTAGATTTGCAAATAGGTGTTAATACAACACTAGGCAAAGACATTATAAAAATCAAATCTTGTTAATCTTGTAATCCTGTCAAAAACGCATGCAACACGAAGAACTAACCAAAATAATAATAGGTTGTGCCTATACAGTGCACAATACATTAGGTGCAGGTTTTTTAGAAAAAGTTTACGAAAACGCCTTGTGCCTAGAACTCAAAAAACAAGGATTAGATGCCATACAACAACTACCTATCAAAGTATACTACAACAACCAAATTGTAGGAGATTATTATGCCGACATAATGGTCAATAATATCATCATCCTTGAGCTAAAAGCGGTAGATATCTTACATCCAATACACGAAACACAATTGGTAAATTACCTCAATGCTACACGAATAGATATTGGATTGCTTATCAATTTTGGGCGTTCGGTAGAAGTTAAACGCAAATTTAGACTTTACACAAAAACAAAAATTTAGTCGACAGGATTACAGGATTGACAGGATTAAAGTAAAGGCATTGTAAAAATCAAATCTTGTTAATCTTGTAATCCTGTCAAAAACGCATACAACACGAAAAACTAACCCAAATAATAATAGGTTGTGTAGACTTTACACAAAAACAAAAATTTAGTCGACAGGATTACAGGATTGACAGGATTAAAGTAAAGGTATTGTAAAAATCAAATCTTGTTAATCTTGTAATCCTGTCAAAAACGCATACAACACGAAAAACTAACCCAAATAATAATAGGTTGTGTAGACTTTACACAAAAACAAAAATTTAGTCGACAGGATTGCAGAATTGACAGGATTAAAGTAAAGGTATTGTAAAAATCAAATCTTGTTAATCTTGTAATCCTGTCAAAAACGCATACAACACGAAAAACTAACCCAAATAATAATAGGTTGTGTAGACTTTACACAAAAACAAAAATTTAGTCGACAGGATTACAGGATTGACAGGATTAAAGTAAAGGTATTGTAAAATCAAATCTTGTTAATCTTGTAATCCTGTCAAAAACACATGCAACACGAAAAACTAACCAAAATAATAATAGGTTGTGTAGACTTTACACAAAAACAAAAATTTAGTCAACAGGATTACAGGATTAACAGGATTAAAGTAAAGGCATTGTAAAAATCAAATCTTGTTAATCTTGTAATCCTGTCAAAAACGCATACAACACGAAAAACTAACCCAAATAATAATAGGTTGTGTAGACTTTACACAAAAACAAAAATTTAGTCGACAGGATTGCAGAATTGACAGGATTAAAGTAAAGGTATTGTAAAAATCAAATCTTGTTAATCTTGTAATCCTGTCAAAAACGCATGTAACATTTAAATACCCTGCATCACCTTGTAAAATTCACACAAATTTATGTCAACAATAAAAAAATCGTGAAAACCTTTGCTTTTATACTCTCTAAAAAAGCAGCGAGCAATAAACCTAAAAATGCCTACTATATGTAATAACAAAACCAATACTTTACCCCTTGTTTGTAGCCCTAAACCGTTACAAACAAGGGGTATTTTTAGCTAAAAAAACTATTTTCACTTTTTTTTTAGCCCTACATATTGTTTTTGTGTCAAAAAACGTTTAACTTGTGCCGCTATTTGGCAACAAGCTATTTACCATTTACAACTTACCTAAAAAAAAGCCTATGTTCGGCAATAATCTTAAATACCTACAAACATTGTTGCAAAAACAACCTTTGCAACTAATACGGCGCAACATCCCCCCACGCACCGCAACCGAGGCAAGTTTGCTACACCCAACAAACAGCCCCGACCGCCAAATAAACAGCGGCTTGGCACCTTATACCGGCGAGTGGACACGTACTCAAATAGTGCATCTGCTAAAACGCACTACCTTTGGGGCAAGTAAGCAGCACATTGATGCCTTACTAAACCTATCGCTGCCCGAAGCCATTAGCCTCCTCTTATACTCCGACGTGGCAGTGCCGCCACCACCCATAAACACCTACAACGGCATCGACGAGCCACCTATATTCGACCCCAACGTGCCATTAGGCGAAACATGGGTAAATGCCCCCTACACCGATGAGGTACGGGTAGTAATAGGCAGGTTTATATCGCTAAAAACATGGTGGATAGACAATATGCTGTATCAGCCGCTACACATCACCGAAAAAATGATTTTGTTTTGGCACAATCACTTTGCCACACAAGCAGGCGAGCTGTTCGAGCCGCGTTTTACTTATCGCCACCTATCTATGCTGCGCCAATATGCACTTGGCAATGTGCGCCAAATGGCAAGGGCTGTAACCATTGACCCACAAATGTTGGTGTACCTAAACGGAGCATTTAACGTAGCCACCGCCCCCGACGAAAATTATGCCCGCGAACTGCAAGAGTTGTTTTGCATTGGCAAAGGTGCCGGCTCGGGATATACCGAAGACGATGTACAAACCGCCGCACGCGTACTAACAGGCTGGACAGTAAGCGACCTCGATACGTTTCAACCTATCTTTATACCGTTTTTGCACGATACCCAAAACAAACAATTTTCGTCGTTTTACAATAATACCCTTATAACAGGGCAAGCAGGTGCCGCAGGCGAAACCGAACTTGACCAAATGCTCGATATGTTGTTTGCTACCACCGAATGCGCCAAATTTATCTGCCGCGAGCTGTATCGTTTTTTTGTGTACCACCAAATAGATGCTAACACCGAAACAAACGTTATTGAACCATTAGCCCAAATTTTGCGCGATAACAACTACAACATCTTACCCGCCTTAGAAACTTTGCTGTTAAGCGAACATTTTTTCGACCCACTTAATAGGGCTGTTGTTATCAAAAGCCCACTCGATTATGTAATAGGCTTGATGCGCGAAGGCGGCGTACAAACCCCTGCCCCACCCTACTACAACGAAAGTTGGTCGTTGGGTTCATCTATCATCTCGTTTTTGGGCGATTTACAACAAGACCCCGGCGACCCACCTAATGTGGCAGGCTGGCCCGCTTATTATCAAGAACCACAATTCGACAAACTCTGGATATCGAGTGTTACACTAACCAACCGCTTGGCACTTATAGATGTGTTGTTATATGGGCTGATGTATGGCGATAATCAAGCCGTAAAATTTGATGCCATTACCTACACCCAAACCCTCGATAACCCCAGCGACCCCAATACCCTAATAGCCGAAGCCGCCCGACAATTGTGCATCTACGACCTATCGGACGAGGTAAAACTACACCTAAAAGGCATTTTGCTAGATAACCAAACTAGCGATTATTATTGGACTTTGGCATGGGAATATTTTGTGGCTAACCCAACTAATACCGATGCCATTTCGCTTATTAACTATCGCTTATCGGTTATGTACCAATACCTATTGCACCAAGAAGAATACCAACTGGCGTGATTTTTAGGCTGTCGGCTTTTGGCTGTCCGCTGTCCGCTTCAGGCTTCAGTCTGTCCGCTTCAGGCTGTTCCACATCCCCACATCACCACCTCGCCACATCACCATTTCACCACTTCACCACCACTTCACAATTTCACTTTTGTGTATGAATCGCAGAAATTTTATTAAAAATACAGGCATGGCAGGTGTTATGCTGCCACTTATGGGCAATTGGACCATAAAAGCATTAGCTGCCACACCGCTTACATCTATAGCTCAACTAAGCACCGATACCGACCATGTTTTGGTAATGATACAACTTGGTGGTGGTAACGATGGCTTAAACACTTTTGTGCCATTAAACCAATACGATAGGCTACAAAATGCTCGTCCGCAAGTAATTTTGCCCGAAAATAGTTTGTTGTCGCTTACAGGTGTAAGCGATGCCGCGCTGCACCCTGCCATGGCTGGTATGCAAGCCTTGTATAACGAAGGCAAAATGAGCATTGTTCAGTCGGTGGGCTACCCAAACCCCGATTACTCGCACTTTAGGTCGTCGGATATTTGGCTAACGGCTGCCAACAGCAACCAATATTTAAATACAGGTTGGATGGGGCGGTATTTGAACTACGAGTATCCCAATTTTCCGATGGATTACCCCAATGCCACCATGCCCGACCCCTTGGGTATCGAAATTGGCTATAACCAATCGTTGATGTTTCAGGGACCATTAACAGGTATGGGATTTACGATATCCGACCCTCAATCTTTTTACCAAATAGTGCAGGGCATACAATCGCCATTGCCCGACACACCCGCCGCCGAACAGTTGGCTTATGTGCGCCTTATTGCCCGACAATCGCAGATATACAATGCCGTTATCAGCAGTGCCTATAACAGCATCAATCCTACACAAAACTACCCCGATACCGAATTAGCCAACAAGCTAAAAATAGTAGCCCGATTGATAGCCGGCGGTTTAAAATCGAAGGTTTATTTGGTGCATCATAATGGTTTTGATACCCACAGCGACCAAGTAGCTGACAACCACATCCTTGGCGAACATGCCAATTTGTTGGGCGATTTGTCGGGGGCTATTGGCGCTTTTATGACAGATATAAACGCATTGGGTATCGGCGACCGCATTATGACCATGACTTTTTCGGAGTTTGGCAGACGTATTATTGCCAACGATAGCAATGGCACCGACCACGGAACAGCCGCACCCATGTTTGTGGTAGGCAACAAAGTAAATGGCGGTATTGTGGGTAGTAATCCGTTTATACCCCTAAACCCCACCGAAGACGACAACTTGGCAATGCAGCACGATTTTAGGTCGGTGTATAGCACTATGCTACTCGATTGGTTTTGCGTGCCACCAAGCGATTTAGATAACACTATGTTGCAAGATTTTCCGACCTTACCGCTTATTGGCTCGTCGGATTGTGTAGGTAGTGGCATACATACACAAAACCAACAAGCTGGTCAATCGTTTATTAGTGCATCGCCCAACCCCATAACCGATTATACCGAAATTAGCATAGAAACGGAAGGTGGCTATACTATGGTGCAAATTTTTGATACGTCGGGGCAGTTAATTGCTGTACCTTTAAAAGGTAATTTGGCACGTGGTACGCACCGGTTTGGGTTTGCAAGCAATCATCTGCCAGCAGGCATGTACTATTGTCGTTTGCAAAATGGCTCCATACAACAAGTAAAAACATTGGTGAAGATATAGTTGCGGGCTACAGGCTTTTGGTTGTTCGATGTTGGCTATATTATCATTTTTCATCACTAAAACTTGTGTAAATACGCAATTGGTAAACACAACTTACCGTTAATGTCCGTACCTTTGTGCGCCCAAGTTTACACGATTAAATTGGGTTGTGCCTTTTTGTCCAAATGTTAATCTTTCAAAAAGCAAAAAACAATGTTTTCAAAATTTACTTTCGTTTTTATGTTTGCCGTAGCTGGTATTTTAGTAGCCTGCTCTAACGAGCCTAAACAACCCGAATACAAACAACCCGTACAAGGTATTACAGTAAAAAAATCGGACGGTACCGCCCCTGCCGACTCAACAGCAACAACACAACCAGTAAAATAAATTTGGCTGATAACTGCTAGTTTATATACCTTGTTATTCATCATTTATTATTTACAACTCATCATTTATAGCTAGATGAACATTTATATTCCTTTTCTTTTTTCTGTTTTGTTGTTAGTGTCTTGTAGCAACAATGTACAACAAGATACCGCAACGCCCGCCAAGACTATTACCAGCAACGATAAACAAGCACCAAGCAATGTTACCAACCCCGCAACCTCCATGCCAGTAGATGGCTCAAAAACCCAAACTGCCAATGCAACTACCGACTCGCTGACTATCAACAAGACCGACGAGGCATTACAACCCAACCACGAGCGCCAACACCGCATAATTGACCTTATGACGGTAACAAAATTTAGCAAAAAAGGGGTGTTAATTGGTGGCGATGTAAACGAGTACTTTATTAAGGGCGAAGTAAAACAAAAAATGTCGGTTAAATTAGAGAGTATGTCAAAAGACATTCGCTTTGCGGTGATACGCCCCGACGGACAACACCTAGTTAGCAACAAAACAGAATGGGATGGCGAACTGCGCGGCAAAGGTAAATACAGTATTTGGGTAGATTTGAACGAAGCCGCTGCCAAAGTGGGCAAAGTAGTGTCTTACAAATTGATATTTAGTGTAGACCGAAAACCAATGGAATTGCCCACCCGCGAAGATGTATTGCAAGGCAGAACACACCCCGAAATAGTAAAACCTAAAGGCAAAGATAAAAAATAGCTCTTGCATATCTACTCCTTATAAGCCATTTACCCCCAAACGCAAGTATGACCTACGCCAACTTTACCTTTGCAAAGCTCAAAAATCAATATGGCATAGAAATGGACACACTAAATCTGTTTAGAGGTGTAAGTTTACCCACATTTGATGTAAGTACCCGATTGTACGAAGATTTAGAAGAAGCTAAATTTTTGCCTTTATTGTCAGAAAAAGCAAAATCGGAATTGATTATTACACCTATGCTAAAGGAGTTGAAACGAAAATACCCCAACTTTACGTTTTTTTCGGGTTTTGCCCTAAACATAAAAGGACAACGCGGTTTAAATGGTATACCCGATTATATGTTAAGCGCCCACAAAAATGCCGTAGATGTAACCGCTCCTATATTTTGTTTGGTAGAGAGTAACAATAAAGCCGCCGAAGATGGTTATGCACAATGCGCCGCCGAGATGTATGCAGCACAATTGTTTAATAAACAAAGCAACGAACCGCACGAAATAATTTATGGTGCCGTTACTAACGCATTTGACTGGGTGTTTATGAAACTAGAAAACAACACCATTTATATAGATACCGAGCGTTATTACCTAAACGAACTACCCAAGGTACTTAGCATCTTACAATGGATTTTACAACAATACCAATAGCTTATCGTACAGGCTAATAACATAAAAAAAATGGCAAAGGTAACATTCGATGCAATATCGAACAATTTTCACACAGCACTTCGCAACGAGGTCAACCAGTATTTTATTGACAAAGGGATAAACCCACAAGGCAATAGCACGCTTTATGTCAAAACGTTTTTATTGTTCTTTGGGGTAGTATTATTGTATACTACACTTGTTTTTTTTACCCCAAACTCGCTTTTAGCCTGTGCAGCGCTTTGTGTATTATTGGGTATAAACCTTGCCTTAATTGGTTTTAATGTTTCGCACGATGCCTGCCATGGTAGTTATTCGGAAAAAAAGCAGTTAAATTCGTTTTTAGGTTATTCGTTCAACATTTTGGGTGTAAGTTCGTTTTTCTGGAAAACCAAACACAACCTAGTTCATCATACCTACACCAATATTGATGGTATTGATGGCGATATTATCCAAACAAAAATGCTGCGTTTGGCTCCTACGCAAAAAAAATGGTGGATTCATCAATACCAACATTTGTATTGTATGGCACTATATGCGGTGTCGTATATAGCATGGGTATTTTTAAACGATTTTGAAAAATACGCCTCGGTTAGCGTCCATAAAACAAAAATAGTGGGCTTTAATGCCACCGAAAAAACCATATTTTGGTTGTCTAAGTTGGTATATGTAGTGTTATTTTTGGCAATACCGCTCTACTTTGTAGGAGCAATGGCATTGGTTGGTTATGTAATTATGGGTTTATCGTGTGGCTTGTTGTTGGGCATGGTGTTTCAGTTGGCACACGTTGTAGAAACAACCGAGTTTGAAGATGCCACTTCGTGCGACCTATCTATTGGCGAAGAATGGGCTATACATCAATTTAAAACCACCTCCGATTTTGCCACCAATAACCGTTTAGTGTCGCATTTGGTGGGAGGCTTAAATTTTCAGGCAGTACACCATATCTTCCCTAAAATTAGCCATGTCTATTACCCTGCTATCCAACCAATTGTAAAAAAAGTTTGCGAGCAATACCATGTAGAGTATAAATCTTTTAGGTCGGTATCGTTGGCTGTTACCTCGCATTTTAACCGAATGAAATATTTAGGTACTTGCTAATATTTACTATCTAACAAAACACAAAAGCCCATCTTGCAAATTATAAAAATTTGTAAGATGGGCTTTTTGCATGTAAAATAGTTTTTTTTTTGAAGAAAATAGATGATAAATTTGACTGTTGTAAAAACAATATTTACCTTTGCACATAATATTAGGGCAGCTACAAAGTGCGTCATTTTGCTCTAAACTATCTTCTAATAAACAATAAAATAAACCCTATGCGTTGGTTTCATTGGGATGCTTACTCGGTAGTGCGCTTAGTATTGCCCCTTATTTTAGGTATATGGGTAGCCCTATCTTACCCAAATTTACTATCCGATAGTACCTTATGGATTCTATTGCTAGGAAGTTTAACTGTTGTAAGCATTTTTACGTTTATTAAAAACATAGGCGGTTCGTTTAGTTTTCGTTGGTTATTTGGCTTAGCTGTAGCTTTGTTTTTTTTTAGTAGTGGCTACTATGTAACCATCAAACACTACGCTTTGGATCACGATTCTCATTTTTTGCATGGGCTGCATACTGCCAAGTACGCCATTTTACAACTCAACGAACCCCTACGCGAAACCGACAAAACCTACGGCACACAAGTTACCGTAATTGCCCTTACCGACAGCACAGCCCAACAAATAAAACCAGTAAGTGGCAAAGCATTGGTTTATTTTAAAAAAGATAAATTACCGCCCAACCTACAATACGGCGATTGGGTGCTGGCAAGTACTAAAAGTTTAAAACCCGTTGAGGCACCACGCAACCCCTTTGGTTTCGATTATGCCAAATATCTACATTGGCAAAACATTTATCATCAGGCATATTTAACCCCTACCGACTGGCAACAACTGCCCACAAATAGGGCTAACTGGGCGTATAAGCAAATATTTAGCCTGCGCCAATATTGCCTAAACGCCATTAATACCTATGTGGGCAACAATCAAGAGGGGGGCGTAACAGCAGCTTTGTTGTTGGGCTATCGAAGTTATTTAGAGCGCGATATTGTGCAAACTTACTCGGCTACAGGTGTAACCCACGTATTAGCAGTATCGGGTTTGCATGTGGGTGTAATTGCTGTTGCGGGCATGTGGTTATTAGGTTTTTTGGACAAACGCGGCAAATATGGCAAATGGCTGCGTGTATTGCTGCTTATTATTGGCATTTGGATATTCATTTTGCTGGCAGGTGCTCCTCCATCGGCAGCAAGGTCGGGGGTTATGTTGTCGTTTATTTTGTTCTCGCAAGGTTTAGCCCGGCGTGCCGACATTTACAATACAATGGCAGGGTCGGCACTTTTGCTGCTACTACTTAACCCCTATAATTTAATGGATGTTGGTTTTCAGTTGTCGTATTTAGCAGTGGGGGGTATTGTGTTTTTTCAAGATTATATTTATCGCTGGATAAAAATAGACAATAAGTACTTAGATATGGCTTGGCAAGTAACAACCGTATCCTTAGCAGCCCAATTATCTACTTTACCACTCATTTTGTACTATTTTCAACAGTTTCCTACCTACTTTATGTTGTCTAATTTTATTGCTGTTCCCCTATCAAGTGCCATTTTGTATGTCGGTATTGTGTTTTTTGGTGTAGCATGGTGGCAGCCATTAGGTACTATGGTGGGCAAGATATTGTACTATATGGTTTGGACGCTAGACCATTTTTTGCAATTTGTACAACATCTGCCCTACTCAAATTTGCAAGGATTGGTGGTATCGTGGGGGCAGATGTGGGTGTTGTATGCCTTAATTGCTGCCCTTACCTACTTTGGGATTACCGCCCTACCGCGCTATCTAAAAATAGGCTTATCACTGATAGTGGTATTTTTAACTTTTAGTGCCTTTATCAATCATCGGCACCAAAACCAACGATATATTACCGCTTATGCCTTTAACCAAAAAACCGCCATTGAGTTTACCGATGGGCAACGCACCTGCTCTATTGCCACCGATACCCTCACCGAAGCCGAGCAACTCTACGGTACTATACCTTATCGCAAACACCTGCGTATTATTGACACCTACGAAATACAACAAAACAACCTAAACGCCCAACTTATCCAACATCCGGTAATAAGCAATTTAGCTTACAACAAGCACTTTATGCAGTTTTACGATAAAACATTTTTAGTACTTGGTAAAGAAGGTTTAAGCACATCGCCCACCCAAAACACACACGTAAATTATTTACTGCTAAGCCACAACGCCCGCATAAAAATACCCGAATTGCCCACCAATTTGCTGTTCGATACCTTAATCATAGACCAATCGAACAGCTACCGAAAAACACAACAATGGATAGACGAATGTATGCAACTTAACATTCCATACCATAATATGCGCGAAAAAGGCGCTTGGATAATCTCGTTTTGAGCACCAAACTACCCCAATAATAGACCGCGCAACAAACTCAAATTGCCAATTTTGCAATTTACCGCTTAATTATTTACTTTTTTGAGAAAAAAAGCTACTAAAGTATACTACTAAGCCGCTTAAACATTAACTTTGCAAGTTAAAAAAGCATGAAAACTAAAGAAGAAATTGTAAACAACTGGCTACCTCGCTACACAGGCACGCCTATCGAAGAATTTGGCGAATACATTTTGTTAGTCAACTTTTTAAACTACGTAGAACTGTTCGCCGATTGGCACCAAGTACCCATTAACGGTATTAATAAAGCCATGCAAACAGCCACTGCCAACAACATCACCATTATTAATTTTCAGATGGGCAGCGCCAATGCCGCTACCATCTTGGATTTATTAACTTGTGTAACACCTAAAGCCGTATTATTTTTAGGTAAATGTGGCGGGCTTAAAAAGAAAAACCAACTCGGCGATTTTATTTTACCCATAGCCGCCATACGTGGCGAGGGTACATCAAACGATTATATGCCGCCCGAAATACCCGCTTTACCCGCCTTCGCACTCCAAAAGGCTATATCTGCAACCATAGCCGAACACAAACGCGACTACTGGACAGGCACCATCTACACCACCAACCGCCGCGTTTGGGAACACGACAAAGCCTTTAAAACCTACCTAAAACGCACCCGATGTATGGGCATTGACATGGAAACCGCCACCATTTTTAGCATAGGCTTTGCCAACAAAATACCCTGCGGCGCACTGCTGTTAGTATCAGACCAACCCATGACCCCACAAGGCGTAAAAACCGAAGCCAGCGACAAAGTTATTACTAGTAGCTTCGCCGAATCGCACCTAAAAATAGGCATCGACTCGCTAAAACAACTGCGCGATAACAAAGCATCTGTCAAACACCTAAAATTCTAAAAAGAGTGAAGGAGTGAAAAGAGTGAAAGAGTGAAAAGAGTGAAAGAGTGAAAGAGTGAAAAGAGCAATTTCGCCACATCACAACATCACCACATCACAACATCCCCACATCACCATTTCACAACATCACCACTTCCCCACATCACAACATCACCACATCGAAAAACATTGATCATTTTTTAATAAAAGCACATGAGCATTATCACCGACATTGTTGCCCGCCAGATTTTAGACTCGCGCGGCAATCCTACTGTAGAAGTAGACGTAATAACCGAAAACGGTTGTATGGGGCGTGCTGCTGTGCCATCGGGCGCCTCGACAGGCACGCACGAAGCCGTTGAATTGCGCGACGGCGACCAAGATTTTTTCTTGGGTAAAGGGGTACTTCAAGCCGTTGAAAATGCCGAAACCATCATTTTCAACGAAATTGAAGGCATGGAAGTATTTGACCAAACCGAAATCGACAACCGTATGATTGAACTCGACGGTACGCCAAACAAATCGAACTTGGGTGCAAATGCTATTTTAGCCGTATCACTGGCTGTTGCCAAAGCCGCCGCAGCCGAACTCAAGCAACCCCTATACCGCTACCTAGGCGGCGTAGCTGCCAACACCTTGCCTATACCCCTAATGAACATCTTGAACGGCGGCGCACATGCCGACAACAACATCGACTTCCAGGAGTTTATGATTGTGCCCGTTCATGCCGAGATGTTTGCCGATGCCTTACAAATGGGTGTCGAGGTGTTTCATCACCTAAAAAACGTACTAAAAAGCAAAGGTTACTCCACCAACGTTGGCGACGAGGGCGGTTTTGCACCCAACATCAAATCAAACGAAGAAGCTATCGAAATTGTACTGATGGCTATCGAAAAAGCAGGCTACCGCCCCGGCGAAGACATCATGATTGCCCTTGATGCCGCCGCATCGGAGTTTTACCTTGCCGACGAGGGTGTTTACCACTTCAAAAAATCGAACGGTAACAAACTAAGCTCCGAGGACATGGTTAGCTATTGGGCAGAATGGTGCACCAAATACCCCATCATATCCATCGAAGATGGCATGAGCGAAGACGATTGGAGCGGTTGGAAAAAACTAACCACCAAATTAGGCAAAAAAATACAATTGGTAGGCGACGACCTCTATGTTACCAACATCGAGCGGCTGCAAAAAGGTATTGACAGTAAAGCAGGTAACTCTATCCTGATAAAACTAAACCAAATTGGCACCCTCACCGAAACCATGCAGTGCGTACAACTAGCAACCCGCAACGGTTTTAACAGCATTATTAGCCACCGCAGCGGCGAAACCGAAGACGTAACCATCGCCGACCTTGCCGTAGCCCTTAACACCGGGCAAATAAAAACAGGCTCGGCTTCGCGTACCGACCGCGTAGCCAAATACAATCAACTACTGCGCATCGAGCAAGCATTGGGCACATCGGCTTTTTACCCTGGCTTGGGCTATAAGTTTGTGTAAGTAATATCTGGTTTTTAATAAAAAAAGACAAGCTTTTAAACAAGCTTGTCTTTTTTTATTAACTTAACCTTCTCATCAACCCATAAAACCAATAGTGTTAGCCCCGCTTGACGCGGAAAATGTCTTTTTTGGGGGTGATGGTTAGCACTCCCTAATTTGCCAAGTTGGTGGCACCCCCAGAACACGGTAAGCGCTCGGTAAACCCAAACTTTGTTAAGGCAAATATCTAATTATTGGTTCGCTTATCTAACTATTTCGCAAGCTGGGTGTTTTTGCTTAAACTGTTTTATCTCTGGCTCGGCAATAGATGTACCTCTGCAATACAGCTTTTTTAGGTATTGATGCTCGTTTAAAGCTCCAAGCGAGCTAACTTTAGTGCCGCTAATATTCAGTACCTCCAAAGCCATACATTTTTTAAGCGGAGCCAAAGAACTAATACTCGTTGCCGACACATCTAGTTTTTTTAGTGCCGATGAAGATAAACCCTCTAACGAAACCAACGAGCGCACATTGCTAAACGAGGCATTTTCGAGCAAACTTGCTTCGTTCAACGGAGTTAATGACTTAATCTTGGTGCCACTTGCATCTATGTAATGTAAATCTTTGAGCGAGCGCAATGGGCTAAGGTCGGTGATAGGGCTAAATGCACAGCGCAATTCGCGGATAGTTTGCAAGGCAGCAAGCGGCGACAAGTCGGATATAGCCGTATTGTTGCAGCGCAACAAGCTTATTTTGGGCAAGTGCGACAAGGGTGTAAGAGACGATATTTTAGTATCACTAATATCTACCGACAACAAATTAGACATTGGTGCAATAGGGTCGAGCGATTTAATGGCTCGGTGCGAACAATTGATAATTGCCCTATTTTCGTGCATTTTTTTAATATCTGCTTCGGTGGCATCGCCCTTAAAATATTGAGCACGTATAATGTTTTGCCAAGTGGTATCTAAGTTTTTCCACCAAGCCAAGGTAGGTGGCGGCAATGGTTCAACAACTTTGGGCTTAACAACCGCCCCCTGAGCCGCAAGGATAGAGTCGCAAACAGTTATTTGTTGGTTGGCGTATCGTTGATAAATATCCGAGCTAGTTTGTTTTATAACCGATTGATACCCCTTTTTTGCTTCGTCGTATTGTCGTTGAATATAATAACTTTCGGCTTCTTTTAAAAGTTCGGTTATTTGCGTAGGTTCGCTTGCCATTGCCGATTTTAGCTCATCGTTGCTTACCTTAGCCTTAGCACTTGTCGATACCGATGGCTGTGTAAGCGGCTGTTGAGCAGCAGTTGGTGTTTGCAACATCGAGTCGCATTTGGCTATTTGTTGGTTGGCATATTGCTGAAAAACATTGGATTTAGCCTGAACAATTATCGCTTCGTATTGTTTTTTAGCTTCGGCAAAGTTGCGTTGGGCGTAATAATTTTCGGCTTTTTGCCAAGTTGTTGCTACTTCGGCGGGTTCGGTTGCCATGGCTGTTTTTAAGGCTTCGGGCGCAATAAGCTTGTTTTGTGGTTGGTCGGTTGCATTACACGACCATAAAAAATTAATTACTAAAGTAAGCAAAAAGAAGGGTATAATGCGTTTTTTCATAAAATAGGCAATTTGTTTGTTTTTTAATGCACCGTAGTATAGTTGTTTGGGTATCATCAATTAATCACCAAAAAACGGTGCAATATACCGATTTGTTTTCGGAGAAAGAAGTTACTCGACAATTTATTTTTTTTACTGCTTTAGTTATTTTTTCAAAAGGCAAAAAAATCTGTAATTATCTGATAATCAGTTAGTTATCTATTAAAATTTGTTTTTCAAATACGCGGCATTTAGTCATAACTTTGTCTATTTTTCTAATTTTCATTTCTCAATCTAGTTTTTTTTATTTAACTTTGTTGCTCCAAAAACAAAATTATAGCCTTCATGAAACACAATAATCACTTACACCAACTCATCAAATCGCTTAATAAATCCGAAAAACGGCATTATAAAATAGTTGCTAATCTTTATTCAACAAAAAACGAGCATTCGCAATTAGTACAACTATTTGATGCTATCAATGCACAGGAAGAGGAATACAACGAGGATAAAATTTTACGTAAATTTAAAGATGAATTGTTTGCCCAACATCTACCTTCGTTAAAAGCTAAATTAGAGGAGCAAATTTTAGAAAGTTTGGAAAGCACTACGCCGGCAAATATTTCGATAGAGATGCAAATACGACGTTGGTTAAATCAATGCGAAATTTTTCTTACAAAAGGTTTAATCCAACAAGCTCAGATACGTTTGCAAAAAGCGAAACAAAAAGCCGAAAAATACGAACACATTAAGCTACTGTTACATACTTTAGCTATCGAGTTGCGCATTACGGCATCCAACGAATTTGAGAAACAACGTGAATTAGCCCAACGCATTCAATCGTTATCTTTGTTATTATCCAGTTTTATTGATTATTTTTTAGATGCTCAAGAGGTGGCAAAATGCGTACATCAATGGGGACAAGGAGCAGAATATAAAGCATTATTGGCTACATTAATACCCTTAGAGCGTTATCAAAACCCACCTACTCAAATGTTGTTTCATACGCAAAGGTACATCATTAATTTGCACATAAACTATAACATTAGCATTCAAAATATTGCGGTAGCTGCAAAATATAGCGAACAATTAATTACTCTATGGGATGAATACAAATGGTTTAAAAAATTAAATCCAAGCAGTTATATTGGTAATTGCATTTCTTATGCCAACCTACTTAGCACCCACCTTGCCAATTTTGAAGAAAGTAATCGTTACTTATCATGTGCCGAAGAATTGCTTAACCAACAAAACAGCAAATTAGACTGGTACGAACGCCGCCAATATAATATATGGGGACAGCAGCAAAGTAATTATTTTTACTTGCAAAAATGGCAAAATTTTAACGATTTATTAGCTAAGTTCACGGCTTATCGTGGGCAAGAAAGCGAGCCTTTTAAAAGCTTGTTTTTATCGTTTTGCTTCGATTCTACGCTGCAACTTTACGCCCTTAATCGCCACAACGAAGCAGTAGATTGGTTACAATACATCATCAATCAGCGCGAGAAAGGTATCTTACTCCGAGCCAATGTTATAGAATCTAGCTACGTTTTGTTGTTTATCATCTATTTTGAACAAAAACAATTTGAGTTATTAGAGCATACTTTTCAGGCAGCTTACCGCTTTTTTTATAAAAACGGGCATGTCCAACACATCGAAGGCTTAATACTTAGCTTTATGCGTAAAATTATCAAAGAATTTTACTACATTAAATTAAATAATTATTATCAAGAATTATGGGAAAAAACAGAACTTTTTGATGATACACAAGACAGTTATGTTTTTTTTAAAATATGGTTGAAGAGCAAAATTAATAAGCAATCTTTTTTGAGTCTTTATTTAGCTATCAAACAGCAGTAAACGAGTGTTACATGGCTGTTTGTTAGATTCAATACTCAAAGGTTTTGTTGTATTAATCTACCCATCTTGAAATATTTATTCGAGTGTTTTTGTAAAAAATCGCCCAATTAGCTTATGCCAATTGGGCGATTTTGGTTATTCACCCCTTTTGTTAATTATGCATTATCTGGCAATTAACAATTTTTGGTGCAATTTAGTAGTACCATCATTTACTTCTACCACATAATAACCTTGTGGTAATTGGTTAATGTTTATGTCAATGCTGTTATCGCCTTCGGATACAGCAGTAGTTTGTCGCAACATCTCTTTGCCCACCACATCAAATAGTTTAATATTTATGCTACTGTTGGTTTGGGCAATATAATTTAGGGTTATCCAACTATTGGCAGGGTTAGGCAATAAGCTAAATATTTGAGTAGGTGCATTGGTATCCAAATCTTCGTCGGTTTTGCAACCTGCAGTAGAAAACGTACTAATAGCACTGTAACCACCAGAAGTAACACCATCGGCACAATTGGCTTGTACTAGCCATTCGTAGTTTTTGCAAGCTACTAATTGCGACGATATGTTTTTTGATGTGCCTATTATAGGTCCGATGGACACCCAAATAGTTGTACCTACTTTACGACCAAATATGGTATAATTGGCTGCTCCTGCTACAGCGTTCCAATTAAAGGTGGCAGTGGTAGCCGTTATATTGGTGGTGTTTAAGCCTGTAGGTGTACCTAGCAGTAAATTGCTAATAGTGGCAGCAGCGGTAGTGGTACAGCCTGTACTGGCGGTTACAGTTACTATATAGGTAGCGGCATTTAAATTGTTAATAGTAGCGGTTGTTGCTCCGTTGCTCCACAAAGGAGTGTAGGGTGCTGCTGCCCCCGAGGCATTTACTTTCATAGAGCCGCCTGTGTTGCAAATGGCATTTACTATATTGCTAATACTAATTGTTGGATTGGCATTAACCACTACGGTAGTAGCAGCAGTACCTGTACAGCCTGCTGTATTGGTTACGGTTACGGTATAGGTGGTGGTAGCATTTAGCGGTGTTGTAGTGATAATTGGCGTTGTGGCGCCGTTGTTCCAAACATAATTACCTCCACCAAATGCAGTGAGTGATGTAGCATTGCCCACACAAATGGGTGTAGTGTTGCCAATACTTGCCGCAGCAGTGCCGGTTGCAATAACTGTTGTTGCTGTTCTGGTACAAGCATTGGCATTTGTTACGGTAACGGTATAGGTTCCGGGGGCATTAATGGTGGTATTTGCTATTGGGCTAGCATTGCTCCAATTATACGAAGTGCCGCCTGTTGCTGTAAGCACAATAGGTGTGTTTGGGCAGATGGGACCAGAACCAGTAATGGTAGCCGTAGGCAAGGCGTTAATGTTGATAGGGGCAACCGCTGTTTGGGTACAACCATTGGCACCTGTTACCGTAACGGTAAAGGTGGTGGGTGTAGTTAAAGGCGCGGTTGTGGCATTTGCAGTAGTGCTTCCGTTACTCCATGCATAAGTGGCACCACCTGCGGCAATAAGGTTAGCTGTACTACCCATACAAATAGCCGTAGGGCTGTTAAGGGTAGCTGTAGGCAATGGATTAATGCCCACCGTTTGGGTAGCTATTTTGGTACATCCTGCTGCATTTGTTACCGTAACGGTAAAAGTGGTATTAGCACTTAATGGTGGGGTGCTAATGTTGGCTGTGGTGCTTCCGTTACTCCAGGCATAGGTTCCGCCACCCGTTGCGGTAAGTGTGGTGCTACTACCCAAGCAAATAGGGCTATTGCCACTAATACTAGCCGTTGGTAAGGCATTAACAGTAACTGTTGTAGTGGCTGTTTTGGTGCAGCCCGCTGTGTTTGTTACTGTAACCGTATAGGTGCCTGCTGTACTAGCGGTAATAGCTGCTGTATTACTACCATTGTTCCAAGCATAAGCACTACCACCTGTTGCAGTAAGTATAGTATTAAAACCTGTACAAATACTTGTAGCCCCACTAATACTAGCCGCTGGTAAAGCATTAACAGTAAGTGTGCGGGTGGCTGTTCTGATGCAACCATTGGCATTTGTTACCGTAACGGTATAAGTGCCGCCTGTGCTAATGGTGGTACTTGCAGTGGTGGCTCCGTTGCTCCAAGCATAAGTACCATTACCTGTTGCCGTAAAGGTAGTGCTATTACCCGCACAAACACTAGTAGCTCCGCTAATGCTAGCCGTAGGTAAAGGTAAAACGGTAATAGTTCGGGTAGCTGTTTTGGTACAACCTGCGGCATTTGTTACCGTAACGGTATAAGTGCCTGCTGCAACAATAGTGGTACTTGCTGTGGTACTTGCATTGCTCCAGGCATACGCAACGCCTCCGGTTGCAGTAAGCGTGTTAGTAGTACCCGTGCAAATACTTGTAGGACCGTTAATAACAATAGTAGGAGCATCAACGCTAACCGTTGTGTTGGCAGTTGCTTGGCAGCCGTTATCGTCTGTTATGGTAACGGTGTAGGTGGTGTTGGTACTTAAGGTAACTGTTGCGGTTGGGGTGTTGTCACCGTTGCTCCACGAATAGTAAGTGCCGCCAGTTGCGGTAAGCGGTGTATTGCCACCGGCACAAATAGTAACACCACCGCCGCTAATGCTAGCCGTAGGCAATGGGTTAACGGTAATGCTTGTGGTAGCTGTTTTGGTACAACCCGCCGCATTTGTTACCGTAACGGTATATGCCCCTGCTGTTGAAATAAGGGCATTGGGGGTATTACTGCCGTTGCTCCAAGCGTAGTTAACACCACCTGTTGCGGTAAGTGTGGTACTATTACCATTGCAAATATTGCGCTCGCCGTTAATGGTAGCAGCGGGTAACTCGTTAAGGCTAACGCTTGTGCTTGCTGTATTTGTACAGGCATTGGCATTGGTTACTGTAACCGTATAGGTGCCTGCCGCCGTAGTAGTAGCGGTTGATGTAGCATTGCCGTTGCTCCATATATACGCACTGCCACCTGTTGCCATAAGGCTAGCAGCATTGCCCGCACAAACAGGGCTGTTGTTAGTTATTGCTATATTTGGGATAGCATTAACCGATACCGCTTGTGTGTATGTAGCCGTACAACCATTGCCGCCATTGGTTATGGTTGATACCAGCGCGTTTTTATTAACCACTGTTCCATCTCCCACCTGACCATAAATATTCCATCCGCAAGTCCAAAGGTCGCCAAAAGGTTTTACTGCAAGCGAGTGGAAGGTTCCTGCCGAAACAATTTGCCAATTAGTTCCGCTGTCTATTTGTAGCGGCGAGTTTCTATTGGTAAAACTTCCGTCGCCCAACTGTCCTTCTTCGTTTCGTCCCCAAGTCCAAAGTGTGCCATCGGTTTTAATGGCTATGGTATGAGATGCCCCACCCGAACTGCTTTGCCAAGTGGAAGACCCTATTTGTGCGGGGGTGTTTCGGTTGTTGTTTGTTGCATCGCCCAACTGTCCAAAGTCGTTTTGTCCCCATGTCCAAAGGGTTCCATCTGGTTTTATAGCAAGGCTATGCCCGCCACCCGCCGAAACACTTTGCCATGCGGTTGTGCTTATTCTGGTAGGCAGGTATCTGTTAAGATTTGTTCCGTTGCCCAATTGCCCGAAGTTGTTTCGTCCCCAAGCCCAAAGGGTTTTATCTGTTCTGATGCCTAAGTTATGATACGAACCTGCCGAAATGCTTACCCAATTGCTTTCGGTACCCGACTGTGTAGGGGCGTTTTTTGTGGTGGTTGTTCCGTCGCCCAATTGCCCGTCGCCGTTTCGTCCCCAAGCCCAAAGCGAGCCATTACTTCTAATAGCCAAGCTATGTAATGCGCCTGCCGACACACTTAACCAAGTAGCCGTACCTATTTGCGTAGGTACATTTCTGTTGGTATAGGTTCCGTCGCCTAATTGTCCTTCTACATTTCGTCCCCAAGCCCAAAGTGTGCCATCTACTTTTAGTGCCAAGCTATGGGTGCTGCCTGCCGATACACTTAGCCAATTGTTAGCGTTGCCTATTTTTACAGGGGTATTTCTTTGCGTAAGGGTTCCGTCGCCTAATTGTCCGTTGTTGTTTCGTCCCCAAGCCCAAAGTGTGCCATCGGTTTTTATGCCCAGCGAGTGCGAGTCGCCTGCCGAGATACTTAACCATTTGGCATTGGTAGATGAGGTATAACTTATCTGCCCACCACTACCTGCATTGGCAGGGTTAAAAATTGCCGTTCCGTTGCCAAGGTCGGTAATGCCTGGTCCGGTAAAAGTGCCTTTGGGTGCTTGATTACCCGTAAGCGTAACAGCGGCACTCGAGTTGGCGCAATAATTGGCATTTAGCCCACTAAAATTAATAACCGATGCGGGTATGATGGTTATTGTTTTGGCATCTGTTCCGGTACAGCCCGCAGCATTTGTTACCGTAACAACATAAGTGCCTGCATTGGCTGCTGTTACTGCTTGTGTATTGGCGGAGCCCGTAGGTGTGCTCCATTGATAAGTACTACCTGGTGTTGCGGTTAAAGTTATCGCACTTCCGTCGCAAATACTGGTAGAACCGCTTGCTGTCATAGATGGGGCAAACAGATTAACTGTTTGTATGGCGGTTCTTGTGCAGCCACCAGCACCTGTTACTGTTACTACATAATCGCCGCTAGTAGCCGTTACAGTTATGCTAGTAGCATCGCCGGCGGTGTTGTTCCACTGATAGGTATCAAGCACTCCAGCGGTACCAGCCGTTAAATTTACACTGCCACCAGCACAAAACGTAGTAGGCCCACTTGTAGTAATAGGTGGTGGATTTGTAGCTTGTACCGACAATCGGAAATCGCCCGCATCAAAAATAGTACTAGAACCTTCTACCAAAACCGTATAAGTACCTGCACATAAATAGGTGGTAATGCTCGATTTATTAGTACCCGGTGCATCATCATTAGTGGCTATTGGCGTGGCACAATCGGTGCTATTGTACAAGCGCAAAAGGGTGTTGTAGTTGGTGTATGAGTCGTTGGTAGAGACAGTAACTTGTGCCGCCGATGCTAAGGTAAATTTATAGAACACATCGGGAGAATTATTGCCTGCTACACTGTTATAACCCATTTCGGGTGTGCAAAGATAAATGTAAAAAAGCGGAGGTCCAAAAGGGTCGATAGGGTTCAGGAATGGAGCGCCTGGTGCAATCCTATTTGAATTATCGTGGCTTTTATAGCCTCCTATTGCTATGGTGCCAAAGTCTAAGGCATCGGAGCAATTGGTGCCATGCGTGTATCGCCAAATGGTTTTGGGGGCATAATTAGCGGTGTAAGTTTGTCCACCTATAAAAAACGACTCATAGTCTGCGGTTCCATCTGACCCTGAGCTATCCCAAAATCTACAAGGGGTTCTATAATAGTCTTTGAATGTGTGCGTTATGCCATGAATATAAAGACGACAATCATCGTCACTACCATCATAAGTGCAATTGTCGCCGGTGTCGTTTTCCCATGAGTCAAAATCGATATAAAAATACGATGCCCAACTATTTGCTCCTATTACTGTGTGGATTTTGGTGCCGCCAACACTTAATGTTGATGGAGCATCGCCGCCCCAGTGAAAACAGGTGGTGGGCCAAGTTTGCGTACCGCCATTAGCAACTCCATAAAGTGAGCTTGATTGAACAGTAACTGTATTATCATCCCCAGTAAAAAAATCGTTGTCGCAAAGTTGTCTAACTTCATCAACCAACAGTTCGTAGTTTACCTCGCCATTGGTAATTTGGGCTTTAAGATTTACGGGCAGTAGCCCTATGAATAAAAAGAGGAGAATAGTAATTGATGTTTTCATTTTACAAAGTTTTTACTTGTTTATGAAAGAATTGTTGTGGTACAAATAATACGGCATTTGTGCCAGATTTACGGTGTCGTTAATTAAATCTTTTGCCGCATGTTGATTTAAGCTAATTGTTGCTTTTGCTGTTACTTTTACTTGCTTAGAGCCATACTTTTTTTGAGCATCTTTGTGTAGCTTTTGTGCCAATGACCAAATAAAGTAAGGGTCGTTATAGGTATAAAAATATTGCTGGTAGGTCAATAATTTTTGAAAATCAACCGCGTATTTGTAGTTTTTATCGGGTATATCCACAAAAAACTGAAAGTATTTTGCTTCGCTACTATTTAGCATCATCCGCCACGAAAAATAATACCCTTGCCTATGCCAAGCCACGTTTCCGTCCATTAGCAAAAAACGAAGCGGAAATATTATCTGAAAAGCAAAGAATAGTGCAATAAGTAACTGCCGAGCAGAAAAGCGGAAATTGTTTTTAACAAGTTGGTAAAGTTGCCCAAAACTAAAGGTAGATAGGCTAAGGTAGATAAACCACGTTGCCAACATCACCAAGGGGAAACTGCCGATATTAAAAACAAAATAGTTGGTAAGATGAAACACAAGAAGTGGTATTACTACATACCAAGCCTTGGGTTTTCGCCATAACACAAAAGCCATCGAGCCATCGAACAATATACCTATATAGCTCATGACATAGGCTAACACATGGGGGTAGGGGTAGTTTCGTGAGGTTGTAAATATCCGCATAGGGTAGCCTTCGAGCCAATCGGGGTTTATTTTTACTACTGCCCCGTAGAAATAGACAATAGACACCATTAAAGCAAATGGCACATAATTTAGTATCGACATTTTTTTGTTTGTGCGTCGTTTTATTACATCAATTATAGAAATTGATTGATGTGTATCGACAACAGCAAACAAAAAAGCTAACAAACACCACAAATAGTAGTGGTTGTTATAGTTCGACATATCTATCAGAAACAGATACCCAAAAGACACTAAAAACATAAGCGCACCTACGCGGGCTAAGATACCCAAAGCCAATAAAATAGCACCTATAAGGGCAATGCCTTCTAATACCGTTAAAAGCGTATGCGAATAAGCCTCGATGATGCTAAGATAGGGATAATGGAAAACAAAGGTAGAATTTGACAGGTCGTGCAGAAAAGGTACAAGGTAAATTATTTCTGGTATCATCAACATGCCAAATAAAAACCTAAATAATGAAAAATTAGTTGCCGAAACAGCCGAGTTAATTTCCATTTTCGTAGCCTATTTTTGGTGTCTGAAAAATCTGATACTTATCTGTTAAGTTAAAAAGTAGCTTAGAAAAAAGCAGGGGCGCACTTTGGGGTACGCCCCTACCCTCTTCAAAAAGCTATTTAGCTATTACCAAACGTATGGTTTGGATAACATCTTTGGTGTTTCTTACTTGGCACACATAGGCTCCGGGTGTTAGCTGTCTCGAGTCGATGTCTAAGAACAGCGGTTTGGCTGCCTGTACTTCGCCCTCAAAAAGTTTCATTGCCGACTTGCCTGTTATATCAAACAGTTCAACATATACATACTCGTTTTGCATACCTATATACTCGATGGTGGCGTGTTGTTTAACCGGATTAGGATAAACAGACAAGCTTGACGCATCGCCTAAATCCAAATCATCGGTTTTACCACGTCCGCGAGTAGAGGAGGCTACCCAATACCAACCGCTAATTTCGTTGCCTGCCGCATCGGTTACATATACGGTATACCAGCCCGAGGGCAAGTTGCTTAGTTGATTGCTTGTAACACTGCCAACAGGTACCCAATCCGATGGACCAAACCATTCGTAGCTGTACGGAGCGGTGCCCCCTTCTGCCACAATACTTACACTACCCGAGTTAGTTCCGTCGTCGTTGGCTATGGTGTAATTGCTGATAGATAGCGGTTCGTCGATAGGTGTATTGCCTAACACTACTACGCCGCAATCGTTGCTATCGGTAATGGTAACAGCCCAAACAGCCGTTTGCCCGTATTGCAACGACACATAGCCATTGCCTGCTGCATCGTAGCTTATGTCGTAAGATACATAGCCGTTGTTGTCCCATTGATAACTATATGGAGCTACACCGCCATCTACTATTATTTCTGTTTGATGCACAAACACCGTACTCGATAATATTTCGGAGCCATCGGCTAAAACAGTTAAGGCTGCGGGTGCTACTATGGTTGCTGTGGTGGTGGTGGTACAGCCATTGACATCGGTAATGGTGGCGGTATAATTGCCTGCCCATAAGTTGCTGGCTGTTGCGGTTGTTTGTCCATCGCTCCATAAATAGGTGTAAGGCAACGCCACCCGTTGGCACCGCCGTAGCCGAGCCAGTAGGATTACTACACTGTGTACTAGCCACATTGCTGGTAGCAGCACTTAATGCACTTGGTTGCGTAACATTGGCAGTTGTTTGGATAGTACAACCATTGCCATCGGTGATAGTGGCGGTGTAAGTACCTATTGATAGGTTAGTTGCGGTGGCGGTAGTTTGTCCGTTGCTCCACAAATAAGTATAGGGTGTTGCCCCACCAAATGTTGTTGCTGTTACCGAGCCTGTATTGGTGCCATTGCATGCCACTGGGCTGATGCTTGTAAATATACTCAAAAGTTGTGGAGCTATAATGGTTACGTTATTTACGCTAACCGTACATGCGTTTGCATCTTGCACTGTTACACCATAAGCACCCGCACTAAGGTTAGCAATGTTGGCGGTGGTTTGTCCGTTGCTCCATATATAGTTGTAAGGTGGTACGCCGCCTACCACATTTACTGTGGCGGCACCACTACCTAAGCCATTACAAGGCGACGAGGTTTGGTTTACGTTTGCCAATAATGCAGCAGGTTGGGTAATGTTAATGTTGTTTAACACCTTATTACAACCATGTGCATCGGTGATGGTAACGCTGTGTACGCCTGCACCTAAGCCAGTGGCGGTGGGTATGGTTTGTCCATTGTCCCAATTATAGGTATATGGAGGCGTGCCGCCCGCAGGGGCTACCGTAGCCGAACCTGTACCACCATTGCATAACACATTTACTACATTGCCCGTAGCTGTTAAAACAGTTGGTTGGGTGATGTTGGCGGTGGTTTGTTTGGTACAGCCATTGGCATCGGTGATGGTTGCTGTATAGGTGCCTGCTGTTAAATTAGTAGCGGTGGCGGTGGTTTGTCCGTTGTTCCACAAATAGGTATATGGGGCAGTGCCACCTGTTATAACCGCTTGGGCAGTACCATCTGCCGAGCCATTACACAAGGCTGCTGTTACAAAACTTGGCGATACCAACATTACTGGGAAACTAGTAACCGTTACATCGCGCACTTGCACACAACCGTTGCCAAACGATACGGTAACGGTATAAATGCCACCTGTTAGGTTTGTTAAGTTAGGTGCATTGGTTCCGTTGCTCCATTGGTAATCTACATTACAAGCACCTAAGCGCAATAAGGGTTTTTCGGCGTAGGCTACTTGTGGCATTTCGAAGGCACAGGCTGCTCCTACATTATCGAACATACCAATGGTAGAGGTATAAGAAGTGCTTGCTGTGCGTACAATATCGTTGTAGTAATTATCGGTTTGACTGTCGTAGCATACCTGTACAATAATGTTAGATACACCATCCCAATCAAAAGCATAATCCAAAGGTATGTCGTTCCAGCCTAATTGTGTGGTGTAATCGCGTTCGTAAACAATCTCGGCTCCAATGGCATACACATTGCTATTTAGCGACGATTGGTTGGTTCCCATCATCTTAATCGTAAAGTTTTGGATAGGCGATACGCTGTTTTTTTGCACCACATCAAAGCCTAAGCGGCTGATAGTGCCTTCGTGTAGCCCTGCATCGCGCAACTCTTGGGCAGTATAGATGTATTGGAAACGTACTTTTTTCCATGCTGTAGCAAAAGGACTAATGGCTGGGGTGTAGTTGGTATTGCTGCCTGCTGCAAGGGTAAAGGTTTCGGGGTTGGTGCAGGTTTTGCCCAATCTGCCCGTAAATACACTTGCATGAGCAGTGGCTGTACCTTCGTTGCCTGCACAACCTGCTGGGGTTGCTAGGGCTATTACCTCATCGCAGGTCGAGAATTGGAACGGATATGGATTTTGTAGCGTACCAATATGGTTATCGGGTACAAAACGCATGGTATCGCCCGTGTTGGGGTCGGTGGCGGCATGTAAGATGTACTCTGCTGGTTCGCTATTATCGTACATTTTAAACATAATAGGCTGATTGATAGCCGATGCATCGCCATAAACGGTTAAAAACACCATGTAACGGTTTAACTCGGGTATATAACGCACCGAGCTGCTGCCTTGTGTAATACTCAATGGCGAGCAAGTGCCTGTACCTGTTGGTACCATAGCTGCTATAATGTCGTTTATGTCGGTACTTTCTATTAAGTTTACGCTTACTACGCCCGTTATTAACATCGAGTATTCGTAGCAACTTGGGTTGTACGACCAGTCGGCGAGCATAAATTGTGGATAGGTTATATCCATTGGGTTTTGAACATACAAGCGGTAACCTTGTCCGGGTTTAAGTATTTGCAAGTTGCCATTCGACCAACTATTGCCATCGTTTTGTGCAAAACCGTCTGTTTGGCTGCGGACGATATCGCCATTTACAAAATTAACGCTCGACATTAGTTGACTTAGGCTGTCGGGGGTTTGAGCGGTATAGCCTACCCAATTCCAGCCTGGGTCAAGTGTAATAGGATTGGCAAGGGCATCTATGGCTTCGCCGACCAAACAGAGTTCGTCTGTTTGGGCTTGTATGTATATCATGTAACTTTCGCCATTGGTAATGCTGCCTAAAGTACCTACCCAGCCTATGCCGTTTTGGTATTGGGCATAACCATCGTGTCCTCTGAAAATATCGCCTGTTTGCGAGTAGCGCAAGCCTTCTAATACCTCGTTGATGCTCATATCGTTTGCCTCGACGTTAAACGAAATCCAGTTCCAGCCTTGATGTAGCGTTAGGCATTGTACCAAACCTTTGGCGTGTATTTTTTTAGGTGTTAGATTGCTACCCACAATGCCGTTGTCGGCAAATATAATCGTACCATCTTCTTCCGAGCCGTATTGTTTGCCTTTATCTGCGTCCCAAAGCCTAAACGATAGGCTATCGCCAAAAGCATTATAACTGTATACGTCTAAGTAGGCTAAGTATTTCCAACCCGATTGCGTAAATACCCGCTCAATGTTGGCTACGCCTCTAATCTGGCCGTTGTTGAACACTGCCACTTTGTCAAATTCATCTTCCGATAATTCTTCTTCATACGGGTCGGTATCCATGTCTAATTGTACCACCATATTCATGCTGTGTTGAAACTCGAATGGGTTGACCTCCCAGATAGGTGGTTTGGCTAATACCGTAGTATGTACTATTACATTACTATAGTACTGAATGGCAGTATTTGAGGCATTGTAAACGGCAGCCCTTAGGGTATCTACATAGGTACTATCAAAAGCTAATGTGCTGGTACTAACCGTTAAAGATACGGGCAATGCCGAGTTACCGCTTAAGGTGGTGGTATTACCAACGGCGCTGTATTGCAGCACATCGGGGTTATTGGTAGATAACTCGAAGTGGTAAGCTAGCGGTTTGGTGTTGATAAGTTGCAAAGGTATCGTTTGCGAGTCGCCCTGATACATGGTTAAGTTAATGGTTGTTGGGCTCCAATACACCTCGCGTTGTAGCACAATAAACGACCATACTTTAGGCGTAAACAGTACATTACCAAATACATCTTTGATGCCGCCTACTTGGGCTTGCACCAAATGCCCATCGAGGGCTAATAATATACTGGGGCTCATAACAAAGTTGATACCCGAGCCGCTGCATTGCACATAATAATCGGTGCCGTATTGCAGGGCGTATCCGGTGGCTATATCTACCAACGATATTTGCGCCCCTGGGTTAAACGATACAGGTTGCAGGCAATTGATGTTTTCGTTGAAGTTGATAGATAATTCATCGCCCGGCTCTAACAGTCCGTCGGCGGGTTGCGGTATGCCATACAGCCCATTAAATGCCCTATCAATGGTTCCGTGCAGCTCTTGGCTGCTTGATGTGGCGCTACCTGTTGCTGTTTGGCAATAGGCGGTTGCCCTTATTACATATTTGCCATCGGGTAGGCTGCCTACGTTCCAGTTATGGGTATAGCTGTCGGGGTAGGTGGCGTTTAGCAAAATGGTGTCGGCTATGTCCTCTATGGTTATCCATTCGCCGCCAGCTGCATCGTCGCGGTATTCGAGTAGCACACCTTTCAAGCCTGTGGCATCGTAGCCCGCCATGGTAATTTGTAGGTTGTTGTTGTCTTGTTGTTGTACCAACCAATTGTCTATTGGCGTAACCAAGGTAACATCCGAGCAGGGGCTTTGGAAATGTACCGAGAAAAAGACGGTATCTACATTGCCAAGTCCGCCACCATTCAGCCAGTTGTTATATTCGCAGGGGGTGTAAATCATTACGGCAAGGTTGTCGTAGTTGTACTCGGTGGGTCCGCGAAGTACATATACCTGCGATTGTATTTCTTGTCCAGCGGGAATAAAATAATCTACTTGACCGCCTGTTTCCATGCTACCGTTTAGCAAAATGGTGGCTCCGTATAGGTTGTTTGCCGTAAGGGCTTGTACCCTAAACGGCCAGGCTTCGCCGCTTGGGCTAGCATTGCCAAAGTTGATGTTAAATACGGCTGCATCGTCGGGTGGCACATCGCCTTGGAAGGCAGGGCTGTTGAGGACAATATACGGTAAATCGCGGCTTTGTGTGTTGACTTCGTGTGGGCAAGAGCTACGACCCGATACCGTTTTGAAAACCGGTACGCCATATACTTCATCTTTTGCCACATCAATACTAAAATAGTCGCCTATATCATCGTCGGTAAGTACATATCCTACCTTATTGTTGTATTCTGTTGCATCGCCCCATGCTTTGCCAAATGTTTCGCTAAATCTTACATAACGCGAACCTTCGACACCCGTATTGTTTACTTTGGCTTTGATTTCGAAAGCAACTTCGGTATCTAGTTTTTGCAATACAAAGTAGGTAGAGTCTCGGGTGGTTTTGGCAGCCGTTTCGCTTTGGAAGCTAGTTCCTCCACTAAACGAGTAGTTTTGTATTCCAGTACCTTTAAAGGCGGTGGTAGTTAGTCCTTGTTCTATGCCAATAATATCTTGCCATAGTTTTTTCTGTATGTCGTAGAGGCGTGCGCTATCTCCTTTTTGTTTAGCTAAACTAACGTTGTTTGCTTGCATAGCGCTTATAGAGTCGCTTTTGTATACACTAGACAATTGCTCGAACTGTGGGATAAGCGATACCTTGATGTGGTTTTGGGTGTAGATAAACTTAGTTCGGTATTCGAGGGGCGATATAGCCAATGCCGTATCGCGCTTTACTGCACAATTATTATATTCAACCACATCAGACGCGGCATAAATCATGTTTAAGCCACCACCTATGTAAGTGTTACCATCTGGTCCAGTAAATAGGGGGTTGTCGGGTGTTTTAAATTCTGTTAGGGCGGTGGTACAAGTTTGATAGCCACCTTCGCCTTCCGAGCCTACGCCCAAACTCATGTCCCATCGCAGGGTGTTTTCTATCTCGGTTTGTACAGCAAAGCCCAAACCTAATAGAAACTTAGCCCCTACAGCAACTGTTTGGTTATTGCCAAAACTTCCGTTTATTTCGTATTTCCATTTTTGGCTTTTACAAATACTGCTATCTGCCGACAAGTAACCATACGAACCATCGCCCCCAGGGTCGCGTAATATAAAATCGGGTCTTTCGGGGAACTTAGTTACAAAAGTACTTTCGCGGGGTTTTGAACCTGTTACCAATACACTAATTTCTTTGGTTTCGGTGTAGCCACCATTTACTTCTGCCGATACATAAAAGGTTTTTAGGTAGGGAGCTACAATATTGGGGTAGTCGGGTTTAAGGGTGTAATAACCTGCCCCATTGTAGAAAGGTATGCTAACAGCGCCTACGCCCGATACATTATCGTTGATGTACAAAGTGCCTGAATCGGCAGGGCAAAGATTGCCATCGTAATCTTGGAAAATACTAAACGATAGGGCGTGTTCGTCTTGGGTTGATAATACATACGCCAAGCCGTTGCATGTTTTTTGAGTGGGCAAATCTTGTATCTCTATGTCGAAGGGTTTGTTGAACACAAAATTTAGGGTATCTTCTACGTTGGTCGAGTCGACGAGGTTGGTGACTTGGCTACGCGAGAAGAAATAGTTGATAGCCTGTACATTTACTTGCCCGCCTTGTTGTACATCGGTTACGCGCACATTGTATTTAAGTGGCGGCACTTGGAGTTGGAAACGTCCGTTGTCGGGGTTAAACGAATAGGGACTGCTGGTGGGGTCAATGTCGTAATTGATGCAAGACGGCGAACTACTTACTTGCACCGTAACATCGCCGATAAGGGCATTACAAGCACCCCTAACCGTACCGGTAATGGTGCGGAGGGTGGTGTTTTGGATAAGAATATCCCCTAAGTTGGCATCTACATACCCTAAATTAACGGCTGGTGGTACAAAGGTGTGGTCTTGGAATTGTGGGGTAAGTATGTATTCGTCGGGTTCGGTGACAGATATGGCGAAGTGTCCTTGTGCATCGGTGTCGTTGCCCAAATATGCTCCATTTACCAATATACGCACGCCTTGTTGTTTGCAAACGGTTCCGTTATAGTAAATATCGCCCGATAGGGTAAAGGTGCTATTATCGGTAAAATTGACATTGTTTGCCAAGTTGTTAGACGAGGTAAGGGTGCGTACTTGTTGTTGTGGCGAAAATACGTGGTCGCCTTTACTGGGTACTATGGTAAATTCGAGTTCTTCGCCAAAGGCTATATTGGGTATTTCGTAGTAGCCGCTTGGGTCGGTGTCGGCGCAATAGTTTACGTCGGGTCGGTCGTAGGTCCAATAGGTGTTGGTTAGTTTGGCGTGTCCGTTGCTGCCTTGTACGTAGGTGGCTGCGGTGGTGCCTGTGCCTTCGTTAAACGACCAATAGCCTTTTAAGCCTGCTTCGTCGCCGCGCAAATAGCGGGGCATGTCGCGTTGTAGGTCAATTTCGTTTCGGGCAATGTCCCATATACGCAGTTCGTCTATCTGCACCATACCCGATGCTGGGTTTCCTATACGCAGTTTGCCTATGGTGGTGTTGAGTGCGGCGGCGGCTGTTGATGACGCAAATACGCCATCGACAAACAACGAATCTTGGCTACCTGCAAAAACATGTGCGTAATGGTGCCATTCGTTGCCGTTGGCAGTAATATTGATATTGATGTTATTGCTGGCATCATCGCCCAAACGGATAAAGTTGTTGGCTGTTGTATTGCTTTTTGCCCAATACTCGATGGTGTATTTACTAGCATTTAGGTTGATGCCTGTTTCTGCTTCTAGGGTGGCTCCGTCGCTTAGTCCGTTTAGGCTAAGGGCGTGTTGCCCTTGTGTGCTTAGGGCGCATACTTCTACGTTGGCTACGCCTGCTTGTTGTTGGCTGGTAACGGTTCCGGATATGCGTCCTTGTGGGCGTACATAGCCTTTATCGCAAGCCCTAAACGAAGCGCCCCAATTGCCATAAGCCTCAACACAATATTCGTATAAAACACCGGGACTGGCGCTATTGTCGCTATATATAGATGCGGTTGGTCCTGTTTCGCCGATGCTTTCGCCGTTGCGGTAAATATGGAAACCGCTAATTAAGCCCGACGAGGCATAGTTGGCTGTACTCCATTGTACTTTGGCAAGGTTGGTGTATTGTCCGTCGGTAGCTGCTACGGCATCGGGTGGCATAACATATACAAAGGCTGCACCGCGGTTAAACTCAGAGGGGTTGCCCACCACCAATAGTTTGCCCGCCATAGCCAACGAATTGCCTGTTGATGAGTTGCCTTGTATTTCTTTGTAAGGCACCCATTTATTATCTAGTTTTTGGTACAAATACACATTGCCATACGAGTAATCGTAAATGGCTAATATATTGCCTGCTATGGCTACATCTTGCCCCCAATTAAGGGTGTTGGTCATGCCAAAGTCGCTTCTTCGTAGCGATTGTGCCAAGTTCCAAGTTCCGCTAACTAGGTTGTATACTTTTACGGTTCCGCTTGTGCCTGTTTCGCCGCCTACTACTAAGGTTTCGGCGTTTTGGGCAATAGAGCGTCCAAAGCCTGCATTGCCCGATAAAAAGTTGCTGGTGTTGCCTAAATATACTTTGGCATCGGCTGATGAGCCAACTACGGGTTGCCAGTTGCCACTTGAGCCATTTAACAACAAACTTGATACATTAGAGAATGTATAAGGTGTGGGCGTTGAGTTAAAATCGGCTACGGTTTGGGTACTTTGGATAAGCCTAACCGCCGACGCTTCGCCAATGGCTAAGGCATCGTCTTTCCAAGCCAAACATTTACCAAATAGGTTAAAGGCATTGGTATTAACACCGCTTTTGCTGGCAAAAAATGTCCAACCTGTTGCGGGTGTGTATTTAAATAGTTGAGCAATACCTACGTCGTAGGTGCTGCCGTTTAAATCCCAACCCGATGCACCAATAGCTAATCTAATATTGTTGTTGTAATTGGTTAGGCTTACCGCCTCGCCAAATCGGGCATAATTTTGAGAAGCAGGCGAAAGGTAAAGGGTTGCACTTTTGGTAAAACCCTCCGAGTCGCTTTTAAATACATGCACGCGTCCGCCGGGGGTAATAGCCGTTGGGGCGCCTACGGCTACCCAACCATTGGGTAATACCGATACATCGAAGCCCGAGCCATCGTTTTGGGTGTCGTCGGGGTTAAGCAATACCATTGGTGCCGGAATATTGTTTGCATAGCCCGACGAGCTTGATTGTGTGCTGCTGCCGTTAATGCACTTCAATTCCGATTCGCCCAAACCTGCTTTGTAGGTGGTTACGCAATATTGGTAAATATTGTCGGGCGTTACGTTGGCATCGGTGTAGGTTAAAGTGCTTGAGGCACTGTGCCTACCAACGAGTTGTTGCGGTAGATGCGGTATTGATAGCCCGTTAAAATGGTAGGTGACGCACCCCATATTACCGTAATTGAATTGGGGTTGGTGTTGGCAGCTATGGTAGTTGGCTGTTTGATGGCTGCTTTGCCTACGGTGGTGTCGCGCTCCGAGTTACCCAAACTAATGTCGTAGGCAGATATGCTGTATTCGTACTCTTGCAAAGAGGTTACGTTTAGGTCGGTGTAGGTGAGCGTATTGGGGTTGTTAATGGTAGCAATTAAGGCATTGTTGCGGTAAATCTGGAAACCATCGTCGACCGCCGAGGGGCTTGTCCAAGTTAGCACAACGCGGTCTTCGTGGTTGGGTGCGCCTGTGGTGGCAGTTATTTGAGGTTTGATGATTTTGATGTTGCCCTTGTCGCAGATACGCGACGACGTTCCCCATACATTGTTGTAGGCTTCGATGCAATAATCGTAGATGGTTAAGCCTTGTACATCTACATCGTCGTAGCCTGTTGCACCTAAAAAGGCGGGTACGTTGGCAATAAGCATCGAGTCGCGGTAGATGCGCACACCGCTGCATACGGTACTAGGGTCAAGCGCCCAGGTAATGTTTATCTTGTTTTCAAAGATTCCGTCGGTGGCTGCTATACTTGTGGGTTTTAGCAAAAGGGTTCCGCCAAAGCCACATGCTGCCTCCGACTCGCCGAAGGTATTGCTTGCCGACACTACGCAGTACTCGTACAGCTCGCCCGAAACGGTATTGTAATCGTCGAATTGTGTATAGGTACTAGGTATGGTTGCTAACAAGCTGCCATTGCGGTAAATTTTGTAGTTTTCGGCTACTGCCGAGCCGCCCGCCATCCACATAAGTGCTACGTGGTCTTCGTAGGTTTGGTAGGTGGCGGTTAATAAGCTGGGTGCTGATACGGTAATGTTACCCGTATTGCAAACCATCTCGGACAAGATGGGGGTGCTAACTACCGTAGTGTCGTAGGTGTTTACTAGGTTGATGGTATCAATCGTTTCGACCAAATAATTGGTAGGGCTTAGGGTATCTAAGACCGATAGATAGGGCAAGTTGGGGTCGGTGAGCGAGTTGATATTGATAACGATAGTGTCTAAATCGAAGGTGGTAGATAATAGGGTATAGGTGGTATCGTGTTGGGTGTAATAGCGTTGCAAACAAAACTCGTAGGCAATGCCCGAAAAAATATCATCGGTTATGGTGTAGCTATTTACTGCCCCGCCTAAGGTATCAATAATACCGCCGTTTTTGTACAACAAAATACTGTCGTCTACATTAAGGGCAGTGCTGCCACTCCAATTAAGGTCAATATGGTCTTCGAATATGCCGTCCGATGCCGTAAAATTGGTGGGTGCGGCAATAGTACCTTTAAAGCCCATATCGCAAAAAGCCTGCGACTCGCCCAATAAAGGGTGAGTGGCAGCTACGCAATAATCGTAATTAGTGCCTAATACTACATTGGCATCAATAAACGGGTTGCTTGGGTTAATGAAGGTATCTATTAAGGTATCGTTTTTGTATTTGTACACTTTATAGCCCGTAGCCGAGGTGCCGGCGCGTGGTGTCCAGCCTATTTGTACGTGGGTTTCGTAGCCCCCGTCCGAGGCATTAACAGCTAAGGGTTGCGATAACATTTCGTATAGATAAGCCGAGCCAGAATTGGTGCCATTGGCATCTTCTTCGAGGGCGCCTACTATTACTACATTGTTGGCAATGCCTACTGCGGCGCCAAACTGTGCGGCATCGTTGCCCGTTACGCTAGGATTAAGGGCGGCTCCAAATTGGTTCCAGTTTGTGCCGTTGTATACATATACAAAGGCGCGTCCTTTGCCACCATTGGCATAGCGGCTACCAATAATGGCGGTGTTTTGGCTAATGCTTACGCCATAACCGCAATCGCTGTTGGCGGCAATACCTACGGGCATTAGCTTGGTTTGTGTGGCTAAGGTTGCTCCCGAAAAAACGTAGGCTGCCCCTGCATTACTGGCAGCGGCATCGTCGCCGTAGGCACCTACCAACAAAAAGTTGTCGGTTAAGCTAAGGCTATTGCCAAAGTGGTCGTTTATATTGGGGTCGTTGGCGGTGCGTTTGTAGGTTTGTGTCCAAGCATTGTTGGCTACTGTAAATATATAGGCGGCACCTGCATTGGCAAAGTAGGTGGGTATTGGACCCGCTACATCGCTGTAGCGCGAGCCTACTGCCAAGCGGTTGCCGTTTAGCGATACGCTACAACCAAATTCATCTTCCAAAATGCCATCGTTGGCAACCACCTTTTGGGCTTGCGTCCAGTTGGCAAGGTTGGTGCCTTGTTGGCGAAATAGGTAAGCAGCACCTGCATCTTCGGCTACCTGATTGTCTTCGGGGGCGCCTACGGCAATGTAGCTGCCGCTAATAGCTACCGACGCGCCAAAAGCGAGTTGGGTTGACCATCGGTTGCCATTAGCTTACGGATTTGCACCCATGTGGAGCCCGATTTGGAAAATACATAAACAGCCCCTTGATTGCTGGCTACGCCCGTAGCACCAACAACAATTAGGTTGCCCGATGTTGCCACCGATGTACCAAAACGGTGGTTGGTAGTACCGTCGGTAGATACAATTTTGCTGGTTTGTACCCAAGTACCATTTTGTAATTCAAATACATAAGCAGCACCCTTGTTAGCTGCACTGCCGGGTGCGCCAATAACCGCAATTTGGCTACCTATGGCTACCGATGTACCTATACTTTGCGATAGGGTTCCATCAACGGGGTCAAGCTCAACGCTAATGTCTTGTGCTGCTAAGGGCATAGCCAATAACCAAGTACCGTAGGCTATATATAGCCAGCACAACCAAGGTCTTTGTTTGAAGAAGGTGTTGAAGTTTCTCATAAAATTTACGCGTTTAATGTAGTTATCTTGAAATGCGGTGCAATATACCAATTTATCTCCATTTGTCATTTTCTTTATGACAGAGTAAATACCCTTTTCAAGGGCAAAAAAAAACTCGTAACTAACTGATTATCAGTTAGTTACGAGCCAAAAATTAGGTCGAGAAAGTGGGTGTTTTTTTGTGTAATTTTTTTTACTTTTTGTCATAAAAAAGCAATAAACCGCCGATTGATTGCCCATAAGCCAAAATAAATAGGCAAAACTATCTTAAAAAAAAGATAATTTTGCCTATTTTTATTGTTTGCAGCACCGCAAAAATAACTCTTTGGCACAGAATTTTTACAGAATCTAAAATGATGAGCATTAGACGAGTTTGTAAAAGTTTGACTGACAGCCTAATAGTTGGCATTTGTATTGTTTGTTAATTTGGCTTTAATTGCTCGTACATTGGTTGTAAAACATCTACAATGCGTTGCACAACTGTTGAGAATGAGTTAAAATTTGCTAAATTAATACTTATCAAAAAGTTATCCCATCTTATTAGCAAGGCATCATTTTGGATAAATTGCTCTGTAAACAAAATAATGTCAGAGGTATAAATAGTTTGTCGGGCTCGAAATGTATCAACAATAGCTTGTTGTAATACCTTGTTGCTGTAGCTTTGTTGCTCTAAAAATTTGAACACATCGTAAAAGTCTTTCATTCTACCATTTGTTTCTCCTAAAACCACCATAGCATGAAATTTTTCGGCAATAACGGTTTCTAGGGTATAGGCTTGCAATAGTATTAGATTGGGGCGAGGCAAAAGTGTTCGGTATTCTAACTGTTGTGGATTAGGAGTAATGGAGTCGCCAAAACCTATTTCTATTTTTAAGAACTGGCTACTATTGGTTCCTTTAAATTTGGCTTTACATCTTATTCTAACCCCAGTTTGGATACTTTGAGCGTTAATTACTTCGGTAGTTATGCTGTTTGTATCAAACTCAACGGCATCTTCGTCCGATTTATCTATCGACATAATTTCTTCGAACACTTGTTTTATAGCATCTTCGGTATTTAGCATTTCGCGAGCCAACATGTCTAAATCAAGCGTTGGTCTTACCATTTGGTTGTCTATGGCATAGATAAAAGTTCCTCCTTTTAAAAAAAGTTGGTTTTTATAGGGCGATAGCGATAGGCGATACAACAAACACTCTTTGAAATAGTTAATTTGCACAGTGGTGTTGTGTAACTGTTGTTGGCGAGCTACGTTAAGTAGCTTATCTTTTATTGACTGAACAAGATTGGGCATGGTTTAACTGATTATTTTTAGTACTTTTGCTAATACATCTGTGCGTTTAGCGTACTCAATTAGCTGGTTGCGGTTGTTATTGTGTGCATGTAGGTAGTTTTCGCAAACTTCTTCTACTACTTCGGCATTTAGTTTGTGTTCAAAACGTAGGGCATCGCACAAACAACGGCTTGGATTATAGATGTGTACAATGGTGTTGTCTATCAAAATAGGTTCGGCTCCCACGTCCATAATGTCCGATTTATGGAGTTTTATGGGTGGATAAGAAGGTAGCGTAACAAGGTTAGGTACTGCCAAATGGTATTGCCTTGATATGAAGTTGGATAGGTCGTGGTACAAAAAGGCAGTATAAAGGCATACTACACCTTTTGGCACTATGCGTGGCAGCATGGAAAGTTCGTTGTCGGGAATGATTTTTTCCCACCAGTATACGCTTTGTTTCATCAAATTTACCTCACCTTTGTGCGCCATTTTGTTTAGTTGTTTCCTGTCTATGTGGTTTTCATTAATCTCTTTGGTGGTTAGTATACCATTGTATTGTTCAAAAAATTGGTAGATGTTTTTTGATGTTTGCATATTTAAGTGTATTTTTATGGGGTTGAAAAAAGTAATTGGGATAGTTAAAATCTGCCTATCAGCAAGGCATTTGATAGGCAGATTTGAAAGATTTGGGCAATTTAATTAGCGTTTTTTTAGGTTGTAAAACGACATGCGGTAATCGGTGCGCACTTCGCCTTTGGCAATTTTGTCGAGTTTGCGTTTAACCAATTGTTTTTTGAGTGCCGATAGGTGGTCGGTGAATAAGATACCATCGATGTGGTCGTATTCGTGTTGGATAACGCGAGCTGCAAAACCGCTGTAGGTTTCGGTGTGTTGGTTAAAGTTTTCGTCGAGGTATTGCAGGGTGATGGTTTCGGGTCGGGTTACGTCTTCGCGCACAAAAGGTATGCTTAAACAGCCTTCGTTGTAGGCATATTTTTTGCCCGTTTTGTCGAGGAGTTGAGCGTTGATAAACACTTTTTTGATACCTACCTCGTCGATGGGTTCGTCGTCGTCGTCGTCGGGTTTTATTTGTTCGGTATCCACTACAAACAAGCGGATAGATAAGCCAACCTGTGGGGCTGCTAAACCAACGCCTTTTGCGTGGTACATGGTGTCCCACATATTAGCAATTATGGTGCTTAATTGGGGATAATCGGCAGTAATATTTTCTGCCATTTGTCGCAAAACGGGTGTGCCGTAGGCGGTAATAGGAAGTATCATGTTATTATTAAGTTGTCGTTAAAATT
>JADKCK010000111.1 GCA_016718845.1 Sphingobacteriales bacterium
TTGTACTCTTTAATGAACTTTTTGATTCCGTCGAGTTTGGGTTCGGTGCAAATGGTGCTACATCTACGCCTTTATCCTTTGTATTTTTCGTAAATATCGAGTAATCGGGCATGTGTTTTTGCAGTGTCCCGCAGGTGTGCGACCAGAAGAGTAGTACGGTATAATCGGCTTTTAGGTCGTACATGTTTTAGTTAACATGGCGGTGTCTTGCATTACCAAGCGTGGGCTTGCTTAAGTAAGGTGGGTTTAATTTATTAACACGGTCGCGGGTTTTACCATTCGGCTGCTATCCATCCAGGTTGCCATACCTGTTAGGTAGTATTTTTCGGCAAGGTTCAGAAAACGGCATCCATACCCATGTATTGGGGTTTTCGTAGGTGGTCAATATTTTGTGAGGGTAAATTTAAACACCTCGGGGTAGGGTTTCGATTTATCAATGATTTGGTTGGCTGCCATAATGATAGAGTTCGGGAACGCGGTAGGTTAGGGTTTCGAGGTATTGGGTAATTTTGTTGCTCCAAAATGGGGTGCGTACTAAGCGCTCGTCAGCAAAACTTATGTTATCCCAAAATGTGCCTTCAGGTAGGCTAGTGCCAAACGTTGGCTGGTGGTATCGGTTTTGTCTTTTTAGTTCTTTGGGTGTTTCGGGCTCTTGCATGGTACTAAAAATGGTAGACAACATGCTTTTGGGGTCGTCTTTAATGGTTTTTAGTCGGTATTCGTTTAGTTCTTTGTCTTTATTGCTTAGTTTTTCGCGCAGTTTTTTTATGCGTATCGAGTCTGGCGTTTTTGTCCATCAAAATTGACAAACAAATACCGCCTTTTAGGGGTTCTTTGCCGCTAAAAGTGCAGTAACCTTTTTTGGGGTCAATTCTAAAGGTATCTTCTATATAGATTTGAGACCCATAATGGTAGCCTAAGTAGATGGTATCTTGTGCTCCATTAATTTTCATTTTAATATTGTAGCCCTCTTTGTCTTTGTTGTTGTTGTTTGCGGCTACAGCAAATGTGGTTGCTAATAAGGCAACACACCAAATCAATAAATGCCAGTGCTTGTTGAACATATAGGTACGTGTTTTTCTATTTTTTTTGATGATGATGAAAGGAGGTGTGAAATTTTGCGTGTAACTGTGGTTTATTGCCTGCAAAGTTACACAAAATATAGATGCCCAAAATGCCAAACGGTTTAACCTTAACAATAATTAACGGCTTTTTTTGTAAAAACTGCTATGTAGGGCCGTAATTTGATACAGACATGGGGAAATTTTGATTGGACGGGTTGTTTGCTTTGTTTTAAGGAGGCCAGGCAAATAGGGTAAGCCAATAATCACCCCCAAAAAAGACCGATTCCGCGTCAAGCGGGGCAGGCGCAAGCTGTTTAAATGGCTGATATGAAATAGAGGGTTACTGTTTACTTAACTGATGTTACGCAACCCATTTCAATAATTGAGTATTTTGCATTTTTATACCCATTTTCGTATGTGGTTTCTTCTGGACCGGCATTATAGGAATTGGCGTTAAGAAATGGGCATAAATGTAGCGTTAAGAAAGATATTCTGTTTGAAGCACGCCACACCGAACCCAGCAATAAAACCGATAAAAAAGCTGTTTGGCGTGCAAGTTTATATCTTTAGCGGAATGTTGCACATTTTAGCCAATTCCTATACAGCCTGACTTTTGGTTACTTTTTGTCAAGAAAAAAGTAACAAACTTTAATGGGTGGGTAAACAGTAATAAAACGACAACAAAGTAGCAACAAAGCCCCATGCCACTTAATTAGGTAACACCCCTGCGTAACATGAGTTACTTAAGTCGGAATCAAAATTAACCGATTATTGTACTATTATGAGGTAGATTAGGCTTGTTTTTTAACAACCGAGCGTATGAGGGCTAACTGCCCTGCATGATGTACTTGGTGCAAATGCCAACAAATAAGCACTCGTTTTTTGGTGTTATAAAAATCGGGAGGGGGCTTTTTGCAAGGCGTGTATTTCGCTTAGCTCGGCATCGGTTAGGCTTTGCATAGCTGCTCGCTTTTATCGCAAACGGCTTTCCAGTGTTGGCGCAGCACATCTACGGGTGGGTAGTTTTCGATGGGTTGCACCGTACTAACGGCACCAAATAGTTGTTGATATGCAGGAAAAAGATGTCGCCTTGGCTCATATATATTCAAGGTCGTCGTCGCTGGCAATTAATGACCCAATATCCAAACGCCATGATTGCCATTTGGTAACACTGTTTGGCTAAGGTGTTGGTTGCTTAGGTTGTTTAATTGCCATTTTACCCAATGAAGCATAATTTGCCATTGTTCGTACAAAATACTTACTTGTGGTTGCATGGTATAAGAAGGATTGAATTGATTTTTGATGATGATGTTGTTGCGGTTCGGCTTAGCGATTATGTTCCAAAGCGAAAAGCGGATAGCCGAAAGCGGACAGCGGATAGCCGAAAGCGAACAGCCGATAGCCTATTTGTTTGACAATCTAACATTTTTTAGCGACAACAAATTAAAACCATTGATGCCCAAATCGGATACGCGTTTGTTGGTAAAGCGCAGTACTTCGTCGTAGTAAAGTGGTACAATGGGTGCTTCTTCCATCAATAAATTGTCGGCTCGTTTGTATCTGTCGTAGCGTTTGCTGGTGTCGGCTTGTTGCATGGCTTTGGCGGTATATGCAGTCGTATTGATAGTTGCTAAAACGGGTGTAGTTAGGTGGTGCGGGGTTGTTGCCATACAATACAGTTAGGTAGGTTTCGGCATCGGGATAATCGCCAATCCACGAAGCTCGGAAAAAGATACTTCGCCTTTGCTCATTTTTTCGCGCAGTAGGGCAGGTGGGTTTAGCTGAATTTGTACGGGTATACCTATTTCGCTCAACGATTTTTGCACCATTATGGCAATATCTTTGTAGGTTTCGTTGGTTTCGAGGGATAGTGGCGGAAAGTTTTTGCCGTTGGGATAACCTGCTTTTGCCAATAATTTGGCGGCTTTTTTAGGGTCGTAGTGATAACCCCTTACCCGCAGCGAGTCGAAAGAGGGTAGGGCAGGAGGCACAAAACCGCTGGTGGCAGGTGTGCCAATGCCGTTGTGTAGGTAGGTAATAATTTTTTGTCGGTCTATGGCATAGTTGATGGCTCGGCGCACGTCGCGTTTTTTGAGTGCTTCGTTTTTTGCAAGCTATCGTTCATCATAAAACCCAAGTACTCGGTGTTTAGGTAGGGCGAGCAGTAGGGTAGTGGTGGCTTCCCACTCGGGTTTTAGTTTGCCGTTGGGGTTAGCAGTTCGTTTTTGTAGGTAGCGTCAATGCCCGACAACATATCGAGTTCGCCGTCTTTAAATTTTAAAACTCGTTGCGTTTATTGTCCATAAACGTTACTTTTACGCCATCTATAAAAGGCAGTTGTTGGTTTTGGGCGTTTCGTTCAAAATAGTTTTTGTTTTTGGTCAATATTAGCACTTCGTTTTCTTTCCAGACTTTAAATGTAAACGCGCCTGTGCCAATGGGGTGACGGCTAAAATCTTTGCCATAATGTTCCACAATTTTTTGTGGTACGATGCTGCAATACTGCATACTAAGTATGCTTAACATAGGCGGAAAAGGATGTTGCAGTTGTAGTACAAAAGTGGTATCGTTTATTGCCTAAATGGGTTTTGTGCTGCAATATGGTCGTTAAACAGCCATGCCCCTGTTGATGCTACCGATTTGTTCTAATTCTACCCAGGCTATATGCCACGTCTTTGGCGGTTAGGCGTTCGCCTTTGCCATGGTCAAAAGTGGGTCGTTATGAAAAAACACATCGTTGCGCAATGTAAAGGTATAGGTAAGTCCATCGTTGGATATTTTCCACGATTTGGCAATGCAAAGGTTGTATTTGCAGTTGATTGTTGGTTTGCACTAAACCGTTAAATAGTTGGCTGACTGCCCACATATTGGCTTGGTCTTTGGCAAAGGCGGGGTCGAGCGAGCTAATGTTTGAGGCTTGGTTGTACCTAAACACTAATTTGTTGCTTAGATTGGCATCATCATCGCCACAAGAAAAAAATACCAAAAGGCAAAGTAGGTATAAATAGGTAAAGCGCCGCATTTTTGTTAAACAGGTTGAGATAAAGAACAAATAATGGGGCAAAGATACAACTTTATCGTAAAAAAATACCCAACTAAATACAATCGCGATTAACTCTTTTGGTAGAAGCATTGAAGGCATGGTAGCCTAAACTATTTGTTTGTGTTGGAGTAGCATTTGTATAGCAAAGTAACCTATTTGTTTGTGTGGTGGGGACATTTGTTTTGTGAATTTTATACGTAAGCTAGGGTTTAAACCCTACCTTACGGATTGTATTGTTAACAATCATGGTTGTAATACCACAAACAAAACCCACTCAATCATTTCTCGACAAAAATAAGCGCCATAAATGTATTTAGCTTGCCCATTTCCAAAATGTGTATTATCTTTGTAAGCTACAACGTAATCCCTCAAAATGTACTTAAATTAGCTATCCTGTCTTTAAACAACGAAAACTTAACGGTCAAAATCATGAAAACATTTTTATGCAACTACTTTTGAACACTATGAGTGGGCAAGTTACAATGGCTTAGCCGCCCGCCACCCTACCCTCGATTTTTACGCCGAAGATTTGCTTTGGCGGCCCCCCCACCGGTTCGCCAATGGGCAATGCTACTTTATTGATAAAAAGGCACCTGTGGAATAGCCAAACCGGCATGAGCAAATCAGAACGTTGCGAAAGACGATTTCAAAGTAGAAATCAACAACGACACTATTCACCTCGAATTAGATACACTTGGCAACACCTCGTATAACCCAACCCTACCCAACAACTAAAACTGAAAATTAACCACTGAACCGTCTTTAGATTTGCAAGGACAGAATTTAAGCACCCTACCCGAAATAGTGTGCCAGCAAACACAATTAAAAGTGCTAATGCTAAACGGCACTAAACTCACCACCCTACCCGAAAGCATTAGCAAATTAACCAACTTGCAAACGCTGGATTTAAGGGATAACCCCGCTCTAGCCCCATACGATAAAGAATTGTCAGGCGAAGAACTAAAAACCTTCCTCCAAGATCTCTCCAAAGGAGAGATAAAATTTGGGAAATAAACTGGTTTAACCAAACAAGCAAACGTTGCCAGTGTTCCAAATGCTGGCAACGTTTTTCATTTCCGCATCTTTGGCGGTGTGTTGGAGAAAAAAGAGTAAATTTCGTTCTGCAAAACGGTAGGATAAAAAAAGTGGCGGCAAAAACACCCTTGAGCATTCAAATTAGGGGAAATTTGGGGTAAAATTCTCCCAAAAACCGTAACTTTGCACGCTATAAAAACCCCAAAAAACATGTACCAATCAACAAGCCGATATTTCAATACATCGGGACCCAACAACCCACGCGAGCATTACACCCTTTTACGCCCCCAGTTAATTGCAAAAGGTAAGCAACAAGTGTCAAGGTCGCGCTATTTCACCATCTGGGCACCCCGACAGACAGGCAAAAGCACCTACTTTCGCCTCTTAGCCAACGCCTTGCGGCAAGACGATTATTTGGTGTCGCACATCAATGTCGAAGGTTGGTCGGAGTCGTCCGAAGAGTTTTTGTGTCAACAAATTTCTAAGCGTGTAACAGCCGATATTGGTATAAAGCTACAACAAACACAATTCGATGAATTATTTGTTGCCCTCACGCAGTTGCCTAAAAAAATGGTGTTTATTATCGATGAAATTGAACAACTAAATCCTGCTGTTTTCAACCGCTTTTTTCACACCATCCGAAACTGCTATCATCACCGCGAAGACCACGCCCTTAAATCGGTCATCTTAGTAGGCGTTTCTAATATCACCGGACTTATCCAAGACAACGCCAGCCCCTTCAATATTGCCGACAATTTTGACGTACCCTATTTTACCTGCAAGGAGGTGCACGAACTTTTGGAACAACACGAAACCGAGAGCGGACAATTGTTTGCCGAAGGCGTAAAAGACCAAATTTTTCACATCACCGCAGGGCAACCCGGTTTAGTTAATGGTTTTGGCTTGCGCCTAAGCGAGCAATACCCCGACATACCTCTTTTAACCTACGATCATTATTTGGCAGTAGAAAACTGGTATTTGTACGAGGCTATCGACAAAAACGTGTCGAATGTTATCAACAAAGCCAAGCATCAGCAAAAATTTGTAGAGAAATTGTTATTTAATGAAATGCCACAAAAGTTTAAAATTGATAATGAAGCTATCCGCTATCTGCACATCAATGGACTGTTGAAAAAAAACCAAGAAGGGAACATAGAATTTTGGGTGCCGCTCTACAAAAAGCGTTTGCAACAGTATTTCTATCCAGCAAGAAACGGCGAGGCAGACGCAATACAAAAAAATATGGTAGTTAAACACTACTTCTCATCAAACGGGCAACTCCTTATCGACAAAATTATTCGCGATTACCAAGCCTATGCAGCAAGGCGCGGTTTCCGCTATTTTATTGAGCGCGATGCCAGTGGCAACCCCAAAGGTTTGCGCGAAGCTGCTTTGATGTACAGTTTCGAGACCTACATACAATCTTTTTTAGAAGTAGTGCAAGGCAAATCTTACTTAGAAGCACACGTTGCCCTAGGACGCAGCGACTTAATTGTAAATATACGCGGACAAGAATTTGTGATTGAGGGCAAACTGTTTCACAACATTACACAGTTCGAGAATGGAAAACCACAATTAGCCTACTATGTCAAAAGTTTAGGTTTGACAGAAGGTGTGTATTTGGTGTTTGTCAAAAGTACAGTAACTAATCCCGAAGTGCAAGAAGCCACCGAAACTATGGACGGCGTAACCATCACTACCTACATTGTTCGCTACGATGTAGAAAAAGATTTTGGGTAAATTACCCCACCGCATTTATTTTACTGCCTTTGCACGCCATAAAAATCCCAAAAAACATGTACCAATCAACAACCAGGTATTTCAATACATCGGGTCCCAATAACCCCAAAAAACACTATACCTTATTACGTTCTGAACTAATAAAAAAGGGAATTCGAAAAGTACAGGACGACCGTTACTTCACCATCTGGGCACCCCGACAGACAGGCAAAAGTACCTACTTTCGCCTCCTCGCCGATGCCCTGCGCCAAGATGATTATTTGGTGTCACACATCAATGTCGAAGGTTGGTCGGAGTCGCCCGAAGAGTTTTTGTGTCAACAAATTAATGAATGTCTGTTGATAGACACAGGCATAAGTATTCAAGCAAAACGTTTCGATGACCTTTTTGCTGCGCTTACTCGACTACCTAAAAAAATGGTGTTTATCATCGATGAAATTGAGCAACTAAATCCCGCTGTTTTCAACCGCTTTTTTCACACCATCCGAAACTGCTATCACCGCCGCGAAGACCACGCCCTTAAATCGGTCATCTTAGTAGGCGTTTCTAATATCACTGGACTTATCCAAGACAACGCCAGCCCCTTCAATATTGCCGACAATTTTGACGTACCCTATTTTACCTGCAAGGAGGTGCACGAACTTTTGGAACAACACGAAACCGAAAGCGGACAATTGTTTGCCGAAGGCGTAAAAGACCAAATTTTTCACATCACCGCAGGGCAACCCGGTTTAGTTAATGGTTCTGGCTTGCTTAAGCCGAGCAATACCCCGACATACCTCTTTAACCTACGATCATTATTTGGCGGTAGAAAACTGGTATTTGTACGAGGCTATCGACAAAAACGTGTCGAATGTTATCAACAAAGCCAAGCATCAGCAAAATTTGTAGAGAAATTGTTATTTAATGAAATGCCACAAAAGTTTAAAATTGATGATGAAGCTATCCGCTATCTGCACATCAATGGACTGTTGAAAAAAAACCAAGAAGGGAACATCGAATTTTGGGTGCCGCTCTACAAAAAGCGTTTGCAACAGTATTTCTATCCAGCAAGAAACGGAGAGGCAGAGGCAATACAAGAAAATATAGTGGTTAAACACTACTTCTCATCAAACGGGCAACTCCTTATCGACAAAATTATACGCGACTACCAAACCTATGCAGCAAGGCGCGGTTTCCGCTATTTTATTGAGCGCGATGCCAGTGGCAACCCCAAAGGTTTGCGCGAAGCTGCTTTGATGTACAGTTTCGAGACCTACATACAATCTTTTTTAGAAGTTGTGCAAGGCAAATCCTACTTAGAAGCACACGTTGCCCTAGGGCGCAGCGACCTAATTGTAAATATACGCGGACAAGAATTTGTCGTTGAGGGCAAACTGTTTCACAACATTACACAGTTCGAAAACGGAAAACCACAATTAGCCTACTATGTCAAAAGTTTAGGTTTGACACAAGGCGTGTATTTGGTGTCGGTCAAAAGTACAGTAACTAATCCCGAAGTGCAAGAAGCCACCGAAACTATGGACGGCGTAACCATCACTACCTACATTGTTCGCTACGATGTAGATAAGGATTTTGGGTAAGGTGTTTTACATTCAACCCAAGTTTCTAATGTGGTGTTGTCATTAGCCTCAAAAGTAAAAGCCTTGTATCTGTGAGATACAAGGCTTTTACTGTAGGGTTTACTACTCTTTTAGTTTTAGGTGATGAATACCGGGTGCATAATCTTGGGTTACCCAATGCACAATTTGGTCGTAGTGATAGGGTTGTTCTACAAAATCAAGTTCATCGGCATGAATAACCAATATACGCATTTCGGGGTTTTCGGCAAAGTGTCTAAAATAAATATCCTCGACTTGTTGTAGATACGAACCTCTGACGCTTTGTTCAAAATCGCGCCCGCGTTTTTGTATGTTTCGGATTAGGCGCGGTACTGTTGAATGCACATAAATGAGCAACTCGGGTTTTGGTAGCACGGGGTATATGGCACGAAACATGCGGTCGAAGAGTTTAAACTCGTCGAGGGGTAAGTTAACTTCGGCGTATAACAGCGATTTGTTAAACAAATAATCGGCAACGTTAAGCCCCGTGTGTAGTTGCTTTGATTGTATAACCTCGACTAATTGTTGGTGACGGTCGAGCATAAAATAAACCTCGGTATGAAAGGCGTATCTTTCGGGATGATTGTAGAAATGAGGCAGAAACGGATTGTCTACAAATTCTTCGAGAATTAGTTTGCCGCCATATTGCTCGGCAAGCATACGGGCAAGCGATGTTTTACCTGCGCCTGTGTTACCTTCGACGGTAATAAAATTGTATTTTTGGGCTAACATGCAATTGATAATTGACAATTGATAATCGATAAATGATGACTAAATTGTTGTTAGGCATCATTTTTATAGGTTTTTGAGCATCTCAATAAGTTCGGGTTGTGGGTGGCAGTCGAGTTTATCGGGACGGACGCTGGTGTGTGTAAAAATACCACTTTCGCCTTTTAGAGCTGCTTGAGTTACTTTAAACATACTGTCGCCTTTGTATTTTTTATCTATTTTGTACAAATCGCATAAATAAACCAACAGTTTGCGCAGGCTTTCGATTTGTGCGGTGGTGTATCGTTGGTAATAGCGCTCGCCTTGGTATAGGTTGGGGTACTCAATGGCTTGGTTGGCAGGTATAATGGCTTTGCCTGCCGAGCCTTTGGCAGTAAAGGTTCCGTCGGCATTTTTTTGGAGTGGTCCCCAATTACAAATTTCTATGCCAATAGATTGTTTGTTGAGGGTAGCGTTAGAGGGTCCGCCCGCTGCCAACTGCGATGTTTTTAAGCCCAAATGATGTGCCCAATATTTTGACGAGAAGCATTGGTAAATTTCGCCATCTTTGTATTTGCTACTGCTGCTTTCGGTGCGTCCGGCAATAACTGTAAAGGTAGATACGCCATTGTTTTGCAACCGCCACCAATTAATGGCACTTAGTGGGTTGCCTGTCGATACGGTATGGTGTATGTAAATTTGTTTTTTGGCTACTACTTCTCGGTAATATTGTCCTTGTACTAAGTTTTCTTGCACCAACTCGCTAACGTTTAAGGTAGGTTTAACGGGCGGCGGTGGTGGGGTAATGGGTGGTGGTGGTGGGGTAATAGGCGGGGGCGTAATGGGTGGTGGTGGTGGCGGCGGATTGTCAATAGGTGGAACAACTACGGTACTGTCTACTACTTCAATGCTATCGCCTCGGGTTGGGGTATTGGTGGTGGTGGTGGTGATGTTATCGCCACGTTCGGTATTATTTTTTTGTTCGTAGGTATATAGTTCGGGTTCCATAAACACCTCTTCTAGGTCGCGGGTGCGGGTTTCTTTTTTAAAGGTGGCTCGTTCTTGTTCTAATTGTTGTTCGTAGGTAAAACCTACTTCGCTAATTAGGGTGTTATCGCTAACTACTGTGTTGCTATTAGCTTTTTTAGAGCTACTAAATTGCTGAAAAAACGACAGAATGAATTGGATAATTTTGTTCATAGTTGCATAATTTGTAGGTAATTGGTAGGGTGTGCATAAATCGAGTGCTAAGTTACGGACAATTTGTGAATGGGAGTTAGTTTGCCCATTTTTTTTGTCTATTTTGGTAAATTAGTGGGCAGTTTTAGCTGTTAAAGGTTATTTTTAGTAGTTTGTGGGCATTTGGGCGTGGTTGGTGGCAACAAAAAAGGCATTGAGTTTTTGCTCGATGTGTTGCTTTAAAGTTAACGGGCTCATAAAAAAACAAAAGAAACGATTTACCAAACCGTATTTGTTTGGTAAATCGTTTCTTTATTTTTAGGGTGCTATTTTTGGTAGCCGTATAGGGTAAGTAAGGTTTAATTACCCTATCATCTGCCCTAATAAAACCTATTTAGCGGCTACAATACTAAAGCCAATATTCACTTCTGGACGGATAAATTTGTCTTTCAACGACTCATCAGCGTGGTAGCTCATGCCCCATTCTTTGCGGTTAATGTTAAAATTACTTTGGGCAGTTAAAGTACCACTAGGGTCTATTTTTACTACCGCCGGAAAGCTAATACCTTTGCTAACACCTTTTAGGGTTAAGTTGCCTTCTATGGTGTGTGTAGCTCCTTCGATAGCCTTTTGGTTAGGGTCGGGGGTAAAGGGTTTTACGGCAGTAATCTCAAATTTGCCTTCGGGATTTTTAGCCACGTCAAAAAAGTCGGCACTTTTTAGGTGTTCTTCTAGGTGTTGTTTGTCTTCGCCTGATTGGTCGGTGTTGTTCAACGAGGCGATATCAATCACAAAGCTACCGCTTTGTATTTGGTCGCCAGCTACTGCTAAGAAGCTACCGTCTTTTAGTTTAAAAGTACCTGTGTGTTGTCCGGTAGGTTTTGTTCCTACCCAGTTAACAAGGCTTGATGTGGCGTTAACTTTATAATTAACGGCATCGGTGGTGGTGGCTGCACTTGGTTGTGCGGCACCTGCTTCGGCTTTGGGCGCATCGGGTGCTTGAGTACATGCGACACTAAATAACAACATAGATGCAGTGGCAAAGTAGAAGACTTGCTTAATCATAGTAAAACAATTTGATTGGTGATGAAAATAACTTGATTTAGAATAAATACCGAGTTCTAAACAACTAGATGCGTAAAATTGTTGCAGAAAAAGGCAAGTTTTTGTTAAAATGTTGCAAATTAACAATACTTTGGTAATTTAGGGGGGATTTTAATGCACAACTCGCCTTAATTTGTAAGTCAATATACAACAAGGCTTGGGTATATCCCAAAATAAAGGAGCTACAACAAATTTTGTGGGTAGGGTTGTTATTGTGTCACCCGTTGGTTGCAAAAATTGGCTGTTTGGTAGCTATTGGGAGCTAAAATAGCTTTTGGGGATACAGAAAAAATGGATTGTATTACCCGCAATTTTTGTGAGGTGCCAAAAATAAAAAAAACCTCACCAAATAAATTTGATGAGGAAATTTTTAAACTTGGATTAAAATCAAGTAGCGGGTACGGGAATCGAACCCGTGTTTCATCCGTGAAAGGGACGCGTCCTAACCCCTAGACGAACTCGCCATTTTGCTCTTGCTCTCAAAAGCGATGCAAAGGTACGACTATTTTTTGAAGTAACAAGCATTTGGCGATTTTTTTTTTGCGATTGAGTGATTTTTTTTCGTCTGCTTATCTTGTTGTTTTTTTTGTCGTGTTAAATTGGTGTGGGCAGTTATTATTTTGTCGAAATGGCGTGCAAATTAATGTTCCATCGAGCGCTGTTATTTACTTTTGTGCCAAAAAGTCAGGTATTTATTTTGGTACGAAAAATGATTATCAATTAGGGTTAAAGTACACTTCACAATTTACAATTAAAATACTATGGCAAATTTTTCGGAAATGTTTGATGACTTTGTAAATAAAGGCATGAAAGACCTTAATCAGACCATCAAAACGGTGGTGTCGAAGGTAGATGGTATTAAAAGCGAGAGCGTAGCTGTTAATATCATCGAAACTGGTGTAAGTTACCGTATCGAGGTAGTAGCACCGGGTTTTGCAAAAGAAAACTTTAAGTTGGGCATAGACAATGGTGTTATTAGCATAAAAGGCGAACGCGAAACAACTACACAAACCACTAACGAGCAATTTTTACGACAAGAGTTTGTTGCATCTTCTTTCGAGCGCTCGTTTAATCTGCCCAAAACCATTGACGTGGCTAAGGTAGAGGCATCGTACCGCGATGGCATATTGTATGTTACCATTGGTAAAAAAGACGAGTTTATCCAACAATCGGGTATCAACATTAATATTCAATAGCTTTGGGTTAGTAATTTTTGCTGCAATGCAACAACTTCTACAGGGTTTTTATAAAACTTTGTAGAAGTTTGTTTTTTTGCCAACTTTGTGGTAACTTTGTACTTGGCTAAGTTATCGTCAATCAAAAAATACTTCCAATGAAACAATTATTACTTTTATGCCTTGTTGTAGGTAGTTGCTTTGTCCAAGCCCAAACGCTTACAAACGCATCTGCCCCAAAACAAAACACCCCACAAGAGGTGTATTTAGTGCCCATGCAAAGCCGCGAACAACTGCCCGAAACTGCAAAAGTAATAACAAAAACACCAAACGGTTTGGCGGAGGTAACATACACCATGCCTTTGGGTAAGATGATAAGCGAGCAAATGTTGATAAAGCCGGCATCAACTAGGTGGGGAAAAGGAGGTATAGATAGATCTGGTTGTTGTAATCTGACAGAAGGGGGTACTGATAAATGTAGGTTATGGATATTAGTTGAAGTACCTGCTCAATACAAAACGGTATTGCATTGGCAATTAGTTAAACCCCTTACTTGGACAGAAACGCCGCTTTGGTTGCCTAATGTAGCGCAAGGCACCGAGCCTTTTGATTTTACCTTATCGCCAAATCCCACCGAGGCGCAGTTACATTTGCAAACCAATCGCAACAATTATCAAGCTGCCAAATTGTACATTACCAATGTAGCAGGTGCTGTTGTTTACGAGCAAGCCATAAGCCAACGCGAAAGTGACTTTTGGGTAGATGTGGCACATTTCCCCGTAGGTATTTATGCCGTTTGGTTTGTAGATGCTCAACAACAAGTACTAAAAAATACCGACAATAAGTTTGTTAAAAAGTGAGGGCAATAAATTTGCTTAAATTACTGGCTCATGTTACGTACAAGAGAACACAGATTTTATGGATTGGACACGGATTTTTAAATGTGCTTTGTATCATCTGTATCCTAAACAAACACCTAAAATACGGTTGTGTGTGATAGGATTAAGTATTTGAGTAGGTACTTTTGTTGTGGAACTGACAAGTAATAGTTTTATCTACTTAAGGTACATAATCTTGCGTTAGAACAAAAAAAACGCCCTGCAAACCAACAGTTTGCAGGGCGTTTTAGTATGCCTAATTGTTTAATGATTAAACAGTTTTGGTTGATTTTTTACCTTTTTCAGGAGCCGTTGGTGTTGGATTAGTTAAAGACGCTTCGTTGCGTTTGTCTAACCAAGTAGTAAGGTCGGCTACTATGGGGGCAGCCACAAATATAGATGAGTAGGTACCAACTAATACACCAATCATCAAAGCAAACGCAAAACCACGTGTAGCATCGCCACCAAATATAAATAGGATAATAACTACCAGCAATACGGTCATTGAGGTATTAATAGTACGGCTTAATGTATCGCCAACAGCATGGTTAATAATATCGGTAAGTTTGGCTTTCGGATGTTCTTTTACGTGTTCGCGGATACGGTCGAAAACTACCACGGTATCGTTTACCGAGTAACCGATGATGGTTAGGATAGCGGCGATAAAGTGTTGGTCAATCTCTAACGAGAAAGGCAAGATACCTGCAAACAACGAGAACAAACCTGTTACGATAATAGCATCGTGTGCCATAGCTATGGCGGCGCCCGCTCCGTATTTCCAGTTAGGGAAACGGACGGCAACATACACAAACACCCCTAAGATGGCTAATATAGCAGCCCAAATTGCCCCACGACGAATATCATCGGCAATAGAAGGACCCACTTTTTGCGAACTTTGGATATTGCTTTTAACAAAGTCATCGTAGCTTTTGTCGCCAATATATTTACCTAAACCAGCATGTAGTTTGGTTAATACTTGTTTTTCAGCCTCTGGACCCTCTTCGTTGATAAGATAAGCTGTAGTTATTTTTACTTGGTCGTTACCACCATAAGTACGCACAACTGGTGCAGTACCAAAAGTGGCGGCTAAATCAGACGCTACATCGCTTGTGCGCACATCTTTGTCAAAACGCACCACATAGTTACGTCCGCCTTGGAAGTCAACGCCCAATTCAAAACCTTTGAACAAGAACGAGGCAATACTTATTATTAAAGTAGCAAGCGTAATCATATAAGCAATACGGCGTTTGCCCATAAAGTCGAAATTGACATTTTTGAACAAGCCATAGGTTGTAGGGCGATAGAAAGCTAGTTCTCGTCCGCCTTTCATGTATGCTTCTATCATTACGTGGCTAACCCCAATAGCGGTAAACAACGACGAGAAGATACCGATAATTAACACCGTAGCAAAACCCAATACTGGACCTAAACCAAAGTAGAAAAGGATAAAGGCAGTAAGTAGGGTAGTTAAGTTAGAGTCGATGATAGCCGAGAAAGATTTGTTATAGCCTTCGCTGATGGCTTTTTTGGTCGGAACGCCTTTCATCAACTCTTCGCGGATACGTTCAAAGATAAGTACGTTGGCATCTACTGCCATACCTACCGTTAATACGATACCTGCCATACCGGGTAGCGTTAAGTTAGCACCCAACGATGCCAAGATACCCAATATAAAGAATAAGTTGAGCAATACGGCAGCATTGGCAATAAGACCAGCATTAGCGTAGTTAACAAACATAAACAACAATACAGCCAATACACCTGCTATCAACGACCAAGTACCTGCTGTGATAGATTCGGCACCAAGTGTAGGTCCAACAACGGCTTCTTCTACAATTCGAGCCGGAGCAGGTAATTTACCCGCTTTAAGAATGTTGGCTAAGTCTTTGGCTTCGTCCATGGTAAAGCTACCGGTAATTTGGGTATTACCGCCAGCAATTTCGCCGTTTACACGTGGAGCCGAGTAGATACTGTTGTCCAAGGCTATGCCTACAAATTTACCTACGTTTTCGGCGGTCATTTTACGCCATTTTTGCGAGCCTTCGGCGTTCATAGACATGGTAACACCCAATTTTTGTTGAGCATCATAGTCTTCGCGGGCTCCTGTCACTACATCGCCCTCTAAGGTTGGGCGGGTAGAGTTGTAAGCACCTTTAACGGCGTATACTTCAAAAATGTTTTTTGCCTGAACATCATCGTTTGGTTTGGCACCAAATATAAATTTAAAGTTAGATGGAAAAATGCCTTTAACGCCGGGCAAGTTCAGGTATTCGTTAAATTTAGCTGTATCGCTACCTTTAATAAAGCCCAATATAGGTGTGCCAGCTTGTTGAGATGGCGACATGATAGCAAACAAAGGATTTTCTTTCAACGATTTTTCGCGCATAGCCACCGAGTCTTTTGCCGATTTAGCCGTATCTGCGCCAGCCAACAATGGGTTAGCATCTTTGGCAGTATCGGTTTTGGCTTCGGCAGTTGCTGTTGCTTTGGTGCTATCGCTTGGCGTAAGCGCGGCGGTTGTATCGGCTTTAGCTGGTGCTACACCCGATTTAGCATCTAAGGCTTTTTTGATTTCGGTGTTAGCTTTACCCAACAAATTACCTGTTTCGGGGCTGCTTTCGTACATCTCCCAAAATTCAAGTTGAGCAGTAGCCTGTAATAGTTTACGGATACGCTCTGGCTCTTTAGCACCTGGTAACTCTACCACAATACGACCAGCATTTTTCTGGGCGTTGATGTTGGGCGATGCCACACCAAATTTGTCTATACGAGTACGCATAATCTCGAAGGTACGGTCAAATGCAGCATCTGATTCTTGGCGTATTACTTTGAGTACATCTGCATTAGACGCGTTAGGGCTGATGCGGTCGCGGTTGTCAGAGTTAGAAAAAATGGTGGCTAGTTTTCCGTTAGGATTAGCTTGTGTGTAAGCTTCGCTAAAAAGAGTAACTAAGTCACGATCGCTGTTTTTTTGGTTAGCTTTAGCATCGGCAAGTGCTTTAACAAACGCAGGATCGGTACTGCCGTTTGCCATGTTGCGGATGAGGTCTTCCATAGATACCTGCAACACCACGCTCATACCCCCTTGAAGGTCGAGCCCTAAGTTTAATTGTTGCGATTTGGCATAGTCGTAAGTGATTTCGGTAAAACCTAAGTTTAACAAAGGTTTCGCCGAAATAGAGTCTAAATAGCTGCGACGAGCTCTTTCAAGCTCTGCATCTTTTTGTTCTTTGTTAATAGAGGTAAGCGATGCAACCTTATTGTTGGCGTATTTGTCGGCTTTACCGTTGGCACTAGATACCAACCATGTAAAAGACAACTGATATAAACAAATAAGGGCAACTGCAATACCAAATGCTGTTACCAGACCTTTTCCCTGCATGAGTTATTAAAATTGTACGGTTGTATGAATAACTTTATTATTTCGATTAAAAATTGGGTGCAAATGTACGCCTTTTTATTGAGGTATACTAACAAAACGCCAAATTATTTGTTGAAAACACCCTAAATTGAATTTGAACAAAAATATACAGGCACTTAAAATAGCATAGCTGTGCAACTTTTACATGATGATGTGCTAAAAACTACCTAATAATATCGTAACTTTGCTGCTTCATTGGGCAGCCTTTGTTTTGTTCAACGTCAATTCGGGCGCAAAGGTAATCAATTTTTCATTTTTATTTATCATCCACACAAATTTCTACTAAAATATGCAAATAGATAGTGCTTTAGTCGACAAATTGGCAACTTTATCGCGCCTTAACTTCGATAATACCCAAAAAGAAACCGTTAGACAGGATTTAGAAAAAGTACTTGGCTTTTTCGAAAAAATTAGCGAGCTTGATACCGAAAACATAGAGCCACTAATATATGTAAACGAAGACGAACACAATGTGTTTCGTGCCGATACCGTACAGATTTTAACTACCAAAGAAGAAGCCCTTAAAAATGCCGCCCTAAAAGACGAAGATTATTTTTTAGTGCCAAAAGTAATTAAAAAATAGCACTAATCAATTGCTCGTCCTTATCAATTAAACAATAAGCCTACCATTAAACTTTGGAAAAAATAATCGAAATAAAAGACATCACCAAACACTACCAAATGGGTGATACCATCATACGAGCCTTAAACGGCGTATCGTTCGACATTTACCGAAACGAATACGTAGCCATAATGGGGCAATCTGGCTCGGGGAAATCTACCCTCATGAACATCATCGGTTGCCTAGACACCCCCACCAGCGGTAGCTACATATTAAACAACAACGAGGTTGCCCAAATGACCGACAACGAACTTGCCGAAGTGCGAAACAAAGAAATCGGTTTTGTATTCCAAACCTTTAATTTACTACCACGCCTATCAGCCTGGGAAAACGTAGCTATGCCTTTAGTATACAGTGGCATAGGGCGCACCAAACGACGCGATATGGCACTAGCCATGCTCGATGCCGTTGGACTGGGCGACCGAAGTTACCACAAACCAAACGAACTATCGGGCGGACAGCGCCAACGCATCGCCATTGCCCGAGCTTTGGTCAACTCGCCCTCTATTATCTTAGCCGACGAACCAACAGGTAACTTAGATAGTAAAACATCAATAGAAATTATGAACATATTGGATAATATACACAAACAAGGCAACACCGTTATTATGGTAACACACGAAGAAGATATTGCCCGTTACACCCACCGAATAATAAAACTGCGCGATGGCAAACTAGAATCAGATGTAGTGAATAAACACTAAACATTACAGTTAGTACCAACACACCACGCTCCTTAATACATCAACACAAACAGCTTGCACCTGCCCCGCTTGACGCGGAATATGTCTTTTTTGGGGGTGATGATTGGCTTTCCTCAACTCAAAAAGCAGCTGCCACCCCCATAATCAAAGTACAACAAACACAAAACTAAAAGTATTTTACTACTTTGTGCAATTAACTAAAATAGCTCACCTAACATTACATTACATGGGCTACAATAATCAATAATTAATAATTTATAATCGCTAAATGTCTATAAGAACTCGTTTTGCCCCTAGCCCAACCGGAGGCTTACACATTGGCGGCGTGCGCACCGCTTTATTCTCGTATCTATACGCCAAAAAACATGGCGGCAAATTTATACTTCGCATCGAAGATACCGACCAAACCCGTTTTGTTGCAGGTGCCGAAGATTATATCAACGAAACCCTAACATGGTGCGGCATACCACCCGACGAGTCGCCACAAATAGGCGGACAACATGCCCCCTACCGACAATCAGAGCGCAAAGCCCACGGCGACTACCAAAAATACGCCGAACAATTGGTGGCACAAGGCGATGCCTATTACGCTTTTGATACACCCGAAGACCTAGCCGCCCTGCGCCAACAATTTGAGCAAGAAGGCAAAAAATTTCAATACGATGCCGCAACCCGACAGTTGCCAAACCTTAAAAACTCGCTCACCTTATCGCCCCAAGATGTTGCCGACCGCCTATCGTGCAACGAACCTGCCGTTATACGCATAAAAATGCCCGAACACGGACAACTAAGTTTTACCGACCTAATACGCGGCAACATAAGCTTTGATGCACACCTAACCGACGATAAAGTACTACTAAAAGCCGATGGTATGCCTACTTATCACCTTGCGGTAGTAGTAGACGACTATATGATGGAAATTACCCACGCTTTTAGGGGCGAAGAATGGCTGCCCTCGGCACCTGTTCATATACAATTGTATAAATGTTTGGGTTGGATAGATAAAATGCCGCAATTTGCACATTTACCCCTTATTTTAAAACCCGACGGTAAAGGCAAACTAAGCAAACGCGATGGCGATAAACTCGGATTTCCGGTATATGCCCTATCGTGGCTAAACCGCGATACCAACACCCCTACCATGGGTTTCCGCGAACAAGGTTTTTTGCCCGCAGCAGTGGTCAACTTTTTAGCTTTTTTGGGCTGGCACCCCGATACCGAGCAAGAAATTTTCTCGATGGAGCAACTCATTGAACATTTCGACATTTCGCGCGTTAATAAAGCTGGAGCTAAATTTGATTATAACAAAGCTAAGTGGTTCAACGAACAATATTTGCGCCACACCCCAAATAACGATTTGGCAACGGCTGCCCTGCAAATTGCCCCCGAAAATCTAAAAAATACCTCGATAGCATACCTAAGCCAAGTGTTTGGATTAATGAAAGAACGACTAACCTTTGGTAAAGATATTTGGACAGAAGGAGGTTACTTTTTTGCTCGCCCTGCGTCTTACGATGCCAAAACTTTGCAAAAAAAATGGAAACCCGAATTGACAAGTTGGTTTGTTCAATTAAACCAATTGTTGCTTAGCGAGTCTACAACCGATGTTGCAACATTGGAAGCACTAACTAAAAACGTTGCTACCGAAGCCGATATAAAAATTGGCGATGTAATGCCTCTTTTGCGTTTGGCTCTAACAGGCTCGATGGCAGGACCCGGCGTGTTTGATATGATGGCGGTAATGGGCATTGACGAGGTAGTAGATAGAATTGGCACGATGATTGCGCAACAATAAATAATATTCTCAACAAAAAAAAATAAACATGTCGTTAAATTATCAAGCATCTCAAGCATCGGGCAACTTGCTTAGGGCTATTGCTCATCCTCTTCGCATGTATATTTTAGCATTTATTGATAAAAACAAATCAACAAATGTTAAAAATATATACAAAACACTTGATTTAGAACAGTCTATCGTTTCGCAACATTTGCGCATTTTGCGCACCCAAGGTGCGGTAGAGGCTAAACGCGAAGGAAAACAAATTTTTTACTCGCTTAACTACAACAAGATAGACCTTGTTAATAAAGGTGTTATTGCATTTGCTGCACACGCCACCCAAGAAGAACTAACCGAAAAAGATTTCGGGAGCGAAAAATAAGCAAAATGCCGTTTACAAAAAATGCTGTCGAGCTAAAAACTCGACAGCATTTTTTTTGTAAAAAATAGGCTAAAATGTATTTTGGACGATGCTTGTTTTTGAGGCTAATTTGAGGTAGCTATTAAAAATATTTGACGACTTGCTGCGCATAAAATGTTATGGGGGTGCCAGCGGCTGTGCAAACGAGGGTAAGCCAAGCATCACCCCCAAAAAAGACATTTACCGCGTTAAGCGGGGCGTGTGCAGGTGGTGTTGCGGTGTGTATTTTATTGGTGGATATTAGCTGTCTAACAATTTGGCGATTTGTGTGTTTAGGTTATTGATAGCCAAGCCGATGTTCCAGTTTTGGGTATTGCGCACCTCAATGCGGTTAGATATGGTACGAATGGAGCAAAATTTTATTTTATGCCACAAACAAGCATAGAAAAAAGCTGCCGATTCCATGGTTTCTACCTGTGGCGAAAATAGGTGTAGCCGCTCGGTGATGCTTTGGGTGGTTCCGCTTGTGGCATTAACACTTAAGCCATTAACTTGTGGCATGGCTGCCAAACCTTTAAATAATTGCAGGTTTGGGTTGCTAAGTATACCTTTAGTATACGGATACTTATTGGCATCAAAAAAAGGCATTTGGGTAATGGCAATAAATCCGTTGGGGCTTTCGGCACCCAAATCGCCGAGTGTTTCGGTGGCAATTTGTACGGTTTCGCCAATGGGCAATTTGTCGTCAAAGCTACCTGCAATACCCACATTTATTGCCACGTCGTAGCTATCGCGGTTTAGGCAATCTGCCAAGCAAAAAGCGGTTTGCATCATGCCTGCACCGGTAATTAATACGTTAATGTGGTGGTCTAAGAAAGTGCCTGTGTACAACTCGTGTGGGCTACTTAACGATAGGCGCAAACCTGCCTGTTGCACAAAAGGGGCTATTTCGGCGTTGGTGGCAGATACTAGAAGTATTTTAAGTAATTTTTTCATTATTATTTATTGGTAGTTTTTTTTAAAACATTGAAAAAATAAAATATATTGTTTTTTAAAAAGTATTTTAGGAGGCTCGGCAACATATCGAAGTAAAAATTTAGGACTTGTAGCTTGCCGCCTGTAGCCGCAACAATAGCACAAAGATACACAAGTTTTGTAAACTCAATGCCATTTTGGGGTTTGTTTTGTAAAATCTTTGTACCTTTGCACCGTTAAAAGCTTGCTAATAGTATAAAAAATAAAGAATAAAAAAGCATGTTGTATCTTACGCGCCGCGAAAATTTCAACGCCGCACACAAATTGTATAATCCAAACTGGACACCCGAACAAAACGATGTAGTGTTTGGGAAATGTGCTAACCTAAATTGGCACGGGCATAATTATTATCTATATGTAACGGTAAAAGGCACGCCCGACCCCGATACGGGTTTTATTATCAATGTGAAAGAGTTAAAAGACATTATTTTACGTACCGTTATTGATAAAGTAGATCACCGAAACCTAAACCTTGATGTGCCTTTTTTGCAAGGCATGATGCCATCAACCGAAAACTTTGCCAAAGCTATCTGGGAACAATTAGCTAACGAAGTGCGCCGACCAAATTGCGAATTGCATTGTATAAAATTGTACGAAACAGACTCGATTTATGTAGAGTATTACGGAGAATAAAAACCGCAATAGCTAATACCAAATAGGTGCAAACAATTGACCATGTAGGTAAAAAGGATTGCCATAACCACATAATACCGTAGATTACGCAAATAGTTTGAGCTAAAACTAAACAAAATACCTTTTTAGGCGTTTTAAGTAAGCTATTTGTGCCGAGATAACCGTACTTTATCGCTCAAAATATTTAGCAAAAAATAACAAAACTTAGTGCTTTAAAAAAGCCAAACACACATTATAATGCGCCCCAAACAAATACTTGCTTTGCTAGTAGCCGTTGGCATTCCGTTGTTCTTTTTTTATGTATTTGAAGGAAGAAACGGTTTGCCACCTCGCCCACATATCCAGCGATTACACTCGCTTGCCAATAACGATACCACATCAAACAAAATAAAAGTTAAAGACACACTTTGGTTTGCCGCTGCTCCATTTAGCTTTATTGACCAACGCGGACGAACTATTACCCAACAAAATGTTAGTAATAAAATACGCATAGCAGGCTTTTTGTCAACTAATAGCCCCCTAGCCGACCAATTTGGCAAAAACCTAATACGCCTAAACACCGATTTTATTAACGACACCGCACTTTATTTGCTATTGCACACCCTAGACCCACAACACGACACACAAAAAACATTGCACGATTATGCCGACCGTTACGAAACCGACTCGACACGCCAGTTTTTGCTAACAGGCAATCAATCGGCAATATATAAGCAAGCTATAAACGGATACCGAATTACCCTTGCATCAGCCGATACCCTAAATAACCTACAAGGTAAATTGGTATTGATAGACCGACAAGGCGTGGCACGAGGTTATTACGATGGCACAAAAGACCAAGAATTTAACCGTTTGATGATAGATATCCGAATATTATACCTCGATTATCCACGACCGCGCCAAACATTTGAAGTTGGTAAAAAAAACAAATAATAACACATGCCAGAAACTACCCCTAATAATACTTTTGTTTCGAGCGAGCAGCTTTGGGCAAAAATTATTGTAGCCATATCAGTAACAGTACCCATATTGGTTACTATTTTGGCTTATGTATCGCCACCCGACATAAAAACTAGCTTCGATTTTAGCATACTGCCTCTGTTTCATGCCATTTTAAATGGTAGTGTTTCGGTATTGTTAATGTTTAGCTTTTATTTTATAAAACAAAAAAACATTCAAGCTCACCGCTTTTGCAATTTAACGGCTTTATGTTTTTCGGCAATATTTTTGGTGTCGTATGTCACCTATCACACCTTTACCGAACCCACCAAATATGGCGGCGAGGGACTGATGCGTAGTATTTATTACTTTATTTTACTTACGCATGTGGTGTTGGCAGCACTTATTTTGCCGCTTATTTTATTTACTTTTTTACGGGCATTTAGCGGTCGTTTTGACGCACACCGCAAACTTGCCCGATGGACATTTCCGCTGTGGCTGTATGTATCGGTTACAGGCGTAATTGTTTACCTGATGATATCACCCTACTATATACACTAAACCTATTAGTTTTTGGTTATGAAAAAAATAACTATCGCATCTATTCTATCTTTTTTATTAACTAATCTATTTGCTATACAACAAATATATGCCCAATGCCCTATGTGCAAAGGTGCCGCCGAAGCCAACCTAAAAGAAGGCGGAACAGCAGCTTTGGGCTTAAATACCGGCATTTTATACCTATTGTTTACACCCTATGCATTGGTATTGCTGTTGGGCTTTTTGTGGTGGCGAAACAACAAAAAAGTAGAAAAAGCCGAGCTAAGTCTACTTGACCTTCGCTCAAAAGCCGAAGCCGAACTAAGAAATAAGCAATAATATTGCTTTTTAGTACCTCATGTTACGCATTACACTATTTTACTGATGTTACGCAGCATATTTCTATAATTAACCATTTGGCGTTTTTAGCTACACTTTATATCGCTTTTGGGGACAAACTCGGCATTATAGGAATTGGCGTTAAGAAATTTATTGGGGCATAAATGTAGCGTTAAGAAAGATATACTGTTTGAAGCACGCCACACCAAACCCCGGAAAAAGCCGACCAGCGAAGCGTTTGGCGTGCAAGTTTATATCTTTTAGCGGAATGTTGCACATTTTAGTCAATTACTATACAGCCTTGACTTTTTTGGTTACTTTTTTTGTCAAGAAAAAAAGTAACAAACTTTTAATGGGTGGTAAGCAGTAGCAAACTAATAACAAATTACCTCCAAAGCCCCAGTACATTTAATTAGGTAACACCTCTGCGTAACATCAGCAAAAATTGATTTTTAATACCCCAAAACACACATCGATTGTTTTAACAACCGATGTGTGTTTGATGTTAAGTATGCCATCATCTCTAAAACTATTGCCACCATTTATATGCTAACAGCTTTATTGCAAAAAAATAAGCATCTTTTTACCTGCCCCGTACCATTTTTGCCCACAACAGACCAACTATTGCTCATGAATTTTGGGGCAGATGATACCCTTTTCGCCGACCAACCGCTCGATAACCCATACGTTATGCAACAATGTATTGACGATTTGTTGCACGAAAAAAACGCCTTATATGGCATAGGCGGCTATGGCATATTGCGGGCAATATACGGACGCAGTACCTTGTTTGATGCCGAAAACGAGCCCCGCCGTTTTCATATTGGTTGCGATATTTTTGGCAAAATAGGCACACCCGTTATAGCACCATTGGCAGGCACCGTACATAGCTTTGCCTATAACCAAGCCATAGGCGATTATGGGGGTACTATTATACTGCAACATCGGCTCGAAAATACCACCTTTTATACCCTTTACGGTCATCTAAGTTGCGCAAGTTTGATAAATTTAGCTATTGGACAAACCATAGAACAAGGACAAACGTTTGCCGCATTTGGCAATATAGAAGAAAACGGAAACTGGTCGCCGCACCTGCATTTTCAAATTATTGACGATATAGGCAATTATCAAGGCGATTACCCTGGCGTATGCCGATACTCGGAACGAGCCTACTATTTAAACAACTGCCCAAACCCCGATTATATACTGCAAATGAATAACCTATTACCATAAAAATAACTCCCTCAAAAGTAGCAAACTTTTCGAGGGAGTTTATGCTTCTAAGTGCAACCATTGTCGAAAATAAACCTTACTTTTGCGCTTGTTAAGCAGCTAAACTATAATGGATTTTTATTTAAATTTATTTTAATGCTATGCAAGAAAGTGTAAACATACTTATTGTTTTTCATCGCTCGGACAAAGCTCGTTTGCAGCGCTTACTTTGGACGAGTTTCAATCAATTATCGAACAACGATAAGCATACACTTAACTTATTTTATAAAGAGTTAAGTAGTGCCGAACCGCCAAAAAGCGACTTGGCACAAACGGTTGTTTTGTCAAACGATTCGTATTTGCACGAAACTGCCCATATCATAATACCCATTATTAGCAGCAACTTTTTGGCAACTAATTTTTGTGTAGATTATGAAGACCTATATGCTCAATGGCATGCAATGGGCGAAAAACAAATTTTACCCATTTTGTGGTCGCCGTGTTTAATTGCCGAAACCCAAATTGGCAAGTTGGCATTACTGCATAAAGATTTCACACCCATAACAAACAATCCTGCCCGAGATACAGTAATTGCGGCTATGTTCGACAATTTGCAGCAAATAATTAGCCAACAAGTGGCAAAACAACGCGGCATTGTGTTTAACACCAAAACCACAAAAAGTAACGCCAAATACCACCTTTTAGCTATTGGTATTGATGATTATCCTAATTTTAATAAACTAGATAATGCCGTTAAAGATGCACAAGCGGTGGTAAAAGTACTAACCGACCGCTATTTGTTTGCCCCCGAAAACAACATAACATTGTACAATTACCAAGCTACCCGCAAAGTAATTGAGGCACAACTACGCGCTTTAGTTACCAAAGTAAAACCCACCGATTGTGTAATTATCTATTACGCAGGGCATGGTTGGTACGATAACACCATGGACGAAGGACATTGGTTGCCCTACGATGCCTACCCAGCAACCGAAGAGGGTTTTATTGACAATACCATATCTAACACCGATATCATCAAGTTTATAAAAAAAATAAACTCGCTACACACCTTTTTAATCTCCGACTCGTGTTTTTCGGGAACCTTGTTTCAAGAAAATACCCGCGATATAAGCGCTTTTTTACAAAAAGTAGAAACCGAACCTTCGCGCTGGGCTTTAACATCGGGGCGTAAAGAGGTGGTAGCAGATGGCACACCCGGCGAACATAGCCCATTTGCACAAGCACTAATGGATATTTTAGTTAATAAATTGAGCGATAAAATAATGGTGTCGGATATTATACGTTATGTGAAAGAAGTAGTGGGCAACCGCAACAATCAACAACCCGTTGGCGACCGCCTGCGCGATGTAGGCGGCACAAGTGTTGGCGAGTTTGTGCTGTATACCGAAACGGTGGAATAGCTGCAGGCTGTTGGCTGTCCGCTTCAGGCTGTCCATTTGTTTGTGGTTGTTTTATTTCCTAAAAATGCTCTCCTAAAACTTCCAAATGAAGAAATTTATCAATATCATTACGCTTTTGTCACTTTTGTTTTTGGCGTATTACCTTTATAAATCCGATATACTACATCTGCCCATTATATACAATTACAGCGATGTTTTGTTGTCGTTTTTGTGTTTGTTTGCTGGCTTTGTGGCGCAGGTATACACCTGGAAGTCGACCGTTTCGGCGGCGGGTTATGCCGTCGATTCGAAGGTTTGTTTTGTTGGAACAGGTTTAAGTGTTTTTGCTAAATATATACCCGGCAAGGTGATGGTTATTGTGGGTAGGGCAGCGTTTGTTGCCGATAAATATGGGTATAGCTTAGAGGCTATGTCGGCATTGTCGCTCACAACACAGCTCATTACGCTTTGGGTAGGCTTGTCGGTGGGGGCTTTGGGCTTGGTGTTGGCGGGTGGCTATGCCGCCTGGACATGGCTAACACTGGGCTTGTGGGCAGCACTTACGGTGGCGGTTTTTAGTAATTGGGTAAATCATTTGTTGGCAAAAATATTGCAATATTTTTTAAAGCGCAGCATAAATTTACCGCACCTTACCTACAAACAGGTGGGCAGCGGCTTGCATTGGTATGTGCTTAATTGGCTATTTTGGGCAGCAGGTTTTTACTTTTTGTGTGCCGCGCTCACTACACAAAACGTGCCTTTGGTTGCCGGATTGGGCTACCCCTTGGCTATTACGCTGGGCATTGCGGCTATGTTAACGCCTGGCGGACTGGGCGTGCGCGAGGGCATGATTGTTATCTTCTTAAAACTATTAGGCTTTGATTTGGCAACGGCAACCACTATTTCGGTGGCATCGCGCTTGTGGTTTTTGGTGGGCGAGGTGTTTATTTTTGTGGTAGGAGGGGTTTTTAAGAATTATTGATTGTTAATTATTGATTATTATTCAATAAGTAAACTGTGTGTTATTTGGCTTGCAGCCAACAGTGGATAGCCTGTAGCCAACAGCGGATAGCCAAAAGCCTCCTCAAAAAACAAGTGTTCAACTTACGGGGTTCAAAATAGCCTCTACTTTATATTTTAATGCCCTTAGTATACGTGCAATATCAAAAATATCGTTGCGGGTAACAAGGTAAGCATTGCTAATGGCATATTGTTTGCCCACTAATACCATAAATAACCACTGCCTACCAAGCACATAACAACCATAAATAACTTGCTCTGTCGGGTTTTTGGCTTGGGCGGCAAGCATAGCAGCAAGGCATTGCCCCGATGGTTCGCCCGAATTTTCTAAACTTTTTTTGTACTCGTGCAAACAAAAATAGGGGGCTTCGGGTTCCGATGTACCTGCGGCAAGCATCAAATCGGGTTTGCCTGTTAAAACTTCGCCATCTACGGTTGCCTCGAGGAGGCGCTCGGCAAAGGCAGAGTAGTTGTCGCCATCTAAACCTACCACCGAAATAATACCCCCTATACATTTTATTATTAGTTCTTGCTCGTTATAGCTATCTATTGACAATATTAATTTTTTGGACAAACGAGCCAATATATTTCTCTCTACATCATCTATAACAGCCTCGGTTTCTAACCACGATGTTAAAGCCTGATGTGTAGCTAATTGCTTAAGTCCAAACCTTTTGTTGAGGTGTTGAAGTGTCCAGTCTCGGAAATTGCTCATATTTGGGTTGATTGATTTAGGTGCAAAGATACACTAATTTACTGATTTTACGCATAAGAGGACACTAATTTTTACGGATTACACACAGATTTTAGAAAAAACTGATGTTATGCTCTCCACTAAAATAGTGTGCTACATAATATCAGCTATTATTTTTTTATCATAAATTTAGATTATGTTATCTCCAATACCTTCCCCCAAAAATCGCTCACTCACTTTTTTTCGTACCAAAAACAGCCACATTCATTTCAAAGCCAATAATTAAGCCCACCGAAATCATGTAAAACAAAATCATTACAATAATCATGGTGCCTATCGAGCCATACACCAAATCGTAGGGGTTAAAGCTATTAACAAACAACGAAAACAAACTAGTAGATACAATGCAAAACAACGAGGCAAGGGTGGCACCGGGCGTAAAGTATCCCCAAGGGGTATGTTTTGAGGGGGCAAGGTAATAAATGCTGGCAATAGAATTAAATATTAACGAAAAAAACAAGAGTGTTCTAAAACCTTTTATCAACCATTGCCCAAACCATTTCTCGGTTCCCATGCTTAGTAAAACCCAACTGATAAACGTTTTACCCGCAATAACTGCCGCCACTGTTACCGACACAATACTAATTAACAACAAGGTTAAACCCAACGAAACAGCTTGACTCTCGAAAAATTTGCGCTGCATAAAATCAGGGTTATCCGCTTTTCTAAAAGCCCGCATCAATGCCCTAACACCACTTGCCGCAAAATTAAGCGCCATCAACAAACCCAACACCAACCACCAACCTTTGGTAGGTATACCTTTTATATTGTTGATAGAATCGTGTACCAACTGATACGACTGTAAAGGCAATAAATATTCGATTACCTCAAATACCGTTTCGCGGAAATTAGTAATGGGCAGATACGCTATTAACGTAAAAAAACAAAATACCCGGAAACATTGCTAATAAAGCATTATAAGCCACCGCCGCCGCCCGCCCTTGTATCGAATCGCGCTGCAACTCTTTACGCACAAAACGCAAAATCTCGTACAACGAAATGCCGCCAAAACCTATAATCTTCGTCTTTTTTAATAAACTTACTATATATTGTAAGAATGTATACATGAAATATCTTTGTTTTTTTGTTTATACCTACCCATAAATCAGACGCTATTTTTATGGTTGGTCAAATTTGGCACACTATTAGTAATTATTAAGTAACAATATTGTTGATTAAATGGCTTTTTTGTGACAAATAGTACTTGTTTCGTCAAAAAAATGTGATTTTACCCTACTACCAATCTCTAAATTTGTATCTTTGCGCTCATGAATCAACCTAAAAAAATTATTATCGGAACCCGAGGTAGCCAATTGGCACTTTGGCAAGCCCATTTCACCCAAAAAAATTTACAAGACTTAGGTTTTGAGGTGGAGCTAAAAATTATAAAAACTAAAGGTGATATAGTTACACTTAGTTTTGATAAAATAGAAGGTAAAGGGTTTTTTACCAAAGAAATAGAAGAGGCTTTACTTGCCAACGAAATCGACTTGGCGGTTCATTCGTATAAAGATTTACCTACCGAAAGCCCCGAAGGTTTGTTGTTGGCTGCCAATTCGTATCGCGAAGACCCCGCCGATTGGCTGCTCATTAACCCCAATGCAGTAGATAAAACCAAAGAATTATCGCTTAAATTAGGAGCAAGGGTGGGTACTTCGTCGCCGCGCCGCAAAGCACAATTGTTAGCCCTGCGCCCCGACCTGCAATTGGTCGACATACGCGGCAACGTAGCCACGCGCCTTGCCAAAGCCCAAACCGAACTCGACGCAGTGGTATTGGCTGCCGCAGGTTTGCGCCGCCTTAACTTGCCCCTCGACCAATATTACCTCGAAAAATTAAGCCCGCAATACTCCATACCCGCTCCAGCACAAGGCGTATTAGCCTACCAAATACGCAGCAACGACACCTATATGCAGCAAGTAGCCGCCCAATTACACCACCAAACAGTTGCCGATTGCCTGTGGATTGAACGAACCATTTTGCAACAATTAGGCGGCGGCTGCCAACAACCTATTGGCGTTTATTGCGAGCAAGATGCCCAACAAAACTACCACGTTTGGGCAAGCCGCTCAACAGCCTGGAACGAGTTCCCAAACAGAATATACATAAAAGGCACCGACAAGGTTGAATTAGCCAATCAAGCCACCGAATTGCTGCTTAACCCCGAGCGCAAAACAGTTTTCATATCCCGAAAACTTAATCCCGACAGCTACTTGTATAAAGCATTAGTTGCCAAAAGACATATTTTTGCTTCTGGCTCCTTAGTCGAGTTTTCACCCGTACCATTCAACAATTTACCCGCCACCGATTGGGTGTTTTTTTCGAGCCGTAATGCTGCCCATTACTTCTTTTCGCAAAATCCTACTTTGCCGCCGCATACAAAAATAGCCGCATTAGGTGGTGGCACTGCACAAACTATCCGCGAAATGGGCTATGCCGTCGATTTTATAGGGCATCACACCGACACCGAAGCCGTTGCACAACAGTTTTTAGCCGCAGCTAACAACAATAATACAACAACCCTATCTGTACTGTTTCCGCAGGCTGCCCAATCGCTGCAAAACGTACAAAAAAGCCTCGAAAACAAAATAATAGCACACAATGTGGTCGTCTACGACAACAAAATTACCGGAAATTTTATACTGCCTGCCTGCGAAATAGTGATTTTTACTAGCCCGCTAAATGTGCAAGCCTATTGCCAAAAATACCCATTATTGCGCACCCAAAAATTAGTAGCTATTGGCAAAACAACAGGCAAAGCCCTCGAAAAATTTGGCTACAATTGGTACATAATGCCCCACTCGACCGACGAATTAGGCTTGGCAGATGTTTGTTATTAACCCATGTTACGCAACCTATTCCAATAACAAGGTGTTTTGCATTTTTATACTCAGTTGTACAGCTAATTTCTTCGGGATCGGCATTATAGGAATTGGCGTTAAGAAATGGGCAAAAATGTAGCGTTAAGAAAGATATACTGTTTGAAGCACGCCACACCGAACCCCGAAAAAAGCCGACAAACAAAGCATTTGGCGTGCAAGTTTATATCTTTTAGCGGAATGTTGCCCATTTTAGTCAATTACTATACAGCCTTGACTTTTTTGGTTACTTTTTTTGTCAAGAAAAAAAGTAACAAACTTTTAATGGGTGGTAAGTAGTAGCAAACTAATAGCAAATTACTCCCAAAGCCCCTTAATTAGGTAACACCCCTGCGTAACATAAGTTATCAATAATCAAAACCTGCCATAACACAACAGCTTGCGCCCGCCCCGCTTGACGCGGTAAATGTCTTTTTTGGGGGTGATGATTGGCTTACCCAAAGTTGTATAGCCTATGGCACCCCCGAAGCACGGTAAGCGCAGCACATCTCTTTGTGCAGTTAGTCGTAGCACCAAAAACAAACTGACCAACTTATTTCCTTTGGGGCAATGCCAAAAAAGGAAATTGGAGTTCTTAGCTCCGTAGGAGCTCAATATGGGTAGAAAGAGGGTAAACACGGGTATTTTCGCTCCGTAGGAGCCTTTTTAGCCTTTCCCTTAACTTTTTGACATTGCCCTTTGGGGCAATAATGATGAGGTACAAAAAATAAAATGAGGAGTAGTTTTACTACAAAACCTCGACATTCAATCGGTGCTAGCTGCCAACTGTGTATAGCGTTTTATCAACCCAAAGAACATAATGGCTTGCTCAACCCCGAAGGGGTGACACATAGCCCAATAGATGCCACCACGTTTAGCAAACCCCGAAGGGGTGACACTATTTTTTGTGCAACTAACAAAAATTTAGTAAACAGCAAAGTGTTAAATTGGCTACTTTATTTTTATGGCATTACTTATTCACCGATACAAGTATCGGTGCTACCAGCCAGTTGTTTATAACCTTTTATCAACCCAAAGGGAATAAACCCTCCGCTGCTACAGAGAAAATGATTTGAATTGCCCACAAAGTTTGTCGTAGTACCAGAAAATTATCTTTCAAAACACCCTTCCCGCACTTTTTTTACAGCAACTTCATCTATAACAACCAATTTAAGCGCCTAAAAATTAAAAAAGTCGGTAATTTTTCGTACCTTTGCACCCTAGTTTCACTATTATCGGTACCTTACTGCTCTTTTATCTGTCAATTGCATATCGCTAACATACACTATGAAGAAAGATGATTTCTCGCCGAACGGCGACAAAAAAAGCCGCAAAGTTATTATAAGACCTAAATCACGAGGCGACAACGACCGTCCATCATTCAAGCCACGTGACGATGACGACCGTCCATCATTCAAACCGCGCAACGATTGGGACAACGACCGTCCGTCATTCAAATCGCGCGATGACAACGACCGTCCGTCGTTTAAACCACGCAACGATTGGGACAACGACCGTCCATCGTTCAAGCCACGCCGAGATGATGACCGTCCATCGTTTAAACCACGCGGCGACAACGACCGCCCGTCGTTCAAACCACGCGGCGACAACGACCGCCCATCGTTCAAACCACGCAACGATTGGGACAACGACCGCCCATCGTTCAAGCCACGCCGAGATGATGACCGTCCATCATTTAAACCACGCGGCGATAATGACCGTCCGTCGTTCAAGCCACGCGGCGATAATGACCGCCCATCGTTCAAACCACGCGGCGATAATGACCGTCCGTCGTTCAAACCACGCGGGGACAACGACCGTCCGTCGTTCAAGCCACGCGGCGACAATGACCGTCCGTCGTTCAAGCCACGCGGCGACAATGACCGTCCGTCTTTCAAGCCACGCGGAGATAATGACCGCCCGTCGTTCAAACCACGCGGCGATAATGACCGCCCAGCGTTTAAGCCGCGCCGTGACGATACACCAAAACGCAAAATTGTAAGCCGTGCTACTTATCGCGATACTCGCGAACAACCACCAGCATATCGCCAAGAATCTATATTTGCTGATGCGCCCGAAGGCGTGCGCCTCAATAAATATTTGTCTAATGCAGGAGTAGCTTCGCGCCGCAAAGCCGATGAGTTAATCGCTGCTGGACACGTTACCGTAAATGGCGAGGTAGTAGTAGAAATGGGACACCGCGTACAAAAGGGCGATAAAATTTGTTTTGAAGGCAACGAAATAACTCCGGGTAGAAAAGTTTATGTATTACTTAGCAAACCCAAAGATACCATTACTACCACCGACGACCCCCAAGGACGACGCACCGTAATGGATTTGGTAGCCCGAGCATCGGAAGAAAGACTATACCCCATTGGCAGATTAGACCGCAACTCGACAGGCGTACTTTTGCTAACCAACGATGGCGATTTGGCACAAAAACTGTCGCACCCAAGCAGCGAAATTCGCAAAATATATAATGTGGTACTCAACAAACCACTAACCCGCAACGATTTTGAACTAATTATGGAAGGTGTAACGCTCGAAGATGGCTTAGTACCCGTTGACGACCTTGCCTATCCTAACCCATCAGATAAGCACGAAATAGGTATCGAAATACATGTAGGTAGAAACCGAATTATCCGCCGCTTGTTCGAACACCTTGGCTACGAAGTAGTAAAACTAGACCGCGTAATGTATGCAGGTTTAACCAAACAAACCCTTTCGCGCGGCGATTGGCGCTACCTAACCGAAAAAGAAGTACTAAACTTGCGAAAAATGGCAGGCGTATTGCGTAAATAAATTTTCATGCAATTATAATAAAAAAACATTCCGTTCATTTATGATGAGCGGAATGTTTTTTTTGAGAGGTGCTGTTGTTACCATTTTTAATTTTTACTTGCACATCAACCAACAAAGTTGTACCTTTGCCAGCTAATTAACAGACGCTATTTTTATGAAAAGATACCTATTTATGGCTGTTTGGGCGCTAATTATTTGCGCTTGCCAAACTAAACCCACAGATGCCACTATGCAGCAACCAACAAACACCGCAAGCAACACCCAAACAACAACGGCTGCCGCCAATACCAACACCGAGTACGCTACCACTAAAACAGGCAAAAAAATACCCATAGCCGAGCAAGGTATAACCATAATGTTTGACGATGGGTGGAAAAAAGAAGACATGGATTTTCATTTAGATTACTGCAAAAAAACGATGGCAGGTGTAAAAGACAAAATAAATGCCGATGTATTTTGCCCGTGTTTTTTAGACAAAATACAGTATTACTACGAACCCATCTACTTTAAAGAAGCTTACGAAGACCAAAAAAAATGGAACGAAGCTTGCTATCAAGCAGCTATGTATTGATTGGGTTTTGATGCTTTTTTGCATAAAATTTGACTCAAAATAGCACTCAATTTGTAGCTTATCAATTGTATTTTGCCAATTTTAACCCCAAAAACAAATAAAATTGCCAAAATCGTTGTTTTTTTTCGCAAAATATTGACAAATATTGCGCAAAGTTGTACCTTTGCGGCTTAATTAATAAATCTGTAATAGAGCAATCGTCATGAAAAAAGATATTCATCCAGCTAACTACCGTTTTGTAGCCTTTAAAGACATGTCTAACAACGATGTGTTTATTGGTAAATCAACCGTAAACACCCGCGAAACCATTATTTGGGAAGATGGTAAAGAGTACCCTCTTGTGAAATTGGAAATCACCAATACATCGCACCCTTTCTATACCGGAAAAGTGAAATTTATTGATACCGCAGGTCGTATCGATAAATTTAACAAAAAATATGGCAAAAAAACAACTGTTGCTACAGAAGAAGAAGCAGAATAGTTTTGCTTTGTTTAGTGTTGTCTTATAACTACATTTTATGTTGTTGTAGTAGCCTCGGTATGTTTGGTATCGAGGCTATTCTTATGTGTACCTTTCGCGTTTTATTAACACCAAATTTGCCAATATCATGAGCGATATTAACATTATTATATTCGACGACTACACCCGCCGTCAGTTGTTGCCTTTCACTTTTACTCGCCCTATCGCAGGTATTCGGGTTGGCATATTAACCATCCGCCAAAAATGGGAGAAATATTTTGAACAACCTTCTTGCACCTTATCCGCCGATTATCTGCGCAAAAAATTCCCACTACATATTGGCAACGAAAACCTATTTATCAACGGTTCGGTTTTGCCTAACGCAAAATTGGTAGAACAAATTAATAACCTAAAACCCGGACAAGCTATCGTAGATGGTAAAATTGCCATAGCCGTTAGAATAAGTGGCAAAAAACCACCTTTGTTACACAAAGCAAATGGCGAATGGGAACCGCTCGTAGACGAACACGAATGCCAACAACCAAACACCAACTATGTTAAAATTAGCTATTTGTGGGAGATTTTTAGCGAAAACGGACAAGCCCTAAAAGCCGATTTTGACTTGCTAACTCAAAACCGACAATCGCAACCGCTTAGTAACACCAACACCGTAATTGGCGACCCACAACTTATATTTTTAGAAGAAGGTGCCAAAGTGGAAGGTGCTTTTTTGAACACCACCAACGGACCCATATATGTAGGCAAACATGCCGAAATAATGGAAGGTAGCATGATACGCGGACCCTTTGCTTTGTGCAAGCATAGCACCGTTAAAATGGGTGCAAAAATTTACGGAGCAACCACCATCGGTCCTTACAGTAAAGTAGGCGGCGAAATTAGCAACTCGGTTATATTTGGCTACAGCAACAAAGCACACGACGGCTTTTTGGGTAACTCGGTGCTGGGCGAATGGTGCAACCTAGGCGCCGATACCAACAACTCGAACCTAAAAAATAATTACAGCGAAGTAAGTATTTGGGATTATACCCAAAAAAAATACATCAACTCGGGCTTGCGATTTTGTGGCTTGTTTATGGGCGACCACAGCAAATCGGGCATCAACACCATGTTTAACACCGGTACAATAGTAGGTATTTGCGCCAATATCTTTGGCACAGGTTATCCACTAAAATACATACCCTCGTTCTCGTGGGGCGGCGCTGACAAAGGCTTTATTACGCACAACCTAAAAAAAGCCCTCGAAACAGCCATCGAAGTGTACGCCCGACGTGGCAAACTATTTGACCACACAGAAGCCGAACTGCTGCGCGACGTACATAAAATGACCAAAGCTTATCGAATAGATAATAATATAACCCGTTTTCTAAAATCCGTGTCCTCGTGTGCGTAACATGAGTGACTAAATAAACCACAACCCCAAACCTTCTCGCAACATGCAACGAATTGTTATTATTGGCGGCGGAGCAGCAGGCTTTTTTGCTGCCGTAAATTGCGCCGAGCAATATAGACAACACGAAGTAATTATCTTAGAAAAAAGCAGCAGGGTGTTAGATAAAGTGCGTGTGTCGGGCGGTGGGCGTTGTAATGTAACGCACGCCTGTTGGATACCGCGCGATTTAATCAAAAATTACCCTCGTGGCTCGCGCGAGTTGTTGTCGGTTTTTAGCCGATTTCAACCCTCCGACACCATTGATTGGTTTGAACGGCGTGGTGTAGCACTAAAAGTAGAGGACGACGGACGCATGTTCCCAACCACCGACAACTCGCAAACCATAATAGATTGCCTAACTACCGCCGCCCACAAAGCAGGGGTTAAAATTTGGTACAAACACGCCGTTGAGCAACTGCTGCCACCTACCGAAAAACGCCCTTTCTGGGATATTTTGCTACACGATGGCAACAAAATTGCCGCCCACAAAATTATGGTAGCCACAGGCAGCAGCCCCGCCGTTTGGCGTATGTTAGCCACTTTGGGGCATACCATTGTGCCGCCAGTGCCGTCTTTATTCACTTTTCACATCAACGACCCACGCCTTACTGGTCTCGAAGGTATCTCGATGCCCATGGTAACAGCCACCTTAGCCAGCGCCAAACTGCACACCGAAGGGGCAATATTAATAACGCATTGGGGATTAAGCGGACCCGCCACACTCAAACTGTCGGCATGGGCAGCAAGGCTAATGCACGCCCAAAACTACCACCTACCCATACAAATAAACTGGACTTGGACATACACCCCCGCCGAGTGCGAGGCGTATTTAACCGACCTACGCACCGACCCAAACAGCCTGCGCAAACAAATTACGACCTACCCACTGTTTGATATTCCTGCCCGACTTTGGCGCCGCTTACTAACCGCCGCCAACCTACCCGAAACCCTACGATGGGCAGACATAGCAAACAAACAAATTGCGGCTTTGGCTGCCCAACTTACGCAAAGCACCTTTAACGTAAAAGGCAAAAGCACTTTTAAAGACGAGTTTGTTACCTGCGGCGGCGTATCGCTGACCGAAATAAATTTTAAAACCATGGAAAGCAAACTACACAAAGGTTTGTATTTTGGCGGCGAAGTGCTAGATGTTGATGCCGTTACAGGAGGCTTTAACTTTCAGGCAGCATGGTCAACCGCTTGGATTGCCGCTGGCGAAATGGGGGTTTTTTAATTATGGATTATAAATTATTGATTATGGATAATCTGTAAAACACCGCTGCAAATAACTTGCAGCGGTGTTTTGTGTTTTTATTTGACAGATTTTGTTTATCTTTGCACCTTATTAAAACGCCAAATAAAAACCACCTTATGAATAAAGACAAAATAATAGACAAAATCGTAAAAACACTATACGAAGACCATTTTAGCCCAAAAGAAAGTGACTTTTCTGTGGGCTTAAGAGATGCTGTAGAATTATTTTACCAACTAATTACCACCCCTATAAATAATGAAGAATTAGATGGAATGATTCTACCCTACCTACAGCAATAGGTAACTTTTACCAATCAGATACAGGTACAACAGACACAGAACATAAACTCATTTATATTACAACAATAGCCACTGCATTTGATGCCATTATCAAAAAAATCTTTTTTCTTACTGATACTGCCAAATATACAACAGCTATTAATAGCAAATGGATGTTGAAAAAATTAGTAGAAAATTGTGGTATTTTGCGGAGCAACGATTTTTCTATCCTTTGGGATGTTCCAACTCCTATTACCGACACATCGGGCTTTCCTACGTGTTTACAGATAACCTACAAAACCCGCAACAAAGTACACGAGGCGAAAAATTGGGCAGAACACCAACTATCAACACGCTATATTGATTGTTTGATGACCTATGTATACCTTGTACTAGAAAACTACAACGCACTTAAAAGTGGCATAGAAAACTTTATTAAAACCGAGGAACACAAAAAACTAATGGCAGGTGTAGATATGGAAAAATATCTAAACTCCATCATTGCTAAAATAGAAAACGAACCAACTTTTCCGCGCAAACGCTATACCGATTTGGAAGGAGAAGAAAATATTGATTTGATAGATGACGATTTTGCAGACCGCGAAATAGAAGAAGATGTATCTATGTACGACGACAACGAAGAAGATTATACAGAAGATGATGACGAAGAAGACGAAAATTTTGACGACAAGGACGAGGATTTTGACGAAGACGATTACGATTTTACACCGCAGCGCGAAAAACGCAAAGGTAAAATTTCGGATTTGCGCCAAACCATACGCCAAATGATTATACGTGGCAACCCTGGTATGGGCCAAAACCACCACTTTGCGCCACCTTAGCCTATACGATGCCAAACAACAACAACCCGTACCTTTTTGTTTTCCTAAAAGGCTATCAAAGCAACAAAGGTAGTATTTTGCAAATTGCCCAAAGTAATAACCTAAAACCTACTTGGTTAGAACAATACCTAAACAACGGCTATGGAGCTTTGTATTTAGATGGCTTAAACGAAATTATAGACCCCACTGAGCGCGAAAAACTAAAAACCGACATAGAAGGTTTGGCAGCTAAGGATATAAATATGGTGGTTTCGAGCCGCGAAAAAGCCTACGACACCGACCGTTTTAAAATTCCGGTGTTTGATTTAAAACCGCTAAACCTACAACAAATTACCGATTATGTGCGCAAAGCCTACGGCAAAAAAACGATTGAAGTACAAACCGAAGGCGTAAACACCCAATATACGCCCGAAACTTTTGCCGATTTGCTGCAAAAAAATGCCAAACTATATACCTTGTGCCAAAACCCCTTCTTTTTGCGCATGTATGTAGATGTAGTGCGACGCATACGCGAATTTCCCGAAAATACGGGCTTATTGTTGCGCACCTTTATTAAAGGTAGCACCCAAAACGGCACTAATGTAGGTGGCTTATTGGGCAGAGAGAGGCAAACCCGATAAAGCACACTGGCGCGAAAACCGCTAGGAATACGAAACACTAACAGAACACCTTGCCTACCACACCCGACTACAAAAAATGTGGCTTTTAGCCGCCGAAGTGCTTTAGAGCTAATGGCAACACTTAACAGCCAATATTTTGGCAATAGTGTAAATTTAAACACCCTAATAAACGACCTAAAAGACCTGCATTTGTTGGAAGAAAACGACCAACAACTGAGTTTTGTGCACGAATTATACCAAGAGTATTTTGCCGCCGAAGCCCTTACGCACCTACACCAAAAAACGCCTAATTTAGTTGCTACCCTTGCCGCACAAAGCAACTGGACAGAACCCTTAATTTTGTTTGATGGCTTACTGCAAGACAATTTGGCTATTTTTGAGCAAATTTCGGCAACAAACTCCGAAACGGCTGCCCGCGCCTTAGTAGCATCTTTGGAAACACAGCCAGAAAAGCGCCAAATAAACCTACAACACGCCCAAGCCGATGCCCAAAACTTTGCAGATGCCGAAGCCTCTGCCCGAGGTTTTATGGCTTTATTGTACTTAGGCGAGCACAATTTGATTACAGAAATTGTGAAAACGGTTAAAAACCCTAACAAAACACACAAACAAATTATGGAGTGCATAGTGCAAAGCTGTGCTGCCGAACAACTCATAGATTTTTTGTGGACACTAAAAGATATAACAGGAACTGCCAAACCATTATTGGATTGGGCAGTAGAGGGCATTGAAGAAGGGCTAGACTTAGGAAATAATGCAGAAAAAGGGGATGAATTAATAATATATTGGTTAGGGAATGCTATATATAGTGCTATTGCAGTAAAATTATTTGCAAAACTAAAAAAACAAGATTTAGTATTGCTAGAGATTGTTATTGAAAAAACAATAGAAACAAATCATCTTAGCATTGCTGTTCAATTAGTGGAAAATATGCTTGCCTAGTGGAAAATATGCTTTGGAAGAAAAATATCCGATTGAATTTTTAATTGAAAAAGCGATAGAAACAAATAATCTTAGCATTGCTGTTCAATTAGTGGAAAAATATGCTTTGCAAGAAAAATATCCGATTGAGTTTTTAATTGAAAAAGCGATAGAAAAAATAATTTTAAAGTGGCTGTTCAATTAGTGGAAAAATATGCTTTGCAAGAAAAATATGTTGAAAAATTAATTAAAAAAGCGATAGGAAAAAAAGCTTTTGAAATTGCTGTTCAATTAGTGGAAAAATATGGTTTGCAAGAAAAGTATGCTGAAAAATTAATTGGAAAAGTGATAGAAACAAATAATCTTACTTTTGCTCTTCAATTAATGAAAAAATATGCTTTGCAAACAAAGTATTCGATTGAGTTTTTAATTGAAAAAGCGATAGCAAAAAATAATCTTAGTGTTGCTGTTCAATTAGTGGAAAAATATGCTTTGAAGAAAAATATCCGATTGAATTTTTAATTGAAAAAGCGATAGAAAAATATAAGGTTACTGTTGCTATTCAATTAGTGGAAAAATATGCTTTGGAAGAAAAGTCTGCTGAAAAATTAATTGAAAAAGCGATAGAAATAAATAACCTTACTGTTGCTATCCAATTAGCGGAAAAATATGCTTTGCAAGAAAAGTATGCTGAAAAATTAATTGAAAAAGCGATAGAAAAAAATAATCTTACTGTTGCTATTCAATTAGTAGAGAAATATGCTTTGCAAGAAAAGTATGCTGAAAAATTAATTGAAAAAGCATAAAACAAAAACCACTGTTGCACCGGGGAAAGATTTTTAATTGAAAAAGCGATAGAGAAAAATAATTTTAAAGTGGCTGTTCAATTAGTGGAAAAATATGGTTTGGAAGAAAAGTTTGCTAGTAAATTAGTGGAATTGGCAGTCGCAAAGAATAATAAAAAACAAGCTATAATCTTTGCTAAAAAGTATAAAGTAGAAAACCAATTTCCGCAATTATTCAAAACTAAAATTTCTCTCTTTAGAAATAGGCACTACCATTGTCACTTGCCAAATCACTAACCTCATCAAAAGTCATGTTTTTGTGAAAATAGAAGGAGACGACCGTAAAGCAAGTATCCATATTGGAGAATTAGCCAGTAAATATACTTCCGACATTTTTGAGTTTGAGTACGAGGGAGTAAAACTCCACATTGGTCAAACACTACGGGCGCGTGTTGTGGGCATTATTAATCAGCAAAACCACATTCAATTATCCCTCAAAAACATACCCTAACCCCCCCCAAAAAAAACACCCTCCAACCAAAGTCAGAGGGTGTTTTTTTATCTAAAACCAAAATATAATCAATAATCAATAATTAATAATCAAAAAGATTATCTTAACAAACTTACATTACCTTGTTGTTTAAAATGGTTGCCTAAGTTGTCGGTATATTCGGCGTACCAAACGTATACGCCAATTTCTTGTTTTTTTGATTTTAGGGTGGTTCCGTCCCAGCCTTCGGTAATATCGGTGGTATCAAACACTAGCTCGCCCCAGCGGTTGTACACTTTTAGGCGGTAATCGGATATAAATTGGTAGATAGGTCGGAAGGTGTCGTTGTTGGTGTCGTTGTTGGGCGAAAAAGCATTGGGGAAAAGCAGCACCGATTCGCACAAAATGCTTACCAAAATACTTTGGCTTGCTGTGCAGCCCAAGGCATCTGTTACCGTTACGGCATAGGTGCCAGCCGTTGTTACGGTAATAGTTTGGGTGGTTTCGCTTGCAGGTGCCCAGCTATACGATGCGGCGTTGCCTGCATCTAACAAAATACTTTCGCCATTTTGTGGGCAGATACTCGAGTCGGTAATGCCAAAATCTACCACTAAAGGGGCGTTTATGGTAATCGTTACATCGTCCGATGCCGTACAACCTGCATTTGTTACCGTTACCGTATAAGTGTCTGTTTGGGTTACGGTAATTTGTTGGGTGGTTTCGCCCGTCGACCAAATGTAGGTGGAACCTGCCAAACCTGCATCGAGGGTAACGGTATTGCCGCCGCAAACGGTTTGGGGTGGTCCTAAATCAACCACTAATTGCGGCACAAACTGCACATTGGCACTTGCCTGCGTACTGCACGAGCTGCCACTAACCGTAACCGTATATTGCCCGCCTGCGCCATTGCTAACACTAATAGCGGGCGTAACAGCCCCCGTCGACCATTGGTAACTTGCCGAGCCTGTGCCACCTGTAAAAGTTACATCGGGCTGTAGGTTAATGCTGGCTTGGTCGCTACAAAACGTTAAATTACCTTGGGCATCGGCGTTTAATGTAGCGGTTAATGTAATAATATTAACTTGCGTAGTGGCAACCTCTTGGCAGCCGCTTTTTGTTACTGTTACGGTATAAGTGCCCGTTTGGGTAATGTTAATAATGGGCGTTGTTGCCCCCGTCGACCATAAATAGTTTGCCCCTGCTACGGTGGCATCGAGGGGTTGCGAGCCGCTGCAGCCCGTTACGGTAGTGCCAGATGCCAAGTTAAACGGTGGCACAAGCGTTACATTTAGTTGGTCGATGATGGTGCAGTTGGCGGTTGTTACGGTTACACTATAGGTACCCGATGCGTTGATGGTGGTGGTAGGCGTGTTGTCGCCCGTCGACCAAAGGTAGCTGCTACCTGTTATGCCGTTGGTGTTTAAGGTAGCCTGATTAAGTCCGCAAAATGTTTCGTTGGCGTTGGTCCAAATTTGCGAGCTGCCGCCGCCGCCGCTTAGGTTCACAAAAACACTATCGCGCACCGTGCAAGCACCTACCGTAATATCTACCCAATACCAAATAGGGTTGGGGTTGCTAACCGTAAGGGTTTGATTGCTGCTGCCATTTAACCAAAAGTACGTAGCACCAGCAAAGTTGCCCGGGTCGAGTACCACCGATGGGGTGCAAGACACGATAGAATCGGGTAGGGTAGGAGTGGGGGCTGCCGCTACCGTAACTTGTTTGGTAACGCTTTGGGTGCCTACGCATCCGTCAATGTTAAGTGTAACATTAAAGTTGCCTGCGGTGCTATATGTATGCGACGGATTGACAAGGGTACTGCTGTTGGCTGCCCCCGATGCAGGTTCGCCAAAGTTCCACGACCACTGTTCGGCACCTACCGACAAATCGGTGAAATTTACAGGTGTGCCTAAACAAGTGTTGGCAAACTCAAAATCGGCAAGAGCAGTGCAAGGCACCGAACTTATTAAGTTGCCAATTGTTTGCAATAAAGCCACATTACCCGTTACCCCAATGGTGTTGGTATTAACGGTATGCAGCGTTTGGTTGCTGGCTATTTGTGTAATAAAAAAGAAACGATTGCCATAAGGGTCGAGGGCACTTTGGCTAATGGCATTGGATACGCCTGTTAATACACCCAAATCGGTTACACCTGTACCCGACACATATTCAACTAAATTGGTGGTTGATCCTGTATTATTGTTGAACAAACCAAAAACGCGGTTGTTTAGTTTGTTAGCCTCTAAGGTTAGCAATTGTCCGTTGGCTACAAAAGTGGTAGTTTGTGTGCCTGTTGTGGTGCTTGCATCGTGAATGGTGGTTTGAAAAACATCATCTTGAGTAATAAAATAATAACGATTGTTGTTGGGGTTAATGGTAGAACTGCCCGGCACAATACCCTCGAAGCCGTTTAGATTAACCAATGTACCGCCAATAGGCGTAATAGCACCTGTTGCGGTGTTAATTTCTACCAAACGAGCGGTGGCTGCGGGTACGGCACCTTGTATTTGCAAACCAAAAAGTTTGTCGTTGGTGCAATCGTATTGTAGCTCAACGATGCGGTTAGTAAGCGGAAAATTGGCAATGGGGTTGCCTTCTTGGGCAGTAAGAATGCGCAAACTGTAGTTGGTTGATAAGGCTAATTGCGTATTTAATACCACAAACAAGCGTTGTCCGTCGGGGTCAATGGTCATGTCGCCATTATATAGGTTAATGGTGTTGGGGCTGGTGGTGCTGTTCAAAAAGCCCAGGTTGCCACTTAGGGTATCAACGGTAACTTCTTTAATTTCGTTGTTCGATACAGCAATGCTGCCATACAACTTTACGCAACTTTGCGCAAATAAATGGTTGCCAAAGCCAATAAAAAGGCATAAATAAAGGGCGAGATAAAAATGTTTCATAACTTTGCAGCGGTTTTTGGGATAAGGGCGTAAAGGTACAATAAATAAGCGAATTTGAAAAATGTACTTGTAAATTTTAATATACAAAATATGGTTTTTGATAGAAAAAAGTTTCTGGGCGGATTACTGTTTGCCCTTGTTTGCTGGGCGGGCTGTGACTATAGCGGTGAGTTGAGCGAGGTACAAAGCACTACCACCAATGGGCAGGCTTACAGCATTAGCTACCCCGACTATATGACTGCCGAAAAAGCAGGTAAGTTAAGCCCAACGGCTAAGGTGCAGTATTGCAATTATTTCAGAAATGTGTACTCGGTGGTAACAGATACCATAAAAACCGATAGCACATCGTTTGGGCAATACGCACAACAACAAACGAAACAGTTGATTAGTTTGTTGCAGCGTCCACAAAAAATAGATAGCACCCTTGTGCAGATAGACGGTAAAAAAGCGATAAAGGTTGCATATACAGGTACGGTAGGTAAAGAACAATTAACCGAACGGATTTATTACCAGCTAATTTTTGTAGAAGGCAAAAAAAATAGCTACCTTATTACCCTTTGGACATGGGACAAATGGCGCCAAAAGTATTTAACCGATTTTGACCGCATCTCGCAGTCGTTTAAAGAAAGATAGTCAAAATGCCCGCTCAACAAAAAGCCTTGACATTTTTGTTGTCAAGGCTTTTTTAGTTGGCAAAACTAATCGTTTTTTATGGGCGGCACTTCGGTGCCAATCGGTGTTTCGGCGGGTGTGTTGGCTGCGTTGGCGGCATCTTCGCGGGCTTTTATTTCCATCAAATAAAACTTGCGCAAATCGGGTTCGTTAATCGGTTTAACATAGGTATCGTCGTTGCCTAATTTTAGCACCACCAAATCCAATCCATCTTTTACTTTATTCCTAAAAAAATAATTGTTGTTAGATGCAATACGTCGGGCGATGAGGTATTTTTCGCCGTTGTGTTGCCAATTTACGCCCCAGAAATATTTTTGTGTTAAGCCATACAAGCCTTTTACGTAGGTGGTGGTATCTTGTTTTATGCTTTCTACATCGTTGTTGGTCAGTAATTTAAAATCTTTGCCGTCGTGTGTATGTATATAGGCGGTGTTTCCGCTTTGTATGTATTCGTTGCGCAAATCCATGGGTTGCAGGTAGACACGTGTTTTTAGGGTGCTGCCGTTTCTAAGGGTTAGGGTGGCATCTTGCCATTTTAAGATGCGCATGGGGTCGGGGTCGTTAAATAGGTTGATGAGGTACATCAAAATGCGGTAGTCGCGGCTTTCGGTGCGTCCGGTGGCTCGCAACGATTGCATAAAGTAAGGGCGGTCGGTCATTAAAGGTTCTATGTTGGCTACCTCTTTAATTAGTTTGTAGTCGTAGCCTTTACGCCCGGCGATAAGGGTGTAATAGTCAATGGTTTCGTATTTTTCGTCGATGATTCGCGAGTTATCGAGCAGTTCAACGGTTCCGGTACATACTTTGCGGTAAAGGTCTTTAAATTTTTCGACCCACACAAACTCGGTCGAGTCGTTGCGGGTAGTTAAGCCTTTTTCGGAGCCAGCTAAGGTTAGTTGCTCAATCATTGAAACAGGAACGCGCTTTTTTTTATGTGTTTCGGCATCAACAAAAGCAAATTCGGGTATTTGTTCGTTGGCATCAACATACATAAATTTGCCTTTAAGCATCAATCCTGTTTTTAGCAATGCCCAACCTTCGTGGTAACTATATTTTATGTTTCCTTTTTTTGTTTTAACCGATTTGGGCGTGTTTGTTCCGGGTGGGTTTATGTCGGTGTTGCCACCACCCAAAACTTGGGCTTGTAGTTGGAGGGTAAATAGGAGCAGGGCAGTAAAAAAAACGATTTTTTTTCGGAGCATTTTAAGGGATTTTTATTGCTTTATTTTTTTTAGATATATTTTGATGAAGTTTAGAGATTATACAGGGTTTAGCCCCAAATTAGGCACTTGATGGTACATAATTGACATAAAATGCCAAACTTGCTCTTTTTTTAGGCAAAGATACAACAAAAGGTAGTAAGATTTCAATAAAGGTTGTATTTTTGTGTGTTGAAGCCTTTTTTGCAAAAAAAACGCACTTTTGCTTTGTGCAAGATAATAAACAAGCAACATAAAAAAACAAAAAACGCACTATGGTTAATCCAAACACACCGCTAAAAGGTTTAAGCCAAGACGAGATTGTGGACTTGGCATCGCAAAACGAAGATGTTTACTTTGAATATTGCGATGAGAATTATGTGAAAAGTTTAGAAATTAATATCTTAAATCACCTGAACACCTACTATTTTCGTAGTCGGTTTATAGGTTTCGACGAAAACCACGAGCGCAACAACCCCGACCGTCCGCTGATATACATTGGCAATCACTCGGGTATGGCGTTTCCGTGGGATGCCATGATGCTTGGAGCAGGTTTGTTTAAGATGAACAACCACAGTTTTACGGGCACAATGCGCCCGCTAAGTGCGCCTATGTTATCTATGTCGACCTTGATGAACCCGTTTTTGATACCCAACTTTTGGAAACGAGTAGGTGGTATCGACGCTACATCGCTTAATTTTGAAACCCTCATGCACTTTAACCACAGCAATGTGTTGATGTATCCCGAGGGCGTACCGGGCATTGGTAAAGGATTTCACCGAAAATACCAATTGCAGCGCTTTTCGACATCATTTATCCGCATGAGTTTAAAATACCGCACCGATGTTATTCCAATTTTAACCGTTAATGGCGAATACATCAACCCCTACAGCTATACTTTTGATTGGATAGACAACTTGGCTCAGAAAATGGGTGTTCCGTTTTTGCCTATTAGCTTTATATTGCCTTTTTTGTTGTTGCAACCGTGGTTGTTTTATTTTGCTTTTCCGGCAAGGCTTACCTATGTAATGGGCAAGCGCGTTAAACCCTACGAAATGATTGACAAACCTTTTGAGGAGCTAACCGAAAACGATATTGCCGACATACGCGACCAAGTACAAGCAAGTATGCAAGCCGACCTAAACGATGCCGTAGAACTATATGGCAAAGAACCTTTTAAACTAGGCGATTTAATACTTAATAATTTGCGCAACCTAAGCCGCATCCCCTTCTTCTCGTCGCCGGGCTGGCCCCTTGTGTTTGCCGAACACGAGCGCCTATACAAACAAAACAATGGCGAGCCTGTTGAGATGAATATTGGTTTCTTTTCGCTGCTTGGCGTATTGTTTCGCAACCCATTTTATTTTAGCTTTTTTATACCAATATTGGGCTGGATACCCATTTTGTTAAAAGGCTATGCGGGTAATAAGCTAACAGGCGAGCAAAAGGTGCGTAAGATTTAACAAACATTTTCTGGGTTGACGATTTACGCCTTTTGCAACATAAGTTTTTATAATTATTGTAAAATCTTTTGTTAAAATCTATCTTTTAAGCTAAAATTAAATATTTCTTAAGCGAGAAAATTATTCTGAACAGCACAAATACTTAATTTAATAGCAATAAAAAATGTTGAAAAAAAATTTACATTCAAGGCATTTCGAACAATGGGAATACGATGAAGTAGAACAAGCCTTTGGCTTACAAATGTTCGAAACCTTGCCTATTATGCATAGTTGGGTAACAGCTACTCCACAATTAGCGATATCAACGAACAGATACAGCAAGTAATAGTTGCTTAATAAAGTAGATAATTGGAACGAAGAAGAACTAAAAGTTAAATTTATTGTTCCGCTACTCGATTTATTGATAGTTGATAAGCCGCCTTTATATAAATCGTTTTTAGACCGTAATGTGGGGATAGAAATTGGAGATATTAAGCTTTCGGGGCGTATTGATTGGCTGTTAGCTACAGGTAAAAAACGCCCGGATACTCCATTTTTTATGTTACACGAGTATAAACCCAGCGCGAGCAAAACGACCCTGTTGGGCAATTACTGGTTGAGATGGTCAGCCAAGCTATTAAGCCCAAATAAATAGAAAACCATATGGAGCATTAGTTGATGGTAATGCTTGGCAATTTTATGTGCTACAAAACAAACAATATGCGCGCACTCGCGAATACGATGCTACTATTATTGAGCAACTTTACCAAATTGTGGCAATGCTACAATGGATAAAGCAATATGTTGATAATTTTCATCAATAAACAACCAATATGTCAATTTTTTTGCAATCGGGTATTATTGTGCTTGCCTATATGCACCTTTGGTTTTTGATAGCCTACCTAAAACGCGACAATGGCATTGTTGATGTTGCTTGGGGGCTGGGTTTTGTGGTGTTGGCATGGTGCAATTATGCTACCTTGCCTAACACACAAAGGGCATTGTTGTTGGCAATGCTAACAACAATTTGGGGCGTTAGGTTGGCTTTGCACATAGGCATACGCAACGCCGCCCGCACCGAAGAAGATTTTAGATACCGCAATTGGCGCAAACAATGGGGCAAAAACTGGGTGTGGCGCAGCTACCTACAAGTATTTATTTTGCAAGGATTTTTTATGTATATTATTGCCCTGCCGTTAATAATTGCCTTTGGTCAGCCAATGCAAGCGCCTTTAGGCTGGTTAGATGCGGTAGGTCTAGGTGTGTTTGTGGTAGGTTTTTTGTTCGAGGCAATTGGCGATTATCAACTACTGCGTTTTAAAAACAACCCCCATAACAAAGGTAAAATAATGACCATAGGTTTGTGGCGATATACCCGTCACCCAAACTATTTTGGCGAATGTGTGTTGTGGTGGGGTATATTTATAGTGGCTATCGGGGCGGGCTGGTGGTGCTTGTCGCTTATTAGCCCTGTGGTACTAACTTGGCTGCTTACGCGTGTGTCGGGGGTGCCTATGTTAGAACACAAATACCGCAACAACCCTCAATTTGCTGAATATTGCCGACAAACACCTGCATTTTTGCCGTGGTTTAGATAACTATGTAATTGAAAAAGCAACAAAAACACGTAATCCATCTGAATTACGTGTTTTGTTGTTATAACTATTTTTCTTACTATTGATGTTATTAATAATAGAAGAGTCGATTATTTTCGCTCCATACGGGTTAATTTTTATGTTTGGATGGTAGAATCCGTATTCTTGGAAAAAATAATAATATAAATTATATATTTTTTCAAACTCTTCTTCCCCAATTGATTGTTTTTCTTTGTTTTTTAAATGAAAATCTAATGCAAGAATTTCATATTTGCATTTAAATCACACAACAACACTCCATTAATACAATTTTGTTATCTAAATTATCTATGAACCTCTTTTAAGTATCGGGGCATCTTTAACTAATTTATCGACAATACTTGTATCAAATAATTTTAATACTTCGTCTTTTTCTCTGATCTATTCACATATATTTGATTGACACATTCTTGTGCTTTGAATATTTTTGTAAATTTTTTTTTTTCAATATAACTCGATTTGGGAATAAGTATATCGTATATGCTTATATACCGCACTATCAAGGTTTTGGGTGCTCAACACTTCTCTGGCATCATTTATAGGCTGGTCCTCTGAAGGCTTCCAAGTAACAAAAAATCGCAATCGTTCATTAACAAAATAATTACTAGTCTCTGAGTATCACCAAATAAAAAACATTAATAGGTATATTTTCACTTCCTTTGCCAATCGTATTTAGCGATTCCATCGTCTTGTTAGTGGAATTAATAAAACGAAGTGAAAATTTTTGCTTTTCAGTATCAAAACCGTAATACTTCCTAAAACTTATAATAAAGAAGTGAGCGAGGAGAATAGTTGGTGACGGCAATGTTTACTGGTCGTTTATGACCGTTTTCTGAATCATTTTTTGAAATATCTTTTAAAATTTCGTAAAAATTTGCAATTGATTTTTCTTCTGAACTTACATCAGCAGTATTTTCTTTTACTTTTCTTTTGGCCTACAATTACATCCCGGCAGTAGTAGATTTAGAAACCACAAACACATTCTAGATGTTCATTCAGTTCGTTCTCTTTTATGTATGAAAATTGATCAAGCGTGGACCATACTTATATTTACTGTATTTTATATAGTTTTTGTTTTATTTTTGTAGATCATCTTCAACAATAAATTCTACTAATTTATCAGAAACCTTTGTCAATTCCGAATCTTTATTGGCATCAAGTCCTTTATTGGCATAAACTCCCCCTGCATAACCTATCCAATTAGGTATGGCAATGCGCACAAAAGCATCGTTTATGTTCGATAAAAGTAGGTCTACTTTTTTTACTATTTTGTTGATTGCCTCATCGCGTGTTTCGAGTGTGTAACTATATATAGGTATTTCATCAAATGCAAATTGGCAATCATTTAATAGAACTCCTAATTCTAATAAATCATAAATGCAACTTCGCAATAAAACAGGAAATATTGCTTTTCCTTTGTTTTGAAAACTGCTCAATATTTTAGGCATGTCCTTATTGTATCCTTCTAAACTATATAGCTCATAAAAAAAATCAGAACTAAGCAAGATAAGGATAATATCTGATTCCTCTATTTCTTTTTCTACCGAAGACTTAATTGTGTCTCCTGCTAAGATGTCTTCGTAATACCACACATTGCTTATAAGGGGACGAAGAATATTTTTTAGCGTTTTGGCAAATGAAAAATCTGCTGACGAAGAAATAATGCTCAACTTTAGGTTGTTGTACTTTGAGTTCATTTTGAAATAGTTTATTGAGGTTATGAAATGTGCAATAAAACTTGCCTATGAGGTAATGTTAAAACGCGATGCAAGGAGTTACTCTCAAAATATGAAAAGACAAAGTTTTGGTGCTCAAAAGTTTTTTTTTACAAATTTTCTTTTTTTGACTAATAAATGAAAATAAAGTTACATGTATGTGCCTAAAACACTTGCCAAATATAGGCAAGTGTTTTTGTTACCGGATGAAAGTGCTTGTTTAGCAGCCTTCAAATCTTTGTATTTTTCTATGGATGCTTTTATTTTTCGATGCAGTTTTCAGGGCTTAGGTGGGTGCTAAACTCCGATGGGCGGTTTGCCACCCGCTCCGACTTCTAAAATCTCCATCACCCCATTAAAGCCTCTGGAGTTTTGCCCAACCCGAGTGTATCATGCCCCTAACACCCAATTCGTCCGATTCTGCTCATCTTCTAGCAGCTATATTTCATCAGCACCAAATTGCCCTAATCATGGCAGCCAATTATTTCCCACCAGCGCTACTTGGAGTTAGATGGGTCATGGATTTATACATAATGGCGGCCCTTTTAAACCTTCGGCAAGCTCTTGTTGTGCCATGTGTTCTGCCAGTGGCGAAAACAATTACGTGCCCAATTTCTGACGTGCCGCCTGCTAGTGGTCTTCGTTTTGCAATTTTGCTAATAGAGCATAGGTAATAAACACCTGCCCTACGGGTGAAGACAAGGCCCGTTAATAATTATTTGGGTCGGCAAGTAAATGAAAATCAAATTTATAAGGACTGCGAAAGCTGACATCGGCGCTTTTTGGTACTTTTGCCCTACGCGTTTCTGATACCACTTAGCTCAGGGTCTTGTATTTCGCCGCCGTGTTGTCCACGACCATTTGTAGTGCCCCGACTGTAATC
>JADKCK010000112.1 GCA_016718845.1 Sphingobacteriales bacterium
ATATTCTTGATTGCATTGCATCTCCACCACAAACACTCCTCTCGTTATCAACCACTACAATTATTGGATTTACGAGTATACCTGCGGTTTGGTTGCTGGTGTTGGTGTGTAGGGCTTCGGCAAGTTTTGCTTCGTCGCCACCAATAATCCTAATTTCTTTTGTGGGCGTATAAATCAACAAATCTTTGCCAATTTTAACCATGCCTTTTGTGTCTAACAAATGAGCATCAATACCTTTTGCACACTTAATATCAACTTCACCTGTTTCTTCAAACACGGCTACATCGCTATACGATTCTCTGAAAGCTAATACTTCGTCTAAACTTTGGGCATTGTCGCCTAATGCTTCGTACTCTGTTAGCATTTTGTTGTACCTTACCTGCATCGACCTAAATCCTACGGAGTTTGCCCATTTTGCAAAATCCGAATCGGTCATTTTTGATGCTTCGCTTAAAGCATTGTAGTAATGCTCTGTACTCTCGAATACAAGGTATCCGTTTTGCACTGTTGCATCTGTTAACGAAAGTTTAGCGTTGATGGTTGCCCCGTTTTGGGTTACTTCATCAATAACTTCCGTTTTTTGGCAACTTTGCAGTAAAAGTAGTGCTAAAAGGCACAAAATTAGTAACTTTTTCACGTTTTTTCTGTTTTTAAATGATAAAATCAAAATTAGTAATCACGATTAAATAACGTACCAATCTAACACTCGTCTATGTTTTTTAAAATCGTTTATTCTTTTGAGCACAATGTGGCGATTTAATGGGCAACTAAATACTTGTTTTTTTCTATTCACACCTTGGTTAAAAAACAGCAAACACTATTTTCTATAATATTGGTCAGAAGTAAAAAAATTGCGTTAAACCCCAAGTGATATAATTATAGCCAATGGTTGCACATCTTGTTTTCAAACCCAACGGGTGACACTATTTTTGTGCAAATGGCAAGTGGCAAATTAGTACTTTATTTTTATTGCGTTTACTTTTACGAAGTATTCGTTTAGCACATCAATTTATGGGTTTTAAGAATAAAAGGTATCTTTACTCTTAAAAATTACTTAAACACACAAAACAAATAAACAGTATGCACAATCTGGTAAAAGAACTGTTGCAAAAAATGCAATTATACAAGAGTATATTTACCGAAACCCTGAGTATTAGTGAGTTGGTAAGGGACTAACTGAAAGGGCTGTTTTTACAAGAACAACAACTATAAAACTAACAACAGATAATGGTATGGTGGCGGGGGGAAAGAAAAGAGGGAGGAATTTCGCAAAGTGAAAAAGATTTGTACGAAAAACTAATTGCTACACAACAAAAAACTATTGAGTTGCAAGAACAACAATTGGCAATGCTACAAAAAGAAAACGAAACATCGAAGTTACTTATTGAGCAGCTACAAACAAGCACCCCAACAATTTAGCCTCCCATATTCTATTTTTTTGCTCAAATAACCGCATTTTAACCTTTTTGCTGTTGTAAAGCACCTATGTAGGTACTTGGTTCAACCAAAATGGTTCTTTGCTTAACCTAAATGGTGCTGTGTTCAACCAAAATGGTTCTTTATAGTAGCTATATAGGTGCTTTGTGTTACCTATATAGGTACTTGGTTTTTCTACAACCCTCAGTACTAAGTTTAAGCCAAATGGGACTTCTTTCCAACCAAAATAGTTCTAAGCTTTACAAAATCGGTTCTTTATAGTAGCTGTACCTGAACTTGGCAAGAGAGAAAAGGTTGTTTGGTGTGTATAGAAAGCAAAACCCAGGGATTATGGTGTTAGAGTTTGGGAATTAGTTTGGAAAGAGACGAAGTAGCTGATATAGTTTTTTTTATTAGCCGAGTCGAGGAGTTGGAAGAACTGGTCGAGTTTGGGTAATAAAATGATTTCGGTGCGGCGGTTAAGCGAGCGACCTTCTACACTTTCGTTGCCTGTTTTGGGCACATACTCCGAGCGTCCGCCGGCAGTCATGCGGCTGGGTTGTACGCCGTGTTTTTGCTGTAGGTTGCGCACTATCGAGGTGGCGCGTTTTACGCTTAGGTCCCAGTTATCTACCAAACAACTAGTGTTGATGGGCACATTGTCGGTGTGTCCTTCTACGAGTACGTCAAAGTCGCGTTGGTCGTTGATAATGCGGGCAATTTTGCCCAATACATTGTCGGCTTGTGGGCTAATTTCGGAGCTGCCTGTTTTAAACAACATTTTGTCGGAGATAGAGATGTACACTACGCCTTTTTTTACTTCAATGTTTACGTCGCTATCGTTTATGTTTTCGAGCGAGCGTTTAAGGGTGGTAATCAAGCCTAAATTTAACGAATCTTTGCGATGTACCGATGTGTTTAGGTCTTTGATGTATTTGCTTTGTTCGTTGAGCGACTCAAGGGATTTGCGGATACTTTCGGCTCCGCTTTTGCTTACTACCGATAGGTCTTCGAGGCGGTCGAGTAGGTTGTTGTTGGTTTTTTTCATGTACTCTAACTGTGCCTCAAGGTCGCTAATTTTTTTCTGTTTATCTGCTAATTCTTCGTTTTTGCGGCGCAGGTCGTTGTTTAAATCCGACAGGTTTTTACGAAGCGTTTCGCGCTCTTTCGAGCAGTTACTTAAATCACCGCTTAGTTGGTCGTAAGTCACCTTCATTTGGTCGTACTTACCACGTATGGCGGTGTATTTTTTTTTGCCTACGCACGAGCTTAACAACAGCAAGGGCAGGATAAAATACAGCAGTTTTTTCATAAGTAAATGTGTTTTTTTGGAATTTAGCGGGTGTTAAAAACGTTGCAAAGTTACAAATAATCATCTTACCAAAGTAAACAAATGTGCTATTTGTGGATAATTTTTGCTAGAAACGCAATAAAAGCATTATTGTTGTTTAAATAAAAAAACCTGTAGCAACTCGTATCTGCCTAAACATAGGGTTTGGGCTAGATAAAGCAGTTGCTACAGGTGTGTATTTTGATGCTGACATGGAAAAGCAGTAAATAGCTACTCAATTTACACCAGCTTGTTTTTTAAATTTACAACGGAGACACAGAGAACACGGAGTTTTTTTAGGTGTATGCTATGGCTTTTTTATTTGTTGTTTTTTAGTTTGCAAGCAAGACACTAAAAAAACTAATCTCGTTCTTCTCTGTGTTCTCTGTGTCTCTTGTTGTTTTTTATTTTTTAGTTCACAAAATAGCCCGCTTGCCGTAGTTCAACAAGCTCACTATGGACACGCCCGATAGGGCTGCTGATTCACCGATACAAGTATCGGTGCTACCTGCCAAAGAGTTTACTCAACCGTTACCGATTTGGCTAAGTTGCGGGGTTGGTCTACGTTGCAGTTGCGCAGCAGGGCTATGTGGTATGCCAACAGTTGTAGTGGCACCACCGACACCATGGGCGTTAGTGGCTCGGCAGTTTGGGGTATTTCTACCACAAAATCTGCCAATTCGTTCATTACTTCGTCTTTGGTGGAGGTGATAACAATAATTTTGCCTTTTCGGGCTTTTACTTCTTGTATGTTGCTCACAATTTTTTCGTAGGCACTTTGGTTGGTTGCCACCACCACAACGGGCATGTTTTCGTCTATTAGGGCTATGGGTCCGTGTTTCATTTCGGCGGCGGGGTAGCCTTCGGCGTGTATGTACGATATTTCTTTGAGTTTAAGCGCCCCCTCGAGTGCTACCGGAAAATTGTAGCCCCTACCAAGGTACAAAAAGTTTGCCGAGTCTTTAAAAATGTTGGCAATGTATTTTATTTGGGCTTCGGTTTTTAGGGCTTGTTTTACGTGTTGTGGTATTTGTTCTAACTCGACCAACAACTCGTGGAAACGCGACTCGGAGATGGTTCCGCGCTGACGGGCAGTACTAAGTGCCATTAACGACAAAACGGTTAGCTGTGCCGTAAAAGCTTTGGTAGATGCTACGCCAATTTCGGGACCGGCGTGTGTGTAGGCACCTGCTTGGGTGTTGCGGGCTATTGATGAGCCTACTACATTGCAAATACCAAAGATGGTTGCTCCTTTTGATTTTGCCAACTCGATGGCGGCAAGGGTGTCGGCGGTTTCGCCCGATTGCGAGATGGCTATCACCACATCGTCTTCGTACAAAACGGGGTTGCGGTATCTAAACTCGGAGGCATACTCTACCTCAACGGGTATGCGTGCTAGGTCTTCAAAAAGGTACTCGCCCACCAAACCTGCGTGCCACGATGTGCCACATGCCACAATAATAATGCGTTTGGCGTTCACCAATTTACTCTCGAACTGTTTAATGCCGCCCAATTTTACGTATCCCGATATGGCATCGAGGCGCCCGCGCATACTGTCGGCGATAGAGGTGGGTTGTTCGTGAATTTCTTTGAGCATAAAGTGTTCGTAGCCGCCTTTTTCGAGCAGTTCTAAGTTCCACTCTAACTCTTGCACAAAGGGTTCTTGAATTTCGTTTTCGATGTTTTTGATGGTTAAGCCTGTTTGTCGGTCTAATATAGCAATTTCGTCGTCGTTCATATACACTACATTGCGGGTATGTTCCACAATAGGGGTAGCATCTGATGCCAAGAAAAACTCGTTTTCGCCAATACCAATTACCAAGGGGCTGCTTTTGCGGGCGGCTATTATTTGGTTGGGGTTGTTTTTGTTGAGGATAACAATGGCATACGCCCCCACCACCGAGTGCAGTGCCATACGCACGGCTTCGTCGAGGGTAGTGCGGGTTTCGCGTTGTATTTCTTCTATCAGGTGAATAAGTATTTCGGTATCGGTGTCGCTAATAAAGCTATGTCCGCGTTTGGTTAGTTCGGTTTTTAGGGCGGCGTAGTTTTCGATGATACCATTGTGTATAATTGCCAAGTTGCCATCGCCCGATAGGTGCGGGTGGGCGTTTATGTCGTTGGGTACGCCATGCGTTGCCCAGCGGGTATGCCCCATGCCAATGGTGCCTTTTACATCTTTGTTGTTGGTGTGTTGTACAAGGTCGTTAACCTTACCTTTGCACTTGTAAATTTTTAGGGTGTTGTCGATAAGGGCTACACCTGCACTGTCGTAGCCGCGATATTCTAATCGTTGTAATCCTTTAATAAGGATAGGGAAAGCGTCTTTTTGACCTAAATAAGCAACAATTCCGCACATAATTTTGGATTTTGGATTTTTTGTGAGAAGAGAAGAAGTATAAATTAAACCCATTAGTAGCAAAGCAAGCATTGATGGTTGCATTGGGGGCGCAAAGTTACGTTATTTTGGAGATAAAACGACACATTACGCTACAATTGATAAAAGCAAAGTAGCCCACAACAAAATACCGAAGAAACAAAAGTTTGTTTCTTCGGTATTTTGCTGTTTTGGGCTTAATGCACAATGCTTAACTTGCCATACTGCAAAGTTTGTTTTTTAGGGTTGATGATTTGGTAAAGATAGATGCTCGAAGGCAAGTATTTAGGTGTTTTTTTACTCAATTACAATTTTACCAAATTTTTCCCACCTATGCTTGTGTAAATCCAACCTATACAATTTTGAGGATCCGTTAATGCCGGAGCTGTATTAAAATATCTATCTCCGAGTTGAGCGTCTGTGGTTGTTGGTATAGTGGCACTCTCCAATATAAATAGGATGCCCAGATGGTTGATTTTGGTTCCACATATAATAGCCATTCGGAAAAGCTATCATGCCGCTTTTTTCTGCATCTGTTTCACTGTTTATGCTCGAAAATGCGAGAGCTGTGAGGTGGGCATCTTCCAACTCTATACCCATAAGCGAAATGTCATAAACCAATCTATACCAATTACGATAATAATGATTTTTGTTTGTTGTAGGTATATCTGGACGGTACTTTAAGCGCCATTTGCCTGTAAGTGCTGTGGTAGTTAGCAATAATTGTTGTTCTTTATTGGCTAAATCAGTTGATAAAGTAGTTATTTGTTGCTGCAAATTTTTAATATCCGTAGGGTTAGTGGTAGTTACTATTGCTGCTTTTAAACGATTAATAGCCTCTTTATAGTAAGATAATCAGCATAAATAGCTGCGTTATCTTCTACTAATTGTAACTCGGTATCATAGTCGGGTTTTGCTGTTAAAGCTTTTATTTGAGCCTTTAAAGCAGTAATATTATTTTGGTTTTCCGCAGATATCGGAGTTATAGCCTCTAATTTGTGTATACTTAAGTTCAAATCCATGATTTGAGCATGAAGCGGTGTGTTTTCAGAAACTGTGGTTAGTAATTTACTCCATATATCAGGGAGGAACAAAAAGTCAGGCAAACCTGTTATCGCACCGCCTAACAATGGGAAAGGGAGTACCATATTGTCTTCTTGAGCATCAAACTCAAAAATACTACCTGCTGGCGAGCCACCCGCAGTAAAAGAGACTATGTTTGCTGGATTGCTAACGTTCTCGAATCGCATACCTCCTTGGCGAGTAGCACCGGCATCGCTTGCTTGATTATAAAAGGTATTACGGTTTAAAATAGTACCTGAACCCAATACCCCATCGGTCATCTGCCCACCCCACCACATACTATTTTTTGCAAGTATTGGCGTATTTGCACTAGTGTTAGTTTCGTAATAACACCCAACAAGCATACTATCTGGCTCTGTTATGTAATATGGGTTTATACCGGGTGAGTTGCTATCTTTTACATGGCAACCAATAAATGTATTAGCACCACCAGCGTCTACAATATGAGCTTTACCCAAATTATTGAAAGCATTTAAAGCAATACCCACTCCATTTTTGCCATCTATAAAAAAGCCAGTACCTGTATTTTCATAACAGTATACCGTGTTCATGTACCAGCCTACTGTATGGGAGCCTATTCGTATGCCGTTTTTTTTGCAGTGATGTACTTCGGTGTCGTAGATGCTTATTTTAGTGTTAGCAGCCACAAAAATACCATCGTTTAATATTTTGCCATCTCCATGAATAGAAATGCGCTTAATACTAATATTACCTGTACCAGTAACTTGTATGCCGTAATCCGAATTTTTTACAAATTTTAGCACACTATGCGAACCTACATCATCGCCCACAATATTAATAGGGGTGTTGGTTGCGTTAATAACTAATGGTCTTCGTAAAAGATAGGGAATATTATAATCTGATCCTCCTTGAGGATTAGAAAAAAATGAAGGAAAATATATGGTGCCTCCATTGGGCAGTAATTGAGAAACTATTGAGTCAAAAACAGTATTCCAAGAGAAATCAGGATCATTACCCAACATTATATTGACTAACTGGGCACTATAGTTATTGGCTGCATACTCAAAAATATTGACTATCATTGCTAAAAGTATTTTTTTTGTGAATTATTGAAAATGTTTGTGCTGCAAAACAAAACTACATCAATTGCCAGATGGCTTAATTAAGTAGCTTTGTTTACAATTATTACGAGTATTACCCTACCTCCACACCACCACTTTTTGTTGTGCCAATGTGTTGCCCGCTTTTATTTGCAGCATGTACACGCCCACCTGCAAGCCCGCCACCGATATGGTAGTGTTGTTTTGTTGCAGATTTTGTTGCAGCACTAACTGCCCTGTTAGGTTATACACCTCAACGGTTTGGGCGGTAGGTAGGTTTTGGTGATTGATGCTTAGGGTGTTAGCCGCTGGGTTTGGATATACGCTAATGGGTACAGTGCTTGTGCTATGTGTGCCTAAACCTTGGTAGTAGCCTGTGGAGTCGGTTTTGATGAGGTAAAATTTGTAATTACTATTGCCAAGTAACATTAATGAATTGTCGGGTAGAACCACTACTTTTGTTATTTTATTAATAAAAGGATAATCTTGATACCATAAAATACTCCCACTAGTATCTATTTTAATTATTGATGGACTACCAGCTACAATATAACCATTAGTATGAGGAGTAATATCGTAAAAGTCTCCAATGTGTTCGTCTGAATATGTTTTATACCAAATAGTATCGCCATGATTATTCAATTTGGTTAAAACCCCAAGTCCACATACTAACATTTCATCGTTAGGCAATAGTTCTATATCATAAGCAGTTGCCCCGTTTCCTGAATTGGTACGGAAGGTTTTTTTTGTCCAAAGGCTATCGCCCTGCAAAGTAGTTCTGATAATATAAGTACCCCCCGAAAAACGACCAAATCCATTGGTATTATAGTTGCCCAAAATAATGTAACCATCTTGGGTTGAAACGGGTTTAATTTTTAGGGCTTGGCTATGGTAAAAATAGCTTTGGTAAAGTGCATTAAAATAGGTGGTTTGGGATAGTACATTACCATTTGCATAATCTATGCGTATCAAAGAGGCATCTGCCATTATACCGCCGTTTTCGGTATTGTGGTTGGTTTGCCCCGCCAACCACAATTTGCCGTCGGGGGTATAGTAAAACGACTCGCCTTGTATGTTATAGGGTAGGGCTTTTGTCCAAATGGTATCGCCTGTGCCTGTAAATTTCATGATAAAACCTACACCATTGTCGCTTGATCCAGTTGCCAAAAAATTGTCATCAGGCATGGCAAATAAACCCCAGAATTGGTTAAACTCAGGAGGTACTATGGCTTCTAATGGGTAGTTTTTTTGCCAAATAGAGTCACCATTCTCATCTGTTTTTAACACCATAAAATCACAATTGGCGAATCCTGTTACAAGAAACCCATCATCGACTTTAAGTATATCAAATGCTCTTGAACAAAAAGTAGAGTAAGTGTGTATTTGAGCCAATACTCCATATTGCATTCCTAACAAAAAACAGGTTATTGTTATTAAATTTTTCATTTTGCTTTTTTCGTTTGTGTTAAAAAATTCTTTCCATTCCTTTAAAAACTAATAAGCCATCTTCAAGTACACATATCCAAGAGGCAAACCACAAATCGGGATACATAGGTTCTCCGTCAGGGGATAAGGTTAAGTCGGGGTTAATATTTAGCAATATGTCACCTACTACGACATGATATTGGGTTAGATAAGCGGCGATATCTGGTTTTTTGTCCAAATCACCCGTATCATGCACCCACACCTGATTTTTGCGTAAATCATCTGCTTGAATGTTGCCTACAATAAAAGGTTTGTTTAGGAATATGTTGGATAGGGGGAGTTGCTACCTCCACACCACCACTTTTTGTTGTGCTAAGGTGTTGCCGGCTTTTATTTGCAGCATGTACACGCCCACCTGCAAGCCCGCCACCGATATAGTAGTGTTGTTTTGTTGCAGCCCTTGTTGCAACACCAACTGCCCTGTTAGGTTATACAGCTCTACGGTTTGGGCGGTAGGTAGGTTTTGGTGATTGATGCTTAGGGTGTTAGCCGCAGGATTTGGATATACGCTAATGGGTACAGTAGTTGTACTATGTGTGCCTAAACCTTGGTAGTAGCCTGTGGAGTCGGTTTTGATGAGGTAAAATTTGTGACTCATGTTGCCCAAAATCATCAATGAGTTATCTTCTAATACCCAAACTTTTAACAACCGATTAACAAATGGATACTCCCTTTCCCATAAAATAGCACCGCTAGTATCTATTTTTGTAAGCCCGTTATGTCCAAGTAATAAGTAACCATTGGTGTGTGCGGCTATGTCGTAACCACCTATATGGAATTTAAACCAAATTGTATCTCCTTGGTTGTTGAGTTTGGTTGTAAAACGATAACCTCCGTAACCTGTCACCAACATTTCATCGTTGGGTAACATTTCTATATCTGTGGCTGACGCATCTAAATAAAGTCCTAATGGTTTGGTATTCCATTGTTCTATGCCTTGTAGGTTGGTTCTGATAATATACACATCTCCCGAAAAACGACCATACCCGTTTGTGCCATAATTACCCAAAACAATATAACCATCTTGGGTAGAAACGGGTTTAATTTTTAGGGCTTGGCTATGGTAAAACTCGCTTTGGTAAAGTGCATTAAAATAGGTGGTTTGGGATAGTACATTACCATTTGCATAATCTATGCGTATCAAAGAGGCATCTGCCATCATACCGCCGTTTTCGGTATTGTAGTTGGTTTGCCCCGCCAACCATAATTTGCCATCGGGGGTATAATAAAACGACTCGCCTTGTATGTTATAGGGTAGGGCTTTTGTCCAAATGGTGTCGCCTGTGCCTGTAAATTTCATGATAAAACCTATATTGTCTTCGCTTAATCCGGTTGCCAAAAAATTACCATCGGGCATGGCAAATAACCCCCAAAATTCGTTAAACTCGGGAGGGATAATAGTTTCTAACGGATAGTTTTTTTGCCAAATAGAGTCGCCATTTTCATCTGTTTTTAACAGCATAAAATCGCAGGCTGAGCGTCCAGCTATAATAAAACCGTCACTAACCTTAACTATATCATCTGCCTGAGAACAAAATGTACTATAATAATGAAGTCCTGTTTGGGCATTGGCTGATTGAATAAATATTGAAAAAAATATTGCAATTACCGTGTTTTTCATTTTTAATGTTTTTGGGTGTTAAAATATTGCTTCCATTCCTCTGAAATCTATAGTTTCATCATCTAATTTAACACATATCCACGATGCAAACCGCAATGCAGGGTTTTCCATATCGGGGTTAATATTTAGCAATATGTCACCTACTACGGCGTTGGGGTAGTTTGCAATAGTAGGAGTATGATCAAGATTAATACCTGTATCATGCACCCACACCTGATTTTTGCGTAAATCATCTGGTTGAATGTTGCCTACAATAAAAGGTTTGTTTAGGAATATGTTGGATAGGGGTATTGGGCGGATGCTACCTCCACACCACCACTTTTTGTTGTGCTAAGGTGTTGCCCGCTTTTATTTGCAGCATGTACACGCCCACCTGCAAGCCCGCCACCGATATAGTGGTGTTGTTTTGTTGCAGAGCTTGTTGCAGCACCAACTGCCCTGTTAGGTTATACAACTCTACGGTTTGGGCGGTAGGTAGGTTTTGGTGATTGATGCTTAGGGTGTTAGCCGCAGGGTTTGGATATACGCTAATGGGTACAGTAGTTGTACTATGTGTGCCTAAACCTTGGTAGTAGCCTGTGGAGTCGGTTTTGATGACAAACGAATGGTAATTAGTAGTGTAATTATTGCCAATTATCATCAATGAATTGTCGGGCAAAACTACTACTTTTGATAGATAATCAACGTTGGGATATTCTCTTTGCCATAAAACAGCACCGCTGGTATCTATTTTTATAAGCCCATTATGTCCAAGTACTAAGTAACCATTGGTATGTGCGGTTATGTCATAACTACCAGTCATACCATATTGTATCCAAATTTTATGACCTTGGTTATTTAGTTTGCTCACAAAACCAGCTCCACACACCAACATTTCATCGTTGGGCAACATTTCTATATCTCTGGCTGATGCATCTAAATAAAGTCCTAATGGTTTGGTATTCCAAAGTTCGGTACCTTGTAGGTCGGTTCTGATAATATAGGCATCTCCCGAAAAGCGCCCATACCCGTTTGTGCCATAATTACCCAAAACAATGTAACCATCTTGGGTAGAAACAGGTTTAATTTTTAGGGCTTGGCTATGGTAAAACTCGCTTTGGTAAAGTGCATTAAAATAGGTGGTTTGGTTTATTACATTACCATTTGCATAATCTATGCGTATCAAAGAAGCATCTGCCATCATACCGCCGTTTTCGGTATTGTAGTTGGTTTGCCCCGCCAACCATAGTTTGCCGTCGGGAGTATAGTAAAACGACTCGCCTTGTATGTTATAGGGTAGGGCTTTGGTCCAAATGGTATCGCCTGTGCCTGTAAATTTCATGATATAGCCAATCCCTGAAGTGAAGTTTATTCCAGTTGCTACAAAATTACCATCAGGCATTTGTTGTAAACCAGTAAATTCAACATAATCATCGTAATTGATTAATGGTAGTGGATAAGCTTTTTGCCAAACTGAATCACCCATTTCATCGGTTCTTAAAATTTTAAATTCTCCTCCTGTTGCTAAATATCCACCATCTATTCGAATTATATCATTGAACAGATAAGAACTATACTCATTTATGGATGTTTGAGCACATAAGAAAATTTTTGCTAATAACCAAATGGTTAAAAATAGTGCTATATTTTTCATACTGTATTTTGTGTGATTGTTAAAAAATAGCTTCCATACCTTTAAATGCTTTATATGGAGGATTGGGTATAGCAACACATATCCACGAGGCGAACCACAAATCGGGATACATAGGTTCTCCGTCAGGGGATAAGGTTAAGTCGGGGTTAATATTTAGCAGTATGTCGCCTACTACGGCGTTGGGGTAGTCGCCTATAGCCGGCACATCACTAAGAGCAGGATCATGCACCCACACCTGATTTTTGAGTAAATCATCTGCTTGAATGTTGCCTACAATAAAAGGTTTGTTTAGGAATATGTTGGATAGGGGTATTGGGCGGATGCTACCTCCACACCACCACTTTTTGTTGTGCCAATGTGTTGCCCGCTTTTATTTGCAGCATGTACACGCCCACCTGCAAGCCCGCCACCGATATAGTAGTGTTGTTTTGTTGCAGAGCTTGTTGCAGCACTAACTGCCCTGTTAGGTTATACAGCTCTACGGTTTGGGCGGTAGGTAGGTTTTGGTGATTGATGCTTAGGGTGTTAGCCGCAGGGTTTGGATATACGCTAATGGGTACAGTAGTTATACTATGTGTGCCTAAACCTTGGTAGTAACCTGTTGAGTCGGTTTTGATGACATACAATCTATGCTCATCATTACCAATTATCATTAATGAGTTATCAGGTAAAACTACTACTTTTGATAGATAATCAACGTTGGGATATTCTCTTTGCCATAAAATAGTGCCACTGGTGTCTATTTTTATAAGCCCGTCCCCAAGTAGTAAGTAACCATTGGTATGTGCGGCTATGTCGTAACCAGAGATATCATAGTTTATCCAAATCTTATTTCCTTGATTATTTAGTTTGCTTACAAAACCAAATCCACACACTAGCATTTCATCGTTGGGTAGCATTTCTATATCTGTGGCTGATGCATCTAAATAAAGTCCTAATGGTTTGGTATTCCAAAGTTCGGTACCTTGTAGGTTGGTTCTGATAATATACACATCTCCCGAAAAACGACCATACCCGTTTGTGCCATAATTACCCAAAACAATATAACCATCTTGGGTTGAAACGGGTTTAATTTTTAGGGCTTGGCTATGGTAAAAATAGCTTTGGTAAAGTGCATTAAAATAGGTGGTTTGGGATAGTACATTACCATTTGCATAATCTATGCGTATCAAAGAGGCATCTGCCATCATACCGCCGTTTTCGGTATTGTAGTTGGTTTGCCCCGCCAACCATAGTTTGCCATCGGGGGTATAGTAAAACGACTCGCCTTGTATGTTATAGGGTAGGGCTTTAGTCCAAACAGTATCGCCTGTGCCTGTAAATTTCATGATAAAACCTATATTGTCTTCGCTTAATCCGGTTGCCAAAAAATTACCATCGGGCATGGCAAATAAACTCCAAAAGGTATTGAACTCACCAACGCCAACAGCCTCTAATGGATAGTTTTTTTGCCAAATAGAGTCGCCATTTTCATCTGTTTTTAATACCATAAAATCACAAGCTGAACGTCCTGTTACAAGAAAACCATCGTCAACCTGAATAATATCTGAGGAATTAGAACAAAAAGTAGAGTAAATGTGTATTTGAGCCAATACTTCGTATTGTATTCCTAACAAAAAACAGGCTATTGTTATTAAATTTTTCATTTTGCTTTTTCGTTTGTGTTAAAAGATTTTTTCCATTCCTTTGAAAACTAATACGCCATCTTCAAGTACACATATCCACGATGCAAACCACAAATCGGGATACATAGGTTCTCCGTTAGGTAATAAGGTTAAGTCGGGGTTAATGTTTAGCAATATGTCGCCTACTACGGCGTTGGGGTAGTTTGCAATAGTAGGAGTATGATCAAGATTAATACCTGTATCATGCACCCACACCTGGTTTTTGAGTAAATCATCTGCTTGAATGTTGCCTACAATAAAAGGTTTGTTTAGGAATATGTTGGATAGGGGTATTGGGCGGGGTGGATTGGGGTTGGGGTCGTTGTATACATTGTTGGCGGTTAAAATACTAGATAGTTGAAGTGGGTGTCTGTTATCCAGTCCATTACCTACAAAGGAGTACGACTTCATTCTGGGATCACCTAATAAAAAACGCAAGTCCCAGTTGGCTCTATCATCGTATTCAAGGGGTGGCGAGTCGTCTAAATAATAGGCAGCAAACGACATAAGGCTAAGGTCGTTGCTTCCGCCGGGTGTAAATTGAACTCGTGCTTTGGTGTCGTATTCGGGTTGGTTTGTTTTAAGTGGCGGTATATTGTTTAAAAAGGTAAAGGGTGTAAGGGTTCCGTTGCGTTGTATTTTTGAGCTTTGGAGGGGTAAGCTGCTTTGTGGTGCTAATGGTGCAATATTGGGTATTGTGTCTAAGGGGGTATAATGGTTACTTGAGCCACCCATCCAGTTTTGTGCCCTTAAACACACCAAGATAGTAGGTTGTGGCGTATCGGCTGTTTGGCAATCAACAAACACGCTGGTATTTACGCCTCCGTCCATGGCAAGTGCAAAATAGTCGCCTATTGCGTTGTTGTAGGCGCGGCAAGCAGTGTAGGTGTTGCCCAGCCAGCTTGTTTCAAATATGCCCCAACCTTGGTTATTAATAGCCAGTACATTAACAAACGTGCAGGCGTTGGCATCGTTGTCCCAAGTAAATATGCCGTGTCTGCCGCAGTTTTGTACGGTGGTGTTGTATACTTGTGTTAGGTTGGCATTGGTGTAAACGCTTGGGTAGTTGCTTGCATAATTTACCACCACTATACGTGGGGTTATGGCGTAACCTTGAGTGGGATGGATGATAGTAAGGGGCACAAGCTGCCCATTAATAGTAGCAAATATTTGCATAACATATTGCTGCCCAATTAATCCATCAAAAGATTTGGATCACCACTGTAGTCGATGTCGATGGATACTGTAACAGACCATATATTTGGATTAGAGGTATTATCATCAGGATGAGCAACAACCGTGCCTGTGAGAATAGATGGAGTTGTATCTTGTACGAAAGTAGGCGTATCATTAATGTTTTCATAATGCCCAAATTGTACCACAAGGGTTGAAGCTGGAGGCATTGGCACGCCAGCTCCAGCAGCGGTCTGTATAAAAAGTTCATTAGGCGTAATATCGAAATGGTTAAATGCTGTTACATCAGCAGGTATAGGATTTGGTATGTTTCCATATACCCCAAAATGGTAAGTGCCATTGCTATAGGCATAGTTTAAGCCTAGGTTTGGGTCGCCGGGGCTAGGAATATTTGGGTCTTGAAACCAATTTTGTATCACATTGCTACCATATACTATAGCGTTTATATGTATACCATCGGCATTAAACCCCGACACTACACAGTCGCGGATACAGCAAGTACCCCTGTGTAGTACTATGCCATGCCCAAAGCCCGTTATAAAATCATCTGCACTTGGCAGTGCATTGTACTGTAGGGTAATATTTTCTATCACAATGCCGTCTCCGGTTGTAGCAGCTATTAATGGTTGTGTGGGAGTGGAGGTGTTGTTGGGTGGCACAGGAGGAATATTAGCAGGAATAGGGTAGGAGTAAGGGAAACCTGCACCTTGCAACTGAGCGGTAGCGGCATTATGTACAATCATGCCGTCGCGGTATTTGCCGTTGGGCGTATTAGAGGTTGGCTGTATGGTTATGGTGGTAGTTTGGGCGTGTTCGCCTCTAATAATACCCCCTACCATAAACACTTGTAGGGTTTCGTGAAAAACATAGTCGCCTGCCGGAAAATAAATGGTGCCACCGCCATTTTCCAAAATTTGTAATTGGGCTTCGTAAAAGGCGAGTGTCCAGTTGCCAGATGGGTTGCTATTCGAAACGGCATGTGGCATGGTTGTTATATCAATAGTCATGTGTAAATGCAATTATTATTTAGGGTGATAAAAAATGGTTAAGAAATACTGCATAAAGTACTACAAAGGTAGCGCAATATGCATTAAAGTTGTTTTGTTAAAGCTTATTTATGGCTCAATCTCTCCAAACTTGTGCCACCCGCCACCATTGCCATCTTCTTCTATATAAACCCATCCTGCGTGTTTGTGTTCGGGGTCGGTAAGGTCGGGGGTAATATTGTAAATTCTATTGCCATTTTTCCAACTGGAAGTTCCTTATCATACCCCACATAAATAGGCTTAGTTTTGCCCAAAAAATAACCTTTGGGTAGCGCTATGCAGCCGCTTATTCTTTTTGGGGTTTGTAAATCATCATTAATCCCTACAAATGCAAGAGGCGTGATTTTTTCCCATCAATTTCATCACCTCTGTCGAAGCTATAAAATTTCGATAGTTATAATTACCAATTTGGATAATTTTGGAAGCATTATTATAAGGGCGATACCTGAGCCGCCATTTGTATTTTACAGGAAATTAGAATCACTAATATCAGCCATAGCTTCAAACTCAAAAATGCTACCTGCGGGGTTGCCACCTGCCCTAAACCAAACCTCGTTGTTTGGGTTTACGGTGTTTTTAAAAAGCATACCTTCGTGTCGGGGGGTATCGGGTGTTGCGGGTGGGTTGTTTATTTCGGTGTTGTTAAAAAGGTATCCGTGGTGCGATATAGTACCTGCGCCGTCAATACCGTCTTCTATTTGTCCACCCCAGTAGGTATTTTCTTTTCTTATAATGGGTCGGTGTTGGTCTAGTTCGTAGTAGCAACCTATAAACATAGAGTCTTCTACTTCACTTGTTGTTAGGTAAGCAGGTTGGCTATGTGCTGTACCCGATGTATGGCAGCCAATATAAGTATTAGCCCCCCTAGTGTCTTTTATATTGGCAGAGCCACTATCATCTATGCAATTAGACATGGCATTTAAGCCAATGCCAATACCATGTGTGCCTGCAATTAAAAAACCATTGTGCCTATTGCCCGTTGAGGCAACATTAGTTACAGCCCAGCCATCGCTGTTTATTTCAATGCCATTTTTTTTGCAGCTCCTTACTTTGCAATCTGCCATGCTTATTTTTACTTTGTGGTCTACGTAAATACCGCAATCTATGTTGTCGTTGCCATGCACGCTAATGTTTTTTATGCTTACCAATCTTGCATCGCTCGATGTGATGTAGATGCCATAAGTGTTACCACCGATAGCAGTAGGTGAGGTAATAAACTGTAATGTTCCGCCATCGCCTTCAATGCTAATAGGTACATTACTAGCATCGATACGCAAGGTGTCTTTCAATCTATACGGTTGCGGTGATCCTGAATGCTGGAATGTTGGGAAATATACAGTACCTCCTTTGCGTAGGTCTAATTGGTCTACAATTTGGTCAAAAACAGTGTTCCACGACTGGGTATTATTGGTACCATCCACTATTGTGTCGAAGTCTGCTGTAAAATTCTGTTGGGCATACGCCCAAATGTTTACTCTCATGGTCAATAATTTTTTTTGGTTAAACTTTATTTTTGTAGTTTGTACAATAACGGTTTTAGGTTGGTCGTTAGTGCCTTATAAAACGCTAATGTTCAAAATTTAGTGCGAAGATAAACCATTATTTGGAAATAGCAAACAAAAAATACGTTTTTAACGTCTTTTAACGAAAAAAGACAATTTAATGGCATTTTTCGCCTTTTTCAAGGTTTTGATGTTGTTGTAAAATTTGTTTTGGTAGATGATTTGGTAAAAATTGCCAAACGCAATAGCACGCAGATGGGTTATGATAATTAGGTTTTACACAGATTGCAAATTAGGAGAAATCTGCGTAGCATTTTGCGATATAGTCGTTGAGGGTAGTCGAAACGTGGTGATTTGTAATTTTCACCATTTTATTCTTTTCACTCCTTTTACCGATTTTATAAACGTAAAGCTACTAGCTATTTTCGTAATAATCAAGGTTTTGGTAGATATGTCAACACATTTATTTTTAGGGTTAATTTGTGTGGTGTGTTTTTAATCCCCCTCTAACTCCCCCTTCGAGGGGGAGAATAAATCCATACGTGTCGAGACACGTCTATCACGTGTCGGGACACGTCCTCCTATGTGTCGGGACACGTCCGACACGTGTCGGGACACGTCCGTCACGTGTCGGGACACGTCTGTCACGTGTCGGGACACATCCTCCTACGTGTCGGGACACATCTGTCACGTGTTGGGACACATCCTCCTACGTGTCGGGACACGTCTGTCACCTGTCGGGACACATCCTCCTACGTGTCGGGACACGTCTGTCACGTGTTGGGACACATCCTCCTACGTGTCGGGACACGTCTGTCACGTGTCGGGACACATCCTCCTACATGTCGGGACACGTCTGTCACGTGTCGGGACACGTTTTTTATATCTGTAGACACTTATTGCCACAAATATAAAACGCCGATAAGGTTTAAAACCCTATCGGCGCTTTGTAAATAACAAGCAATCTTATTCGGTTGGTGGTATGCTGTCGGTATTTGCTTCGGTTTTAAGTTTAGTTGGTTTTGCAAAAAACTGACCTATTTCTTTGGCTTTTTCGGTAAAGCCTGGGGTGTTGGTGCCGCTTTTGTATTTGGTGTAGTTGTAATCAGTTAGGCTGTCTTGGTAGTTGTCGTAGTCGTGGACAATTTTTAGGTTGCTCATCATTTTTGCTATATTTTCGATGCGTAGCAAACGGGTATCGGCAAATTTGCGGGTGTTGTAATCGGCTTCAAAGGCTACCCAATCTACATCGGGCGAGCGTAGGTTGGGCGATACAATAGCGTAATCCATTATTTTGTTAGCAAACAGTTTGTTTTGCTCGTTAATACTGCCAAAGCGTTGGCGTTCTTCGTCGCTTAGGTTGGTGCTTAACTGCAATAATACGGCTTCGATAATGCTTAGGGCATCGTCAACTTTTTGTTGTTCTTCGGTACTTGGGTGTTTTTGCCCGAAATTGTTAATTGGCATAGACTTTTAATTTAAAATGATAAAAAGATGGCAGCACTTTATGTGCTTACTATAATAAACGTATGTCTTGCAAAATTAGTTCGTTACGGCTTGTTTTTCTTCAAAAAAATTAAAAACAAGGCATTTATCTTTCATCTGCCCAAAAAATTGTACCTTTGTTGTGTTTAACCTACCTATTAGGCGCTTGGCACAACAATTGCTTGCTTATGGTAGCCTAGTTTTAAGCCTGTATTTTTTATTTGTTTATCACAACCAACCGATATGTCGCACAAACCTATTTCGGAGCAAACATTTGCCGAAAACCTACGTAATTTTATTTTAAGCCCGTACATATACATCGTACTATTAGCTGCTACCTTGGGCATTGGCTATTTAATAGGCACACAAGGTTTAAAAACGGGTGTGTTGTTAATGGGTGCATTGGTGGGCTTGCCTATATTAATTGGCAGTTTAGCCGATTTGCGTTTTGGCATTATAGTAGTACTTATTTTTGGTTATTTTTTGATGGGCATAAAACGCATGGTTGGCGGCGACTTACCTTTGGGTATTTTGTTAGATGTGATGATGCTGGTACTGTTTATTGGTTTGCTTATAAAACAACTAAGGCACAACGACTGGCGATTTATGAACAATGCCACTGTTTTTTTGGTCATCATCTGGATAATTTTTAACCTCATCGAGCTGTTTAACCCCGTAGCCGCCTCGCGCGAGGCATGGTTTTATACCGTTAGGGGCATGGCAGGTTTAACCGCTTTGTTTATCATTGCCCTCGATACCTTTAACTCGCTTTCGTTTATTAAACTAGTGGTTAAAATATTTGTGGGCTTAGCACTTTTGGCTGCTTTGTACGGCATTTGGCAAGAGTTTATGGGCTTTAACCAAGCCGAGTTAGCCTGGATTTACGAAGACCCTAAACGATTTGAGCTAATTTTTCAGTTTGGGCGTTTCCGTATTTTCTCGTTTCTCTCCGACCCCACCGCCTACGGCATTTTAATGGCATACATGAGCATGTTTTGTCTTGTACTGGCAACGGGTCCGTATAGTAATACTAAGCGGGCTATGCTTGCTTTTTTTGGCGTGTTAATGTTGCTTCCGGTAGGTTATGCAGGCACGCGCACTGCCTATGTGTTGGTCCCGGCGGCGGTATTTTTTTATGTTCTTATCAACCCAAGTCGTCGAGTATTAACCATAGCGGGCGTGTTTTTACTTTTTGGCATGGCTTTGGTTATGAAATCAACAAGCAACCCCATCATCTACCGCATTCAAAGTGCCTTTACCCCCAAAGAAGATGCCTCGATGCAATTGCGCCTCGACAATCAAAAGTTTATCCAACCCTTTATACAAACACATGCCTTAGGCGGTGGCTTAGGCAGCACGGGTGTGTGGGGCAAGCGTTTTTCGCCCGACAATATGCTTTCTAATTTTCCGCCCGACAGTGGTTTTGTTCGCACAGCCGTTGAGCAAGGTTGGTTAGGTTTGCTACTGTATTGCCTGCTGCTATTTGTAGCCATGGCAACAAGCGTGCATTACTACATACGCCTGCACAACCCGGTTATCAAAAACCTATACCAAGCCCTTTTAATTTTATTATTTAGCTTGGTATTGGCAAATTACCCACAAGAAGCAATTATTTTGTTGCCCAATAGCGTAATTTTTTACCTTACATTGGCAGCCCTAGTTAGGCTAAAAGATTTTGACGAAAAACCCGTTGATTAATGGTACCTTGTAACTAAATTCCCCTCTTGGGAGGGGCAGGGTAAATAAATTCCCCTCTTGGGAGGGGCAGGGGTGGGTAAAAGTAAGTTGTAGAAAGCCCCAAATCAAAATCACTTAAACAATCACTAAAACGGTTTGCGCCTGCCCCGCTTGACGCGGAATATGTCTTTTTTGGGGGTGATGCTTGGCACTCCCTAATTTGTACAGTTGGGGGCACCCCCAGAACAAAGCAAGCGCAGCCAACAATCAAACACTTATACCCAAATATACAGCTATTTGCCATCCTCCATGCAAATCAAGCTGCAAAACCAACCTCTTCTTCAATAAAAAAATAACAATGTTATGTTAAACAGATTATTTATCCCAGATTGGGTAAAAGCCCACAACCACAACTATAGCCAATACGACCAAATACCCGATGCCTTATTCGAGCAAATAAAAACAGATATGGCTCGGTTCAGAGATGTACAAGACCCCGAAGTAAGCATTATTGTACCCGCTTATAACGAAGAAAAAGATTTATTAAAAACCCTATCGTCTTTATCAAAAAACAAAAGCCCTTACCGCACCGAGTTAATTGTGGTAAACAACAACTCAAAAGACCACACCCAAAGCATTTTAGACCGTTGCGGCGTGCCAAGCCTTTTTGAGCGCAAACAAGGCGTAGGTTATGCCCGCCAAACAGGTATGGAAATGGCAAGGGGCAAATACATTTTAAATGCCGACTCGGACAGCATTTACCCGCCCGACTGGGGCGTGGCGTATGTAGATACCCTCAAAAATAATCCCGATGTGATGGTAACTTATGGGCAATATGCCTTTATACCCAGCCCTGGCAATGGGCGCTCGGTGTTGCTGTTGCACGAAATGCTTGCCGAGCAGGTTTTTCGTCGTAGAAAAGGTAAACAAGAAGCCATTAATGTGCTAGGTTTTAATTTTGCTTTTCGTAAGGCAGATGCCCTAAGTGTTGGCGGATTTCAGGAAGGAACCCTTAACCGCAAACTAACAGGTCGCTGCGAAGATGGCTGGTTGGCATATCAATTAGCCGATTTGGGTAAAATACAACTAGTAAAAACCCCCGAGCGCGTATGGACAACCGACCGCCGATTGATGGCAGACGGTAGTTTGGTAAAAGCATTAATTAACCGAATTAGAATACACACAGGCAATATGGCACCTGCTCCAAGGTAATATTGGCAGATTATTTTGGTACCGAATAGGCTTGCACTTTTGTGGCATGTTATTTTGTTTTTGTGTTATACAAAGCTCAATGTAGTCAAGTTTGTTGTTAATTTTAAGTTTTGCACGGTTTTTGTTTTTACAGCAAACACGACTATTATTCTGCTAAAAATTAGTCAAGTATTGCACAAACTGTATAGTCATGTTTGTACCATATAGTACTAAGTAAACTTAAAAGCCAAAATGCGTTTTATATATTGCCTTCTATTTTTTCTATTCGCCACCAATTTGTATGCCCAACGAGCCAATTTCGATAAAATTGTTTATCCGTTGGACATGCGTGCCAAAGACTTTAAAGAGGTATTGGTACAATTAGCTTGGTTAAACAACCCCAACAACGACAACTTAAGCAAAAGTATTATTATTGAGCGCGATAAAGTAAAACTAGAAAAACAAAGTTGGATGAATGGCGTTACTACCTCGTTTAACTTAAACGAGGGTAATTTTTCGCAACAAGCCAATGGTTTTTTCCCGATTTATAACCTCAATGCAAGCATTACACTTGGCACTATTTTGAGCACTCCTACCAAAGTAAAAATAGCCAAACAAAACGTACAAATAGCCGAAAACAAGGTTAATCAGCAAAAGTTGCAGCTACGTGCCGAGGTATTGCGCCGTTATCAAACCTACCTATCGAGCATCGAGATACTAAAAGTGCGCACCCAAGCCGTTGAGGATATGCGGGTAATGCAAACCATGGTTATCCGAAAATTTGAACAAGGTTTGGCAACCGTTGAAGAATACACACAGGCGCTAAAATCGTATAACGAAACAATTGAGGGCAAAACTGCCGCCGAAAACGACATTGCCATAGCTAAAATAAGCATCGAAGAGATGATTGGCATGACCTTAGAGGAGATACAAGCACTTAGATAATCTACAAAAAATAACAACACAAAACGGCTAAACAATGCAATGCACTGTTTAGCCGTTTTGTTGTTGTGTTAATATAGCCAATTAAGCAATCAATTATTAAACAAGCATTTGATTACCTCATCCTGCAAAGATTATTTATTTAGTTCTTGTATTTTTTCTAAAAGCCATTGTTTATGCACAAGCGGCTCCATGCTGCTCATTTCGGTTAATAAGTTGTCGGCTGTTTTTTTCTTTTTTTCTTTACACCTAATTAGGCGTTTTAGCACATTTATAAAGTTTTTGTACGACAAGTTGTTGTATTCCGACAATTGTTTTTCGCGCAGCACAAACACCCTAAAACTCTCTAAATTGGCATTAAGTGCCATAAATTCGCTTAGTTCGTAATAGGTTTTACACAGCAATGCCCGGTAATTAAGCCCATAATAGGGGTCTATGGGGTTAATTTTCATTAAGCAAAACAAGGCTTCATCATACTCTTTTCGGTCAAAATGCAATGCGGCTAAGGTATAATTAAACACGGTTTCTTTTATATCGAGGGGTAATTTTGGGGCATATTTGTAAATAAAATCTTGTGTCCAGTCGTATTCTTTCAATTTCAAAGCAGTTATCACTATGTTTTTATAGTGATTTGGCATAAAAAAGTTATCTACCAGCAACATTTGTTCGGCGAGCATCACTTTATACAAATCAAAAATTTCGTGCAAGTATTTATCTTGCCCGCTTTTAATTTTTTTAGTACAATAATTTGTTAGCCAAGCATATATGTCGCGTTTATCATCATCCGATAAAATATCCGAGTTTTTGCTTATTAGTTGTTTAATTTTTTTGTAATAAGTTTCATCGCCCGATTTTAGTAAGTTTAGTACATTTTTATAGATGGTAATAAAGTTATTTTCTAAATCTGGTCGTTGCTGTAACAACAATAAAATTTCGTCTATTAAGGTAAAATTAAATTTTTCGCCTAATACATCTTGTCGGTTTAAAGCGGCACAAGCATATTTTAGTTTGCTTGCAATATAAAGCACATCTAAAGAATCGAGTACCTGCTGTAAGCCGCTTTCTTGTAACCTATTGTTATTAATTACATTGTAGTTAAACGACTGTTTTGTTAGTTCGTGTTGATGAAGAAAATTAGGAATTATTTGCTCTTTTTGCTCTGTTGATTTTTTGATAGCCTCGTCCAGTTCTTTTCTAAACAGCCCGTTTAGCCCTTTTTTTACCAGGCTTTTCAAATAAATCTCCGACCTATATTGCTCAAAGTCTTCTTGTAAACAATCAATAGTAAAAAAATCTTCTACCAATTTGCTCAACTGCGACATAACTACCCGAAGTGCAGCATCTTGTTTTTGTTGATCCGGGAATAGCTGCTTTATTATATTTTCTTTTTCAAGAACGCTATTATTTATATACGATGGGTATTCTTGTTTTATAATATTAAATAAATCAAGCACTTTCTCGTTTTTATTGTAGATAGGCAAGTGCAAATAGGCATCTAATCGGTTCAAATCCTTGAACGATATAGTTTTTAATATTTCTATTAGCTTACTTTTTAGCATTTTTTATTTTTATAAAACATTTTAGTTAAACGCAATTGTATACACTCTAACCTACTAAATCCGTTTTGTGCCTACAATTAAATAGCATTTAGACCTTTGACAGCAGGCACAGCTATAAAGTCACAACAAAACAATATTTTTATTGTTTTATAAAATTAGGACTTGGCTAAAAATAGCAGTTACTACCCAAGTTTTTTTATTGTATTGGCGATTGATACGTTTTTTGGAATTGCTCCCACGAAATACCTTTTACATAAGCATTTTGCCCAAAGAAGTTCAAAATCTGGTCGAGTGTTTTGGCATCGCGGTAGCCGGGTAATGTTTGTATTTTGTTAAATTTTTCGTCCATAAACACTATCGAGGGATAACTCATTTTGCCGTCGAGTAGAGTTACTGCCAATTCATTCGAGCCGCCCCTGCCTTGTGGCACATATTTAAAGATCATGTCACCTACGTGTATGGTGTCGCGGGTTTCGGCATTAAGGCGCACAGCATAATAATTTTTGCTAATGTATTTTGCTACTTCGGGATGCTGAAAAGTAGTAGCGTCCATTTTTTTACACCACCCGCACCAGTCGGTATATACGTCAATAATTACTTTACGTGGCTCTACGGCACTGCGTTTTACGGCTTCTTCAAACGACAGCCACTCGACTTTATCGCCCGATGCACCTGCATTTTGCACCGATGTAATGGGGTTAAAAACAACAAGAAGGCAAAGAACGAAAGATAAAATAAACTTTTGCATGTTTTTTTTTAAAATAGTAAACACTAAGAAAATACGTTAGGATACAAAGCACTTAGTGTATTTAATGCTTTGAGTTAAAAAGTAAAAAATAATTTTTTAGGTTTATTGTTGCAAAGGCGATTTATACGAAGCGGCAAAATCGGCGAATGATACATTTTTTTTGTGGTTATCTTGCCCAAAATAGTTTAACACCATGTCAAACTTAGCTGCGTCCTGAAAACCCGGCAGGGCTTGTATCAATTGTTGTTGTTCGTCTAGCAAAACAATGGTTGGGTAGCTCATTCTGCCACCAAGCAATTCAAGGGCAAGCTCGTTGGCATTACCTTTTAGTCTGTAATTTTTTCCGCGAAACAAAATAGAATCGGCACGTTCGGCGTTTAACTTAACAGCATAATAATTTTTGTTTACGTAGCTTGCCACAACGGGGTTTTTAAAGGTGCTTGCATCCATGCGCTTGCACCATCCACACCAATCGGTGTAAACATCTATCATTATTTTTTTAGGTTTTTTCTTGGCAGCTTTCTCTGCCTCTGTAATGGTCATCCATTCAATCTCTTTGTTTTCGTTTGCCAAAGTAGTGGGTTGTTTTTTTGTACAACCGTTTGTGGTTACTAATAACACAAAAACCAATAAAATCAATAAAATTTGTTTCATTTTTGTATAAAATATTGTTTGACAAAATACAAATCGACACACAAAGATAAGCAAAAAGTGCTACTTTAACTTACTATTTGCATCTTTAACACAAAATTTGTTTGTTTTTGGTTAATAATGGGGTATTTAAGAACCGCAAAAAGCCTATCTTTGCACCATTATTTGCTAACACCCACATAATTGGCTCTTAGTGAGCATTATGCATTACATAAAACAACAATACTTTGTTTTTTTTACATAAAAAAGCATCTTCTTTACGCCGCAGATTTACTTAATCCAAAACTACTTTTCGTATATTTTTATCCACTAAATATTTTCCATTTTAATTATCTCAATCAGCAATCATGCAAAAAATTATTAATTATTTATTCATCTTTACCTTTGTAAGCCTATTGGGTAACACACCCGTTTGGGCACAAAAAGAAAAAACCGAAAAAGAATCAAAAGAGACTATGGTTATCATTAGTACCGAGTATGGCGATATGAAAATAAAGCTATACGACCAAACGCCTTATCACCGCGACAACTTTTTAAAGCTGGCTCGCCAAGGTTTTTACGATGGCACTTTGTTTCATCGTGTTATCAAAGATTTTATGATTCAGGGCGGCGACCCCGACTCGAAAAATGCCCAGCCATCGCAGCAATTGGGTATGGGCGGACCAGGTTATACCGTACCTGCCGAAATTAATCCCGATTTATTCCACAAAAAAGGGGTACTTTCGGCGGCTCGTACCGGCGACCAAGGCAACCCGCAGCGTCGCTCGTCGGGTAGTCAGTTTTATGTAGTACAAGGTAAAACTGCCACCGAAGCCGAGCTAAAAGGCATGGAGTCGCGCGGGTTTGTGTTTTCTGATGCACAAAAAGAAGCCTACAAAACCGTAGGTGGCACTCCGTTTTTAGATGGTCAATACACCGTTTTTGGCGAAGTAGTAGAAGGTTTAGACGTAATTGACAAAATTGCAGCCACCCAAACTGCCCCCGGCGACCGACCACTAAAAGATGTTAAAATGACCGTTAAAGTTGTTGAATAAGCTTTGAAAATCGAGCCGTTTTTGTAGCTACTTTTTGTTTAGTATTAGCCAACAGATACAAAAACAATGGCTATCCACTCATCTTTCTTACAAAAAGCCTCGTTTTGTACCGTCAAGCGAGGCTTTTTTAAAAACATTATCTTCTATGAAACATTTTATCCAACTACTATCTTTTTTTATGTTGTTACACACGTTTGGTTGCGGCGGAAGCAAATCATCTACCAAAAATAACACTACCCAAACAACAACAAACGCTGCCAAAAGCGAAACAGACAACAACAAAATAGATATTGCTAAATTTGTGGGCGATTATACCGTTCAGGACGAATGCAACGGCGATTTTGGCTATGTAGTTAAAATACGACCCGGATTAGACAACAGCCTGTTAATTACAGGTTTAGGCACTTTTCAGCAAACCGTTACGGCTACCCTTATCGATGCCATGCAATTTACTATTGTTGATTACAACAACACCAAACCCGGCGAAGCACTAACCATAAAAAGCGTAGGTAATGCCGTGCGCGATAAAGCAACAGGCAATATTAGCTTAGAGTATTATATAGCCGACGAAAATATCGACACCAACTGCAAAGCAAATATGGTAAAACAATAGTTATTAGTTTTGGGCAATTTTACCCTTGTTTAAGTTAATTTTTTAGGCACCATGAAAACACTTTTTTTTATTGCTCTATTGGCAGTACTTACTACATCTTGCCAAAAAGAAAAACTACAAACAAACACTTGCGACATAGGCTACGAAGGTGCAAATTGCGACAGTTTAATTATTGCCAAATATTTAAACACCTATTTTGCCCGCGATGATAGCCCTATACGCGGTACGTCGGAGTATGTAGTGCAAATAATACCTTACGAGGGTAAAATTGACCAATGCTATATCAACCAGCTAAGTTGTGGTCAAAATTGCATTCCACACAATTTAGTAGCTAAGTTACTGCCCAACAATCAATTCCAATTATTAAACGTACAAGCTTTTCCGTACACCTTTGATGGCGTAGAAAATGGCAACTACAACCCCCAAACAGGCACCATTAACTTTAAATACCGCATTAGCCAACCAAATGGCACAACCGAAATAGTAAATACACAACTTATTCGTCAATAATTCATGCACACCAATCAACATCTTATAAGCGGCACCGTTTACACCGCCCAGCAATACCTCCGTTTTTTCGAGGACCTTGCCACATCGCCACTCCCCTCTCCTATCTATCCCGACAACTTTTTGAAACCCATAAAAAAAGGTTATCAACAATTACAAAGCGCACTAACACAACTACATTTTGATAACGCAATGCAAAACAGCATTGCCCAATTTACGCGCCCAGTTATTTGGCTTTTTATCACCGAGCCTTGGTGCGGCGATGCCAACGCCAACACCCCAGCATGGCTAAAAGTTGCCCAAATGTGCCCAAACATTGAGCTTAAAATAGTATTGCGCGACCAAAACACCGCACTCATCGACCAATATTTAACCAATGGCGGCAGGTCTATACCTAAATTAATATGTATTGATGCCCAAACAGGCGAAGATATTGGCACATGGGGACCCCGCCCAGCCGCATTACAAAACCTTATACCCAGTATCAAAGAGCAAAACCCCAATTTTAGAGATTATGTACATGCCGTAGAACATTGGTACGTTGCCGATAAAATGCAACACCTACTCGCCGAAATACAAAACTGCCTATCAACTTGGCAAAAATCAGCGGCTACAATTTAATACTAAACCCATTGACCCAAACGCCAAAGCCCCGCTTAACGCGGAAAAGGTTTTTTTTGGGGGTGATGCTTGGCACTCCCTAACCCGACAAGTAAGAACCGTCCGTTACGCAAGAACAATAGGAAACCATAGCAATGGCAGCGCGATAAGCTAAACAACGATAACAAATAAATAGCTTTTTATATCAATAAAAAACTCAAAAACGAAACCCTAAATTATAATCAATAACAGATGTTACACAGCCTATTTCAATAACAAGGTATTTTGCATTTTTATACTCAGTTTTGCAGCTGATTTCTTCTGAACCGGCATTATAGGAATTGGCGTTAAGAAATGGGCATAAATGTAGCGTTAAGAAAGATATACTGTTTGAAGCACGCCACACCAAACCCAGAAATAAAACCGACAAACAAACCGTTTGGCGTGCAAGTTTATATCTTTTAGCGGAATGTTGTCCATTTTATCCTTTACAGCCTTGACTTTTGGTTACTTTTTTTGTCAAGAAAAAAAGTAACAAACTTTTAATAAATGGTAAGCAGCAGCAAAACAACAACAAACTAGTAACAAAGCCCCATGCTACTTAATATATACCTTGTTTGAGTTATACCTGCGTAACGTGAGCACAAACATACGAGTCAATAATCAATAATCAATAATCAATAATTAAAAAATGCCCACTCCTATTAGCCAACTTGGCGAATTTGGTTTGATAAATCACCTAACACAAAACGTATTTTTAGTCAACAAATCGTCGATTAAAGGCATTGGCGATGATGGAGCCGTGATAGATAACCGCGACAAACTAACCGTTGTATCAACCGATTTACTTGCCGAAGGCATACATTTCGACCTTATGTACAGCCCCCTTAAACATTTGGGTTACAAGGCAGTAGTAGTTAACCTATCCGACATATACGCCATGAACGCCACCCCACGCCAAATTATGGTATCAATGGCATTGTCGAGCCGTTTTCCGGTCGAGGCACTCGAAGAACTATACGAAGGTATCTTAACTGCTTGCCGCTTATATAAAGTAGATTTAGTAGGAGGCGATACCAGCTCGTCGCGCAGTGGCTTGTTTTTAAGCCTAACCGCCATTGGCGATGCACACCCCGACGAAATAGTGTACCGAAACACCGCAAAAGTAGGCGACCTAATATGCGTAAGTGGCAACCTAGGTGCTGCCTATTTAGGGCTGCAACTGTTAGAGCGCGAAAAACAATTGTTTTTAGAAGATTCTAATATTGCACCCGACCTCGAAAACCAAAACTATTTGGTAGGCAGGCAACTAAAACCCGAAGCCCGATACGATATTATAGCACTGCTAAAACGCCACAACATACAACCAAGTGCCATGATTGATGTATCCGATGGCTTGTCGTCCGATTTGTTGCACATCTGCCACCAATCTAAAGTAGGTTGCCGTATTTTTGAAGACGACATACCCCTACACCCCGACACCTACCAAATGGCGTTTAAGTTTAACATAATACCCTCGGTATGCGCACTAAGCGGCGGCGAAGATTACGAACTCCTTTTCACCGTTTCGCCCGATAGATTAGCCGAGTTAGAGGATATGGAAGCTATTACCATTATCGGTAAAATTGTACCCGAAGAAGAAGGTTGTAAAATGATTACCCCAAGCAACAACGAACACACCCTAATTGCCCAAGGCTGGAACCACATGAACAACTGATACGGTTTGGCTATCGGCTATCAGCTATCCGCTGTCGGCTATAAGCTAAACTCGTTTCGCTCTTTCACCACCTCACTCTCTTCACCACATCGCCACATCACACTTTCACCACATCACCACATCACAATTTCACCACATCGCCCCTTCTCCACATCTCCACATCTCCACATCTCCACATCGAAACATGCGTTATTTAACTAGTTTATTGACCTTACTACTATTATCTAACACGCTTGTTGCCCAAAACATTGGGTTGCAAGAGTGTTTGCAGTATGCCCGCCAAAACAACGTTCAACTTAAACAATTAGGTTTAAACACCGATATTGCCAAAATAAACGAAAAACAAAGCCATCAAACCCGTTTGCCTAACCTTAATGGTTCGTTTTCGTATGGCGGCAACCTAGGGCGCACCGTCGACCCCACCACCAATAGTTTTCAGACACAAGCATCGCAGGCATCGCAAATTAATTTAACAAGTAGTTTGGTGTTGTACAACGGAGGGCAGTTTAAACGCACCATTGAACAACGCGGTTTAGAGTTAGAATTGGCACACCTGCAAACCGATGATTTTGCTAATAATTTAGATTTAAGCATTTTAGGCGCTTATCTGCAAATATTATTAAGCGAAGAGCAACTAAGTGTTTTACAGCGTCAAGCCGATTTAACACAACAACAATACCGACAAATGCAAAAATTGGTGAATGCTGGCAGCGTACCCGGTGGCAATTTGTTAGACATAAACGCCCAAATTGCCAACGACCAACTTAACCAAGTAAATGGTCAAAATGCCATAGATTTGGCATACACCAACCTGCGGCAGTTGCTAAACCGATACGATACCTTCAAAATTGTGCGCCCCACCTTGCCCGAACCAAGCGCCAATGCCCTTAGCAATTATACGCCCGATGAGGTTTATCAAAACGCTTTATCCGTACAACCATCGGTTAAGGTGGCTGTGTTGCAAACCCAAATTGCCGAAAAACGTTTAGCTGTAACCCGCACTAATCAATACCCAACTGTATCGCTAACCGGCAATTTTAGCACCCAATATTCAAGTTTAGCTAAACAATACGGCATATCGGGCATCGAGCCAACACCTATTTTAACCAACTATTTTACCCAAAACTTCGACTCTATCTATACCTTTAACCCCATCATCAGCACAAAAAACATTCCTGTTTATAAACAATGGGGCGATAATTTAGGTGGATTTTTAGGTTTAAGTGCGCAGTTTCCTATTTTTAATCAGTATCAGGTAAAAAATGGCATTAGTTTAGCCAAATTAAACATCGAAAACACTCGACTAAGCCAAGAGTTAACCCGCAACAACATCCGCCAACAAATAGAACAAGCTTATATAAATGCCAAAGGTGCCGCCGAACGATACAAAGCAACCAAAGCCAACATAGAGGCACTAAAAAATAACCTAAGTTTTGTACAAAAACGCTACGATTTGGGCTTAACCAATAACCTAGATTATAACACCGCCAAAAATAACCTAACTGCCGCCGAACTAAATCTAGAATCTGCCAAATTCGATTATTTTTTTAGGTTAAAAATATTAGATTACTACCAAGGAAAACCATTAGATTTTTAATTTTGAACTGTCCGCTGCAAGCTACAGGCTGTCACAGTTAAAACTTCAATATAGCATCTAAGTGCAAGTATATAATTTACAATTAATAATTAATAATCATCAAAGCCATTTATTTATTTTATACCAAGCAATGGTTTTGGCAATACCCTCGTTGAGCGAAACAAGCGGTTTATAACCCAAGTGCGTAATCGCTTTTTGGCTGCTACACGTCCAAGCGGCGGCAGTCATTTCGTGGGCTTTTTCGATAGATAAAATAGATGCCTGCCCCGTAACACGCCCAACAACTTGCGCCACAGCACCCAAAAGGTAGATGCTCCAGTGGGGCAACCGAATGGCAAGGGCACGTTTGCCTAAAGCCAATTGAGTAGCATGGGCTACATCTGCCCAAGTGTATTGTTTTTCGGAGCCAATAAAATATACCTGCCCCACCGATTTTGGACTAGTCGCCGCCAAATAAATACCCGCAACCAAATCGCTTACATGCACCATACTTAGCTGTTTGTTGCCCCATAAACCCGCAATAGGCAAAAATCCTTGCTGATAGGTTCTAAAAAATTGGTAAATATCGGTCTCGCGCTCGCCATAAACAGCCGGCGGACGAACAATGGTAATAGGTAACTGATGTGTATATTGTTGCACCAACTGCTCTTGCAACAGTTTGGTACGCCCATACAAGCTAACCGGTTTTAGCGGCGTTTGCTCATCAACAACTTGCCCCTCAACAGCAGGTCCGGTAGTTGCTAAACTACTAACCACCAATAATCGGTTTATATTAGGTGCATATTTTAATAAGGCATTGATGATAACTTGCGTTGTTGTTACATTACCCTCGTAAAATGCGTGTTCGGTGTTGGCACGCACCACGCCCGCCACATGAAACACCAAATTGGCATTAGTCAGTACCTCTGCAAGGGCATCTTCCGAGTCTAATCCTACGGCATAGCACGCAACAGGTTTATCTTTTAGCCATTGTAAATTGCTACCTTTTCGCACAATACAACGCACTTCGTAGCCCTTTTGTACCAATAAATCGGCAAGATGGCTACCTATAAAACCCGTTGCACCCGTTAATACCGCTATCGGCAAAGGTGTATCGTTCAATTGCATAATTGTTTGTTTTTTAAGGCACAAAAGTACCAAAACTAAACCATTTTTGCACACAAACTTTATTTTTATACTTTTGGGTGATGATAAAATTACCCATTTATCATCTATCAAAACCAACCAAAACTAACCAGCTATGGAGCAACAAAAAAACACCAGTAACCGCACCAGTTTGCTATTTCTGGGTTTAGTAGCACTTATTTTTGCCATTTTGTTTGTCGTCAATCAGCTACAACAAACAGCAACACCTACCCAAACAAACCCCACAGCCGCCCCCAATACCACCACCACAACCGCCAATACAAGCCCAAACAAAGCCGATTTAACCGCCATCGACACCACAAAAGTAGCTGATACGAGTAATGCACAAGGCAAAAACCAACGTGCCACCCAACTACTTGCCAAAGGCGATTACAATAAAGCCATCGAAGTGCTTAAACAACTAAGCACCGAACGTGCCAAAGACCCCGCTGTGTTGTATAATTTAGGGGTAGCCTATCTAAAAAAAGGTGATAACGAACAAGCATTAGCCCAGTTTAAAAAAGCTTTGCAATTTGATGCCAACTTTGCCGAAGCCCACAACAGTATGGGTATTGTGTACGACAAGCAACACAATACACCCCAAGCTATTGCCGCCTTTGAACAGTATGTGCGGCTAAACCCCAACGATAAAAAAACTTTTTTGCGCCTAGGCTCGCTCTACGACACCCAAAAACAATACGACCAAGCCGTACAAACCTACCAAAAAGCCCTAAACCTCGACGATAAATATGCCCTAGCTTGGTATAATTTGGGCAATACGCATCTGCACCAAAACAACATGGATAAGGCAATGAACGCCTACCAAAAAGCCATTGATGCCGACCCTACTTATGCCAAACCTTATGTAAATTTGGGCAACTGCTACCAAAAAAAGGGCGATACCAAAATGGCTCAAACTTTGTTTCAAAAAGCCATTAGCCTCGACCCTACACTAAAAAATTTGGCTAAATAATTTTTCTTGACCAACAACACAACACCGCCTTTGCTTTACTTGAGCAAAGGCGGTGTTTTTTTTATTATTTCCATATACACTAAACCCACTTCCTTTTTAGTTTATTTCCTAAAACTTACATTTTAGGTATTTTTTTTACAAAACTAAAATTATAGGCTTCTGTTCTTGATAAAAACAACTTATCAAATGGGCTATTTATAACAGTTAATACACTGTCGTTAAGTTCGTACATTTTTGCAGAGTAGTAAGTTTTGCCATTTGTTTGATCGGGATAAAGTATCTGTAGGGATAGAAAATTAAGCTTCCCGTTTTGGTCATAATCATTAAAACATTCCGGAACACCTAAAAAACTATTGTTTTTGTAACAGTTACCGGTTTTTAAATCCCAAAAAACACACTGTTTATCATCTACCCCTAAACCCGTTGCATTATAAAATGTACCCATTACAGCTAAGTAACTTTGTAATGATGTACTAACAATCCACGCCTCTGCCGAGTTCCACATAAGGTCGGGCAGAGTAGTGCCTTTCCAAAGTGTATCTATTGTATTTTTGCCAGATAAAACATATTGTGTAACATAGTCGCTTTCGAAAATAATGTGGTATTGTTTTTTATTGCTAAAACTAACAGTAAACGACTTTACATAGCTTGTATCGAGGTATTGTTGGTCAAAAACAGGGGTTTGCTCAATAGCTATACTTTCGGGTTTCTGTATCCGAACATCTGTTTTTAATTGCTTTTTTAAAAACACACCTAATTTGTCTGTTGAAAATTTTGAGCGAACTGACATTTGCTTTGTAAGACTATTTATGATGCAAATATTGAACTTTTTAGATGTCGGTATAGTATCTTTAACAACCAAATTAGTAGTGTTGGTATTTTGAGGAAGGTTTAGCGTATTTGTTTGGCAAGCAAATACCATAAAGCAAATGGGGCATAATAACAGCAATTTTATCTTTACCATAATTTGTATAGCTGTGTTTGTAGCAAGTAAAGTTGCCTAAAGTTAGTTTATTTGCCCCAAAGATAGTCCTTTTTTTCAATCTAGCCAATAAAAATAGCTGATTTATGGTTTTTTCTATTTTTACAAAATTCGCGCTGTGCTAATGGTGTAAATTGCACCTCAAAACATCGCCCAAAACAAAAAAAAGCGAGCCGTCCATTGCTGGACAGCTCGCCTTTTTTATGGTTTAAACCCCAATCGGGTTTATCTATTAACCACTATTTTTTGTATTTCGGTTAAACCACTTGCGGTAGTTAAACGCACAAAATACATACCTGCTGGCAATTGAGCAGCATTTAATGGTAGCGTATAAACCACATCAGCCGAGGCTCTGTCGTTATACAAGGTTGCCATTTGTTTGCCATCAACGCTGTATACATTTACAGTAACGTTGTCTGTTGTTGGTACAACAAAACTAATCGTTGCTGCGTCACTCATTGGGTTAGGCATCACGTTCATCGTTACGCGTGCATCTGTTTTAGTACGTCCGCGGTGTCCGCTTTGTACCCAATACCAACCTTCGGTTACATTGCCCGAACAATCGGTTACCGTTACCGAGTACCAGCCCATTGGCAAGTCTGTCAGTGTATACTGTTCGCCGTTGGCAACAGGTACGCCTGTCGAGGTGCCATATACGCCATCCCAAGTATCAGGTCCAGCCCATTCGTAGGTATAACCTTCGGCACAACTCGATGGGTCGCCACCGGTAATGTTTAAGGTAATCGTTCCATCAGGTGCTACATAGTCGGACGAAGGTGTTACTACATAAGAGTCTATATCTAAGACAGTATTACCTGCGGCTCCGCCTTGCATATTGGTAAATAATAGCGTATCGTTGCTACAACCATACGAGTCGGTAACAATAGCGTTCCATTGTGCATCGTCTGAGTAGTAGATGACAATTTCGGCGCCTGTTTCGGTGTAATTAATATCGTAACGTACATAGCCTATAATTTCCCAATCGAAGTTATAAGGTTGTACGCCACCAATAACAAGTACGGTGTCGGTATTGTAGTGGAATGGTGTAATGCCACCTTCGTAACCTTCGTCAGAGTTTTGGTAGCCAACTAACAACAACGGTGATTCGGGCAATACCACTTGTTGTGGTGGGTTGCTCAATGCGTAACAGTTGCCGCTAATTGCCGATACGTTTGTACCAACGCTTGGGATAGTTCCGCCGTTTGGTGTTTGTATGCTGTAGGCATATACATTGTAAGTACCTGCTGCCGATGTGCTTAGGGTTACTTGCGTTCCGCTTGTTGCTGGTACAACTTCAACGATAGTACCTGCTGCATCTACCACTAAGATATAGTTGGTATAGCCTGTTGCAGGGCTGTTAAAGATAGCACTTGCTATAAATGGATCGCCAGGACATACTACACTGCTCACTGTTACTGCTCCAACCGATGCTGAGCAACAATTAGTAGTCGTTACAGTTTTAGTTGCTGTTTTAGTACAGCCACTAGCATTGGTTACGGTTACGGTATAAGTGCCCGCAGTTGTTACGTTGATAGAGGCAGTGTTGCCACCGTTGCTCCAAGCATAAGTGCCACCACCTGTTGCTATTAAGGTAGCCGAGCTACCTGCACAGAACGATGCAGGACCACTGATAGTTGCAACTGGTAAAGCACTTACAGCAACTACGGTAGTAGCTGTTGCTGTACATCCGTTGCTGTATGTTACTGTTACGGTATAAGTACCTGCTTTGGCAGGGGTAGCATTTACAATAACAGGGTTTTGCAAGGTAGATGTACCAGCAGGACCAGCCCATGCGTAGGTAGCTGTTACGCCCACAGGTAAGTTAGCATTTACAAACAAGTTAATTGGCGAACCAACACACACAGGACCATTGTTGGTAGCCACTGGTGTAGGACAAGTAACACAGTTAACCGTTACACTTGCTGTGGCTGTACAACCAGCGGCATTTGTTACCGTTACCGTATAAGTACCGTTTGGTACGTTGTTAAACACATTGCTTGTTTGTGGAGCACCACCAATACTGTAAGTTAAACCAGTACCAGTAGCTGTTACCGTAATACGACCAACACCCGCTACGCAACTTGGTGTAGCTGCAGTAATAACTGGTTTGGCATTTACAACAACAACCGTAGTGGCAGTTGCTGTACATCCGTTGCTGTATGTTACTGTTACCGTATAAGTACCTGCTTTGGCAGGGGTAGCATTTACAATAACAGGGTTTTGTAAGGTAGATGAACCAGCAGGACCCGCCCATGCGTAGGTAGCTGTTACACCCACAGGTAAGTTAGCATTTACAAACAAGTTAATTGGCGAGCCAACACACACAGGACCATTGTTGGTAGCCACTGGTGTAGGACAAGTAACACAGTTAACCGTTACACTTGCTGTGGCTGTACAACCAACGGCATTTGTTACCGTTACCGTATAGTTGCCATTTGGTACGTTGTTAAACACATTGCTTGCTTGTGGTGCACCACCGATACTGTATGTTAAACCAGTACCAGTAGCTGTTACCGTAATACGACCAACACCCGCTACGCAACTTGGTGTAGCTGCAGTAATAACTGGTTTGGCATTTACAACAACAACCGTAGTAGCCGTTGCTGTACATCCGTTGCTGTATGTTACTGTTACCGTATAAGTACCTGCTTTACCAATTGTTGCCAAACCAAGGTTTGGATTTTGTTGGGTTGATGCACCAGCAGGACCCGCCCATGCGTAGGTAGCTGTTACGCCCACAGGTAAGTTAGCATTAGCACTCAAACTTAAAAGCGAACCAACACAAACAGGACCATTGTTAGATGCCACTGGTACAGGACAAGCAGCACAGTTAACAATAACACTAGTAGTTGTTGTACAATTCGATACTGCATCGCTTACAGTGATGGTATAAGTACCATTTGCCAAACCACTAAATACATTGCTTGTTTGGAAAGCTCCATTGCCAATAGCATATTCTACGCCATTAATTTGGTTAGCCGACTCAGCATCTACAGTAATAGTACCCACAGTGCCGTTACAAGTAACATTTGCACTATTGATAATTGGCAAACCATCTACTTTTACTAAAGTTGATGCTACACGAGTACAGCCGCCTGGATAAGTAATAGTAACTGTATACAAACCGGCATCGGTTATTTGCAAATTGCTTAATGATACAGTGATAATATCTGCACCAGTAAGTGTATAAGTACCCGTAAAGCTGTATCCGTTAGGACCGCTCCATGCATAGTTTAGTACTGTTCCAACAGGTCCTACGCCTGCAAAACCGATCGTAATTACTGTGTTTTCGCAAGATGGACCAGTGTTGTTAATAGGGATATTTGCCTGTGTGATAGTAGCACTTGTGCTTATCGAACAGTTGTTAGCATCTGTTACCACAAGGGTATAAGTACCTACTGTAGTTAAGCCGCTTAGGTCTTGGGTTGATGCAGTAAAGCCACCAGGACCCGACCATGCGTAGGTTAAGTTGCTACCCGATGCATCTACATTAATAGCACCGTCGCTACAAGCAATATTTTGGGTAGATACGATACCTGCTGTAAAGCCACTTGGTGTTGTCACCTGGGCAGTAGCAGTAGCTGTACAACCATTGCTGTCGGTAACAGTTACTACATAGACGCCTGCACCTACGTTGCTCAAATCTTGGGTAGTTGTACCATTGCTCCAGTTGTATGCGTAATTAGCACCGTTGATTAAAGTACCACCCGATACGCTAATATTAACATTACCGTTGGGCTGACCGCAAGTAGCTGGTGTAGTACTATCAACCGTAATACCAATACGAACTGGCTCGTCAACGGTTGCGCTTAATCCAACTGTACAACCATTTGCATCTGTTACCGTAAGGGTATAAATACCTGCTACGGCAGCCAATAAGTCTTCGGTTGTTGCACCGTTGCTCCACAAATAAGTGTAGGCTTGTGTGCCGCCATTTACCGTTACATCTACGTTACCATTGCCACCATAACAAGTTGCATTGTTAATAACCGACGATGCAGTTAATAAGGTAGGCTGGGTAACGGTGATAGTAGTAGTACCTGTACAACCGTTAGAATCTGTAACGGGGTAGGTATAAGTACCTGCTGTTACGCTGATGATAGTACCTGTTCCCGAAGTGTAAGTTCCACTTCCGCCAGTTGCGCTTACTGTCACTTCACCTGTTTCGCCATTACATGCAATTGTTTTGCTAACAACAGCAGTTACTACTATTGGTGTAGATTGAGTAACCGTTGCAGTAGTTGTTGTTGCACAGTTTTTACTGTCGGTTACTAATACGCTGTAAGTACCAGCAGTTATGTTACTTATATCTTCGGTGGTTGCACCGTTGTTCCACAAGTAAGTGTATCCGCCATTACCGCCATTAACTGTTAGGTTAATAGCACCTACGCCACCACTACAACCAGCAGCATTTACTGCCGCCGAAGCTGTTAAAGCATCAGGTTGAGCAATTGTTGCACTTGCTGTGGTTGTACAAGTACCCGATGTTACGGTTACGATGTATGTTCCAGCAGCTACGTTAGCTAAGTCTTCGGTGGTTATGCCGTTACTCCAAGCATAAGTGTATGGTTGCGTTGCACCGCTAACGGTTAAGTTAACACTACCATTGGCTTGTCCATTGCAATTTACATCGGTAGCCACTGTGCTAGCTGTTAAAGCTGTACTTGTACCAACAGTTGCGGTAGTAGTTGTTGTACAATCATTGCCGTCTATTACTGTAATAGTATAGTTGCCAGATGCCAAACCGCTGAATACATTGCTTGTTTGGAAAGCACCACCGTTAGAATAAGTATAACCAGCACCAACTGTTCCGCCAGTAGCTGTTACCGTAATAGTGCCATTTGCTGCACCACAAGTAGTAGTAGTAGCTGTTGCACTTGCCGTTACAGCCGTTGCAGGTTGAGTAATGGTAGCACTTGTAGTAGTTGAGCAATTGCCATTGCTTACTGTTACGGTGTATGTGCCTGCAACAACACCTGTTAAGTCTTGGCTTGTTGTACCATTGCTCCACAAGTAAGTTGCACCATTAGTTGTTAAGGTAATACCACCTGTTGCGGTTCCGTTACACAATACATTAGTAGCTACTGCGGTGGCAGTTGGGAAGCTATTTACCACCACTGTTGTAGTAGAAGATGCTGTACAACCATCTGCGTTAGTTACTGTTACGGTATAAACGCCACCATCAGCAACTGTTATGTTACTAACAATTAATAAAGATGATGTAGTTGGGTCGCCAACAGTTCCGTTTGGATACTGCCATTGGTAGCTAACACCACCACCAGCAAACAAGGTAATGGTAGCACCTTCGCACAAACTACCATTGTTATTGATAACTTGTGGAGTAGGTCTAGCATTTACATAAATGTTGCCATAAGTAGCATCTAAACAACTACCTGTAGTTAAATTAATACCACCGATGTTGCCACCTACTGTAAGCCCTGTTAATGGACCATCAGATGTGCGGTAGATAATTTCGTACATACGATATACGCCAGCGGCTAAATTGCTATACGTAAAGTTAGGAGTATTACTAGCTACATCAAATGCACCCGACATTATTTGTGAGTCGATGATAACATCGCTGTTAGTAGTTAATACATACGCTAAGGTATAATTTGCAGCAGGTGTTGGTGCAGGACCATAGATAGCGTTGTATGGTTCTAATGGGAACGATAAGTTAGCATCTATGTTGCCATCGCCTTCGCAAATTTCTTGGTCAGGTATGTCAGACACATTGGCACCACATAGGGTGAAACCAAAGTCAGCATCGGTAAATATTTCGCCCGGTGTAAGGGTTACTGTTACGGTTCCGTCTGTGCTTAGGTGTTCCTTCGGACGACTACCTACTGTTACCGTATAGTTACCTACTGGTAAGTCACTAAATTCGTACCAACCTGGCAAGCCTGTTATAGGATTGTTGGCAGTTACGGTTGTTTGTGTCGTACCGTTTGGTAAGGTTAAAGTAACTGCTACACCATTGATACCCGTTTCGGTCGCATCTTGGATGCCATCGCCATTGGTATCAGCCCATACATAGTCGCCTATTGAGCCTAATGTAGTGAAGCCAAAGTCGGCATCTACATAGTTCTCGCCAACGCCTAATACTACGTTATCAACACCTGGGTGCGTATGCCAGGCCCGTTTGGCGCCACTGTTACCTGTTATACCGTTAGTTCCACCTGGTTAAGTCACTAAATTCTTCCAACCGGCAAGCCTGTTATAGGATTGTTGGCGCAGTTACGGTTGTTTGGTGTCGTACCGTTTGGTAAGGTTAAAGTAACTGTTACACCATTGATACCTGTGTTGCCATCGTTTTGTATGCCATCGCCATTAGCATCTAACCATACATAATCGCCGATTGAGCCTAAGTTGGTGAAACCAAAGTCAGCATCGGTATAGGTCTGTCCTGCTGTTAATACTACGTTGTCGGTAGTTGGTGTGCTTGGGTTGGTTCCCGCTGGACCACTGCCTACTGTTACGGTGTAGTTACCACCTGGTAAGTTATCGAACGAGTAGTTGCCATTGGCATCTTTTGTCGTGGTTGCTGTCGTACCGTCAGGGTAGGTTAAAGTAACCGTTACTCCGCTAATGCCGGTCTCGCCTGCATCTTGTACGCCATCGCCGTTAAGGTCGTTCCATACAAAGTCGCCAATTGAACCGGTTGGCACAAAGCCAAAGTCAGCTGCTACATAATCTTCGCCTACGCCAAGGGTTACGTTATCTGTACCTGATGTTGTTAAAGCTGTACCTGCTGGACCACTGCCTACGGTTACTACATAATCGCCCGGTGCTAAACCAGTAAATACATAGTTGCCATTGGCATCGGTTGTTGTTGTCGCTGTCGTACCATCGGGGTAGGTTAAAGTAACTGTAATGCCGCTAATGCCGGTCTCGCCTGCATCTTGTACGCCATCGCCATTAGCATCTAACCATACATAATCGCCGATTGAGCCTAAGTTGGTGAAACCAAAGTCAGATGTCGTGTTTGTACCACCAGCTGTCAATACTACGTTGATGGTAGTTGGTGTGCTTGGGTTGGTTCCCGCTGGACCACTGCCTACTGTTACGGTGTAGTTACCACCTGGTAAGTTATCGAACGAGTAGTTGCCATTGGCATCTGTTGTCGTGGTTGCTGTCGTACCGTCAGGGTAGGTTAGCGTTACGGTTACACCGCTAATGCCGGTCTCGCCTGCATCTTGTACGCCATCACCATTAAGGTCGTTCCATACATAGTCGCAATTGAACCGGTTGGCACAAAGCCAAAGTCAGCTACTACATAATCTTCGCCTACGCCAAGGGTTATCGTTATCTTGTACCTGATGTTGTTAAAGCTGTACCTGCTGGACCACTGCCTACGGTTACTACATAATCGCCCGGTGCTAAACCAGTAAATACATAGTTGCCATTGGCATCGGTTGTTGTTGTCGCTGTCGTACCGTCGGGGTAGGTTAAAGTAACTGTAATGCCGCTAATGCCGGTCTCGCCTGCATCTTGTATGCCATCGCCATTAGCATCTAACCATACATAATCGCCGATTGAGCCTAACCGGCGAAACCAAAGTCAGATAGTCGGTTTGTACCACCGCTGTCAATACTACGTTGTGATGGTAGTTGGTGTGCTTGGCCGGTTTGTTCCCGCGGACCACTGCCTACTGTTACCGGTGTAGTTACCACCTGGTAAGTTATCGAACGAGTAGTTGCCATTGGCATCTGTTGTCGTGGTTGTTGTCGTACCGTCAGGAGATAAAGTAACCGTTACTCCGCTAATGCCGGTCTCGCCTGCATCTTGTACGCCATCACCATTAAGGTCGTTCCATACATAGTCGCCAATTGAACCGGTTGGCACAAAGCCAAAGTCAGCTACTACATAATCTTCGCCTACGCCAAGGGTTACGTCATCCGTAGCTGGTGTAGTTAAGATTGTACCTGCTGGACCACTGCCTACGGTTACTACATAATCGCCTCGGTGCTAAACCAGTAAATACATAGCTGCCATTGGCATCGGTTGTTGTTGTCGCTGTCGTACCGTCGGGGTAGGTTAAAGTAACTGTAATGCCGCTAATGCCGGTCTCGCCTGCATCTTGTATGCCATCGCCATTAGCATCTAACCATACATAATCGCCGATTGAGCCTAAGTTGGTGAAACCAAAGGGGGGTCGAGATGTCGTGTTTGTACCACCAGCTTGTCAATACTACGTTGATGGTAGTTGGTGTGCTGGGATTGACCACCGCTTGCCTACTGTTACGGTGTAGTTACCACCTGGTAAGTTATCGAACGAGTAGTCGCCATTGGCATCTGTTGTCGTGGTTGCTGTCGTACCGTCAGGGTAGGTTAAAGTAACCGTTACTCCGCTAATGCCGGTCTCGCCTGCATCTTGTACGCCATCACCATTAAGGTCGTTCCATACATAGTCGCCAATTGAACCACAAACAGCCACTGTTACTACTACTTCGTCAGTATCAGTACAGCCGTTAGCAGCCGTTACAGTTACGGTGTATGTACCAGCAGTTGTTACATTGATAGCAGCAGTTATTTCTGTTGTGCTCCAAGCATAAGTACCAACGCCTGTGGCGGTCAATACCGTTGAAGTTGAGCCGCAAGGAATTTGTACATCGTTACCTGCATTAGCTGTTGGTGGAGTAATATTTTCGCTCACAACAACCAAAGTTTGTGCTGTACAACCCGATGCACCTGTTACGGTTACTAAATAAACACCTGGTGCATCAACAGTAGGGGGCAGCTGTTGCTTCGTTTCCATCGATTGCAATATTACCTCTACCGTACTCCAAGCATAGGTGTATGTTGGGTCTGATGTAGCAATAAACTAGTACTTGTTGTTGTACAAGTAAGTTGGGCTGGAGTATGTCATTGCTACCACAGGAACACTTGTGATTTTGCGTTACTTGTACTGTTGAAGAAGCAGTACAACCATTATTTGGATCTGTTACTACGGTGTATGTACCTACCGCTATTGCGGTTATAGGATTGTTGGTAGTGGTAAAGTTACCCGGTACTGTCCAAACAAGTGTGTTAGTTGCAGCTATTTCTGCCTCTAATGTTACACTTGATACGGTACAACTTAATTGCGTAACCGGTGCTGTAATACTTACTGTTGGAAGAGTAGTATCTTGGTTGATAATTACTTGTTCTGTATCTGTACAGCCATTAGCAGCAGTTACAGTTACGGTGTATGTACCAACAGTTGTTACGTTGATAGCAGCTGTTGTTTCTCCTGTACTCCAAGCATAAGTACCGCCACCTGTTGCCGTTAAGGTTGCTGTACTGTTATTAGCACATGTTAAAGTAGTGGTAGATGGGTTAATACCAGCAGTTGGTGGTACATTATCTTCTGTTACTACTACTTCGTCGGTATCGGTACAGCCTGTTGTAGTATTAGTTACTGTTACGGTGTATGTACCAGCAGTTGCTACGTTGATAGCATCTGTTGTTGCTGTTGTACTCCAAGCATAAGTACCACCACCTGTCGCAGTTAAGGTTGCTGTGGTATTGGTACAGTTAATAACTGCATCAGCACCTGCATCAGCTACTGGCAATGGATTAACTATTACGGTTGTACTTGTATTAGCTATACAGCCAGCCGCATTTGTTACCGTTACAGTATAAACGCCTGCAGTTGAGGTGGTAATGGTTTGCGAATTTTGGTTCGTAGACCATGCATATATACTGTAGCCTGTACCTGCATCTAAGGTCGTACTTTCGCCTGCACAAAGTTGCAAATCGCCAGTAATACTTGGATTAGGATTAGCATTTACAGTAATAGTTACTGGTACAGCTACGCTTTCGCAACCATTTACAGTTTGTGACACATAGTAATCTTCTGTTACAGCAGCAGCATTGCTTAAACCTGTAGCGTAAGTAGTTAAGTTAATGCCTTGTACCAACACATTTGTACCCGTATATCCTGCCACTGTTGGGTCTTCGGCATACCAAGTAATAGTATTGGTTGCTTGAACGCCTGTTACTTGCAAGTTGGCAATGGTTTGACCTACGCAATATTGTTGGTCAGCCACAATGTTTGGTGCCGATGGTGCATCGTAGATGATGTAACTAACTGGTACCAAAGCACTTTCGCATTTACCTACCTCGGTAGTACTTACATAGAAGGTGTAAACACCCGGTTGTAAGCTACCAATATTACCCGCAGCTGGGGTATAAGTATTGGTTGTTGATGGACCAGCTAATACGCTTTGGCTATTATCGTAGAAAGTGAACGATGCTCCAACTGCACCTGTAGCGGTGATAGTTTTAGCAGGTTCGTTTTTACTGCTGTTACGTTTGTTGCACTTGGGGCACCGCTGATATTTGCAGTACAACAGCAATTGTTACGGTTTGGTCGGTATAACAACCATTTGCGGTATTTAACACACGAACGGTGTAGGTAGCGCCTGGTATTAAGTTACTGGTAGCTGTAGCCACATCGGTAGCAGGTGCTGCACCCGAATAAACACCACCTAATGCTACACCATATACATAGGTAGCAGCAGCGGGCGGAATGCCGCTAACAGCCACAGCCACCCGTTGGAGTTGCAATGTTGTGGGTCGGTTACAGTAGGTGTAAGCTGATAGCCGAATGGGACATCGATAGGTGACCAGTTTCAGCTGGACATCCATTGGCAGTAACAGTTACTGTTGGGCATGGCGGCTAAACCAGCAATATCTTCCAAATCATTGTCCGGTGTCTCTGCTCCATCATTGCTCCAATCGTAGGTTAATGCGCCTGTGCACAACGACTGCGGTTAAGTCACGTGAGCTCTGACCGTTGCAAAACAGGGGCAGGAACAATTATACCCTTACAGCAGTTAGTGGCACCAATTGTGATGCTGTTGTTACCACCGTAGTACAAAGATTAACATCGGTGATACTAGCAGAAAGTGCCTTGTGCTAATTGCACCGTTGCTGTGTTGTCCCGTTTGTCAGGCTATTCCAACCTATATCGTTAGGTTCAACAACGGGGTCGATGCTGCCTGTACTTTCTCCATTACAACCGTTACTGGCGGCTACTGCACTCCCGCTGTTCGTAGGGTTGTTACGGTTGCACCAGTTGCGCTGTTGGTAAACCGCCTGTGGTTGGTTACAGTGTATAGGTGGCTGCACTTAATCCGGTAAAAATACCACTAGCAGCTTTGGTTGTCCTAATGCATAGTTATATGGCGATGCCCCACCTGTTGTTGTCCAGGTAATTTCTCCGTCTGTATCGCCATTACATTTAACATCTGTTACCGATGCAGTTACATCATCAACTGTACATTCTACCGCTCCTGCACTATATTCTGTAGATATTTGGAAGCAACAAGTTGAGATTGGTGGAACTGGATTTAGCAAGTTATCTATATTTTGACCATTGGCTATGGCTGGCAAGATAGTTCCTGAGTAGAAATTACTGTAATTTACCGCATAAAACATCCTATAGAAACCATCTGGGGGTAATCTTTTGGCAAACCAGTAAACAAACCGTTT
>JADKCK010000113.1 GCA_016718845.1 Sphingobacteriales bacterium
CCTAACCCTCAACAATTACTACCCCTACGGCATGTTGCAGGCAGCGCGTACTAAAAATGCGGGGGGGTATAGGTTTGGGTTTAATGGTATGGAGCAAACCAAGGGCGTACAAGGCAACAGCCAAGGCACCTTCTACGACTACAAAAACCGCGATTACGACCCTTGGAAAATTAGGTTTAATAGAGTTGACCCTATTACTGCTCAATACCCTATGTTGTCGCCGTATCAGTTTGCTAGTAACAGACCTATTGATGGAATAGATATGGACGGGTTGGAATGGGCTATAAAATCTGTAGAAGATGGAGTTATTGTATTATCATTAGTGACAAATGTTTATATTCCAACTACTATCAACAAAAGTCCACAAGAATACTTATCAAGTGTAAAAGCAAGTATGGAAAATAAAGCTAATAATAGTGGTTGGGAAACTGACGGATATAAAGTACAGATTGAAGTTACGCTTAACCCTGTAACAACCCAACAAACAGAGCAAAATTATGACGGCTATTATATTGATGTACAGGCATCTAACAACGGAGGTAATGGCAGAACAGTTGCAGGTTCTAATAGTACACAAAAGGCTTTTATACATTTATATCTAAATAAAAGACCTGTAGAAGAAGTAGCACGAACTATATTGCACGAAGCTATTGTGCATGGATGGAGGCTAGAACATCCGTATATTGCAACAAGTGATATTTATGAAGAATACAAAAAAGTTGCTATGTATTTACATGATATGATGGGCAAAACACTAGGACCTTGTACCGACTGCGACGAAATTAACCAAAACCTTAGTACAACAGGAGAGATACCGCCTTTTGAGTTTAATGGCATACCTACACAATATGAGGATATAGATAAAACTAAAATAACAGAGTTTGGATATGCCTTATTGTACAATTTACACACACCTAATTTTACCGCACCACAAGGAACACAGTTGATAGATGCTCAACTAAATTCAGGAATAGGTCGTATTCGTAGGCAATCATCACCAAATCCAACTCCATTAACACCAATTCCCGCAACCGAAGTAAAACGACAATAAAATGAAAAAAATATTTTTTATAACAATATTTGTATTGTTATCAGTATCTTGCTCTACGTACAAAACACAACTCGCCCAGCTAGATAGCAATATCAATAAATTTGGGAAGATTAGTAGTAGTGAGCAAGCTTTTAGCGGCATACCTAATTTTTATGATACAAATTATGATATAGAAATTGTATTAAGCGAAGACAAGACAATGATGGATCCATATTCTAATCTGTTGTTTATTAGACTAAATAATAAACAATCTATTGCTTATTGGATTAGAGAGTACAGAGATGAAAAAGACTTATTAGGGCAAAAATTTACGTACGAGACTTATGAGGCTTATCTCTCCAAAATCAGAAAAGATATTATTATTATATATCCAAATAAAAAGAATATGGAAAGATTATTGTCCTATATATTGCAAAAAAAAGTTTGTGAATTAAAAAGACTAGAGGAAATTATTGACAATGTCACGTATCTGTATATGTGGACGATCCAATGCTTTCATTTGGAATAAGCATATTAAATAAAAATAAAAGATGCATTGTGCGCTACCAAACCCCCAGCGAATATGCAGACTCATGCCCCGAATTAGCAGACCTTAAGACTTTTTTAGAAGCAATTGAAGTTATTCGAGCTTCTATTGGGGCAAACAAAACATTTAGCTCAACCATCGAATAACTCCGTTGTTTTTTGTTTCGTTGTGCATTAGCTAAGTCACAACCCTAAACTGCTATCAACTATAAATTGTAGTTGCCATTTTTCGTCCATAACTCACAAAACTCAAAAAATTAGCGTATATTTGCGCGGCAGTACGCTAAGTTTTTCTTTATCACCCAATCCAAAAAACAAAAAAAATATGCAAGCAGTAACCAAATTAAGTAATATGCAATTAGAGCTACTAAAATTGTTCGCCACCAACATCAGCGACAGTGATGTATTGGATATTAAACAATTGATAATAAATTACTATGCACAAAAAATAGACAATGAGCTAGATACCCTTTGGGAACAACGCCAATATAACGCCAATACCATATCAACATGGGCTAACGAGCATCTACGAACACCCTATAATCAATAACCAATGCTTATTGTATTAGATACTAATGTGTTATTGATTGCACTGCCCAAAACCTCGCCTTATCGCCCTATTTTTGATGCACTACGCGAAGGCACCTTGAGTTTAGCTGTTAGTAACGAAATTTTGTTTGAATATACCGAAATAATTGCTCGGCAACTAAACAGTTCTATTGCCGATAATTTGTTGCGCCTACTACTCAACCTCCCCACATTGAAATTAATAAACGTTTATTTCAAGTGGCAATTAATAACCGCCGACCCCGATGACAACAAATTTACAGATACCGCTATCGCCGCTCAAGCCGATTATTTGGTCACTAACGACCGCCATTTTCAGGTAGCTAAAAACATTCCGTTTCCAATTGTCAATATAGTTACTGCCGATGAATTTTTAGCCCTACTAAATAGCTAAGAAACCCTAACCCTCAACTACTACTACCCCTACGGCATGTTGCAGGCAGGGCGTACTAAAAATGCGGGGGGGTATAGGTTTGGCTACTCATTCTCTCTCCACACACCAATTTTTACCCAACCCTCTCCTACCCTTCTCCTAAATCAGTCTAACACAATTACATTAAATGCCCTAGTTGTTTTCAGATAACTTTGAAATACAAAGTACTATTTAAAAAACAAGATTATTGATATCATGATATCACGATATCTTTACATCAATAATCTACAACCTAAGCTATTTTGCCTTATCTTTGTGCCGATATTTTTTATCAAACCACCATTAATAAGAAGGTTATGGACGAACAAGACAAAATTATTGTTTTTCAAGAAAAACAAATCCGACGAGTATGGCACAACAACGAGTGGTATTTTTCGGTTATTGATGTTATTGAGGTATTAACCGAAACCTCAAACCCAACCGACTACCTCAAAAAGATGCGTAAGCGCGACGAGGAGCTCAAAAGCTTCATAGGGACAAACTGTCCCCAGGTAGCTGTAGAGGGTACGGGCGGAAAAGAAAAACGTTGGTAGCCAATACCCAATCTTTGTTTCGCATCATACAATCTATACCCTCGCGCAATGCCGAGCCGCTCAAATTGTGGTTAGCAAAAGTAGGCTACGAACGGGTGCAAGAAATAGAAAATCCAGAATTAGCCGCCGAGCGCGCTCGACAATACTACCGCGACTTGGGCTACGATGATAAATGGATTGAAACCCGCCTGCAAAGCATTGCCATCAGAGGGCAGCTAACCGATGAATGGAAAAACAGAGGCGTAAAAGAAGGCGTTGAATATGCCATTTTAACCGCCGAAATTAGCAAGGCTACCTTTGGGTTAGCCCCCACCGATTATAAACAAATAAAAGGTTTATCCCGCGAAAACCTACGCGACCACATGACCAACTTAGAGCTAATTTTTACCATGTTGGGTGAAGAAAGCACCAAACAAGTAAGCGTTAAAAAAGATGCTCGGGGCTTTAACGAAAACAAAAAAGCCGCCATCGAAGGTGGTAAAGCCGCAGGTAATGCACTCGAAGCCTACGAAAAAAGTTCGGGCGATAAAGTGGTTACACCCCAAAACTTTAAACAACAAATAGCCAAAGCCAAAAAGAAAAAAATTAGCCCCGACCCATCTACCGATAACAACAAATAGTATTGTTACAGCTAATCAAAGTCAAGATTATTGATATCACGATATCACGATGTAAATTATTTACAGATTATTGATATCAGTATCACATGTAAAGATTATTTACACCAAGATTATTGATATCATGATATCACGATGTAAAGATTATTTACACCAAGATTATTGATATCACGATATCGCGATGTAAAGATTATTTACACCAAGATTATTGATATCACGATGTAAAGATTATTTACACCAAGATTATTGATATCACGATATCACAACGTAAAGATTATTGATACCCACACTTCTCCCCCCTTGTTTCGACTTCGCTCAACATGACTATTGTGCCTCACTCCCTTCACCACTTCACTCCCTTCACCCCTTCACCACTTCACCATTTCACCATCACCACTTCACCACTTCACCACTTCACTCCCTTCACCACTTCACTCCCTTCACCACTTCACTCCCTTCACCACTTCACCACATCACAATATCACCACATCACAATATCTCCACATGATTATTAGTTCGATGAACTTTAAAGGCGGCACAGGCAAAACAATGGTATGTACCAATCTTGCCGCAGCATTTGCACAATTAGGTAAAAAGGTTTGTTTGGTAGACACCGACGAATCGTTTGCCAGCACTAAATGGGCAGGACGCAGAGAGGAAAGAGAAGTTACCCCCTCGATACCCGTTGTGCAAATGATTGATGCCAAAACCATCGTTTCGTCGTTAAGGCAACTTAACAAAGACAACGATATTGTTTTGGTTGATGCCCCGCCACGATTAAACCCCTTGGTCAGCAAAATTATTCTGTTAAGCGATTTAGTTATCATTCCGGTTCCGCCCAAAAGTGGCAACGACCGAGAAGTAACCGAAGATTTTTTACAACGTTTCGAATCCATACAAGAGCAACGCACCGACGGCGAGCGCACACCCGCTTATTTATTGGTTAATATGGCAAAAGATGGCTACAAATTGCATAGCAGCTTTATAGCCTCATTACCGCAGCTTTGCGAAGATTACGGCGTAAAGATGTTCGACACCCAAATAAACGATTTGGTAGCCTTTGGCGAAGCCAATCAATTTGGCGTAGGCATTACCGAATATTCGGCAGATAAAGCCAAAAAACAGTTTTTATCTTTTTTCAACGAAGTACAAAAATATTTAACTCATTAAAATAACAATAGCCATGATAAAAAAAGACGACTTGCAAAACAGCTTCGGCACCTCTCGCAAAAACAAACAACAACTATCTGCCACCGACATCGACCGCATTGCAGATGGTATTGATACGCCACAAAAACAACCGCAGTGCCAATCAATATGCCGGACAAAAACGAAAAAACAGGTTGTATCAAAACAAGCCTCGATTTTCCGTTTGATTTGTACGAAGACATGAAAATTAGGCTCATTCGTCGTAAAATTTCTATGAAAGAGTATTTAAACGAACTAGTCAGGCAAGATTTATACGACAAGTAGGTAGATTATTGATATCACGATATCAATAATCCTGACATCACGATATCAATAATCTTGATTTAAAAAAAGCACTACTTAAAAAAGTAGTGCTTTTTTTTATCTAATCCCACTCTTTCAATTAGCCAACTAAATTTAGAAACGCGAAATACGTAGGCATACGCAAGCCATAGCTCAATATATCAAACTATGGGTTCAATATATCAAACTATCGCACCAAATAATGCCTATTTGGTCTCTATGTCAAATTTAGCTGTACTAATTATGTTGCTTATAACAGCCCTAATAAGTACCCTTTGGGGCGTTTATGTCGGTATAATTGCCTGATTATCAGCGAGTTATGCGTGTTTAAGTGCGAATCGCGAGTTTACTATAGTACCACTTAGAATCGCACCCCATAACAGGTATTACCAATTCGTTTTGATAGCTTTCCGAAGAGCTTGCTGCGGGGAATAGTAGCTTGCTGCGGACAGCTTATTGGGTGGCTTATAACAGCCGTAATAAGTAGCCTTTTTAGGGCGTTTATGTCGGTATAATTGCCTGTTTATCAGCGAGTTATGCGTGTTTAAGTGCGAATCGCGAATTTGACGTAGTACCACTTAGAATCGCACCCCATAATAGGTATTACCAAATTCGTCCTCGTAGCTGTCCGAAGTATTTGCACCATGTGAATTTTGACAATCGGCAACAGGGGTGGGTAAGGTGATTTGAAAGTGTTGCTCAATGCTATCTTTATCCCAACATTCAATCAACTTGTAATAGACAAGGGTATTAGCGTGGTTGGCTGTTCGTTGTAGGTGAAACAAGCTGCTGGCAAATAAGAGGGATTCGGCTATGGATAATCCTCTTCGATATTTTCGGATAATAGCCTGTATTTCTTTGGGAGCTAATTGTTGTTGTTCGTTTTGTTCAAAGGCTAAAAGTAGGGCGTTTTTGGCTTTTTCGTTTTGGGCTAATTGGTACTGCCTAATTTTACAACCGTTGGCATCTTTGTTTAAAAAACGGCTAATGATAAGTCTTGTTTCTTGCCGTTTGTTTTTGCCTAATAGTTGCGAAGGTCGTATTTTTTCGGTGCTTGGTCTAAATGTTAATTGGTGAGCATCGCCCCAAATCATACCTAATCGCAAGTAGTGCATAAAGTTTTGATGGGCAGTATCGGCAACGTCTTGCTTAATTTCGCTCAAAGGCTCATCGGGTTTGGGTAGTTGTCCAAACTCGTTTTTAAGCGTATTTTGAGGGTTTGGTTGTCGGTGGTGTTGTAGATTGTTCCGGCTAATTGCAAACATGCCAAGCTGCGCGGTCGCTCATCGTATTACAGATGTCGACTTCGGCATTTTGTTTCTTCGTTGATGGCTTTATTGGCTTCTTTGGTGGCTGTTTCTATGGTTGCGTCAATGTCGATGTTGACAATGGTTAGCTCCTCAAAATCGAGGTCAGATACATGGCTTAGATTAACAGCTTGTTTTTCGGCTAAGCTAATCAAATGGATTCTGTCAAGAACGACCAATCCCTGTTGGTTGTAGGTTAGCCCTGTGCCATCAACAAAACGCAAATAATCGCACTGTTTGGGTGTGTTGGTGTCGTTGGGATATTGGGCGTTTATGTCGTTGGCATCTTGTTGGTATTTGGTATATAAACGGCAATAAATCATCTCGGCTGTTTGTCGTTCCAAATGAGGGTAATTCCATTTTTTTGGTAACGATAAAACAGTCGGTAATGCTTTTTACATCGCGCACCCTGGCTACAAACTGCGTATAAAGCGTTTGTCTAAAACCGCAAAGGAAATCGTCTTTGGTATTTGTTTCGGCATAAATAAGCCTGTTTTTGTTGCCATTAGACAATATGTTTACGCCTGTGCGACCTTTTCGGTACAGATGTAAACATCGATATTGGGGTCTAATTTACTGGTATTGATGAGCTGCTGATAGTGTTCGTTGTTGGGGTTGTTGGTGTAGATAGTGGCTATTTTGTAGCCTAATCGTTTAAGAGCGTCTTTGAGTTTTTGGATTCTTTTTTTATTGTTCAACAACACAATTTGGTTGCTTCCGCTATTGGGTACTACTTGACAGATAAGAGCGGTGAGCGATTTTACTACGCTGGTATAATGGATAACTTTGGGGCAGGAGCTGGTATACTGTTGTTGATTTTGAGGTAGTAAAACTCGTCCAAGCCCAATAAAGAAGGGGTAGCACTTGCCAATAGTGTTTTTTGAGCTTGTTGGATAACCGCAGTCACCTCTCGTACTACATCGGCTTTGTAGCCTACACTTTCGGACAATAGGTGTGATTCATCGAGGATAGCATGATAACCACCAAATAGTTGGGTTAGATATTCGGCAACCTCTTTGGCATTTTCGTAATTTACAAACACACATTTTGTTTCTAGGTTGATACCCCTCATTTGGTCGTTTTTGGTAGCTGCGGTGATAAAAGCGACATCGTTTCGGTTGCCATATTTACTTTGCTGCTCAACAATAGCGTTTAATGGTACAATAACTATAGTGGGTATTTTAGTATCTTCAAACCATTGGTAAATTAAATGTCTAAGAATAAGGGTTGTTTTACCGCTACCTGTACCCGACTGTAAGATGATTCGTTTTTGGGTATTTAAGGCTTCTAAAAAGTCGCTGTTGGTGTTGATTAAATCGGACAGATAGCCATCGTATTCGATTTGCAAATCCAGGTGTTCGTTGGGTGGAGCGGTAAAAATGCTCGATAATGGTGTTTAATTTTCGTTGGGTGTCTGCTTCTTTAAACACATGAAGGTATTTGCTTTTGCGTTTAGGTTGGTTAAATCGTTGATGATAGCCTCGTAGTTGGTGTATTGAGGTGGGCTAAGAGTAAATCATCAATCCCTTTGGCTTGTTGTTCGTTCTTGCCCACTATGTAAGTAAACTGGATTTGGAGGGCTCCGCAGGCTTTTTGGGTATCTTTTAGTGCGGCAATAAAGGCGGCAACACGTCCTTTTTTTGCTCGGTTTTTGTAGCCATTAAAGGCATCGGCATCGTGCAACAGCACCAATTGGGTGGTTTGGTGTTCGATTAAGAAGGCTTGTAAATCGGCTTTAAATTCGGCAGATTTTAAGGCAAAAGGTATCAGTTCATTTTCTCGTACTTCTTTTCGGGTGTTCCATTGGCATCGTAGGCAATAGTACGCTGCTGATACCACTAATGGCAACGGTTGGCAATCCGGCTAAACACATAGTCCAAGCCTTAAATTCGCCTTCAACTACATAAATGCGGTCAAAGTTGGAGCTGTGTGTTTTGTTTTGGGTTTATAAAACCTGATAAAGAGCCGTAAAGTAGATATGCGTTCCGCTACCTTCCCGGGTTGGGTGTATTTGCCTTTTGGGTTGTATTGGCTGATGTGCTGCGGGCTAAAACGTATCCTGTTAAAATTTTCATCAACAGACAAAACACGCTCGTTACCCAAAGTGTCGGTTTTGGTGACACAATGAGTATAGGTGACAGACTCACCTTTTGCAGTAAGATAATTGATTTGAATGTTGCCGCTAGTGTTTTTGCTTTGATGATGCAAAGCAAAAGCGGGTGCTAATTGGTGATGGGTAGCACCTAACAACGATAGGGGTTGTAAGCGGCTTTGGAGATAAGAGGCTGTTTGAGCTTTAATAGAGCGAACAGCAGAACGACTGGTGTAAAATTTGGTCATCGGTACAAAGGGGGAGTTTGTACCGCTATCTAATCGAAAAAAGAAGGTGTCACTTAATATTTTTGCTACTAACTAATTTTTATTAAAACCATATTGAAACGCTATATTTATAATACACTAACAGTCAGGCTATATCCTAATTGACGCATGTAAAAATATAGAATTGAATAAATAAAAATTTGCAAATTAAATTTTATTGTAGTACCTTTGCACTGTCATTTTAGTACTCTATTTTATGGTGTGTTGGAAGCACTCCATAAAAATCTTTTTTCCGTTGAGATAACGGTTAGTTTCAGTTTTAGTTCTAGTTTTAAGTTCTAGTTCTAGTTTGTTTTTGCCTATCCCCTATGTTCTAAAGGTAGGGGGGCATATTATTAAATTTAGTTTAAAGTGCAGCTATTGTAAAAATGGCTGCACTTCTCATCTCAACAAGATAATACGCACAAACGATAATACCAACTATTTTTATCCACAAAGTGTAAATAAAGGTGTTTTTGCTATAAAATAGCAATTAAATTATACATTGGTTGCAAGTTTGACCACTTGTAGCCAATTTTATTTCAATAATTTAACAAAACATCATTTAGGTAGTCTGCTCGTTCTTTATTGCCGTTTAGTTCGGCTTCGAGCATCGCGTCCAATAAGGCTTTTTTGTGGGCTGTTTTTGCGGCTGTCTCCTGTGTTTTTTCGGTAGGTGTTAACCTATATAGTATCCAAAAAAAGCCTAAAATAGTGAAGAGAATACCGGCTAAAAAACCATTGATGGAGGCATCTATTGGAGATACAAACAATAATAGGGCAGTATTGGGTGTTAGTGAAGTTTTACAGCTCGTGTTTTGCGTACTGGTGTTGGACGTTTTTTACAATGGTTTTGTCGGCTCATCGTCCATAACACGTTTGTGTAAGATATGGTTCTTTGTCTGCATCATCTTCGGTTATGGGTGGTTGATTGACTCTTTTTTCTATTCCATAAGGAACTATAGGCGTTTTAGCGTGTATTTCCCTTTCTTCGGTAGCAGGGGAGGAGCTATGAGCAGCGACTTTTAAACCTAATTGGTACAAAAACGTCAAAATAAATTTTCTCTACCAAACGAAAAGTTACT
>JADKCK010000114.1 GCA_016718845.1 Sphingobacteriales bacterium
GAGTTATTGTATTATCATTAGTGACAAATGTTTATATTCCAACTACTATCAACAAAAGTCCACAAGAATACTTATCAAGTGTAAAAGCAAGTATGGAAAATAAAGCTAATAATAGTGGTTGGGAAACTGACGGATATAAAGTACAGATTGAAGTTACGCTTAACCCTGTAACAACCCAACAAACAGAGCAAAATTATGACGGCTATTATATTGATGTACAGGCATCTAACAACGGAGGTAATGGCAGAACAGTTGCAGGTTCTAATAGTACACAAAAGGCTTTTATACATTTATATCTAAATAAAAGACCTGTAGAAGAAGTAGCACGAACTATATTGCACGAAGCTATTGTGCATGGATGGAGGCTAGAACATCCGTATATTGCAACAAGTGATATTTATGAAGAATACAAAAAAGTTGCTATGTATTTACATGATATGATGGGCAAAACACTAGGACCTTGAAAATTGACTGCGACGAAATTAACCAAAACCTTAGTACAACAGGAGAGATACCGCCTTTTGAGTTTAATGGCATACCTACACAATATGAGGATATAGATAAAACTAAAATAACAGAGTTTGGATATGCCTTATTGTACAATTTACACACACCTAATTTTGGCACCACAAGGAACACAGTTGATAGATGCTCAACTAAATTCAGGAATAGGTCGTATTCGTAGGCAATCATCACCAAATCCAACTCCATTAACACCAATTCCCGCAACCGAAGTAAAACGACAATAAAATGAAAAAATATTTTTTTATAACAATATTTGTATTGTTATCAGTATCTTGCTCTACGTACAAAACACAACTCGCCCAGCTAGATAGCAATATCAATAAATTTGGGAAGATTAGTAGTAGTGAGCAAGCTTTTAGCGGCATACCTAATTTTTATGATACAAATTATGATATAGAAATTGTATTAAGCGAAGACAAGACAATGATGGATCCATATTCTAATCTGTTGTTTATTAGACTAAATAATAAACAATCTATTGCTTATTGGATTAGAGAGTACAGAGATGAAAAAGACTTATTAGGGCAAAAATTTACGTACGAGACTTATGAGGCTTATCTCTCCAAAATCAGAAAAGATATTATTATTATATATCCAAATAAAAAGAATATGGAAAGATTATTGTCCTATATATTGCAAAAAAAAGTTTGTGAATTAAAAAGACTAGAGGAAATTATTGACAATGTCACGTATCTGTATATATGGACGATCCAATGCTTTCATTGGAATAAGCATATTAAATAAAAATAAAAGATGCATTGTGCTACCAAACCCCAGCGAATATGCAGACTCATGCCCTGAATTAGCAGACCTTAAGACTTTTTAGAAGCAATTGAAGTTATTCGAGCTTCTATTGGGGCAAACAAAACATTTAGCTCAACCATCGAATAACTCCGTTGTTTTTTGTTTCGTTGTGCATTAGCTAAGTCACAACCCTAAACTGCTATCAACTATAAATTGTAGTTGCCATTTTTCGCGCCCATAACTCACCAAAACTCAAAAAATTAGCGTACATTTGCAAGGCAGTACGCTAAGTTTTTCTTTATCACCCAATCCAAAAAACAAAAAAAATATGCAAGCAGTAACCAAATTAAGTAATATGCAATTAGAGCTACTAAAATTGTTCGCCACCAACATCAGCGACAGTGATGTATTGGATATTAAACAATTGATAATAAATTACTATGCACAAAAAATAGACAATGAGCTAGATACCCTTTGGGAACAACGCCAATATAACGCCAATACCATATCAACATGGGCTAACGAGCATCTACGAACACCCTATAATCAATAACCAATGCTTATTGTATTAGATACTAATGTGTTATTGATTGCACTGCCCAAAACCTCGCCTTATCGCCCTATTTTTGATGCACTACGCGAAGGCACCCTTGAGTTTAGCTGTTAGTAACGAAATTTTGTTTGAATATACCGAAATAATTGCTCGGCAACTAAACAGTTCTATTGCCGATAATTTGTTGTCTACTACTCAACCTCCCCACATTGAAATTAATAAACGTTTATTTCAAGTGGCAATTAATAACCGCCGACCCCGATGACAACAAATTTACAGATACCGCTATCGCCGCTCAAGCCGATTATTTGGTCACTAACGACCGCCATTTTCAGGTAGCTAAAAACATTCCGTTTCCAATTGTCAATATCGTTACTGCCGATGAATTTTTAGCCCTACTAAATAGCTAAGAAACCCTAACCCTCAACTACTACTACCCCTACGGCATGTTGCAGGCAGGGCGTACTAAACATGCGGGGGTATAGGTTTGGCTACTCATTCTCTCTCCACACACCAATTTTACCCAACCCTCTCCTACCCTTCTCCTAAATCAGTCTAACACAATTACATTAAATGCCCTAGTTGTTTTCAGATAACTTTGAAATACAAAGTACTATTTAAAAAACAAGATTATTGATATCATGATATCACGATATCTTTAAATCAATAATCGACAACCTAAGCTTATTTTGCCTTATCTTTGTGCCGATATTTTTATCAAACCACCATTAATAAGAAGGTTATGGACGAACAAGACAAATTATTGTTTTTCAAGAAAAACAAATCCGACGAGTATGGCACAACAACGAGTGGTATTTTTCGGTTATTGATGTTATTGAGGTATTAACCGAAACCTCAAACCCAACCGACTACCTCAAAAAGATGCGTAAGCGCGACGAGGAGCTCAAAAGCTTCATAGGGACAAACTGTCCCCAGGTAGCGGTAGAGGGTACGGGCGGAAAAAGAAAAACGTTGGTAGCCAATACCCAATCTTTGTTTCGCATCATACAATCTATACCCTCGCGCAATGCCGAGCCGCTCAAATTGTGGTTAGCAAAGGTAGGCTACGAGCGGGTGCAAGAAATAGAAAATCCAGAATTAGCCGCCGAACGCGCCCGACAATACTACCGCGACTTGGGCTACGACGATAAATGGATTGAAACCCGCCTGCAAAGCATTGCCATCAGAGGGCAGCTAACCGACGAATGGAAAAACAGAGGCGTAAAAGAAGGTACAGAATATGCCATTTTAACCGCCGAAATTAGCAAGGCTACCTTTGGGTTAGCCCCCACCGATTATAAACAAATAAAAGGGTTATCCCGCGAAAACCTACGCGACCACATGACCAACTTAGAGCTAATTTTTACCATGTTGGGTGAAGAAAGCACCAAACAAGTAAGCGTTAAAAAAGATGCTCGGGGCTTTAACGAAAATAAAAAAGCCGCCATCGAAGGTGGTAAAGCCGCAGGTAATGCACTCGAAGCCTACGAAAAAAGTTCGGGCGATAAAGTGGTTACACCCCAAAACTTTAAACAACAAATAGCCAAAGCCAAAAAGAAAAAAATTAGCCCCGACCCATCTACCGATAACAACAAATAGTATTGTTACAGCTAATCAAAGTCAAGATTATTGATATCACGATATCACGATGTAAAGATTATTTACACCAAGATTATTGATATCACGATATCGCGATGTAAAGATTATTGATATCACGATATCACGATGTAAAGATTATTGATACCCACACTATCCCCCCTTGTTTCGACTTCGCTCAACATGACTTTCGACTTCGCTCAACATGACTATTGTGCCTCACTCCCTTCACCACTTCACTCCCTTCACCATTTCACCACTCCCCACTTCACCCACATCACCACATCACAAACACCACATCACAATATCCCACATCACAATATCTCCACATGATTATTAGTTCGATGAACTTTAAAGGCGGCACAGGCAAAACAATGGTATGTACCAACCTTGCCGCAGCATTTGCGCAATTAGGTAAAAAGGTTTGTTTGGTAGATACCGATGAATCGTTTGCCAGCACTAAATGGGCAGGACGCAGAGAGGAAAGAGAAGTTACCCCCTCGATACCCGTTGTGCAAATGATTGATGCCAAAACCATCGTTTCGTCGTTAAGGCAACTTAACAAAGACAACGATATTGTTTTGGTAGATGCTCCGCCTCGATTAAACCCCTTGGTCAGCAAAATTATTCTGTTAAGCGATTTAGTTATCATTCCGGTTCCGCCCAAAAGTGGCAACGACCGAGAAGTAACCGAAGATTTTTTACAACGCTTCGAAACCATACAAGAGCAACGCACCGATGGCGAGCGAACACCCGCTTATTTGTTGGTTAATATGGCAAAAGATGGCTACAAATTGCATAGCAGCTTTATAGCCTCATTGCCGCAGCTTTGCGAAGATTACGGCGTAAAGATGTTCGACACCCAAATAAACGATTTAGTAGCCTTTGGCGAGTCTAATCAGTTTGGCGTAGGCATTACCGAATATTCGGCAGATAAAGCCAAAAAACAGTTTTTATCTTTTTTCAACGAAGTACAAAAATACACAATTAGTTAAAACAACAATAGCCATGATAAAAAAAGACGATTTGCAAAACAGCTTTGGCACCTCTCGCAAAAACAAACAACAACTATCTGCCACCGACATCGACCGCATTGCAGATGGTATTGATACGCCACAAAAAACTACCGCAGTAACAATCGATATGCCGGACAAAAACGAAAAAACAGGTTTTATCAAAACAAGCCTCGATTTTCCGTTTGATTTGTACGAAGATATGAAAATCAAGCTCATTAGGAGTAAAATTTCTATGAAAGAGTATTTAAACGAACTAGTCAGGCAAGATTTGTACGGAAGTAGTTATGATACTATTGATATCACGATATCAATAATCCTGACATCACGATATCAATAATCTTGATTAAAAAAAGCACTACTTAAAAAAGTAGTGCTTTTTTTTATCTAATTCCACTCTTTCAATTAGCCAACTAAATTTAGAAACGCGAAATACGTAGGCATACGCAAGCCATAGCTCAATATATCAAACTATGGGTTCAATATATCAAACTATCGCACCAAATAATGCCTATTTGGTCTCTATGTCAAATTTAGCTGTGCTAATTATGCTGCTTATAACAGCCCTAATAAGTGCCTTTTTTAGGGCGTTTATGTCGGTATAATTGCCTGATTATCAGCGAGTTATGCGTGTTTAAGTGCGAATCGCGAATTTACTATAGTACCACTTAGAATCGCACCCCATAACAGGTATTACCAATTCGTTTTGATAGCTGTCCGAAGAGCTTGCTGCGGGTAATAGGAGCTTGCTGCGGACAGCTTATTGGGTGGCTTATAACTAGCGTAATAAGTGCCTTTTTTAGGGCGTTTATGTCGGTATAATTGCCTGATTATCAGCGAGTTATGCGTGTTTAAGTGCGAATCGCGAATTTACTATAGTACCACTTAGAATCGCACCCCATAATAGGTATTACCAAAGTCGTCCTCGTAGCTGTCCGAAGTATTTGCACCAGGTGAATTTTGACAATCGGCAACAGGGGTGGGTAAGGTGATTTGAAAGTGTTGCTCAATGCTTTCTTTATCCCAACATTCAATCAACTTGTAATAGACAAGGGTATTGTCGTGGTTGGCTCTCCGTTGTAGGTGAAACAAGCTGCTGGCAAATAAGAGGGATTCGGCTATGGATAATCCTCTTCGGTATTTTCGGATAATAGCCTGTATTTCTTTGGGAGTTAATTGATAGTCTTCGCTTTTTTCAAAGGCTAAAAGTAGGGCGTTTTGGGCTTTTTCGTTTTGGGCTAATTGGTACTGCCTAATTTTACAACCGTTGGCATCTTTGTTTAAAAAACGGCTAATGATAAGTCTTGTTTCTTGCCGTTTGTTTTTGCCTAATAGTTGCGAAGGTCGTATTTTTTCGGTGCTTGGTCTAAATGTTAATTGGTGAGCATCGCCCCAAATCATACCTAATCGCAAGTAGTGCATAAAGTTTTGATGGGCAGTATCGGCAACGTCTTGCTTAATTTCGCTCAAAGGCTCATCGGGTTTGGGTAGTTGTCCAAACTCGTTTTTAAGCGTATTTTGAGGGTTTGGTTGTCGGTGGTGTTGTAGATTGCTCCGGCTAATTGCAAACAAGCCAAGCTGCTGCGGTCGCTCATCGTATTACAGATGTCGACTTCGGCATTTTTTGTTTCTTCGTTTATGGCTTTATTCGCTTCTTTGGTGGCTGTTTCTATGGTTGCGTCAATGTCGATGTTGACAATGGTTAGTTCCTCAAAATCGAGGTCAGATACATGGCTTAGATTAACAGCTTGGTTTTCGGCTAAGTGAATCAAATAGATTTTGTCAGGAACGACCAATCCCTGTTGGCTGTAGGTTAGCCCTGTGCCATCAACAAAACGCAAATAATCGTGCTGTTTGTGTTGGTGTCGTTGGGATATCGGGCGTTTATGTCGTTGGCATCTTGTTGGTATTTGGTATATAAACGGCAATAAATCATCTCTGCTGTTTGGCGTTCAAATGGGGGTAATTCCATTTTTTTGGTAACGATAAAACAGTCGGTAAGGCTTTTTACATCGCACCTGGCCACAAACTGCGTATAAAGCGTTTGTCTAAAACCACAAAGGAAACCGTCTTTGGTATTTGTTTCGGCATAAATAAGCCTGTTAGTGTTGCCATTAGACAATATGTTTACGCCTGTGGCGACCTTTTCGGTACAGATGTAAACATCGATATTGGGGTCTAATTTACTGGTATTGATGAGCTGCTGATAGTGTTCGTTGTCGGGGTTGTTGGTGTAGATAGTGGCTATTTTGTAGCCTAATAGTTCAAGAGCTTTTTTGAGTTTTCGGATACTTTTTTTATTGTTCAACAACACAATTTGGTTGCTTCCGCTATTGGGTACTACTTGACAGATAAGAGCCGTGAGCGATTTTACTACGCTGGTATAATGGATAACTTTGGGGGCAGGAGCTGGTATCTGCTGTTGATTTTGAGGTAGTAAAACTCGTCCAAGCCCAATAAAGAAGGGGTAGCACTTGCCAATAGTATTTTTTGAGCTTGTTGGATAACCGCAGTTACCTCTCGTACTATTTCGGCTTTGTAGCCTACACTTTCGGATAATAGGTGTGATTCATCGAGGATAGCATGATAACCGCCAAATTGTTGGGTTAGATATTCGGCAACCTCTTTGGCATTTTCGTAATTTACAAACACGCATTTTGTTTGTAGGTTGATACCCCTCATTTGGTCGTTTTTGGTAGCTGCGGTAATAAAAGCGACATCGGTTTGGTTGCCATATTTACTTTGCTGCTCAACAATAGCGTTTAATGGTACAATAACTTCTAGTGGGTATTTTAGTATCTTCAAACCATTGGTAAATTAAAGACTTGAGAATAAGGGTTGTTTTACCGCTACCTGTACCCGACTGTAAGATGATTCGTTTTGGGTATTTAAGGCTTCTAAAAAGTCGCTGTTGGTGTTGATTAAATCGGACAGATAGCCATCGTATTCGATTTGCAAATCGGGTGTTCGTTGGGTGGAGCGGTAAAAATGCTCGATAATGGTGTTTAATTTTCGTTGGGTGTCTACTTCTTTAAACACATGCAGGTATTTGCTTTTTGCGTTTAGGTTGGTTAAATCGTTGATGATAGCCTCGTAGTTGGGTGTATTGAGGTGAGTTAATAGTAAATCATCAATCCCTTTGGCTTGTTGTTCGTTCTTGCCCACTATGTAAGTAAACTGGATTTGGAGGGCTTCGCAGGCTTTTTGGGTATCTTTTAGTGCGGCAATAAAGGCGGCAACACGTCCTTTTTTTGCTCGGTTTTTGTAGCCATTAAAGGCATCGGCATCGTGCAACAGCACCAATTGGGTGGTTTGGTGTTGGATTAAGAAGGCTTGTAAATCGGGTTTAAATTCGGCAGATTTTAAGGCAAAGAAAGGTATCAGTTCATTTTCTCTTACTTCTTTTCGGGTGTTTCCATTGGCATCGTAGGCAATAGTACCGCTGCTGATACCACTAATGGCAACGGTTGGCAATCCGGCTAAACACATAGTCCAAGCCTTAAATTCGCCTTCAACTACATAAATGCGGTCAAAGTTGGAGCTGTGTGTTTTTGTTTTTGGATTTATAAAAACCTGATAAAGAGCCGTAAAGTAGATATGCGTTCCGCTACCTTCGGGTTGGGTGTATTTGCCTTTTGGGTTGTATTGGCTGATGTGCTGCGGGCTAAAACGTATCCTGTTAAAATTTTCATCAACAGACAAAACGCGCTCGTTACCCAAAGTGTCGGTTTTAGTGACACAATGAGTATAGGTGACAGACTCACCTTTTGCAGTAAGATAATTGATTTGAATGTTGCCGCTAGTGTTTTTGCTTTGATGATGCAAAGCAAAGGCAGGTGCTAATTGTGAAGAGGTAGCACCTAACAACGATAGGGGTTGTAAGCGGCTTTGGAGATAAGAGGCTGTTTGAGCTTTAATAGAGCGAACAGCAGAACGGCTGGTGTAAAATTTTGTCATTGGTACAAAGGGGAGTTTGTACCGCTATCTAATCGAAAAAAGAAGGTGTCTACTTAATATTTTTTGCTACTAACTAATTTTTATTAAAACCATATTGAAACGCTATATTTATAATACACTAACAGTCAGGCTATATCCTAATTGACGCATGTAAAAATATAGAATTGAATAAATAAAAATTTGCAAATTAAATTTTATTGTAGTACCTTTGCACTGTCATTTTAGTACTCTATTTTATGAAGTGCGGGAAACACTCCATAAAAATCTTTTTTCCGTTGAGATAACGGTTAGTTACAGTTTTAGTTCTAGTTTTAAGTTCTAGTTCTAGTTTGTTTTTTTTGCCTATCCCCCTATGTTCTAAAGGTAGGGGGGGCATATTATTAAATTTAATTTAAAGTGCAGCTATTGTAAAAATGGCTGCACTTCTCATTTTCGGCGCAAAGATAATACGCACAAACGATAATACCAACTATTTTTATCCACAAAGTGTAAATAAAGGTGTTTTTTGCTACAAAATAGCAATTAAATTATACATTGGTTGCAAGTTTGACCACTTGTAACCATTTTTTTATTTCAATAATTTAACAAAACATCATTTAGGTAGTCTGCTCGTTCTTTATTGCCGTTTAGTTCGGCTTCGAGCATCGCGTCCAATAAGGCTTTTTTGTGGGCTGCTTTTGCGGCTGTTTCCTGTTTTTTTCGGGAGGTGTAGCCAATCTGTTCAGTATCCAAAAAAAGCCCAAAATTGCAAACAAAATACCCACTAAAAAACCATTGATGGAGGCATCTATTGTTGGAGATACAAACAATAATAGGGCAGTATTGGGTGTTAGTGAAGTTTTTACAGCTCGTGTTTTGCGTACTGGTGTTGGACGTTTTTTTACAATGGTTTTTGTCGGCTCATCGTCCATAACACGTTTTGTAAGATATGGTTCTTTGTCTGCATCGTCTTCGGTTATGGGCGATTGATTGACTCTTTTTTCTATGCCATAAGGAACTATAGGTGTTTTAGCCTGTATTTCCCTTTCTTCGGTAGTAGGGGAGGAGCTATGAGCAGCAACTTTTAAACCTAATTGGTACAAAAAAACGTCAAAATAAATTTTCTCTACCAAACGAAAAAAGTTACTGTTGCTTGTTTTGGCTCGGATGTTAACCAGCACGTTGTACAAATAGTTAGCGTTAAATGTGCCATCGGTATCGTTGTTGCTCACTAAGCTGTAAAATCGTTGAGCCTGTGCTGCGGTTAGTTTCAATTTGTCGAAAGCACAAATTTGTCTTTCTTTTTCGTGCAGATGGTCGCCAACACTTGCCCACTCATATTTGTAAGCTCCGCCGTCAATTTTTCGGGCGTACTGTAATCCCAATTGGTTTTTTCGGGCATATAGGATTGTTACGAGTAGCACCACAAATTGGTCGCCCTCTGGTTGTATCACAATTTCTTTGCTTTTGCCTTTGATGATGATGTTGCGGATATTGTACCGTTTAGGCGGAATGGTAACTACTAATGGTTGACAAATTTTGTGGATACAAACTATTATTGCACCAAAGCAAAAATTGCCGAAAAGAGTAAAAACTGAAAAAAAACACGCCTAAATAAAGAAAAATAAGGACTGCCAAAAATAACAACCCATTGCGCCTATAGGCGCTCAATTTTTTTTTGTACTTTTGCATCGCAAATTTAAGGTTTGTAGTGTGTAGGCTGGTCGTCGAAAAGCTGCCTGCACACTTTATAAAGGATAAAGTACCTATTAAAAGGTTTGCAGCCGCAAAGGTACGCTATAGTGTATTAAAGTAGTGCACCAAACAAAACATTTATTTATGTCAGATTTAAAGTTTTACAATTTATCGCTTCTTGCCTGTGCTTATTTTGAGATATTGGGGAAGAAATACGATAAAAGTAATGTAAAAGATAGGAGTAATGCAATAAGTAACTTTAGAAACAACAAGGTGTACATAAAAAAAGACGTACTTAAACAGGCTTTTGATTTATATATTGAACGCCTAAAAGTAGACTTTGAGGAATTAGTATTAGAAATTGAAGCAATCAATGAAAAGAAATAATTTTCGATATAGTGATGTGCTACACTATTTTTAAAGTGGTCGAATTTGACCACTTTAAAATTAGGATAGGTTAATCTAATTTTGTGTATTGGACAGAAACAGACGAAAGGAGCTGCACCCTATTATTGGGCGCAGCTCCTTTTTGTTTGTGGATAAATAAAGCAACGTATGTTTTTATCCGGTTAAATTTTATAAACAACAACAAGGTGCAGATTATTGATATCATGATATCGTGATGTAAAGATTATTGATATCATGGCATCAATAATCTAGCAATTAAAAGGTTATGGTGGGGCTTATACCCAAAAAACGCACTACCTTTTTAGAGGGTAGTGCGTTTTGAAGTAATTGCAGTATGTAGTAAAAAAACTAAACATCAAGTGGGAATAGGTACTACGAATATACAAAACGTTTTTTAAGAAGCGTTTCGCTTTTTTTCATGTATTTTGTCTGATACTTAATATGGCTGGTAACGGTTTGCAGCTTGGCGAAGTGGCGGAAATCGAAGCACAAATGTACAAAATTTGCACAATGTTCAATAGAATTCCGAATGTTCAATTTAGCACTGAACCCGCCATTTTGCCAAACTGCTGTTGGTGGCAGTGTTTTTTTCGTCATTTCTATAACACTAAAAAGCAAACAAGTCTTTCAACTCATTTGCTTTTTTATACTGATTACTATTTATTTTTTTACGGATAAGCCAAACCAAATTGATTTACCATTGGTGGATATGCACTGAACAAAGCCCCTGCCTCTGCACTTTGCATTACAGCTGGATTAGTTCCGATAGCTTGGAATTTTTGAGCATTTTCATAAATTGTCATACCTACATAATGCTTACCATCTGCTGAACGATACTCTAATTCTTTTACAAAACCATCTTGTTGTTTTAATAGATTAACAAAAGCTGCTCTTTTGGTATCAAAATCATTGAAATCTGAATAACCACTTACATCACGGATGGCAATTTCTAATACCTGCCCTGCTGATAAAAAGTTTTTAACGTCAATGTTTGGTGTATTTCTATATTTTTTAACCAAAATGCTGCTTGGTGTTAAAGGTATATTGGTTGTGAAATAGTTCGTTAGCCAACTTGGTGGTGTTCCTGTTGAATATTTCGCTACGATAGCATCATAATCCGTTTGGCTTTCGTATTGGCTAAGTCCAAAGAACACTTTGTCATAAGGCTGACCTGTGTTAGTATCATATGGTGCTACACTGAAAATTGATTTAAACTCTCTGGTCGCAATAATTCCCTCTTCGTTAGCCAAGTTTTGGTTCAATGTCGTTAAGGCGTTGTACCAAGTAGTTTCATCTGGAACTTGTCGAACTGGAATTTCTAATATGTCATCCGCTTTGTCAACTGCAGGTGTTTCATCATCTTTTTTGCAAGAGAAAAGAGCTAAACTCATAGCGAATACGCTAAATAAAATTTTAAATTTGTGCATTTTTTTATTTTTTAAAGATTAAACAATATTTATTGATAATTAAAACATTCCGTTTCTGTGTTGGAATTTAGCAGGTTCTGGTATTTCTTGTTTCACACTCCAATGCTCCACAATTTTATTTCCTCGTACTCTACAAATATCCACTACAGCAAATCGTTTACTTCCTTTATGTACTCGACTGTGTGTAAGAATCAAATCATTTTCGCCAATTACTTTGCTGATGTTGTATTCGTAGTCATTAAAAGCTCCACTTTGGGAAGCCATTAATAGACTTTTTGAACCATCTTTTCCATTAGCATCGTGTTCTGTATAATTAGCATCTACATATTTTTTTGTTGCATTATCAAAATTTTTCTGATTGAAAAACTGATTTAAAAAATCCACCACAATTTGTTTATTTTTAGCTAATTGCTTTTCGTCCACTTTTACCTTATCGGTAAATTTGGTGTCAAAATGTGTATGTCCTGAAGCATTTTTATTAGTAAAACTGCTCATTTCCAACATATCCCAATGTTCACGGCTTTTGCCGTCTTGTACATAATTAATGTCCACAACCGCCATTTCGGGTGCACCTGTAGTAAACTGAAATTGTCCAAACAACACTACATAAGGACCTTCTGCAATTTGCATTTGGGGTTTGTAAACCGCTTTGGTGAAATCCATTGCTGAAAATAGCTCAATTACACCTTCTTTTCCATCCTTCATATCAGGATTGTGCTGAATGTAGTTGTCAGCGTAAAGGGAACGAATTTTATCCCAGTCTTTTTGAAATAAAGCACCAAAAATGTCATTCATAACCGCTTGATTTTTTGCAGTTAATACTTTTTCTTGTGGTGCTACCGAAAGATATTGATAATCTACGGGGGCGATAATTTTTTGTTGAGCAAAAATGCTCAATGGCATTGCAAAAAAAGCTGTTGCAGCCAATTTGATTTTAAATTTACTTTGTACCATTGGTTAAAATTTTTAATTGTTAAATAATGGTGCAAAGGTACAGGCAGGACGTACTTTCGTTGTTATCAAAACGAAAAGATGATTGTCATTTTGATAACTGCCTAATTTTAAAAAGCAAAATCATCAACTGGATTTAATGAGTACACTTCGCATACTGGTACTGCCGTAAGAAATGCCATCTATAGGGAAACTGACGGTGTCATTTTTGGATTGTAACCCTAAAGCATAGAGCAAAGGATAATAATGGTCTGGGGTTGGAATTGAAAGATTGGCAGATTTGCCCAAATTTTGATAGTTGATAAGGCTTTGATGATCGCTTTTTTCTATAAGTTTTTTTGATATTTCGTCAAACTCGATAGCCCATTCATAGGTGCTGCTTTCTGGAAATTTGAGTTGGCCAAGATTGTGAACAATATTGCCACTACAAAGAATAAGTACCCCTTTTTTTCGTAAAAAGGAAAGTTGTTTTGCCACTTCATATTGATGAGAAGCACCCTTGTGGTAATCTATGCTAAATTGCAACATCGGTATATCTGCATTTGGATACATACAACGAGCCACACACCAACAACCATGGTCGAAGCCCCAACGATGATCTTCTTCTACGTGCAAATCGGTCATCGTTTTTGCTATTTCATTGGCTAATTCAGGACTACCAGGTGCATTATATTCTATATCAAATAATCGGTCATCTATTCTTCCAAAATCATGAATGGTTTTAGGTTTTTCCATAGCGGTTACAAAACTACCCTTAGTGAGCCAATGGGCTGAAATACAAACAATAGCCTTTGGCGTTGGTATTCCTTCTGCTATTTTTTTCCATGCCCGACTGTATTTGTTATCATCCAAGGTGTAGAGCGGCGCACCATGCCCGATAAATAAGACAGGCATGATAGCATCTCCGTTTTTCCACAATTTACTTTCGCTTACGAATGATTGAATTGTTCCTCCTGCCATAATAATTGAACTTCCTATTATTGAATTTTTAATAAATTTTCGTCTATCCATCGAATTTAATTTTTTATTGTTATGATTGCCGAATTGCCTTTGTCAAGTTGCATCGATTCAATCTGGTACTTAGAAGACTGTTGAATAACCTTCAAAAAATGTTTTACCCCTTTAAAATTCGTATTATCAACAAAAACCAATGTGTTTTTATGAAAATTATTTTCTAATAATCTAAACACAGGCAAATACAAATCTTTCCAACCATCAAGCAATAAAAAGTCAACAGATTGATTCCAGTTTTTGAAACTTTCCAAAGCATCACCTTCTCTGAGTTCTATAAAGTTTTCAACGCCGGCACTTACAAAGTTTTTTTTGGCTTGCTCGCATTTTTCAGGAACGATTTCTGTGGTAACGACTTTGCCGCCTGTTTGCTCCGCCGCCAAAGCCAAATAAATAGTGGAAATGCCAAAAGAAGTGCCAAATTCTACAATGTGTTTGTATTGATTTTTGACAATAACATCATACATAAAATTTCCTTGCTCTTTGGAAATAGGCAAATAAGCAGATTTCACATGATGTGGTTCTATTTTTTTAAAAATACCAACACCAAGTGCTTTTAGGACTTTTATTCCATCTGACTTTGCTGCTTTATGTAGATCATTAAGTACGATTTGTGCTTGTCTATTATTTTTGAAAAGAAATGCATCTGCCATGGTAAAATTCATATTAAAATGTTTTGTTTGCTATAATTACCCATTATTAAATATTTACATAATTACGCCAATTTCATTGGGACTAAGGTTTTCGGGTATTTCTGTTTCGCCCAGCATTTGCCTTAAATCTCTTTCAATCACAATACAAATAGCGGTCATAGGCGTATCCGAAATTTTATTCTCAAAAAGGGTCTTCAGTTTCAGAACCAGATTTATCAATGGCAGCATAGACAAACCCTACTAAAATCGTTACGGGTATGATCAACCAGGTGATATTGCTACCAATGTTGTGACTTAATTCACCAAATTTTCCAACCAGAGAGAAAGGAAATAGCGTAATAAACGCATAGAAAAAAACATTGACATATAGTTCATAATATTTAGGGAAGGGGGTCTTTTTGATTCGTTCAGCTTTTCCTTGTAAATCATACAATTCTTTAATGCTCCCCATAAGCTCAAAAAGTTTAAAATCTGAGTTTATGATCCCGTCTTTGGTGGCTTGTTTAAAAGCAAGAGATTGATTTCTCAATATTTGTGTAGGAATGTTTGCAGAATTTTCAATGCCATTCCATTCTCTTTGTAGAGATATATTTGGATATTGATTTTTCAACTTCGCTCATCTGACCTCGTAAGTTTAAACGCAATGCATGGATATATGCGAAATGCCGATAATAAGTACTTTTAATCAAATTTTGATCATCTGAATATGTTTCGATCTGTACAGCTAAAGTACGACTCATATTGATGATGCCTCCCCAAATTTTACGAGCTTCCCACCACCTGTCGTATGCTGAACCGTTTCTAAAACCCAGTAGAATGGACAAAGCGGTACCAAGCATTGCGATGGGTAGGATGGGCAAATCCACCCATTTAAAACCCAATTGAAACAAACTATAAACAAGACCTGAAACGCCACTAAAGTATAATAACTCCTTGCGGAATATCATGATATTTATGACAAGGTTCTTGGTTATCCCTTTAGCTAAGTGAACTACCATAAAACGGTTTTGTTGAAATTATTTTTTGATCTTTAAGCATGAATTGAGTATTATTCATTACAGAATCCTTTTTAAAACATTTTCTTTTTTTTGAAAAATATGAGAAAAAACACCGATGATGTGTAAGATAAAAAGCAGAAACACCAATTTCGCTACGATGTGATGCGAAAGCATTATTGCACTTAATCCTTCTGAAAGGTTAGGCATCATCGCTACAGAATTATAGATGGCTGGTTGCCATACATTTTCAATATAAATAGAAATAAAACCAGAAATACACATCCAAAGAATGACCCAGTAAAAACCTTGATGCACTAAATGAATCAATTTTTGTCGGCTTTTATTTGGATACAATTCAGAAGGTCTTTTATCTTTTAAAAAGGCTACTACTCTAAAAATAGTAAGTATGAATACTGCCAACCCCATTAAAAAATGAATTTGATAATATCGGAGTTTAAAACTTAAATTGGTTTCGCTTTCCATCATTATGCCTGTTACTGCCATCCCAATAATGAGTATTGCAGAAACCCAATGCAACCAAATAATTCTTTTACTATATTTATTCATGTATACTATTTTAACGTCTTATTAAATATAATAAGCTCAAAATCAAAGACTTTATAGAAATTCAAACAAAGTATTCTCACAAAGTGCTTTTTACCTATACATATCATTTAAAACGCCATCCCACTTTCAATCCTCCAAACGGAGCAAAAGCTTCGCCTTCATAAGTTTTTCCACTGGTAAATTTGGTGTCATCAAATCCAAAAGAAGCTCGTGGATTGACAAACGGATTGATTACCAAACCTTTCCAAGGCATCCAAACATATCCGATTACGGCACCAACACGAAACACGTCTAAATCTGCTTTTGCATTGGTGCTTAATTCTTCAATGGTTATGTTGGAATAATTGGTGTTGGCACCCACATAAAAGCCCTTGGCTCCGTCTTTGAAGAACCTTTGGTATTCCAAAGTGAATTGAAAGTTCCGTTTTTCATTGAAATCATCACTCTGTTCATTGAGCATTTTGGGCAATTGATTGATTGCCCCACCAATGGAAATTGCATTTTTATTAAACCCATAAGTGAGAAATAAACTTCCCCCTTTGGCAATAGCTGGGTCAGACAAATCGGTTTCAAGTTGATAATAATTTTGAGCATTAGTCCCAAAAGAAATTAAGATACAAAGTGATAAAATTGCAAAATGCTTTTTCATGATTTTATTGTATTTAACTGTGATTGAATTTGAGAAACAACTGTAGGGAAATCGAAGTAATCCCAATCTTCGGCTACTTTCATACCCTCAAATCTTCGCATTATCATACCCTCAAAATGAAGATTTGCACCACTTGCAGGAAAGCCCAAAAACTCACCTTTTTGTGTTCCCGTAAAATTGAAGCGAAGCACCAATCGGTCACCTTCCCCGATTATATCGATAATTTCAGATTTCAAATCGGGAATAGCTGCGTGAAATCCTTTAATGGCTTCTGTGAAACCATTAGGTGTTTGAGCAGTCATACCACCCAAGCCGTGATAAATATAATCTGACGTCAAGTGTTCTTCGATTGCTGTGTAATCTTTCTCATTGACCACTCTTTGAGAAATTAATCGAGCAATTTCTTTATGTTTTTCTATCATTTTTTTAATAAATTTAAGATTAATGACTTGACATTTGTCCGAATAGAAAACCTAAATACATATCAAACATCATAGGGCTTTCTCTGTAAGGATATTTAGCTAAAAGTTGCGTTTTAAATTCTTCGGCAGTTGGATTTTTGCTATATATGTCCTTGGCTATTTTTAAATAATAGATACAATTCATTACTTCGTCTTTGCCACAAGGCAAGCCATGTCCAGCCAAAATATAATTGTATCCGTCTGCCTTTAATACATTTTCTAACTCTGAAATCCATTTGTCAAACCAACCCATACCTAACCACAAATGCACCCCACTGTAAACCAAATCTTGTGCTATGATTACGCCTATTTGAGGCAGTTTTATAAGTAATTGAGCTTCACTTTCTGCCCCTTCCACCATTTCATATTGATAAGTCAAACCATCAATAACCTCTTCAGTATTTGGTGTAAGTGTGTGCTTTGGCACAACTACTTCGTTTGGTATTAAATCACCAAACATTGGTTTCTGATTTTTAATCATTTGGGGACCCCATTCTGCTATTACTTTGTCTATACCTTGTAACGTATAGGCTGCATATTCACTGAAAGCCGAAGCCAAACCGAAATAATGGTCGGGGTGTCCGTGTGAAATAATAATCCTGTCAATAGGTTTATTTAACGACAAGGCATATCCTTTAAAAGCTTGTGCCAATGGCGTTAAGAAATGAGTATCTATCAAAACCAATTTGTTTTCTGTTTCGATAATGTGCGTTGCGTTTGCCGCAGCTTCGTAAGGTGCTAAAAAAGTATGCACTTTTACACCATTAAAATCTTTTACGATTATTGAAGTTGAATTTTGTGTTGTCATTTTATTTTTATTTTAAAAATTATTTAATTGTTTTGCAAAAGCAGATAATTTCTGCATCGAATACTTTAAAGAACTCTTGTACATAAGGCAGCTCAAACGCCCTTTCCATAAGATTGTCAAACGCTTCTTTGTTCTTGTAAACTGTAAAGTGTGGAAAGGTATCTTTGCCTTTAAATCCACCTGTTACGTTAAAAGTGTAAGATTTTTCAACCTCCTGTTCGGCATCTAATTGTTTTAGAAATGTAGCTCTTGCTTTTAAAAAAGTTTCTTGATCAATTCCTTTTTTAGGTCTCAATAATGCTATTTCCGTAATATTTTGATGAGTTGAAAAACTCAGGTAATCAAATGTTTCGTCTGTTGGTTGAATAAAAACTCCAGCAATGGCATCCATTTTTTTCATAAACTTCATTAGTTTTGAAATAAAACCAAAGCTAAACATTGCCCTATACACTTTGCCTTGTGAAGCATATTTGGTCATACCCACAAATACTTCCGAATTTTTTTTTGGCATTGTGTTGAAAGGTTCAAACTCTCTTTCAGGTCCTATACCATTAATGCTCACTAATTTTTTTACTGCCGCATTTTTAGCCAAAATAAATTCTTCCCTATTCACACCTATCTTAGGTGAACGAATTGCTAATTCAATGATTTCTTTTTTCATTTTATGCTATTTAAGTTTGATTAACTAAAATCTCCAACCTATGCTCCAAGGACCTAAAAAATTGAATAGGTTTTGTGGTTCGTATGGTTGTGGAACCGTTTGAAAAGTTACTTTACTAATATTTCCTAAATCGTAGCGTGGATGCAAGATTGTTAGGTCTACTATGAAATTTGCTTTTTTGAAAGGCTTCCAAACCCAGCCAATCCATGCTCCTGGTGTGAAAACTGCAATATTTTTTACAGATTCATTTGAAATTTTGGATTCAACCGTTCTGCTTGCAAAATCAATATCTCCACCTATGTAAAATCCGCGATTTTGCTTGTTCTTGCTCAAAAAGTATTGGTACTCAAGCCCCAAACGATATTTGGTGATGTCTTGGTAAGTATCAAATTGCTCATTATCAAATTCGCTAACTCTACCTCCTAAACCGCCTACTAACCCAATAAGATGACGACCTTTCCCGTAATCCAATCGAGCCACGAAACCTTGATTAATTGCGGGTTCTAAAAAATCTACTTTGGCTTGCCAATAAGTATTTTTTACTTCATTTTGTGCATTAGCATTAATTGTTAACAACACAAGAGATAGAACGAGAAATGTATTCTTCATTTTTTTTCTTTTTTTGATTTTTACTTAATTGAAAAAGCATATTGAAGAGCCACTGGCTCAAATGTTCCAAAAAAAGCACTCTCTGCCCAAGTTTGTGTTGCTTGTCCTATTTTTTGGAATTTTTCTTGATTTTCATATACAGTCATCCCAACAGTAAGTCTTTCAGTATCATTTCCACCAACTACTTTAAATTCCCAACTTTGAATTACACCATCTTCTTTGCTTAATTTTTCAACAAAGGCTTTTCTCATTTTTTGAAATTCACCATCCTTTCCTTCTTTCACTCTGCGAACAGCGATTTCTAAAATTTGTCCTTGTTTTTTGGCGAGTGTCGCCAAGTTAAAATCACCACCTTCAATGGGTTGTGCAAAAACATACGCTTTTAAATCCATTGTTTTTTTAAACTTTATGAATTTTGAAACGACTCCCATTTTACTTTGCACTTTCTTTGGCGTTTTGTAAGAATCATATTGAGTCATACCAATAAATGTTTCCAACTTGTCGGGTGTGGGCAAAGAATAAAAAGAGCTGAACTCACGGTCGTTGCTCACACCTTTTTGTACTACTAGTTTTTCTATGAAAGCTGTTCTCGCTGCTTCAAAGTCAGCCTTTTTGCCGTCTTTCACTTGACGAACAGCAATTTCATAAACGGGTCGCTCTGTATTGTTTACAAGAGCTTTTTTAACTGGAGAACAACTCATTAGTGTTGCTAATCCTACGATGCCTAAGGCAATAATTGATTTTTTCATCATCATTCTTTATTGTTAAATAATGGTGCAAAGGTACAGGCAGGACGTACTTTCGTTGTTATCAAAACGAAAAGATGATTGTCATTTTGATAACTCTCTAAATTGTTGAGGCGTTTGAGAGGTAAATTGCTTGAAAAAACGAGTAAAATTAGGCGGGTCAGAGAAATTATATTCAAAAGCAATTTCGGCAACAGTTTTAGAAGTGTACAATAATTCTTTTTTTATTTCCAAAGCAAGGCGTTCTTTTATTACCTGTATGCTCGTTTTGGCATAAAAATCTACACAAAGTTTGTTTAAATAAGTACGACTTATACCCAACACATTCGCATAATACTGAACATTGCTATGGTTTTTAATTTCTTTTTCTAACGCAAAACGAAATTTGAGTAAATAGTCGTTGGTTAGTAATTTTGAATTCAAATCTAAATGTAAGGTAGTATAAAGTCTATTTAGTTTTATTAAAAGTTGATAAAGATAGGAACGGATTAAGTGTTCACTATCTTGTTGGAAGTTTCTAATTTCGTTATGAATTTCTTCAAATAATAAATAAATATTCGCTTTTTGCAAATTGTCTATTTGTAAATAAAGCGGATTGTCGGTATTGTGAAAGTAAGAGAATTTAAAAATAAAATTTTGTTCATTAAAAAATTTGTCCAAAAATTCGCCTTCAAAAAAAATAAAGTAACCTTCTTTAAAGTGAGCCTTGCTAATATCTACTAACTGTGAAACAGGAATAAAAAGTACAATATTTTCTTTAAGCGAAATTGTTTGATTATTAATTTTAATTTGACCACTCGCATTTCTCAAAAATGCCATAGTATAGAAGTCAGGAAGTACTTCCATTTTGTCCACAGCAAATTCCGAAGTATGCACCGTGTCAATTAGAATTTCTTTTCCGTATTTGTTTTGTTGAAATGTTAGTTTTTGCATATTGTGGGTCTTAACATTGCCACCAACGGTTTGCAGCTTGGCGAAGTGGCGGAAATCGAAGCACAAATGTACAAAATTTGCACAATGTTCAATAGAATTCCGAATGTTCAATTTAGCACTGAAGCCCAGCTTTTGCAAAACCCTTGTTGGCAGTAGTTTTTATTTTCAAATATATACAACTCCAAAGTTATCTTCTATTAATTTTAAATCTCTTAAACCTGTTTGATTTTGTTTTGAAGTCTCTGCAAAGTAATTTTCTGCCCAGTTTCCTGGAAAAATATAACTAATCAAACGGGCAGTTGTCGTTCCATTGTTCCGTATAAAATGAGATATTCCTCTTGGACAATGAATTGTGTCGCCAACATTTAATTGACACCATTCTTCTCCTATTTTTGCTTCAACTTGTCCTTCTACGATATGAAAAGTCTGGTCTTCCCATTTATGAAAATGGTCAGGAACAAATCCGTTTGGTTCAATTATGCCGTCAGTAATTACATATTCATTATTTGTCTGTTTTGCACTGACTATAATGTTGGTGTATTCACCTTTCGACATCCAATATTTAGGGCTGTTGTCTTTTTTGCTGATTACAAGTTCTTTATTTGAAGTTTGATTTTTCTCCATTTTGTCTTTTTAATTTTTGAAGTTTAATTTGTTTGCATTGAGCCTGTCAAGATTTCTAACTAAATATTTTTGTCAATACATCTAAACTGTTTCTTGTTTGTAACCTGTTTCTGTAAAATTACTGCCAACGGAAAAGCATTTGTGCAGGGTGGGCTTGATAGCACCATTGCCCCACAAAGTACTAAACCAAATAAAAAGCACAAAAGTTCATTTTAGCACTTTTGCCCACCTTGCACAAATGCAATGTTGGTTGCTGTTTTTCTTTTTTACCCGAAAAGTATTGCTATCCCTACGTCTGTCTTCGTTAAGCCCTTTTGCTCAATTTCAATCAGTTGAACAGTCGGAATTTCACGAACAACAAACATTTTTTCAGAGGCTATACGACTTGCTTCTGTCAAAAGTTGTCCGTTTCCACCTGTAACCTGTCCAATAAGTTCTACACCGTTTCTTTTGGCTCTTTTACGGAATTTTGTCATTGTAAGCGACAAAATCCACTTCAAAATAACGGGTAAATTTACGCCTGCTTTATTCATCTTTTCAGGTACAACATAATGCACTGAAACAATTTTTTTAGGCTGTAAGTCAATAGATTGCAACAAAATATCTTTTCCCAAAAGGTCAAAAATATAGGTAACTTCTCTCTTTTTTAGCACATTCGCAAACTGCTCTTTGCGATAGTCAATTACTCGGTCAATGCCTACGTTTTTTAGTTCGTCAATGTCTTTTCCGCTTGCTGTTCCTATAACTTCTAAGCCCATACTTTTGGCTATTTGAACGGCTAAAAATCCTACGCCACCACCTGCCCCGTGAATTAGTATTTTTTCACCTTTTTTTGCCCCTAATTGTTGTAGACTGTCATAAGCCGTAAGCAAAGGCAAAGCAATAGTACCTGCTTGTTCGGTTGTAAGATGTGCAGGAATTTTGGCGATATAGTCGGTATGAATATTAATTTCTTCTGCCCAAGTACCAATATCGCTAAATTTTCTATAAAAAAACACTTTATCGCCAACTTTAAAATCACGCACATTTTGCCCGATTTCGCTAATTGTACCTGCTCCGTCTATACCACCGATTTGAGGTTTTTTATACTTCAAAGTAGGAAAACCTTTCATCAAGTCCATATCCACAGGGTTAATACGACTTGATGCTATTCTCACTTTTACTTCACCTGATTGTAGGGTATGGCTTGAAATTTCCTGCACTTGCATAGTGGAAAATTCTTTCCCTGCTTTTAGTCTTACGATTGCTTTCATTGAACCAAAAATTTTAGTTGTTGATAATTGGTTCAAAATTACTACCTTTGTCTTGCAATACAGTATAGTCTATATTTTTAGACTATAAACAAAAATCAAGACTTTTGAACTTATATGCGAAAAAACAAAGATTTCAACCCGAACAACTGCCCTGTTACCTACTGCCTTAATCGCATTGGTGGCAAATGGAAACCTGTCATTATTCACTTGATAAGAAAAGGTTGCAACCGTTTTTCAATGCTACAAAAGGCAATTCCCGATATTAGCAAACAAATGTTGGTTAATCAATTAAGAGAATTGGAAGACGATAACATTTTACAACGTGTTGTTTATGCAGAAATTCCGCCAAGAGTAGAATATACACTTACTGAATTAGGGTTTTCTCTTTTGCCTGTGATTGAGGTAATGGAACAGTGGGGTTCTTCTCAAATGGAACTTAGTTGTGAAAATTAGTTTTATTGTTTCTCAAAATAGCCACCAACGGTTCTTGGCTTTGCGAAGGTTGGGATTTAGAATTCGTATGTTTCAATTTTGTACAAATGTAAATTAGAATTACTAAACTTGAATTTATTACAACTGCCCAACTTTCGCAAAACCAATGTTATGGGCTGCCTTTCTTATCATTCTATTATTTTTAATTGTCTTGCTAAGTCTAAATTTGTCGTTACAAGTAAGTTGTCCATTAATGTATAAATTTCATTTTCTTCGTCTCGTTTAAATTCAGAAGCACTTAAAATAATTGTCTTTCCGTTTTCCGTTTTTATCTCAAATGTCTGTGGATAAGTCGTATAAATTTTATTTGAGCTGTCAAGATTTGAAGTCCAAGTTTCTTCCCAAATTATTTTAAAGTGAACGATTTTTTTGTCCAATGCAGTCAATCCATTTTGTGTCGGTTGATACATCCCATTTCTGTTCATAGTCGTTAATCGTATCTGTCAAGTCAATTTGTGTTGATTGAAGTCCATAACAAATAAATGTGTTGTCCCAAAAAACATAAATAGTCTTGTTGTCTGTCTTGAAGTAGATGGAATGGTCAAGAGTGTCAATGTCTGGATACTTTGTTTTGTAATAAGGTTCAGGATTTATATTATTTCCGTCTTCGTCTGCATAATATTTTAACTCGCCATAAATAACAGCACGAATTACCTGTCCAACGAATATTTGTCGGCAGTCATTTTCGTATGTGATATGTTTGTCTGTTAGTGTCATTTAAGGTTGCCCATAACGGTTTGCGGCTTGGCGATGTTTTTTGTGAAGGGGATTAAAGCACAAAAGTTTAATAAAAGCACTACCGTTCATTATTGCACTAATGTTAAATAAAGCACTGTCGCCCCCGAACAAAAAATATAGCCAAACCGCTGTTAGCTGCCGTTTTTCTTCTTTGTCGTGGGGGAATAATAGTGGGGTCATTTTCCGTATTTGTCTTTAAGTTCAAGTTTCTTTATACGTGAATTAATTGCACCTACGTTTCGTCCAAATGTTTCTGCAAGTTCTTTCACTTTCTTGCCTTCACAAAACAACAATTCAAGTTTATTGTCGTCTTCTTCCGTCCAAGGTAAATATGCCTGTTGATGTGTTTCTCTGATTTTCTCTACCGAATATGTTTTGCCGTCAGTTTGCTTTGGTTCTTTGAGTTCTTTGAATTTTGCCAGCGATTTTTTAAGCGTTTCAACAAAGTCTTTCAAATCTTCGTCAAAAATCATTAGTCTGTGGTGTTCAAAGCCCGAAGCGGTCTTTTTGCTTTCGGAAATTTTCAGATACAAGTCGTCACTCTCACTTTTTTTGATGTCAAAAAAGTAAGTCCGATTGCCTTTTGTCAGCTTGACTGTATATATTTCTTCTTTACTCATTCTACTTTTTTAAATGCGAAAATTCAAAGATATACATAATGACTATCATAAGCGGAATTAGAAAAGGAAGTCCGAATGAAAACCAATAACCAAAGTTGAAAAGTCGCTTTCTAAATTGTTCATTGTTGCCTTTGTTAAACATATTGTCGGTTATGTGTCCAAGATTGTAAAACAAGTTTGCAATCAGTATCATAAACAAATAACCTACACCTTGAAAAACTGTCGTAAAAAGTGTTATTTCAAAATCTTCATCGTAAGGCATAATTAAAGTTGAGCCTAAAATCACATAAAGAATAAACGCTGTTATTCCTGCAATAACCAAACCTTTGTTGTATTTCAAACGTCTGCCTGCCCACCATTGTTTGTTTGTCTGCTGAATATTTTCGTCTAAAATGCCCATTTGTTAGTATGTTATTTTGTTGTCAGTTGGGTGTGTCCTAAAATGGCAGCTAACGTTTTGCGGCTTTGCGAAGGTGGGGCAATCAAGGCACAAATGTTCAATTTAGCACCAAAGCTCATACGAAGCACGATGCTCAAATTTAGTACAAAGCCCCACTTTTGCAAAACCGCTGTTACCTGCTGGCGTTTTTGTCAGTCGGAAAGTTTAATAATTATTCTGTCTTAATTTGAAATTACTTAATGAGTATTAAGTTGCTTGTTGATTTTGAATTTATCCAATGCTTGGTATTAGGTTCAATGTTTACATAGTCACCTGTTTTCAATGTAAGTTTAATACCGTTCTCATTCTCAAAATAGCTTCTCCTGTCAAACAAAGCAATAATGCTGGCACTTTTGTGATGTGTTCTTTCAATTGTTCGTTTGTCAATATTTGTATTGAAGTAACATTTCCATTTTCTGTTTTAAATAGCGAAGCGGTAGAAATTGCTTTCGTGTCTTGATGCAAATCTTTTATATTCATTTTATTGTCTTTTTATTAATGGTGAAATAGGCGAAAAGAGTGAAACCCAACGTCAGAAAAATTCTAAATACCATTGCACTAATTGTTTTTGTTTCGTGAATACCACCAGATTGGATATAGAAAGGAAACCAACGAATGCAATAGTTAAAATTAAAGTTGCAAGACCTAATGCTCTAAATGTCCAATTTTTTGAAGAAAGAAGTCCATAAACTGAAATGAGATAAATAAAACTGCTTATGAAATTGGACCATACAACGAATAAAACATAGTTTCCTTCTTTTGTTCTTATGTCAAACAAATCAAAAATTACGGAAGTGCTTAAAAATATTGTTAGCAAGCCAAACCCTGTCAATACAGCAACTACCAAATAAAGTATTGCCTTTTTCATAATTGAGTTAGCGGTTTCATTTTAAGAAATGCAATTCCAAGCCAAACTACTGAAACTGTCATTGTTATTGCACCAATTAAAACTAAAACAGGTGGTAAGCCAAAATATACTTCTGATAGAATTCCAAGTGGCATTAATAAACCAGTCAGTGCTAACCAAGAAATAGCTTTAACATTTTTAAGTTTGTCACTAAAACGAAGCAATAAATATCCAATTAGAATATTTAGAAATGCAAAAAGGTTTCCGTGAACATGAGCTAATCGAGTCTCAAAATGTTTACCAATGCTATAAGAATTCGCCCATTCAACTTTTCCTGGTGCAAAGTCACGAAGATAAATTAATAGAAAGCCATAAGCCATAAAAAAGCCCATTGTCAAAAATCCTATTGCGATGTTGTTTTTGCCGTTCATAATATTTGATTTATAATGTGAATTGATATTCAACGAAGGTAGTGCTATTGTAGTCGGCTAAATATGATAAGTGTCACCTTATCTTAAAATATAGATTTCTTAGTCGGTCGAACAATAAATTTAGTGATGTGAGATCATTCTTGTTTGTCCAGAATGTCTCAATCTTGGGTCGTCAACTACGCTTGCAGGTAACTCGTTAATAGACGCAAGTGTGCGTTATTTGCGAGCGATTTGTTAAAAGATATGGTTAACATTCTCTTTTATAAAGAATTGATTGTCTGTACTTTACAAAATACTTTATTTTTGCAAGCATAAACAATACAAAAAACGCAATGCGTATTTTGTATTGTCGGAAGTTGTAACAATACAAAATACGCAACGCTTGTATTGCTATGTACTAGTCAGTTTTTTTGTCTAATAAAAGGACTTTATCACCCATAATTTTGGTCAAATAATGCTTATTGTCTTGCTTGTTATTGTGGCTGCGGATTTTGTTTTTGCTTGTTTGTATTATTTCAAACGGCGTCTAAGGCACAGCCGACTTCAGTTACATTAATAACTACCATGATTTAGCGTTGCAAAGGTACAATAAAGAAATGGAAACAGAAAATAATTCTCAAAAAAGAAAAAAATAATTTCCAGGCTATTTCCCAAGCTTATAGTATTAGGGTAGTACCTAATGTATTTCGGGGTGCAGCTTGTTTTGTTATGGTGTATAAATAAAACACGAAGCAGATTATTGATATCGTGATATCGTGATGTAAGATTATTGATATCGTGATATCAGGATGTCAAGATTATTGATATCATGGCATCAATAATCTAGCAATTAAAGGTTATGGTGGGCTTATACCCAAAAAACGCACTACCTTTTTAGAGGGTAGTGCGTTTTGAAGTAATTGCAGTATGTAGTAAAAAAACTAAACATCAAGTGGGAATAGGTACTACGAAGCACTGCACTTGACTTAAGCATGTTACCCGTCATTGAACCAAACACCTGTTACCAGTAGGTCTTCACTTAATTTAGGTGTAATTCAAATTATTGATTGCTATTTGAATAAATTTTGGGTTGGTAAACAAAGTCTTCTTTCAGTCGCTCCAATTTTCCAACTCCTTCGTAATAGCTTCTTGTGTATTGGTATTTTTTTCCGCAATAATGAAATCAATTGTAGAAAGCAGTTCTAAACCAAAGGAAGAATAAAATCCAGTTAAGAATGTTTTTGTTTTTTCTACGGTATTTTTGTGGACAGTATTTTCGGGTTTATCTAAAAAGTCATTCACTTCAATTTCAGCATCTAAGATTAAGCCCAATTCTTCAAATGGTTTTTGTCTTTTGAGCTGTACCCATAATGTAGCTTCCATTAAGGTAATATAAAACATGTTTTACTTTGCCCGAATAAGGTCCATAAAATTAGGTTGAAAATCTAGCTTAAAGGATTCTTTGCTCAAAACGTTGCAGAAAATAAGCAATTTTTTCTGATGAAAATTCTGAAACAAACTCACCGTTACGAACCAATTCATACAAAACAGAAAGTAACATTGCCCTTGCGGGAGTTAGTTTTACTCTTTCTTTTTTCAATACTTCCTGAATTACTACACTTGGCTCGTAGATATGAATTTCACAATCTACATCTGCCAAATGTTTTTCTAAAATCAGTTTCACTTTGTTCCAATCCAAACCACCATTGCCTGACCCCAAAGGCGGAATAGCAATAGACTTAATGTTTTTTTTTTAATTATTTTTACTAACTCTGTTAATCCTGTTTCAATGTATTGATATTCAGAAGGCAAACGCCAATTGGTTTTTTGTAGGAAATTTATAATAGTTTTTTTTGCCAACCAATAATGCTTCTTCTTCGGTAACTAATAGTTGCCCTACTTTTAGTTCCTTGTTTTTGCAAGCATTTGAATACAGCTTAAAATTGTTGGGAAACATATTTTTAAACTGCAAAGCAATACCTTTGCCCATTACCCCCACGGTGTTTACGGTGTTCTCAAAGCTTCTGCTTCGCTGTCTAACAAGTTGCCTGTTTTGTAGTATAGCATATCTTAAAAATAAAATTCTGGTTTAATAAGAACATTGGTAGCATCTGCACCAAAGGTGATTATCTTGTTTTTTGCATTTTCGTTGTAGGTTATATAACCTAAAATGGCATGGAGTGAAATGTCACCTAATACCAAAAACTCTGCTTCTTTTCTTCTTTTTTTATCCAAATCATTTTCGTCTTTCCAATACTTGGCATTAATAGCATTTTATCTAAGATAGTATCAATATTTTGAATATCTGCAACCGTGTATTGAGAACTGAAACCGTCCTGCGTGACCATCGGTAAATACAAAATCTAATTGAAGGTCTATAATTTTTTGAACGGAACTTACGCAATACACAATATTTTCGGCAGATGTGGGTGCTACCATATTAAATCCGTTTTGAACCACATAAAGCATTGGGGTTCTTACTCCAAAGTAAAACGGGATGTATTCGCCTAAGCGTGTGCCATTATTTAATATAAAGTTGTTTCGAGTAGTAATTAAGCTGCTGTCGCCAATGGGTACAAAATCAGGATTTGCATATTCTGAAGTCGTATGCGTTATTCCATTTTGGAGAATATGTGGAATATTCTCAATATGGGTCGTCTGAACAAATAGAGTTTATTCAAATCAGCCATTATGCAAATGTAATCATTTTAAATCTATACAATATATTATTTTCGTTACGATGAGTCTTTTTTTAGGTTTACTGTCAACTCACTAATAAACGAAAGATTTGTTGTACTTTTTGTATTATTTTGCGAAAATTTTTAGAACAATACAAAAACTACTACAAGTTCCAATTATTCCAAATGGCGTTTACGGCATCGCCAACGGTCAGCCACATTAATACCTGCCATAGTTTATCCTTGCAAAGGTAAAGCAAAAAAATAGAAACAGAAAATAATTCTCAAAAAAAGAAAAATAATTTCGGGGCTATTTCCCAAGCTTATAGTATTAGGGTAGTACCTAATGTATTTCGGGGTGCAGCTATTTTTGTTATGGTGGATAAATAAAACACGAAGCAGATTATTGATATCATGATATCGTGATGTAAAGATTATTGATATCATGGCATCAATAATCTTGTGTTGATGGTTGTATTTGTGTACCTGTGGCAAAAACAAAACAGACTTGAGCATTTCAAGTCTGTTTTTGTGTGTTATTTGGTTTTATAAGCCTCGATGATTTGTTGAACTTTTTCGAGAGAAATGCCTAAAAAAGAACTAATCTGTTGCGGCGAATTGCCCCGTATAAAAGCTGAAATAACCATTTCAGTTTCTTTAACTTCTTTACCTTGCTCAATACCTTGCTCAATACCTTGTTCAAAGCCTTCTTCTTTTGCGGTGGTCGTTACCTCTTTAAGTCCGATATAGCTTAGTCTGCTTTTTTCGTAATCTTCGCGTTGTTGTTTGGTAAAGTTGGCAACTTCTGCTACGCCAAAGGCTTGCTCAAAAAGAGGTTCGTTTAAGATTTGGGGAATAGAGTCAAATTTTTCCAAGTTTTTGAGGAAATACGCCCACTTATCAAAATGGGTAACAAGCTGATGCTCTTGTTTATCAAAGGCGGGCATTTGCAAGTAGGTAAGTTGTAATTTGTCGTAAAAAGTGATGTTGTTTTGGTCTTTTAAGGTAATGTCGCGCCTAAACACAGCAGATGCACCATTATCGTAATAAAAGTCCAATATGGCGATAAAGTAAATAGCACTTAGCTGAAAATTCCAATCGCCCCTTTGAGCCTGTTCTCTAATAGGGTAGGTTAAATAATAAAGCGACCTATCTTTAAAGAAAGCGACTTTTGCTTTTTGCATTTTGATTATAAAACGTTCTCCGTTTGTTGCGGTGCAATGGATGTCGAAAAAGGCTTTGCGTTCTTCGCTGCTATCAGGTAGAGCCTCCACGTTGAGAAAAGTGAGGTCTTTTATTTGGTGATGAGTTGGCAGCAGTTGGTTCAAAAAGTCGACTAATAGTGCTTTGTTACCTTCTTCGCCAAAGAGTTTTTTAAAGCCGAAATCGGTATAAGGATTAATGTATTTAGCCATTTTGATAGATTTTTTGCGGTACAAAGGTACAATATTTTTAGCAGATAAGCAAATATGGAGTAGGGCATGTCCTAGATTATTGATATCATGATATCGTGATGTAAAGATTATTGATATCATGGCATCAATAATCTTGTGTTGATGGTTGTATTTGTGTACCTGTGGCAAAAACAAAACAGACTTGAGCATTTCAAGTCTGTTTTGTTGTGTTATTTGGTTTTATAAACCTCGATGATTTGTTGAACTTTTTCGAGAGAAATGCCTAAAAAAGAACTAATCTGCTCAGATGAATTGCCCCGTATAAAAGCTGAAATAACCATTTCAGATTTACCTTTCTCAATACCTTGCTCAATACCTTGTTCAAACCCTTCTTCTTTTGCGGTGGTCGTTACCTCTTTGAGTCCGATATAGCTTAGTCTGCTTTTTTTCGTAATCTTCGCGTTGTTGTTTGGTAAAGTTGGCAACTTCTGCTACGCCAAAGGCTTGCTCAAAAGAGGTTCGTTTAAGATTTGGGGTATAGAGTCAAATTTTTCCAAGTTTTTGAGGAAATACGCCCACTTATCAAAATGGGTAACAAGCTGATGCTCTTGTTTATCAAAGGCGGGCATTTGCAAGTAGGTAAGTTGTAGCTTGTCGTAAAAAGTGTTATTGTTTTGGTCTTTTAAGGTAATGTCTCGCCTAAACACAGCTGTGGCTATACTATCGTAATAAAAGTCTAATATAGCGATAAAGTAAATAGCACTTAGCTGAAAATTCCAATCGCCCCTTTGAGCCTGTTCTCTGATAGGGTAGGTTAAATAATAAAGCGACCTATCTTTAAAGAAAGCGACTTTTGCTTTTTGCATTTCGACAATAAAACGTTCCCGTTTGTTGCGGTGCAATGGATGTCGAAAAAGGCTTTGCGTTCTTCGCTGCTATCGGGTAGAGCCTCTACGTTGAGAAAAGTGAGGTCTTTTATTTGGTGATGAGTTGGCAGCAGTTGGTTCAAAAAGTCGACTAACAGTGCTTTGTTACCTTCTTCGCCAAAGAGTTTTTTAAAGCCGAAATCGGTATAAGGGTTAATGTATTTAGCCATTTTGATAGATTTTTTACAGCACAAAGGTACAATATTTTTAGCAGATAAGCAAATGTAGCTAAATGATACTGTGCAGATTATTGATATCATGATATCGTGATGTAAAGATTATTGATATCATGGCATCAATAATCTTGCGTTAGTAGCTAGATTTGTGTACCTGTGGCAAAAACAAAACAGACTTGAGCATTTCAAGTCTGTTTTTGTGTGTTATTTGGTTTTATAAGCCTCGATGATTTGTTGAACTTTGGAAACGCTTATTTTGGCTATTTTGGCTATTTGGTCAAAAGAAAACCCTTCTTTTTCCATTTCAATAACCATTTCAGATTTACCTTGCTCAATACCTTGTTCAAAGCCTTCTTCTTTTGCGGTGGTCGTTACCTCTTTAAGTCCGATATAGCTTAGTCTGCTTTTTTCGTAATCTTCGCGTTGTTGTTTGGTAAAGTTGGCAACTTCTGCTACGCCAAAGGCTTGCTCAAAAAGAGGTTCGTTTAAGATTTGGGGAATAGAGTCAAATTTTTCCAAGTTTTTGAGGAAATACGCCCACTTATCAAAATGGGTAATGCTGATGCTCTTGTTTATCAAAGGCGGGTTTGTAAAGCTGAAATTGGTCGTAAAAAGTGATGTTATTTGTCTTTTAGGTATTCCGCCTAAACACAGCAGATGCACCATTATCGTAATAAAAGTCCAATATGGCGATAAAGTAAATAGCACTTAGCTGAAAATTCCAATCGCCCCTTGAGCCTGTTCTCTAATAGGGTAGGTTAAATAATAAGCGACCTATCTTTAAAGAAAGCTTGTTTTGCATTTTGACAACAAAAGTTCCCCGTTTGTTGCGGTGCAATGGATGTCGAAAAAGGCTTTGCGTTCTTCGCTGCTATCAGGTAGAGCCTCAACGTTGAGAAAAGTGAGGTCTTTTATTTGGTGATGAGTTGGCACAGTTGGTTCAAATGAATAATACGGTGCTTTGTTACCTTCTTCGCCAAAGAGTTTTTTAAAGCCGAAATCGGTATAGGAATTAATGTATTTAGCCATTTTGATAGATTTTTGCGGTACAAAGGTACAATATTTTTAGCAGATAAGCAAATGTAGCTAAACGATACCGTGTAGATTATTGATATCATGATATCGTGATGTAAAGATTATTGATATCATGGCATCAATAATCTTCTTGCATTTGTATTGGCAACAAAAAATAAACAATTGGAGAAAATGTATTAAAACTGTTTTTACATACGTATCACGTATGGTTTGCGTATGTATCACGTATGGTTTGCGTATGTATCACGTATGGTTTGCGTATGTATCACGTATGGTTTGCGTATGTATCACGTATGGTTTGCGTATGTATCACGTATGGTTTGCGTATGTATCACGTATGGTTTGCGTATGTATCACGTATGGTTTGCGTATGTATCACGTATGGTTTGCGTATGTATCACGTATGGTTTGCGTATGTATCACGTATGGTTTGCGTATGTATCACGTATGGTTTGCGTATGTATCACGTATGGTTTGCGTATGTATCACGTATGGTTTGCGTATGTATCACGTATGGTTTGCGTATGTAGTACCTATGTAGTACCTATGTAGCACCTATGTAGTACCTATGTAGCACCTATGTAGTACCTATGTAGCACCTATGTAGTACCTATGTATCACCTATGTTTTACCTATGTATCACCCATGTTTACCTATGTAGCACCTATGTTTACCTATGTAGTACCTATGTAGTACCTATGTTTACCTATGTAGCACCTATGTTTACCTATGTAGTACCTATGTAGTACCTATGTAGTACCTATGCAGTACCTATGCAGTACCTATGCAGTACCTATGTATCACCTATGTTTACCTATGCAGTACCTATGTATCACCTATGTTTACCTATGTAGTACCTATGTAGTACCTATGCAGTACCTATGCAGTACCTATGCAGTACCTATGTATCACCTATGTTTACCTATGCAGTACCTATGTATCACCTATGTTTACCTATGTTTACCTATGCAGTACCTATGTTTATATATGTAGTAATTATTTTTATCTATGTAGTACCTATGTTTACCTATGTAGTACCTATGTAGTACCTATGTAGTACCTATGCAGTACCTATGTTTATATATGTAGTAATTATTTTTACCTATGTAGTACCTATGTAGTACCTATGTAGTACCTATAATTACCTATAACTACCTATGTAGTGCCTATAATTACCTATGTAGTACTCAGAGGAGAAGAGATGATTATTTTGTACCATTAACTGAAACTCTCTCACTCAACAAAGAGCGTGACCAATTGAGTGAAAACTACACAAAGCTCCAATCTCAAACAAACCGCTGCACACAAAACTTCAACTTATTGAGCAAAAACAAGCTGCCTCACCATCGATGCAAGCAGCTGTTCAACAGGGTAATAGCTATGGTTTTGTTTGATTTGTAGTTGGGCTTGTTTTTGGATTGGTTGTTTTAGGAGTTATAGTTGCTGTATGGGCATACACAAAAAACGCACTATCCTAAAATAGGATAGTGCGTTTTTTCGTGTAGATAGGTAGCTACTGTAGCTAGTCGCAATCCACAATAAAAATGGACAAAGGTGCACATGGCTGAGTATCATGGTGACAGACCGGAGAATTAGTCGCAATCCACAATAAAAATGGACAAAGGTGCACAATTACTCAAACTGCCTTTTGTTTAGTAGTTTTATCTTGCTTTGTAAACAATCCCAAACCCATGACTGGTAGCTTTGCCTAATCCTATGCCGTTGGGTAGGTGTAGCGGTGCATCAAACACTACATCAAAAGCCATTAGTTTATTGTTGTGGTAATCAACGGTTTTGGGTGTAAATTGCTGTATGGTTACGGCAAAACGTTTCTTCTATTTGCCAATCCATAGCGCGGGCGAAGGTGATAATTTGTGCCGCAAGTAATTTTTCGAGGCGTTCGGCGGTCTATTAACTCTTCTATTTGTTGGTATTCGCGGTAGTTTTGTTGGTTAAGGGCAATCCAGTTTTGTAGGGTGTAGCGTTTGGGCGTGTCGGTGTAGGCAAGGGTATATTCGCATTTGCAGGTCGGCAATGCGCAGTGGGGTGGGTTTGCCATCAAGCATTATTTCCCATTGTCGGTTCGACAGTATGTTGCCCAGTGCATCGGCACTCGTTAAGTGCCACCAAAGCCGCTTTACCTTTGTGGGTGCGATACTGCACAAGGGGGTATCGGTATTTAAATCCGCCCCGTTCTATATTGGGGTTATACTCGGGGTTTAGGTGGTTGTGCAGTAGGTCGTTTTCGCCCTGCCCATTCTACCATAGCGCCTCAAAAGCGCGTATGCGATAAACGGGCAGGGGCAGGTCGAAGGTAAGAAGCAGGTGGCGTATTTTCATGGTTGGGTAGCTATTGTGCATAGGTTAGTTGGGGGTAGTTTCTGAATTGGCAGAAATTAAACTGCAAGGTTTTACTGCCATCGGGGTTGTCAATGGTGTTGCGGTCGGTGGTAGAGGCTATGCAAACAATGCCGGCTGT
>JADKCK010000115.1 GCA_016718845.1 Sphingobacteriales bacterium
GCATATCCACGACAAACCTGTGGCAATACCCGACACAACTAAAGCAACACATTGTGTTTTGATAGTGTAATCCGTTTGCCTCGCCGCGTGCCAACACAATGCCCCATGCAACTATCAAAGGCGTAGTGCGTATGGCGGTTGCCAAATTAGCATTTACGTTGGTTACGCCTATTTTGGCAAAAATTGCCGTTAGCGATGCAAAAAAAGCCGATAATAAAGCGTATATCCACCACATAATTGTTGTTTTATATATAATATTACATATCTAATATTATATAAATATCCTTATAATAGAGGGGTTTAGAAATTATTTTCTTTAACACATAACTCGCTGATAATCAATTAGCTAAAGAGGCAAAATTGATGATAAAATCTTATTTATAAACCCCTCTAATGTAATTAAATACATTGATATTATTTAAAAGATAACTAGATACATTGTGGTACATATAATTTTTTACTTCTTTATACATTTGGGGCATATTTAGGTTAATTCTTACAGGCGCTCAAAGGTAAACTCGTCTCCTTTTACTGATGCTATAAGTATCAATGCTTCTTTTAGCGTTGCTCTAGTAATTTCCACTTTTTGATTGTTCTTTTTTGAAACATATTTAATAGCTGCTATTATTCCGTCAAGTATGCCGTCAATCAAAGAACCACCAGCCACAAGTTCATCGACATTGGCGTAAGACATAGAATAAGAGTTTCCTGGCGACGATATAATAAAAGCTAATTTGATAATCGTAACCATTTATTGATGTTTGGTAATCAAGGCGAAATAAAGGATAGGAAGAATATGTTATCAGAACCATAAATGAGTAGTCTAACTGATGAGCAATGCCTTGTGGATAGTAGATACATTTACTTGAAGGGTCACTTGTTGTACTATCAATACTTTTTATTTTAAATGCTGGATTTAAGAACGCGTATTTTCGAATAAATTGCTGATTACTTCATAATTAATTTCAAATTTATTAAAAATATCGAAATCGATATTAAAGTCGATAATTGTTTTTCTTGTTCGTTTAAATATTAGCTGTATCTATGGACGCAACTCCTTTTTGCAATTAATGTTGTAGTTGTTTGCGGCTATAGAACAGTTATTTTATATTTTCGCTTAATCCTATTAGTATCGGAATTCCTGTATTCTTCCAATCATCAAACATACATTTCGTTATTTATATTATCAATATTTTTTTTAAGCAAAGTATTATCCATGCCATTAATCTCAATACGTATTCTATTTTCTTTTTTAAATTCAATCGTAATATTAACAACTGTTGATTGATTGCATTTTAGTGTTTCAAAAATTCCTCCTATCATATTTTTAAACCCTGTAAGATACAAGTTACCGATATACATTCCGGGTCTTTTTCTTAGATGATGCAATATATTCATACTTTCTGTTATTTAAGCTATTTTTCTTTTGCTTTCTATCTTCGGTACAAAGGTAGGGTAAAAAATGCTAAATTACCTAAAAATTAAGCTGTTACAAAAAAACAGAGGCGACCTTGCGGTACGCCCTGTGTTATTTTTCACCTTAAAAAACCACTTTATGCTTAGTGTTATTTCTTATTTATGTACTTCTTCAAACTCGGCATCTTGTACGGTGCTGTTGTCGTCGGCGGCACCTTGTGGGTTGCTGCCATCGGTGCCTTGTTGTTGTTGGGCTGCGTAAATCTCTTGCGAGGCAGCTTGCCATGCATTGTTTAAGGCTTCCATAGCACTATCAATTTCGGCTGTATTTTGGCTGGCGTGTGCCGATTTTAGGCTTGCCAATGCCGAGTCGATAGCCGAGCGGTTGCCTGCCGAAATTTTATCGCCGTATTCTTTTAGTTGTTTTTCTGTTTGGAAAATCAAGCTATCGGCTTGGTTCAATTTCTCGACTTGTTCGCGGGCTATTTTGTCGGTTTCTTCGTTGGCTTTGGCTTCGTTGCGCATACGTTCTACTTCGTCTTTCGACAAGCCCGTACCCGCTTCTATGCGTATGTTTTGTTGTTTGCCTGTTCCGCGGTCTTTTGCCGATACGCTCATGATACCATTGGCATCAATATCAAACGTTACCTCTACTTGCGGAATGCCGCGCGATGCTGGCGGAATACCATCTAACACAAAACGACCTAATGTGCGGTTGTCGCGTGCCATGGCGCGTTCGCCTTGCAATACGTGTATTTCTACCGATGGTTGATTGTCGGTAGCTGTCGAGAATACCTCCGATTTGCGGGTAGGAATGGTGGTGTTTGAGTCTATCAAGCGAGTAAATACGCCGCCCATTGTTTCGATACCCAACGATAGTGGGGTAACATCTAACAACAAAACGTCTTTTACATCGCCCGTTAAAACGCCACCCTGAATGGCAGCACCAATAGCTACTACTTCGTCGGGGTTAACGCTGCGGTTGCATTTTTTGCCAAAAAACTGTTCAACAGCTTCTTGTATTTTAGGGATACGTGTCGAGCCACCTACCATTACAATTTCGTCAATATCGTTGATGGTGTAACCAGCATCTTTCAAGGCTTGGCGGCAAGGCTCAAGGGTGCGGCGTACAAGGTCGTCAACTAGTTGTTCAAATTTGGCTTTGGTTAGTTTTTTAACCATGTGGCGGGGTACGCCATCAACAGCCGTAATATAAGGTAAGTTAATTTCGGTTTCGGCAGAGCTTGACAACTCGATTTTTGCTTTTTCGGCAGCTTCTTTTAAGCGTTGAAGTGCCATTGGGTCGCGACGCAAATCAAAACCTTCTTCGGCTTTAAATTCGTCTGCCATCCAGTCAATAATTTTTTGGTCAAAATCATCGCCACCTAAGTGCGTATCGCCATTGGTTGATTTTACTTCAAAAAACGCCATCGCCCAATTCCAATATCGAGATATCGAAAGTTCCACCACCAAGGTCATAAACAGCAATTTTTGTTCTTGGTTTTTGTCCATGCCATAGGCAAGTGCAGCGGCGGTTGGCTCGTTGATAATACGGCGAACTTTAAGCCCCGCAATTTCGCCTGCTTCTTTGGTAGCTTGGCGTTGCGAGTCGTTAAAATAAGCAGGTACAGTGATAACAGCTTCGGTTACTTCGTGACCTAGATAATCTTCGGCAGTTTTTTTCATTTTTTGCAACACCATTGCCGATATTTCTTGTGGTGTATACAAACGTCCGTCAATATCAACACGCACGGTGTTGTTATCGCCTTTTACTACTTTGTACGCCATGCGTTGGGCTTCGCCTACTATTTCGTCGTGGCGGCGACCCATAAAACGCTTGATAGATTGGATAGTTTTGTGGATTGGTGATTGCTTGGCGTTTGGCGGGGTCGCCTACTTTGCGTTCGCCGTTTGCCAAGAATGCTACAATCGATGGGGTTGTGCGTTTTCCTTCGCTATTTGGAATAACTACTGGCTCGTTGCCCTCCATTACCGACACACACGAGTTGGTCGTTCCCAAGTCAATACCTATAATTTTGCTCATTGTTGTTTGGTGCGTTTAGCGGTTATTTAATTTTGATGTTATACACTATTCAATAGTTATGCCAAGCCGTTAAACGACTTAAAAATACTGTCAGATTGACAGATTTGTGCCAAATTTGTTGATTGGTATTAATTTTTCCTGACAATATTGGCGAAAATAACGCTGCAAAAAACTGCAAATTTTAGGTATTTTTTTGAAACCCTTTGTCGGTTGCATCCGTATAATACACCATAAAACGCGATGCGATATCGCCATACTTAAAAAATTAGGGGATTAATTTTTTATCTGATACACTCAGATTTCATTTTTAGTAAAAGGGGATTATTCGGTAAATGTCTTTCAGCCATTGGTTGAAAGACGTTTCCTTTTTTGGGCGATGGATAAAAAATAAAGAAAACGCAAAAAAAAGGGGTATTTTTGAAACCTTTTGTCAATTACATCCGTATAATACACCATAAAACGCGATGCGATATCGCCATACTTAAAAAATTAGGGGATTAATTTTTTATCTGATACACTCAGATTTCATTTTTAGTAAAAGGGGATTATTCGGTAAATGTCTTTCAGCCATTGGTTGAAAGACGTTTCCTTTTTTGGGCAATGGATAAAAAATAAAGAAAACACAAAAAAAAGGGTATTTTTGAAACCTTTTGTCGGTTACATCCGTATAATACACCATGAAACGCGATGCGATATCGCCATACTTAAAAAATTAGGGGATTAATTTTTTATCTGATACATTCAGATTTCATTTTTAGTAAAAGGGGATTATTCGGTAAATGTCTTTCAGCCATTGGTTGAAAGACGTTTGCTTTTTTGTCTATATCCACCCACAAAAAAAGCCTTGCTGCAATAGCAAGGCTTTTTTTATTGGGTAAATTGTTGGGTTAAAACTGAAAATAGATAAATGGTTGTATTTCGGACGATTTAACCTGCATCACACAAAAAATAATAGCTACCAAAAGCAAAGCTTTGCCTAACAATGGCAAATAAGTAACGGCATTTTGGGCGCGTTGCTCAATAGATTTGGGCACAAAATGAAAAGCAAAGCCTAATGCCATAAACACCAATACGCGGTAATAGCCATGTATAAAATCGCCGATAAGCTCGGGGCGGAAATCGTAGGCTATTTGATACAACACATCGAGGGCTGTTTGGAAGGTGGCGGCACGAAAAAATATCCAACAAAAACACACAAAATGGTAGGTTAATAACACCCGCAAAATGTGTAATAATAGCGGCGAGCGCTGTGTAGAGTTGATGTTAAAAAACTTTTCGATGGACAAGGCAGTTCCGTGCAAAAATCCCCACAAAACAAACTGCATCGAAGCGCCATGCCACAATCCGCCCAAAAGCATAGTTATTAGCAGGTTGATGTAGGTGCGTATTTTGCCTAAACGATTGCCGCCAAGGGGTATGTACAAATAATCGCGGAGCCAAGTAGAGAGTGATATGTGCCATCGGCGCCAAAACTCGGTGATGCTTGCCGATTGATAGGGGGCATCGAAATTGGGTACTAGATGATAGCCTAGCACTAGGGCTATGCCTATTGCCATGTCGGTATAGCCCGAAAAGTCGCAATAGATTTGTAGTGCGTAGCCATAGGTGCCAAACAAATTTTCGAGCCCTGTGTATTTGAGGGGTTCTTCGAAAACGCGGTCGACGAAGTTGCGGCTGATGTAGTCGGATATAACGGCTTTTTTAAACAAGCCACAGGCAAACAAAAACACGCCTCGTCCAAAATCCGCGGTAGATACAAAAACGGGGCGGTGTATTTGGGGTAAAAAATCTTTTGCTCTAACAATTGGGCCTGCCACCATTTGCGGGAAAAAGGTGACAAAAAAAGCAAAGTCGAGTAGGCTAACGGGTTTTAGTTCGTCGCGGTATACATCTATGGTGTAACTAAGCGATTGGAAGGTGAAAAACGACACGCCTACGGGCAGAAATATGTCCATTGTGGCTATATCGCGGTACCAAAAAAGGTTGGTAATATCAATAAAAAAGTTGGTGTATTTAAAGTAGGCTAAAATACCCAAATTACTAACAAGGCTAAGTATCAGTAATAGCTCTTTTTTTAAACCTTTGGGGGTTTGGTACATTAGCTTGGCTAATGCGTAGTCGGTGATGGTTGTAAAAAGTAGCACCAATACATAAATGCCACTCGATTTGTAGTAAAAAAAGATAGAAAATAGGGTTAGGTAGATAATATGTGCTTTTTTGTGCTTATATACAAGCATGTATATTGCCAAGAAACCCAGAAAAAGGAACAGAAAAAAGCCACTATTAAAGATAAGCGGTGCATTGGGATGATAGCGAAATTGGTCGAGGAGGTTACTTATATCTACCGGAAACATAGTGGGTGTAGGATTTTAAAAGAGCTTGGTGCAATAAATCGCCTTGAAATAGGTAGCCTTGATGGGTAAAATGTAGTCCATCGGATTGAAGCATTTTTTGGTTTTGCCAGTCGGTTGCACTTCCGCCTATGGTGTTTAGGTCCCAGTAGGGTAGTTGTTTTTCGTTGGCATATTGTCGTAGCACATCGGCTACAAGCAGCATTTGGGGATTTGGTTGGCGGTTTTTTAGCGAGTTGGCAGGGGTTGTTAGCATAATTGCCGAACCTGGGCAGCTCTGTTTTAGTTTTTGCACCAATTGGTCTATTTGGTATCTAAAACTGGGGCTGTTGTAATCGCGGCTTACTGCCTCGTTGGTGCCTAACGATAGTATAATTAAAAATGGTTCGAGTTCGGGTATTTGTTTAGTAAAATATGCTGCTGCATCGAGGTGTTGATACTGTGTGCCATTAACGGCTATGGTGTGGTACAAAATGCCGCTTTGTGCTTTTTCGAGGCTAATACCATAAAGGTGGGCATATTGTTGCTCGGGTTTGTTTTTGCGGCAATACAGTTGCAGGTTGTTGGTTGGTTGGTTAAGATACATCACTCGTTTAAAACTACCGTCGGGATAATTGAGCATTTCGTTGTTGGTTTGCCAATCAAAGCTTTGCTCGGTGTTGTCGGTAAAAACGGTAATATGGTCAAAGCTATAATCTAGTTTATTAGGGCTGCGTATGCCTATGCTAAGGGTGGCGTTGGGGTCGGTGGTTTTTAGGGTAATACCCGACAAGCCAATGGGCATGGGGCGGTCGGGAAAAACGCAGCGTTTGGCTTCCCAAATTACATTGCTCGACGACACAAAGGTTACAGGTTCGTTGGTTTTAGCTACCTGATACGGAAACACCAAACCGCGTCCGGCATTGCCAAATTGCATTTGTAGCCGCTCGCGCAGCACCGATGTTAGCACGCCTGTTTGCAGGTGCGAGTCGCCTATGTGTACGATGGGTACTTTAAGTAGTTTTTCTATTGGTTGTTGTTGGCTGTTTTCTAACTGATACATTTTATCGAACAATACAGAGAGTGCGGTATCGTTGTGTATAATATTGTCGGAGGTTGGCTGTGTTGTTGTTGCTTGGTTGATGTTTGGCAAAGATAAAAGTTCTGTGCAAAATAAACAAATAAGTAACTTAGGTATGTACATCATGGTATTGAAATATGTAGATAAGAGGAAGAGCCAAATTACTTAGCAACTTGTGTTACGCACTACGCTATTTTAGCTTTATTGAGGACACAGATTTTACGGATTAGACACGGATTAACATGGATTTTTTATTTAGTGATAGAGGAAGATTTATTTTGCCGAGTATTTACCACCTATAAAATAGCTCTTTTATCACCCAAATAGCTTATTTATTGAACAATCTATTGCTCAACAAACCACCATTAGTATTTTAGATGATATTATCCTATATTTTTTGTTTAGATTAGGGTTTTATATAAATATTAAATTATTTTTTAAAATCTTAAAAATCTGTCCTCGTGTGCATAACATCAGTTAGCAGGTTTATTTGTGTCTATTTATTGAACAAGGACTTTGGCAAACAGTTTGGCAATTTCTTTGCCGCCTTTAAAGTTTAGGTGGGTATAATCTTTGTTTGCCCAGCCGTTTTTTACGTAGGTAAGCATGGCATTTTTGCCGCCCATGGCGTTGTACATATTCCAGAACATTAGTTGATGTTTTTTAGCCATATTTTGTTGGGTTGTTATCATTTTATCTAAGCCTTCATGGGTGGCTCTCTCGCCGTTTTGATTGGTGCTGCGGTCGCTAACGCTAAACAACATAATGGGCGTGTTTGGAAAAGCTTTTTTTACATGTACAATGGCTGCATCCATTACTTTTATATAGTTTTGGAGATGAGCCTCGGTTGGGAAAGATACATTTAAACCATATTGCAATACCACCAACGAGTAGTTTTGTTTTTCGTTAAACTCCTCGAACATTTGCGAACGAATGCGTTTTAGTTGAGGTCCCGACACACCACGTACCGAAAAGTTATCGACATAAACACCATCGTTGCCCTCTAACGAGGCTCCATAAATATATACATCGGGTGCGTTGCAATAAAAATCGATGCCTTTAATTTTGGCATCGCTTTTTACGAGTAGTTCGTGCAGGTGGTCGTCTTGTTCAAGGGTTTCGGCAATGGTTTCGCCCTTGTTTACGCTGTATTTTATGGTGGCGTTTGGGTTAGATGGATTGATGTAAAACAAACGGGCTTGCGTAAAATAGGTGCTGTTTTTGTACGAGTTGGTTGTTTTGTACGATACCCAACTACCCTCGGCGGCGGGCTGATGGCAGTAGCCACTTATGCCCAAATAACGCGATGTTTACCGGCATCGAGTATTGAGTGGGTTATCCAGTTTTTAGAGAAGGTGTGGCTAACAGAATTGCGAAAATGTGCCGCAGGCGAGGCTATGGGTACAAAACCAACGCCTTTGCCGCCCCATTCGGTTTGTAGCAAATCGCGCAGATTGCCCAACATAATATCGCCCTCTACAAACGAGTCGGCAAGAAAAGCAATGCGCACTTTTTGCCCTGCACTTTTGTATGCTTTTATATTAGCCAACAACATGGTAAGGGCATCGCCTTCGGCGGTATAATCCTCAAGGTAATTGGTTGTAGACGAGGCTTTTATGTTAGCCAAATCCTCGTCGGTTATTTGTGCGGCTTTCGAGGGTTTGGTTTCGGTGCTTTCGTTTTCGAGTGTGTAGGTATTTTGGGGAGCGTTGGGTTCGTTTTTTATTTTGGGTGGTTTGTTGTTTGCAAAGTTTGCCAAGGTATCTGGCTTTGGTGGTGTTGCAACGGTATCTTCTAGGTAGGTTTCGGTATAAAGGGTATCGACAAACGAAGTATCCATCACAAACACATCGGTGGTGCTTGTGGCAGGGTGTTTATCTTGCAACGAGTCGGGCAATACATCGGCAAGTATGTTTATCTTTTTTAGTCTAAATCCTTTATAGTTTATTTCTTTTCCAAAAGCCGATAATAAAACTAATAAAACAACAACCAATAAAGTAAGAAAAAAGGTTTGGTTGATTTTGTTGGGCATAAATGAGGTGTATGGTATTTTCGTTTGTATGGGGTGCAAAAATACGCTAAAATAACCAACAAAAATTATTTTTTGTGTACTTTATTTTGGAGCTACAAAATTGAGTATTTGTATTATTTGAAAAACATACCTATCTTAACAAAATTAATTGAAATTTCATGTTAATTTTTTGTTTTTTATTTTTTAGCTTGCATAAATAGGGTATTTTTAGTTAATTTAGGCTATCTTTGCAAGTCAAAAATTGAGTATTTTATCACAAAAAAACATTACAACATGTTAAACTTATCTCGCCAAGGTATTATGGGAGCTTTGCTCGATGAATACCAAATGTTATTGATGATTTAAAAGCACATATTGCTAACCTAACCGATGCCGAGCTAGCAACCATAGTAGATACACAAACTAGCAATAAAGATTGTGTATCTATACAATCGGTGCTTACTCATATTATATGGTGCAGCTATAACTACGTTACAATGATAGACATGCATAGAAACGATGCCGCTGCTAATTGGACAAAACGGGTTACGTATAGCACTATTGCCGATTACAATGCTGCACTTGATACAGCATTTGAGCATAATGTGCGTTTTTTTGAAAACATTGCCGACTCAGAAATGGCTCAATTTGCCCCCGAAAACAAATTAACAACTTTTTGGGGACAACTATACGATTACGAGCAACTCATGGAACATGCTATTGTACATGTGTCAAGACACCGTCGACAAATACAAAAGTTTATAGCTATACTTCGGGCAATATGAATTAAGTAGTCTTTCAAGCTAATACTGTGGGGTATAAATTTGGGGGTTGGTTTTGCTTTTTCATCGATAAATAACCATATTACACCCCTAACGGGGCTGAAAATACGATTTTCCAACATTACCGCTACCCATATTACGCCCCTAACGGAGCTTAAAATACTACTTTTTACCCGACAGTATTAAGCTGAATAGCTATTAAGTATGAAAATGCAAAATACCCCAATCACAAAAAAAAATAAAAAAACCATTAAGCATTAAAGAAACAGAATAACATGATATACATAATTTTTACATTATTTTTTTCTCTGTACATTATATGGGCATACAGGGCTTGGTTATATATTATATATAAACAAGGTAAGGGTATAGAAAGGTCTTTTTTAATATTTATATTAAAACAAACGTTTTTTAGAGTTATTGGTATCGGAGCATATCCTCCTTTTTTAATTTTAAATAACGATAACCCTGAATATAAAAAAGATATAATTACTATAAATATGTTTACAATAATAATATATATACTTATGTTTATTATTTTAATGTTATCATTTATAGTATATTGATACACAATATATATAATCACTATAAATCACTTTGCCCAAGCTGGTGCAGTTTTTCGCGCCCATAACTCACCAAAACTCAAAAAATTAGCGTACAAGCAAATGCTTTGAATTAAGGTGATATAACACACAAACTGCCTTTGCCTGGTATTAAACCAAACAAAGGCAGTTTTTGTGGGCAGATGTGGTTTTATTACACCTCTTGCTCCCAACTTTGGTTGCCGCATTGTATGCCACCTGTAACGTTGGGCATACTCGGCTTGTATTTTTTCGAGTACTAAGCTGCGCAATTCTTCGATACCTTCGCGCTCGGTTGCCGATATAAAAACGCTGTTATTTTCGGTGCGTGTTTGCCAATTTTCTATTAGTTCTTGCATCATTTCGTCTTTGGTTTCTTGGTCTAAAAACTCATCAAAATAGGTTGTTTTGTATAAGTCGAGTTTATTAAACACCATCAACATGGGTTTGTCGCCGGCTTTAATGTCGGCAAGGGTTTTGTTAACTACCTTAATTTGGTCTTCGTGTTGTGGGTGGGCAAGGTCTACAACATGTAGTAAAATATCGGCTTCGCGCACTTCGTCGAGGTTGATTTAAAACTTTCGATGAGGCGGTGCGGCAATTGCGGATAAAACCTACTGTATCGGACAACAAAAAAGGGTGTTTGCTCCCAAACTACTTTTCTTACGGTGGTATCCAGGGTGGCAAACAATTTGTTTTCTACAAACACATCGGCTTTGCTTAACAGCACCATTAAGGTAGATTTACCTACGTTGGTATAACCCACTAGTGCCACGCGCACCAAGTCGCCGCGTTGCTTGCGGGCGGTTAGGTTTTGGCGGTCAATTTTTTCGAGTAAATCTTTAAGGCGTGCAATTTTTTCGCGCACTACTCGGCGGTCGGTTTCAATTTCTTGTTCGCCGGGTCCTCGCATACCAATACCCCCACGTTGGCGTTCAAGGTGTGTCCAAAGCCCTCTAAGGCGGGGCAATAGGTATTGCATTTGTGCCAACTCTACCTGTGCGCGTGCTTGTGCTGTTTGGGCGCGTCCGGCAAATATGTCGAGGATAAGAAAAGTACGGTCTACTACTTTACATTTTAGTTCTCGCTCTAAAACGGCTTGTTGGGTAGGGCTTAGGTCGTCGTCAAAAATAACTAAATCAATTTCTTTTACCTCTACATATTCGCGTATTTCTTCGAGTTTGCCTTTGCCTACAAAGGTGGCGTTTTCGGGGTGTGGCAATCGTTGTTTAAAGCTACGCAATACGGTTGCTCCGGCTGTTTGTGCCAAAAATTCGAGTTCGGCGAGGTATTCATCTAACTTAATTTCGGGCTGATTAGGCAATATTAAACCCACCAAAATGGCTTTTTCGATGTGTTCTATAGGGGTTTTATCGGAGGTTAGTTTTACAATTTCTTTCATAATTAGTGTAAAGTGTTTGGATGAAAAACAGCCCGAATAAGCTGGGCTAAGTAAGGGCTTGCTGCTGCAAAAATGTTAGGCAATGCAAGTAGTATGGTACAAAGATAGCGCATTTTTGCGATTATTGTGCTAATACCCAATTAAAACATACCTAAACGGTTTTATAAAAAGCTAAAATGTAGCCTTGTTGTAAAATATGAGGTACATTTTGTAGTTTTGTGCTATTTTCTGGCAATAAATGTGGAACTTTGCAGGTGTTTTTGTTTCGGTTTTGTAACAGATGCCGTTGTTAATTTACTATTTTATCATTTGTATGTGGTATCTCGAAAGTATAAATTTGTTTGACATTATTTGCCCGCACCGTTTTAAGAATTTAAACAAACGCCACCTTTAAGGAGTATAAAAGGGTGAGTTTATTTATTTGCACCACGACCTATCTACGCGCCTTTACTTAATTGCAAAAGGTAAGGTTAAGTTGGTGCAATATACCAACGAGGGCGACGAGGTATTAAAGGCTATTTTGTCGCGGGGCGAGGTGTTTGGCGAAATGGCACTATTGGGCGAGGAAAAACGCAACGAAGTAGCCTTGGCTGCCGATACCGTAAGCTTATGCCCTATAAGTATTGAAGATTTGCAAGAAATGATGCGAAAAAACCGCGATTTGAGTTTGCATATCTACAAAATAATTGGCTGGCGCATCAAAAAGTTAGAACGCCGCCTTGAATTATTGTTTTTTAAAGATGCTAAAACACGTTTGTTGGCGTTTATCAAAGACCTTGCCCACGAAAATAGCACGATACAAAACAACCAAACCATTATAAAACACCATTACACACAGCAAGATATTGCTAATTTAATTGCTACCTCGCGCCCAACACTTAATATTTTACTAAACGAGCTAAAAGAAGATGGTATTATTGAGTTTAACAGGGGCGAAATAAAGATTATAGTTTATTGATAAAAATACCTTAGTAGTTTAAGGTGTAATTTGTTGGTTTTTTTTCTTATAAATAAAACCTTTATTGAACAAGCGATATCACTAGTTTCCGGTTTTGTGTTTATTTACCAAATGGCTTACTTTCAATAAAGGCTTGTTTGGCTTGGCAGTGGTGGTTTCGATACAAATTTGCCCTCTTGGTCAATCATAAAATAAAGCGGTACGCCGCCAATGTTGTATTGTTTGGCAATCTCCGAGTCTATACCGTCGGGTATGCGCAAATGCACGCCGGGTAGTGCTTTTTTAGCCACCATATTACGCCAAGCCTCGTCGTTTTATCAACCGATACGTATAAAAACACCACATCTTGGTCGTTGAGTTGTTGTTTTAGTTCTTTTATGTAGGGTGTTTGCTGCAAACAAGCGTGACACCAGCTTGCCCAAAAATCTAGATAAACAACTTTACCTCTAAAATCGCTCAAAAAAACGGTATTACCTTGTAGGTCTTGCAACGAAAAATCGGGTGCAAAGCTACCGGGTGCAAATTTTTTGGCGTTTGCAAAAACCTCGCCAACTACTTTGGCGTAGGCTAAATAAGGGTTTGTTTGTTCAAAATGGGTGTACATGGTTTCTAGGTCGGCAATACCCTCGGTGGCAACCGTCGCCGAGCCATTTAATATAAGTTTGGCAAGGGTAAAATACCGTATTTTTTCGTCGGTCAATAAATTTTGGGCTATGTTGTATTTGGCAAGCATTGCCGATTGGCTACTAAGTTTTGTTTATCGAGTTGATATTGGTAGGTAAGATAGGTTTGCAAAAAATCGTTGTAGGGTCGGCTATCTACCAACAAATTGTTTTGAAGCGGAATTTGCGTCAAAAAATTGTAGTACGAGTGCGGCACTAACCAATCAACCGAGGCGGCAAAGCAACAAATCTAGCCCCACTTATAGCACATCGCCGCGGGCATAATCCTCAAAATGGTCGGTAAATGGGTGTTTTAGGATATAATCGTTCAAAAACCGCATTTTTCGGTCTTTTAGGTTGTTGCCATATAGGGCAAAAGCGTCGGTGCTCATGCCGTCGGTTTTTAGGTCTATGTAGGTTTGGTCTACTTCTTTGCCATCAAACTGGTTGTGGTATGCCACCATATAATTGTTGTTGTTGGCTCGTCGCTGCTCCATTGTATGGTTTTCACATACTTATCTGCCTCAAAAGTAACTTTTGTGCTGATTATGCGTTACATATATCAACATATTTTCAAAGCCGTGTTCAAAGCGCACAATGGCGGCATTGCTAATCCTAAAAGCTAATTTAAAAATTGCCTTGCTCGTCGAGGGTGTTGATATGATGGTGCGCTCGTTGGTTAGTGCATCGGTAACAATGGTTACGCTTACTTCTTTGCCGTCGGGTATTTTTATGTTTCCTTCGATAAGGGTGTAGCCCTGAGCCTGAGCAAATAAGGCATAAAACAAACAAAGAAATAAGGCAGATAGGTGCTGTGGTTTCCTGGTAAAAAATTGAGCGACCAAAAAGTAGAAGCATTATCAACGCAAAAAACACAAAATTATCTTGGCGAGCTGGCATATGGCATACACGCCGCATAATGGCAACTAACTGCCGCCATCACAAACAAATGCCAAATGGCGTGGTTATGCAAATCGTTGCAGGACATAAAGGCGTTACCAGTCATCAAAATCATACGGTTGATAACCGAGCAAAGCACTGTGGGTAAGTAATGATAATTGTACTTTATAAATAAACGCCGATACCTTCCGACCTGCACATGCAACGACAGGTCGATGAATTGCTAAACGGTCGAAGGTGATGGCGTATGGCAAACTTAAAAATAATGTAATATATCAGCGACCAAACAGTTAGCAGACTATAGACTGCCCATACATTTAACAAATTGCCCAATGCAAAGAGGGTGTAACTGCCCACAATAGCAAATAAATAGAGGCGTAGTCAGCGAAGTGAAACAGAAGAAGCTTTTTTGCCTCGATGTGCTCTAACTTGATGGTAGATGGTAAGAGTAAGGCAACGTAATTGCCGCCGCAATGCCCAGGAAATATGGTTTTTTTTATAATGGCACCATTGATAATGTTTTTGTTGCCCAAAAACCATACTAAAAGCCTGAAACCAATAATGGCTGACCACCCGTTAATGCCATGTGTTATATAGTTAAAACTCTTCGGTTTGGATGATAATTAAGTAGAAATCCATTTATTTGTTGTTTTAAGCGGTTAGAAGATTA